>CAZBLR010000006.1:0-91239 GCA_964492895.1 uncultured Zetaproteobacteria bacterium | reverse complement strand
GGCATGGGCGGCGGCGGGCCCAATCGCTAAGCGCAGCTCCGGATGCCGGGGAGGAGGCTTGCCTCCTCCCCGGTCGTATCAGGACAGCAGGGCCTGAATCTCGTCGGGTGTGAAGCGCCGGCCCAGGCGGGCGCCGAGCTGCGAGACGACACGGGCGGCGGCATGACTTCCCAAATGTCCGGCCTGTTTCCATGACAGCCCGTTGGTGATGCCGTAGAGCACACCGGCCGCGTACATGTCGCCGGCGCCGGTCGTGTCCACGGCCTGTACGCTGACGCCTTCGATCGGGATCACCTGACCATCGTGGATCATCAGGGACCCGTGCCTGCCCAGCGTCAGCGCCACATTGGCGGCATGGGCATGGATGGCCCGGGCGCAATCGATGGCATCCTCCTCGCCGGTCAGCGCCTTGGCCTCCTCGTGGTTGCAGAACAGCAGGTCCACGGGGCCCTTGATCAGTTCCCAGAACATGTCGCGGCACAGCCCGATCAGGAATGGATCGGAGACGGTCAGGGCCACCTTGACCCCGTTCCGCTTGGCCAGATCGATGGCCTTCAGCGCCGCCGCGCGCGTCGCATCCCCGGCGAACAGATAGCCCTCGACATAGATGTACTGCGCCTTGGCGATCTCCGTCTCGTCGACGTCGTCTGCCGACAGCCGGGAGGAGATGCCGAGATGCGTGAGCATGGTGCGCTGGGCATCCGGCGTGATCAGTACGACGCAGGTGCCCGACTGGCCCTCGGCGGGCGGCACCTCGACGGCGATGCCGAGTTGGCGCAGTTCGTCGATGTAATGGCGCCCGATCTCGTCCGTGCCGACCTTGCAGGCATAGGCGGCGCGACCGCCGAAATCGGCGATGCCGACGATGGTGTTGCAGGCCGAGCCTCCCGAGCAGCGGTTGACCGGTTGCCCGTCCAGCGCCTGCAGCACGTCGGACTGCCGGGGCTCATCGACCAGGGTCATGATGCCCTTGTCGGCGCCGATATCGGCCAGGAAGGCGTCGTCGGTGCGAAGCTGCAGATCGGTGATGGCATTGCCGATGCCATAGACGTCATAGGGTTTCATGCTTGCTCCCGCGGGGTTATTGGCAGGCGACGGTCATGCCGGCGATGGCGATGCTCGGTACCGCCCTGGAGCCGAACCAGGTCAGGTCGTCCGCCAGCCCGATGATGCCGGCATACATGTCGACGAGATTGCCGGCGATCGTGAAGCCGGACACCGGCCGGCTCACCTGGCCGTTCTCGATCAGGAAGCCCGCCGCGCCGCGCGAATAGTCGCCGGTGACCGCGTTGACGCCGAAGCCCATCAGCTCGGTGACCAGCACGCCGTTGCCGACATCGTGCAGCAGGTCCGCCAGCGGCGACTGGCCCGGCTCCATGATCAGGTTGGAGGGACCGATGCCGAGATCGCCGGTCAGGCCGCGCCGGGCATGGCCGGTGGATGTGGTGCCGAGGCGGCGGGCCGCGTAGCGATCGGTCAGGTAGCCCTGCAGGCGGCCGGCCTCGACGAGGGTCAGCGGCGCGCAGCGCGTACCTTCGCCGTCGAACAGACGGTTTCCGGTGCCCTTGATATGGTCGGGATCGTCGAGGATGCGGACGAATTCGGGAAACACGGCCTGGCCGATGCGGTCGGCCAGGAAGGAGCGCTGCTGCAGCACCGCGCGCCCGTTGGCGGCGCCGGCCAGGTGCCCGAGCAGCGAGGCGGCACACCGGGGCTCGAACACCACCGGCATGCGCCCGCTGTCGAGGCTTCCCGGCTGCAGGCGGCGCACGGCGCGCGATGCCGCCTCGCGGCCGATCTCGTCAGCCGGGCGCAGGTCCTCGATGTGACGGCCCTGGTCGTAGGCATAGTCGCGCTGCATGCCCGATCCTTCTCCGGCCACGACCGACAGGGCGAGGCCGAGGGAGCCGCGGCTGTAATGCGAGGCGAAGCCGTCGGCTGAGGCGTAGGCGACCGAAAGCAGGCCGAAGCTGGCCTCCGCGCCCTCGCTGTTTCCGATCTGCGGCGTATCCAGTGCCGCCGCCTCGCAGGCGAGTGCGGCTTCCAGTGCCGCCTCGGTATTCCAGGGCATGGCATGGTCGTGGTGGCGCGCCTTCCAGGCGTGCAGTTCGTCCGCATCCGGGTGGTCGGCACCCGAGGGCGGCATGGCATCGGGGTCCGGGGCGGAGATGTGCGCCATGGCCATCACCTGGTCGACGAGGTGCCGCAGGCCCTGCTCCGAGACATCGGACGTGGATGCCGAGGCGAAGGCGAGGCCGCTGCCCGTGTCGACGAATACGCGCAGACCGACGCCGCGGGAGTCCTCTCGCTCGACCGATTCGGGTTTGCCCTGTCGTATCCGGATACCCTCGCTGGTATCGGCGATGGCCAGGGCGTCGGCATCCGCAGCGCCATGGCTGCGCGCCATGTCCACCAGCTGCCGGGCAACGCGCTCCAGGCTCATGCCTGGGCCCCGCCGACCGTGATCCCGTCGATGCGGATCGTGGGCAGGCCGACGCCGACCGGTACGCTCTGGCCGTCCTTGCCGCAGGTGCCGACACCCGGGTCCAGGGCCAGATCGTTGCCGATCATCGACACGTGCTTGAGCACCTCCGGGCCGTTGCCGATCAGCGTGGCCTCCTTGACCGGGGCGACGATGCGCCCCTTTTCGACCAGATAAGCCTCGCTGGTGGTGAATACGAACTGGCCGGAGGTGATGTCGACCTGGCCGCCGCCGAAGTTGACGGCGTAGATGCCGCGATCCAGCGAGGCGACGATGTCGTCCGGGTTGCCGGTGCCGGCCAGCATGAAGGTGTTGGTCATGCGCGGCAGCACCGGGTGGGCATAGGACTCGCGCCGGCCGTTGCCGGTCGGGGCCATGCCCATCAGGCGCGCGTTCTGCTTGTCCGTCAGGTAGCCGGTCAGGATGCCGTCCTCGATCAGTACCGTGCGATGGGTCGGCGTGCCCTCGTCGTCGATGGTCAGTGAACCGCGGCGTTCGGGGATGGTGCCGTCGTCGACGACCGTGACTCCGGGGGCGGCGACGCGCTCGCCGATGCGGCCGGAGAAGGCGGAGGTCCCCTTGCGGTTGAAATCCCCCTCCAGCCCGTGGCCGATGGCCTCGTGCAGCAGGATCCCGGGCCAGCCTGGCCCCAGCACCACCGGCATCAGCCCGGCCGGTGCAGGCACGGCGTCGAGGTTCAGCACGGCGATGCGCACAGCCTCGCGCGTCAGTTGCTCCACCTGCTCGCGCTCGAGCAGCCGGGAAAGGCCGAATCGTCCGCCGCCGCCGGCGCTGGCCGATTCGCGCCGGCCGTTGTGCTCGACCACCACGGACACGTTGAGGCGGACCAGGGGGCGGGCATCATGCAGCTCGCTGCCGTCCATGCGCACGATGCGCACATCGGTGTGACTGCATGCCAGCCCCGCGAATACCTGCACCACGCGCGCATCCAGGCTTCGGGCGAAGGCATCCACATGCTCGAGCAGGGTGCGTCGATCGCCCATGGCGATGTCCCGGGCCGGATCGGCGGCGGCATACAGCGCCCGGGGCCCGGGGCTTTCGCAGATGGCCACCGGGGCACGTTTCCGGCGATCGTCGGTGATGGTGCGCGCGGCCTTGGCCGCCTCCATCAGGGCCGGGAGCTCCAGCCGGTCGGTGTAGGCGTGCCCCGAAACCTCGCCCTTGACGACGCGGGCGCCGATGCCCTGCTGCGTGGAGGCGGACACATGCTTGACCCGCCCTTCCTCCAGGGCCAGCGATTCGGTGGTCGCGTGCTGCAGATAGAGATCGGCATCGTCGGCGCCGGCGGGAACCAGGGTGTTCAGTGCGCGGGCCAGATGCTCCGGACTCAGGTGATTGGACATGGGCGCCTATCGTTCATGCGGGGCATCCACTGTCAAGCGCATATCGGGCGTGACGGCGTCGATGGCAGGCCATAGCCTTGGGCGATGCATTTGCTGAAAAGGGTCTCGGATTCCGTGCAGCTGCAGATCCTGTGCGATGCCCTGCAGGAACGGCATATCCGATTCCGCGTGGATCATGCCGGCATGCATGCCCTGTTGCCCTTGCCCGTTGTCATGGATGTGCACGTGATGGTGGATGAGGGCGACGTGGATGCGGCGCGACGCATCCTCGAAGACCTCGGGATGGATGCATGATCCGCGGGGCCCTTTCGCTCATCGACGGCTTGCGCCTGCTCCTGGTCGAGCGGTCGCTGCGCAGCGTGCTATGGCGGATGCTCGGCCTGCTGTTGCTGCTCGTCGTGCTTCTGGCATCGGGCGTGTTCTGGCTCTCGGATCACCTGGCGCACCTGTGGCTGCCGCAAAGCGACGCCTGGTACTGGCAGCTGCTCGGGATGGTGGCGTGGCTCCTGGCCTTCCTGCTGGCGCTGATCAGCGGCGTGGTCGGGTTCGTGGGCCTGGCTTCGACGATGACCAGTCCCTGGCTGGACATGCTGGCGGCGCGTACGGAGGGCCTGGCGGGCCACGACGTCCCGGAAAACCAGGCTTCCTGGGTGTCCCAGATCGTGCAAAGCCTGGCGAGTACCGTACGGCCGCTGCTCGGGCTGCTCGCCCTGGGCCTGGTGGCCGCAGCCTGCCTGGTGGTCCCCGTGATCGGGCAGGTGGCGGCTACGCTGATCTGGGGCTATGCCGGCATCCGCTTTCTCAACTACGAGATGCTGGACGTTCCCGCCTCACGCCGGCAGTGGGCTTTCTCCCGGCGGCGCGAGCTGATGCGCGAGGAACGCTGGTATTATCTCGGATTCGGCCTGGCGGCCATGCTGTTGATGCTGGTACCCGCGCTCAATGTTCTGGTCCTGCCGGCGGCCGTGGTGGCGCTGAGCCGGCATTATGCCGGGTGCTAGAGCAGGGAATCGGGAATCCCTTTCATCCGCAGGCGTCCCAGGACGTTCCGCTGCGCGCGGGCGACCATCTGCTGCAATTGCAGCTTGGTGTTGTCGTCGTGCGTCAGTTCGACGCCCAGACGCGTGTTGTCCTCCTCCTGTTGCAGCCAGCGGATGGCGGCCGCGGATCTCAGTTGTTTGCCGTAGGTGAACCAATCGATGCCGATGACATGACCGGGGCGAAGGGTGGTGCGCTGATGCAGGATCAGGCCCATGCCGTTTTCCGAATAGTCCAGGGCGTGGGCCTCGGGGGTGCCGCTGCCCGTGATGTCGAGCGTGACGGCCAGCAGGGGCTCCGGCTGCACCCGTGGAAACCGCCGGCGTTCCCTCACCTGCGGGAAGATCCTGGCATGCTTGAGATTGACCTTGTTGCCGATGGTGCTGACGACCTCCAGCATCAGGACCAGACGGCTGCCCGGCAGGCTGGTCATCACGCATCGCCCGTGTTCGCCGGCAGCGATGGTGTACACGAGTTCGTTGCTTTTCTCGACGGCCATGGTCTGTTCATGAACGTCGTGCACCGCAACCCGGGCCTTGACCGGCATCTCCATGAAATAGTTGTACAGCTCGATTTGCCCTTCGCGCATCCAGGTCATCGCGGCCTTGGAAAGCAGGTTCTCCTGCTCGCGGCTTGAGAGCCGGCTCTCAAGCTGCTCGACAAGGTGGTGCATCAGGATGGAGATCATGCGGTCGAAGCGTGACAATGTCGTGTCGAGGAGGTCCGGTTCCAGGCCGCCATGGCGCACCAATCGCTCGATGGCCATCTCGCGTCCGAACAGCATGGCGGCATGCAGACTGTTCGGATCACAGCCCTCGGCGATCAGGGCGGCGATGACTTTCGGGTTCGGGGGGATCGTCGCTACGGCCAGCATCTCGGCCAGGCGCAACAGGTGCGCCTCCGTGGCCTGCGGCAGCTGGCGCTTCAGGGTGGCGGCCAGTGTCCCCAGATCGGAATCGCTCATGGCTGAAAGACGCGCGGCGCCTTGTTGGCGCGCCATCGCGTGCATTCGTCTGTGGAGCCGTTGTTGTCGGCTGGTCGATATGTCATGCCTGCTAGACCTCCGGCGTGGGCGTCAGCTCCTCCGCATGCGCCTTGACGAATTCCATGAAGGCCTTCGGGATGGCGGAGAAGCGCTTACCCTGACGATAGACGATATGCCATTGGCGCATGATGGGGAAATCTTCCACCTTCAGCACCACCAGGCGCTTCAGGGCCAGTTCCATGTCGATCGTATGCAGCGAGACGATGCCCAGGCCGAGCTCGGCCATCACGGCCTGCTTGATCGCTTCCGACCGGTTCATCTCCATGCCGGTGATCAGCTGGATGCCATGCTCGGCGAAGAATCGCTCGGCGGCGATGCGGGTGCCGGAATCGCTTTCGCGCACGATGAACGGCTCCTGAGCCAGCTCTTGCAGCTTGATCATCTTGCGCCCGGCCAACGGATGCGCGGGCGGGGCGATGATCACCAGGGGATTGTTCATGAACGGCATGCCGACCAGACCCTGGCCCGCCGGTGGGCGGCCCATGATGGCCATGTCGGTGGCGTTGTTGCGCACGGCCTCGATCAGGCCGGAGCGGTTGGTCACATCGAGCTGCACCTTGGCGTCCGGGTATTTCTCGTGGAAGGCGGCGAGCAGCTGCGGTGCGAAATAGTTGGCGGTGGAGGCCATGGTCAGGTGGAGGGTGCCGCGATGCAGGCCCTTGAGCTCCTCGAGCGCCGTCTGCGCTTCCTCGACTTGTTGCTTGATGCTTCGGGCGTAGTGGAGCAATTCCTGTCCGGCCTCGGTCAGGAAGATCTTCTTGCCGAGCTGTTCGAACAGCGGGAGGCCGATATTCTCTTCCAGTTGCTTGACCTGCATCGACGCAGCCGGCTGCGACAGGTGCATCTCCTCGGCCGCACGGGAGAAGTTCATATGCCTGGCCACGGACTCGAATACGGTCAGTTGTCGCAAGGTCAGATGCATAGGGCCTCCCGGGATCGGGACGTTCCGGTCATGGTATAAGTATAATTTATCATAATAATCAAAACAACTGAATATAACTTATGATAAATCGCGCTTACAGTTCTGGGCAAGTCAAGTGACTGCCGCCCAGGCCGACGGGGCGAGTTCAATCGAGGAGTTGTTATGGCTGTTAAAACATACAACGCCGGTGTGAAGGAATACCGGCAGACCTACTGGATGCCCGAATACACACCGCTGGATACCGATATCCTGGCGTGCTTCAAGATCACTCCGCAGCCGGGCGTGGACCGCGAAGAGGCGGCAGCCGCCGTGGCCGCCGAGTCCTCCACCGGAACCTGGACCACGGTGTGGACCGACCTGTTGACCGACCTAGACTACTACAAGGGCCGGGCCTATGCCATCGAGGACGTGCCGGGTGACGACACCTGCTTCTACGCCTTCATCGCCTACCCGATCGACCTGTTCGAGGAAGGCTCGGTGGTGAACGTGTTCACCTCGCTGGTCGGCAACGTGTTCGGCTTCAAGGCCGTGCGCGCCCTGCGTCTCGAGGACGTTCGCTTCCCGATCGCCTATGTGAAGACCTGCGGTGGTCCGCCGCACGGCATCCAGGTCGAGCGCGACGTCATGAACAAGTACGGCCGTCCGCTGCTGGGCTGCACCATCAAGCCGAAGCTCGGCCTGTCGGCGAAGAACTACGGCCGTGCCGTCTACGAGTGCCTGCGCGGTGGCCTGGACTTCACCAAGGACGACGAGAACGTCAACTCCCAGCCGTTCATGCGCTGGCGTCAGCGTTTCGACTTCGTCATGGAGGCCATCGAGAAGTCCGAGCGCGAGACCGGTGAGCGCAAGGGTCACTACCTGAACGTGACCGCGCCGACCCCGGAGGAGATGTACAAGCGTGCCGAGTACGCCAAGGAGATCGGCGCCCCGATCATCATGCACGACTACATCACCGGCGGCTTCTGCGCCAATACCGGCCTGGCCAACTGGTGCCGCGACAACGGCCTGCTGCTGCACATCCACCGTGCCATGCACGCCGTGCTGGACCGCAACCCGCACCACGGTATCCACTTCCGCGTGCTGGCCAAGATCCTGCGCCTGTCCGGTGGCGACCACCTGCACTCCGGCACCGTCGTCGGCAAGCTCGAGGGCGACCGCGAGGCGACGCTGGGCTGGATCGACATCATGCGCGATTCCTTCATCAAGGAAGACCGTTCCCGCGGCATCTTCTTCGATCAGGACTGGGGCTCCATGCCGGGCGTGTTCCCGGTGGCTTCCGGCGGTATCCATGTCTGGCACATGCCGGCGCTGGTCAGCATCTTCGGTGACGACTCGGTGCTGCAGTTCGGCGGCGGCACCCTGGGCCACCCGTGGGGCAACGCGGCCGGTGCCGCGGCCAACCGTGTGGCGCTTGAGGCCTGTGTCGAGGCCCGCAACGAGGGTGTGCAGATCGAGAAGGAAGGCAAGGCCATCCTGACCGAGGCTGCCAAGTCGAGCCCCGAGCTGAAGACCGCCATGGAGACGTGGAAGGAAATCAAGTTCGAGTTCGACACCGTCGACAAGCTGGACGTTCAGCACAAGTAATGGCGATGCCGGGGCGCCCCGTGTGCCCCGGCTCCTCAAACCGAATCGATATCCAAGGAGAATCCAAACATGAGCGAAATGCAGGACTACAAGTCGCGGCTGAACGATCCCGCCAGCCGCAAGTTCGAGACCTTCTCGTATCTGCCGGCGATGAGCGCCGACAAGATCCGCAAGCAGGTCGAGTACATCGTCAAGAAGGGCTGGAACCCGGCCATCGAGCACACGGAGCCCGAGCACCTGATGGACAACTACTGGTACATGTGGAAGTTGCCGATGTTCGGCGAGACCGACGTGGATCTGATCCTGGCCGAGGCCGAGGCCTGCCACAAGGCCAACCCGAACAACCATGTGCGCCTGGTCGGCTATGACAACTTCCAGCAGAGCCAGGGTGCGGCCATGGTGATCTACCGCGGCAAGACCGTCTGATCCATCCCGTACGGGAGTCTGATGTAAAGCGCTCCCGTAGCCGCAAGGCGGCGGGGGCGCTTTTTTCTTGGCCCGGCATCCATGGATGCGGGAATGGAACACCTTTATGGACAGGAGCTTGAGGATGAACGACGTCATCAAACAATACATTGTGGACAAACAGCCCTATTACCACCCGGTGGCGGACGAGGTGGAGCTGTATGAGGCGGCCTATTCCGTGCGCATGCCGATGATGCTCAAGGGCCCCACCGGCTGCGGCAAGACCCGTTTCGTCGAGTACATGGCATGGAAGCTGGGCAAGCCGCTGATCACCGTGGCCTGCAACGAGGACATGACGGCGTCCGACCTGGTCGGCCGCTTCCTGCTGGATGCGAACGGCACGACCTGGCAGGACGGGCCGCTGGCCGTGGCCGCGCGTCATGGCGCCATCTGCTACCTGGACGAGGTCGTCGAGGCGCGCCAGGACACCACCGTGGTGATCCATCCGTTGACCGATAACCGCCGGGTGCTGCCGCTGGAGAAGAAGGGCGAGCTCGTGCACGCGCATCCCGATTTCCAGCTGGTGATCTCCTACAACCCCGGCTACCAGAGCCTGATGAAGGATCTGAAGCAGTCGACGAAGCAGCGTTTCGGCGCCCTGGACTTCAGCTACCCCGAGCACGGCATCGAGGCCGAGATCGTGGCCCACGAGAGCGGTGTCAAGGTCGATGTGGCGGACAAGCTGGTGTCGATCGCCGAGCGCGCACGCAACCTCAAGGGTCATGGCCTGGATGAGGGTATCTCGACCCGTATGCTCGTGTATGCGGGCAACCTGATCGCCAAGGGCGTTGCGCCCCAGAGCGCCTGCCGCGTGGCCCTGGTTCGTCCGATCACCGACGATCCGGACATGCGAGACGCCCTGGATGCCGCCGTCACGACGTTCTTTTGACCGCTGGTATCGGTAAGCACGGAGAGATCGGGCATGGCGATTCTGCTGGATGACTATGAGGAACTCCTCGAAGGTTTGGCTTCGGAGGAGCGTGAACTCCTGGAGGCCACCTGGACCGGCGCGACGCGGGTGTTTTCACCGCGCGGCCTGGACAATTACCTGAAGGGGACGGCGGCCCTGAAAGGCCTTGGCCGGGGGCCGGGCCTGGTGCTGGCATGGATCGAGCAGGCACCGCAGGTGGCGCAGGAGGTCGGCGAGGATGTCGTCGGCGAGCTGGCGCATGCGGCGCTGAACATGGCCTCGAAGACGTCGGGGGCCGTGATCGAGATGATGATCGCCACCGCGCCGACGGCGGCCGGGCGTCTGGGCGACGCCGATCTGTTCATGAATTACCTGAAGTTCCTGAACACCCTGCTGGCCCAGGCGCCACGCGGGGTGCGTCCGATGCTGGACAAGCTGGATATGCTGTTCGGCCAGCTGACCCTCGGCGGCCTGCGCCGCTGGGCGTTGTGGGGCGCCCATGCCTACCGCACCAACTACGAGGAGCAGATCCGTTACTTCGGCCTGGAATCCAAGGAGGCCATGGCGGTGCTGCAGAAGGAGCGCAAGGGCACGCTGTTCGTCGATGTGCAGCGGCGCATCAACATGTACCTGCGCGCGCTGTGGGGCCGCGATTTCTTCATGCGCCCGACCTCCGGCGATTTCGAGACCCGCGAGGGATACAGGCCCTATATCGAGGATTACCTGATCCACCTGCCGGATGCCTTCGACGATGTCGGGGGCGTGCCCGGGCTGTCGCTGTACCGCGCGGCGGCGGCCCACAGTGCGGCGCACATCGTCGAGACGCAGCAGCCGATCTCGGCCGAGGCACTGAACCCGTTGCAGATGGCCGTGATCTCGGTGATCGAGGACGCGCGCGTGGAGACGCTGTCCATCCGCCGCTTTCCGGGGCTGAAGCCGCTGTGGGCGGCGTTGCATACGGCCACGCCGGATCAGTCCGCCACGGTCGGCGATTACCTGAACCGCCTGGCCCGGGCCCTGCTCGACGATGGCTACGAGGACGACGATCCGTGGATCGCCGAGGCTCGTGACCTGTTCGCCCAGGCGCAGGATGCGCTGGATTCGAACCAGGTGTCGTGGGATATCGGTGTGCAGCTGGCGCATGCCCTGCAGGACAAAAGGATCGCCTTCAACCCGCGCACGGACGTGCTGAGCGCACCCTACCGCGACGACAACCGCTATTTCTGGGCGTTCGAGGAATTCGATTTCGCCAAGGCGGCGAGTGCCGGTTACGACACCATCAGGCAGGTGCGCAAGTACGTGAATGTGATGGAAATGGCGAATGAGATCGATGTTGAAACCGCGGGCGATGATGCCCAGGAGATCTGGGTGCTGGGCACCGAGCTGTTTCCCTACGAGAACATCGGCGACGAAAGCGGCGGCAAGTCCTACAACGAGCTCGAGGGCAAGGAACCCTTGTCCGAGCCGTTCCATTACTCCGAATGGGACTACCAGATCCAGCTGGAACGGCCGAGCTGGGTGACGGTGCAGGAAAAGCGCAGCCGTGCCGGCGAACTCGACGTCATCGATGATATCGTTTCGCGCAACAAGCGGCTGATCTCGCGCATGAAGTTCCTGCTGGATGCCATGCAGCCGCAGGGCGTGCAACGCATCCGCAAGCTCGAGGACGGCGACGAGCTCGATATCAATGCCGCCATCGCGGCGCTGACCGACATCCGCATGGGCAACCAGCCGGATCCGCGTGTGATGATGCGCTCGGTGCGCAAGACGCGGGATATCTCGGTGCTGGTGCTGCTCGACCTGTCCGAATCGACCAACGACAAGGTGGCGGGCAAGGACTACTCGGTGCTGGATCTGACGCGCGAGGCCTGCGTGCTGCTCGCCGACGCCATCGACAAGGTCGGCGATCCCTTCGCCATCCACGGCTTCTGCTCGGACGGGCGGCATGATGTCGAGTACTACCGCTTCAAGGACTTCGACCATCCCTACGACGAGCAGCCGAAGGCCAAGCTCGCCGGCATGAGCGGGCAGCTGTCCACGCGCATGGGGGCGGCCATTCGGCACGCCAGCCATTACCTGAAGCTGCAGCGCTCATCCAAGAAGCTGTTGATCGTCATCACCGACGGCGAGCCGGCGGACATCGACGTGCGCGATCCGCAGTACCTGCGCTTCGACACCAAGAAGGCGGTTGAGGAAGCGGAAAAATCGGGCATCATGACCTATTGCATGAGCCTGGATCCGCGCGCCGACGCCTATGTGTCGCGCATCTTCGGCCAGCGCAACTACATGGTCGTCGACCATGTCGAGCGCCTGCCGGAGAAGCTGCCGATGCTGTACGCCGGTCTGACGCGTTAAAATAGGTGGGTCGCGGAATAGCGGGGCCTTGTCCCGACCAGGGCCGGTGAGCTCTTTGGCGAGTGAATGCATTTTTTTGTTCTTTGCGCGGCCACAAAAGTGCAGGAATGCAGTTTGGACGGACGAAGGCCGCCCTGAAAGGGCGAGGGGAAGGAAGCCCCGAGTCAAAAAGAACCAAGAAAGGGCACCCCGGAACCAGCCTGCCCTGACGGGTTCCCGATCCTGCACATCCAAAACCGGTCGCGACGTTGCTGCTCTTTTCCGGTTTTGGATATACAGGATCGGCAGCCTGCTAGCGGGGAATGAGGTCATAAGCAGAGACGGTCCAGGGAGTCATTCCCCGAACCTTAAGGAAAGGAGATAGGATGGAACCGCAATATCCGGGTCTGGACGAGGACGAGAACGGCGGCATGACCCATCTGGGTCAGATCGTCAAGGATGCCTGGGTGTTCGGCCTGCTGCCCGAGACGGAGCAATGCGCCGGCTGGAGCCGTAGCCGCATGCAGGCGCTGTACCAGCAGGTCACCGTCGAATGGGATCGTTACGGCAACCTGCCGAGCCGCCTGCCGCCGGAGCTGGCCGAGCGCCACGCGCGCATCTACGGCGAGGCCATGCAACGCGCCAGGGCGCAAGGGTGGGACCCCGAGCTTGGGGAAGACGACTAGCCTTTAGGGACTTCCCGCCTTCTCTCGAACTTCAGCACCCTGGCCGGCCCGTCGGGCCTTTCCTTGGCGGCCAACGCCTGCAATGCCTTCGGAAACTCGCTCATCAGGCGCCGCATCACCGACGCGCCGTCCGCATCGTAGAACACCGCCTCATAGGGCACCGCCTCATCGAGCGAGGTCCGCGCCTGCGGCCGGAAATGCTGCCAGGCGACCTCGATCCAGCTTTTGTACTGGTGATCGATGAACACGAACTCCTCGTCGTCGAGAATGGCCAGGTACTGCATGCTGCGGATGGGCACGAACACGATCCCCGACGGGCTGCGCGCCATCAGGGTTCTCGCCAGATTGTAGACGGGAGCGGGCAGGGTACGCGTTTCCCGGTTCAGTTCGCTATCGCGGAAACAGGTGATCTCCATAGCTATCAGGCTAACGGATGCCCTGCACGAGGCGCAACGCCACCGGCCGTGATCGGCCATCGGCAGTCGTTCAAAATCAATCGAATCCGACCCCATTGGTTTGTCTACGCCTACGTTCTCTTCAATTGTAAAATGAGGCCTCTTCCCACATGACGTTTTTCTCTGCCGCAGCAGCAGCCGCAAGCAAATCAATCAGGGGCGACGCACGAAGAGGTGCGCTGACAGGAGGCTCATCCTGACCCCTATCCTCGACCGGTGACGAGCTCTTTAAGCTTTCAACTGAAGCTCTTAAGCGACTCAAGGCCGCAGGAACATCATCCGCCAGGATGGCGCCTGGCACAGTTGCGCTATGCCCCATCATTTTCAGCATATCAAGTGCGACATCGCCAAACATGGTGATACTGGCGTGGGCATCGGTTTTAAATGTCACGAGCATGGCGTCCTCCTTGGATGAACCATTATTGTATATCCAATATTCATGCATTGGTGATCGTCCGCTTGAGACGGCAGCCGGAAGCGGTCGTTCAAGTCACTGCAATGATCTCCAGCCAGTGCCCAGATTCATCCTGTTTGGGACACCTAACAGGATTCGAACGAATGACCGAATGTGGCCGTTTGTCGCCATAGACAGTGTAACGGTGTAGCCCGTGACGGGGTTACAACGGGATCGGGTACTCCGGGGTTTTCAGGGTGGCGGCCGCCTCTTCGACGATGAAGTCGCGGAAGGCCTGGGCGACGGCGGAGAAGCGCTTGTCCTTGCGGTAGACGATGCGCCAGTGGCGCATGATCGGGAAATCCTCGACGTCCAGGATGCAGAGGCGTTTCAGTTCCAGCTCCATCTCCAACGCGAAACAAGACCTGACCCCTATGGTATGGTGACCCATGGGGGAGGTCAGTCGTCGCGATGCTGCAGGGCCTCGCGCAGCATGCGAACCTCTTCCTGCAGGCCGGCTACGGTCTCTTCCAGCTCTGTCAGGCGCCTGGCGATGTCCGGCGATGCCGGCGTTTCTTTTGGAGCAGGGCCTGGGGCAGGGGAGTCCATGGCGGGTTTGCCGCATAGCAGGTGGGTATAACGCTCCTCGCGCTGCCCTGCCGCCCTCGGCAGCCTCAGTACGAGCGGCTCGTCGCGCTCCATCAGGCCCTGTAGAACGCCCTGTATCTCCTCGGAATCGGCGAATTGCGTCATGCGGTTGGTGTTGACGCGGATTTCGTTCAATGTCTGCGCCCCGCGGAGCAGCATCACGCATACGATCGCGCGCTCCTTGCTCGAAAGGCCCAGTTTGCGCGAGATCTGCTGCTCGTAACGGTCGGCGCGGCCGTGCAGGCTGGCCGTCACCAGGCCTTCGCGGCGCAATGCGTTGACGATGCCGCCGACCTCCTGCAGGCCGAGGTTCATGACCGGGTTGCGGCTGCTTTTCTGGTTGCAGGCCGCGACCAGGGCGTTGAGCGTCAGAGGATAGTAGTCCGGCGTCGTCATCTGCTTTTCCATCAGGCTTCCCAACACACGCGCCTGGACAGCCGTCAGCATGGCCTGTGCATCGTCATTGCCGTCGGTGGTCGTCATCGAATCGGGCATCCGTTCTCCTGTCTTGCCGCTCAGATTGATCGGGAAGGGAGGGAACTCCGTTCGCGGAGTTCAGGGGACAACATAATACTTAATTATGAATGAGCCAATGTGGCCGATTGTCGCCATAGGTGGGGCATTGCTTCGCTAACGCGACGGGATCGGGTGCTCCTCCGGGGTTTTCAGGGTGGCGGCCGCCTCCTCGACGATGAAATCGCGGAACGCCTGGGCGACGGCGGAGAAGCGCTTGTCCTTGCGGTAGACGATGCGCCAGTGGCGCATGATCGGGAAATCCTCGACGTCCAGGATGCAGAGCCGTTTCAGTTCCAGCTCCATCTCCAATGTGTACAGCGAGACCACGCCGAGGCCGAGGCCGGCCCGCACCGCCTGCTTGATCGCCTCGCTGGAGTTCATCTCCATGCCGCTGGGGCGCTCGAGATCGTGGCGCGCCAGGAAACGTTCGACGGCGGCGCGCGTGCCCGATCCGTGTTCGCGCACGATGAAGGGCTCCGTGGCGATCTCGCTCAGGGGAATCCCGGCGCGGTCGCGCCACGGATGATCCGGCGGCGCGATCACCACCAGCGGGTTCTCCATGAAGATCTCGGAATGGACCGGCATGGCGGCCGGCGGTTTGCCCATGATGACGATATCGGTGGTGTTCTCCTCCAGGGCGCGCAGCAGCCCGGCCCGGTTGACCACATCCAACGTAATCTGGACGTCGGGATGGCGGGCGCAGAAGGTGGCCAGAAGCTGCGGCGCGAAGTAGTTGGCGGTACTGGCCATGGTCAGGTGCAGGTGGCCGCGTTTCAGCCCCTTCATCTCGCCGATCGCCAGTGCAGCCTCCTCCAGCTTGTGGTGAATCTCCTGGGTGTAGCGCCACAGCTCACGGCCCGCCTCGGTCAGGCGAAAGTGTTTGCCCGTCTTCTCGAACAGCGGCAGGCCGATCCATTCCTCCATCTGCTTGATCTGGATGGATACGGCCGGCTGCGTCAGGTGCAGCGCCTTGGCGGCCCGCGTATACCCATGTTCCGTGGCCACGGCCTCGAAGATACGTAGCTGTTTGAAGGTCAGGCGCCGCATGCAGTCCCCATAAATAAAATTTATTAGCCTTATTATAACTGTTGATTTGAATGATGCACCCGTCGGGCCTATGATGCGGCCATAATAAAAAAATCAGGTCCTTTAAACGCTCGTATAAAGAGGGCGCGCAGGACCGGATACTGACACAGAGAGGGAAATAGAATGGATCAATCGAATCGTTACGCGGATCTCAGCCTGAAAGAAGAGGACTTGATTGCAGGCGGCAAACATTTTCTTGTCGCATACAAAATGATACCAGCCGAGGGCTATGGCTTCCTGGAAGTCGCAGCGCATATCGCAGCCGAGTCTTCCACCGGCACCAACGTGGAAGTTTCCACCACCGATGATTTCACTCGCGGCGTCGATGCACTGGTGTACGAGATCGACGAGACAGCCTTCGGCGACCACCCGGTCAAGGGTGGCGGCCTGATGAAGATCGCCTATCCGGTGGACCTGTTCGATCCGAACCTGTCCGATGGCCACTTCAATGTCTCCCATATGTGGTCGCTGATTCTGGGCAACAACCAGGGCATGGGCGACCATTTGGGCCTGCGCATGCTCGACTTCCTGATCCCCGAGGTGATGGTCAAGAAGTTTGACGGCCCCAGCTCAGGCATCAAAGATCTCTGGAAGGTGCTGGGTCGCCCGGAAGTGGACGGCGGTTACATCGCCGGCACCATCATCAAGCCGAAGCTGGGCCTGCGCCCGGATCCGTTCGCCAAGGCCTGCTACGACTTCTGGCTGGGCGGCGACTTCATCAAGAACGACGAGCCGCAGGCCAACCAGCCGTTCTGCCCGATGGAGGTGGTGATTCCGAAGGTGGCCGAGGCCATGGACCGTGCGCAGCAGGAGACGGGTCAGGCCAAGCTGTTCTCCGCCAATGCGACTGCTGATTTCCATGGTGAGTGCATCAAGCGCGGCGAGTACATCCTGGGTGAGTTCGCCAAGTACGGCAACGAGAAGCATGTCGCCTTCCTGATCGATGGCTTCGTGACCGGTCCGGCCGGCGTCACCACCGCCCGCCGTGCCTTCCCGGACACCTTCCTGCACTTCCACCGTGCCGGACATGGCGCCCTGACCTCGTACAAGTCCCCGATGGGCATGGATCCGCTGTGCTACATGAAGCTGGCCCGTTTGCAGGGTGCTTCCGGTATCCACGTCGGTACCATGGGTTACGGCAAGATGGAAGGTCACGGCAAGGAAACCGTTCTGGCCTACATGCTGGAGCGCGACGAGTGCCAGGGTCACTACTTCTACCAGAAGTGGTACGGTATGAAGCCGACTTGCCCGATCATCTCCGGCGGCATGAACGCACTGCGTCTGCCGGGCTTCTTCGAGAACCTGGGCCACGGCAATCTGATCAACACCTGCGGTGGCGGCTCCTTCGGCCACATCGACAGCCCGGCCGCCGGTGGTACCTCGCTGGGCCAGGCCTACGAGTGCTGGAAGACGGGTGCCGACCCGATCGAGTACGCGAAGACCCATAAGGAATTCGCGCGCGCCTTCGAGTCATTCCCGAACGATGCGGATAAGCTGTATCCGAACTGGCGCGAGAAGCTGGGCGTTCACAAGTAAGGGGCCGCGCTCCTTGGGAAGCAACGGATGCCCCCGCCATGCGGGGGCATTTGTTTGTCGGGCAAAGATAGACAGGGGTATATGATGGATACAAGTAAGCAATACATGATCAAGAAGGAGCCGTTTTACCGGCCTCAGGGCAATGAGGTGGCGCTCTACGAGGGGGCCTACCGCATGGGCAGGCTTCCGGTCATGATCAAGGGACCGACCGGCTGCGGCAAGTCGCGTTTCGTCGAATACATGGCCTGGAAACTGGGCAAGCCGCTGATCACGGTGGCCTGCAACGAGGACATGACCGCCTCGGACCTTGTCGGCCGCTACCTGCTCGATGCCGAAGGTACGCGCTGGCTCGACGGGCCGCTGACCACGGCCGCCCGCATCGGCGCCATCTGCTATCTCGACGAGGTGGTGGAGGCACGGCAGGACACCACCGTGGTGATCCATCCCTTGACCGACCATCGCCGCCAGCTGCCGCTGGACAAGAAGGGCGAACTGATCGATGCGCATGCCGATTTCCAGTTGGTGATCTCCTACAACCCCGGTTACCAGAGCCTGATGAAGGATCTGAAGCAGTCGACGAAGCAGCGCTTCACCGGCTTCGAGTTCGATTATCCGGAAGCGTCGGTGGAGTCCGATATCCTGGCGAAGGAGAGCGATGTCGATCTCGAACTGGCCGGGAAGCTGATCAAGATTGGTCATGCGGCGCGCAACCTGAAGGGACATGGGCTGGACGAGGGAATCTCCACCCGTCTGCTCGTCTATGCCGCGACGCTGATCAAGGGCGGTATCGATGCGAAGGAGGCTTGCCGCATGGCGCTGGTCCACCCGATCACCGACGATGCCGATATCCGGGAGACCTTGAGCCACGCCATCGAGGCATCGTTCGGTTAACAGGTCCATGTTCCTGTCCATTTCTACAATGCATGGTGATGACGATGACTAGGTATCTCGACCGGACCCAGGAATTTGAGATGTACTGGCAGAGGCTGGGCTGCAACTTCGCTCAGGTGAATGAGGTATTCGACGAATGCCTGAGCGATGCCAAGGCGAAGTTGAGCACCGAAGGCTTGCTGTCCTATCTCGAGAATGCCCGCATTCTTGGCAAGCTGGGGCGGGGTGCTGAGCCGATGCTGGTCTATCTCGAAGAGGCCCCGGACGTGGCCGCTGAGACGGGTGAAGAGGTGCTGGTGGATCTGCGCGAATTCGCGCACTACATGTCCACGCATACCAATTTCAAAGCCATGGTGCCGTTTTTGCAAACCAGCGCTGCCGTGGCTCGTCGCCTGCAGAATATCGATCTGTTCCGCAAGTATATCGAGATCGTTCGCGAGATGATGGATGCCACCACCGGCTCCGTGCACGGGCATCACACCACTTTCCCCAGCCCGGGACTTCCCGAACTGCTCAAGCAGGTGCCGCGCATCCTGACGCTGGTGCCGCTTGAGGGCCTGAAAAACTGGATCGACTACGGGGTGCGCTACTACAACGATCATCCCGAACGGCAGATCGATTATTTCTCCATGCAATCGGCTGATTCGGTCGCGGTGCTGCAGCGTGAGCGCCACGGCACCCTGTTCATCGATCATGAGCGTCAGCTCGATCTGTATCTGCGCGGATTGTGGGAGGATCACGACCATCTGGTGCCCTATTCGCTCGCCTTCCACGAGTTGCGCAAGCCGATGCCGTATTTCGACGATCTCGGCATCCGCATTCCGGATGTCTATGACGATCGTGACGGCGTGTCCGGCATCGACCGCTACCGCGCCACGCTGGCGCATATGGCGGCGCACCGGCGCTGGAGCAGCAAGATGATCGTCGACAACTGGAGCCCGTTCCAGCGTCTGGGCGTGGAGGTCTTCGAGGACTGCCGCATCGATCATCTCGCGATACAGCGTTATCCGGGGCTGAAGCGCATCCTGCTGGCCCTGCATCCGGTGCCGGACGAGGCGATGCTGGCCGATTCCGAGGCCTCGACCATCCGTGTGCGCCTGGCCATGCTGTCCCGCGCCATCCTCGACCCGGACTACGCCTATGACAACGCCGATATCCGTGAGTTTAGCGAGCGCTTCCATACGGCGATGGCGGACGGGGAGTCCAGCAGTCCGGCGATGGCCGATCTGGGCCTGTCGTTCATCGCCCGCACGCGCCGGCAGAGCGACATGGCGCCGAAGATCCTGTTCGAGGATACCGAGGTCGATTACCGCGACGACAACCGTCATCTGTGGATCTACATCGAGAACAGCGACGAGGACGAGATGTTCGAGCATCTCGACAAGAAGCAGCAGCAGGAAGAGCTCCGCGCGCTGCCGCCGCGCCATTACGACGAGTGGGACTATACGACGAATAGCTATCGACCGGACTGGGTGAGCGTCTATGAACTGTTGCACCCGAAGGGCCATGCCGCCGACATCGACCGGCTGCTGGAGAAGCACAGCGGTATCGCCAAGCGCATGAAGCGCATCCTCGACATGCTGAAGCCGCAGGAGAAGGTGCGCATCCGCTTCCAGGAGGAGGGCAGCGAACTGGATCTCGACGTGGCGATTCGTTCCCTGATCGACTTCAAGGCCGGCTCACAGCCCGATCCGCGCATCAACATGAGCCACACGACCTCCGGGCGCAACATCGCCGTGTCCCTGCTGCTCGACCTGTCCGAATCCCTGGGCGAGCAGGCCGCGGGCTCCGAGCAGACGGTGCTGGAGCTGTCGCAGGAGGCGGTGTCGCTCTTGGCCTGGGCCATCGACAAGCTCGGCGACCCCTTCGCCATCGGCGGCTTCCATTCGAACACCCGCCACGACGTGCGCTACCTGCACTTCAAGGGCTTCAACGAGCCGTGGAACGACGAGGTCAAGGCGAGGCTGGCGGCCATGGACTCGGCCTGGTCGACGCGCATGGGTGCGGCGATGCGCCATGCCGGCCACTTTCTGAAGGCGCAACAGGCGGACAAGAAGCTCTTGCTGATCCTGACCGACGGCCAGCCCTCCGACATCGATGCCAAGGACGAACGCATGCTGATCGAGGATGCGCACCAGGCGGTGAACGAGCTGGACCGCGACGGTATCTACAGCTATTGCATCTCTCTCGATGCGAAAGCGGATGCGTATGTGTCCGATATCTTCGGCCGCCATTACTCCATCATCGACCACATCGACCGCCTGCCCGAGAAGCTGCCGGAGCTGTTCATCTCCCTGACGAAATAGTCCGGTCAACGGATACGGGAACGCCGGATGACGGCGCCTAGGTTTCGCCTTGCGCTTGCAACGGCGCTGGTCTTCAATGGCTGGCCATGAGCGCCATGTACGACCGATCGGCGGAGTGGTTGCGCGGGTTCTACGACCGCCGGCTGTCGGCACCGCCGGTGCTCGACTTGGCTGGCGGCTTTGCCGATGCCCGTCGCTTTACCCAGGCCTGGCAGTCACTGCGCGACGAGGCGCTGGCGCTGGCCGGGGATCTGCCATCCATTCCCCGCTTTCACGAGCTGATGGCGGCGCAGGCCGATATCTCCGCCAACGATGCGCGCGACTGGCGCATGTTCGTGCTCAAGGCCTACGGCGTCGAGATCGGGCGCAACATGGCGCGCTGTCCGCAGCTGGCCTCGCTGGTGCGCTCGTCGCCGGACGTGCTGACCGCGACCCTTTCGTTTCTGGCCCCGGGCAAGCACATCCCGTTGCATCGTGGCCCGTTTCGCGGCGTGTCCCGCTTCTATCTCGGCCTGTCGGTGCCGATGAGTGCCGACGGGCTTCCTGCCGTGACGCTGACCATCGACGGTATCGGGCATCGCATCGGCGATGGCGAAGCCCTGCTCTGGGACGACACCTATCCCCATGAGGTGAAAAACGACAGCGGGCAGTGGCGCATCGCGTTGCTGATGGATATTCGCCGCCGCGACCTGCCGCGCGGCCTGCAACGGGTGTCGCGGCTGCTGGTGGGGGTGGCCGGCATCGCCGTGCGATTCAGGGGCATAGGCTAGGATCTCCAGCATTTATCGCTTGCACTTTCAGGCATTCCCGTTTCCAATGGGTGGCGGAGAAGGGGAGAGCCTTGTATCACGATACATCGTTGCAGCCACTGAATTTCGTCAGCCTGGTGACGGAGCACAAGCTGATCGGGGCGATCATCGCCCTGGCCGTGCTGGTCTTTGTGGTCAGCATCGTCAAGATCGTCAGCGCCACGCGCGCGGCCCGCAAGGAAGGCGACCGGCAGGACGACGACCGTTCGGCATGATCCGGGCCTTGCGTCCCGCGCTGGAAAGCCAGGTCGGAACCGTATTAGGCTGACCGCCACGATGCGTGCGAACAAGGCGGAACAACGCGGTGTAAATCAACAACGGCAGGGCTCAGCCGCCGTTCGCCATCTGCAGGTGGCGGCGGTGCAGATGCGATGTGAGCCGGGAGCGGTCGAGCACAATCTCCGGCGTGGTGCCGAACTGATCGCACAAGCGGCGTGTCAGGGTGCCGAGCTTGTGCTGTTGCCGGAGCTGATGCCGGGCGGCTACGAGCTCACCGAAGCGGTCTGGGACTCGGCCGAAACGGCGCACGGGCATGCGGTGCACTGGCTGAAAAACCAGGCGAGGCTGCATGCCATCCACGTGGGCTTCAGTTTCCTGGAGGTCGACGGCGACGATTTCTATAACAGCTTCGTGCTGGCTACGCCGCAGGGAGAGATCGCCGGTCGGGTGCGCAAGAATCCGCCGGCCTCGGTTGAGGCCTATTTCTACAGGCCAGGTAACGATCCGCACGTCATCGAAACCGAGTTTGGGCGCATTGGCGTGGCGATCTGCTACGAGAACCTCCTGTACGAACGCATTTGCGAACTATCGGAGCTGGCGGTGGACTTGGTGTTGTCGCCGTCGGCGGCGGGGAGGCCGAAGCGGTTCATTCCGGGCGATACCCGTCGTTTCGATGAGATGCTCAAGCGCATCCGCGGCCTCTATAGCGATGCGCTGGGCGTCCCCAACATTTTTGCCAACCGCACGGGGCCTCTGGAGACGGCATTGCCCTCCATCTATCCCTTTCTGAAAAGCAGCTTCCCGGGCCTTTCGGCGATTACCGATGCGGATGGAACCGTGTTGGCCGAGATGGATGAAGAGGAAGGGGTAATCGTCGCCGAGATCAACCTCGACCCCAGGCGCCGGACGGGCAAACCCCGACGCTACGGCAGTATCTGGGCGCTGCCCGTGCCCTGGTTTGCTTTCACCTGGCCGATGAGCCAGAAATCCGGCGAAAAGGCCTATGCCTCCAGTTCCCGCCGTATCGAAAAGGCACGAAGCATCGGCTCGGCCGGACCGACGGCAACACCCCCAGCAACATGACGGACACCTCGGTGCCCGGCGAGATGCCCTCCGGACTCGCGGAGGAGCAGCGCAAGCGCATCGTCGACAGGCACCGCGACAGCCTGCACCGCTTCGGGCATTCGCCGGCCGCGCTGTACTGGAGCAGCCGCGAGGTGCAGGAGATCCGCTTCCGCATGCTCTGCGATATCGGCATCGAAGCGGGGGACAGCGTGCTCGACGTCGGATGCGGGTTCGCCGACCTGAAATCCTGGATCGAGCGCTGGCGTTGTCCGGTGCGCTATACCGGCATCGATCTGTCGCCGGATATCCTGGCGGTGGCGAGCCGGGAGCAGCCGGACGCGCGCCTGATCTGCGGGGATATCTTCGATCTCGAGGCCGAGCCCGAGTCGTACGACTGGGTGCTGCTGTCCGGTGCGCTGAACGAGGCGCTGATGGACGAAGGCCGCTATGCCAGGGCCGTCATTGCGCGCATGTTCCAGCTGGCGCGCAGGGGGGCGGCCTTCAATCTGCTCAATGCGCGCTATATGGCCATGTTCAGCTTCGGCCTGCAGCGCTTCGACCCGGAAGCGATGCTGGCCTACTGCCGTTCACTGTCGCCGCATTGCGAACTGCACGACGACTATCTGGACAACGATTTCACGATCTGGATGCGCAGGCAGGCCGACGCGTAGGTGTTGCCTATTGCGCGCGTTCCTTCCTGGCGTTGAGCAGGCCGTGCAGCAACCACCCGGCCAGCATGCCGGCGGCCAGCATCAGCAGGATGATCAGGACCCGCGACATCGACAGCGTCCAGAACAGGAAACGAATCTCGACCACCTGGGTGTTCTGCAGGACGAAGATCACCGGTAGCGCGATCAGCAGGGCGGTCAGGATGGCCCGGATGTGCACCCGATTCCTCCTTCCCGCGACGGTTTCCATGGCATGGCCGGGAAACGCCGTCAGCGCTCAAGCCTCCGTTTGCGCGCGCGGCGCATGGAGGTGACGATCCAGATATCCATGATCACCGCGCCCGCGACTATCAGCACCAGCGCCCAGGCCGGGATGTCGGTATCGATGGACATGGCCTTCAGGCCGCCGTCGCCGAAGATCGAGGACAGCACCAGGGCGGCGATGACGATGTGGCCACCGATGAGGATGATCAGCAGAAAGACCGACAGCGCACCGGAGCTCAACAACGACATGTTGGAGCGGGACCCCGGGCGACGGATGGCCATCAGTGCGCTCCGCCGCCCTGGTCGAAGCCGAACTTGCGGATGGCGGTGACCCGCAAGGCTTCGTCATAGGTGATGGTGATGCCCCGGGTATAATGCTTGCCGCTCTCCGGATCCCTGTACTCTTCGATATAGGTGGCCCTGTTCGGGTGCAGCACATCATGCATGACCGGCGTGCCGAGCAGCGTCTCCACGGAGAAGCGCGTATCCCCGACCTGAACCTGGTTGACCTTCTTCGGTTCGAGCACATTGCCCTGGTGCACGATATGCGGCAGGCATCCGCTGCTGCCGGCGGCGATGGCCAGCAGTAGCGCCAGGGTGCGCAGCGTCGGCCTCATGCGAGCACCACCGGTCCCGCCGAATAGCCCTGCTCGAGCAGGCGGATGTATTCGCCCATACCGTCCTCCAGTGACCATTCCGGTTCCCAGCCGAGCAGCGCACGGGTTTCCGTCATGTCCGCCTCGGTGTGCATCTGGTAGAAGGGATAGGGATTGTCGAAGTACTCGACGTCGAGGCTGCGCCCGAGTTCCTTCCCGAGAATGCTGACGACGTCGTTGAAGGTGCGCGCCTTGCCCGAGCCGACATTGCAGACGCCGGAACGGGGAGCCTTCAGCGCCGCCATGTTGGCGCCGATGACGTCGCGGATGTAGACGAAGTCGCGCATCTGCTCGCCGTGCTTGAACAGGCGCGGGGTCTTGCCGGCCTGCACTTGCTGGTACAGCTGCAGCATCATCGAGCCGGTCTTGGTGCCGGCCTTTTCGTTCTTGTGGGCCTCGCCCGGACCGTAGACATTGAAATAGCGCAGCCCGACGATCGGCGCCGGGTGGCGGTCGTGCCAGCGGCGCGCCACGCGATCCATGGCCAGTTTCGAGAAGCCGTAGATATTGGTCGGCTTCTCGCCCGCGCCGATGCGGTTCGGGGCCGGGGAGTTGCCATAGGTGCCGGCGGACGAGGCATAGACGACGCGCGTGCCGCCGGATCTGGCACTGGCGGCCAGCAGGTCGGCGAAGGCGTTGGTGTTGACCTCGATCATCAGGCGCTGGTCCATCACCGTGGTGTCGGTGATGGCGGCCTGGTGCACCACGGCGGAGAAGGCGCCGGAGGCGATCTCGTCCAGCAGCCGGGGATCGTTGGCGTCACAGGCCCGGACCTCGCAGTCCAGATCGATCAGGGTATGCCAGTCCCCGGACGAGAAATTGTCGACGACCAGGACATCCGCCTGGCCCTGCCTGGCGATGGCGGCCGCCACGTTGGCGCCGATGAATCCGGCACCGCCGGTGACAAGGATACGTTCATTCATGCGCGGCGATTATAGACCGGGGGCCCCGGCAATCAATGCACGCGTGCGGCCGGACCATGTTTCCATGCCGCCTGCAGCAGCGCGAAGGCGGCGATGGTGGCGGCATTGCAGACGGGATAGCCCACCTGGGCGTTCACTTTGGCGAGCAGCGCGTCGGCGGATGTCGCGGTCAGGTCCGCCGTCGTGACGCCGGCTTCGACCAGCAGGCGGGCCATCCATGTGCCGAGACCGGGAAGGCGCGCCATGCGCGCGATCTCGACCAGCTGGGCGGCCCGTGCGGGGGCGATCTGGTGGGCGGTGGCCTCGGCCAGGGCGTGCGGGTCGCTGTCGGCGATGCTGTCCTCGGTATGGCAGATCAGGCGCAGACAGGTCCATTCGCGCTCGCTGAGAAAGGGCCGGTTCTCTTGCAGCGGAAAGGCTCCGCCCCTGTTCGCGGTCATCGGCATCAGTCGGAATAGGCCGTCGGGCCGGCGATATAGGCGCCTTTCATGGCCCACTTGCGGATCTTGGTGCGGATGCGGATGGAGCGCGTCAGGTTGGCCCGGCGCAGGCGGGCGCCGATCAGGTTGGCGCCGGAAAGGTTGGCCTGGGTCAGGTCGGCACCACGGAGGTCGGCCTTGCCCAGCCTGCAATCGGCCAGGTTGGCGCGGTGCAGCTTGGCGTTGCGCAGATTGGCCCCCGAAAGATCGCAGCCGGAGAAATTGGCACCGGAAAGGTCGAGATTGCTCAGGTCGATCCCGGCCAGGTTCTTCTGGGGCATGGGCTGCCCTTTGCGGACGGCATCCACAATCGCTTCTTTGTTCATGGAATCACTCCCCTCCGACGCAGCGGCATTCCCCTCGGCGATCGATGATTTTACGGTTGCGGCCATGGTTCGCAAGGGGGGATGTAAGGCAGACCCGCGTTGTCCGACCAAGATGCGGCCGATAGCGTGTACCGTTCCACGCCCAGGCCACACCAGGAGATGACCATGCATGCCACGCTGCCGCTGCTCCAGCAAACCGATTTCCCGCCGGTCCGGCGGGGCGAGTTGGAAACCCTGCAGGTGAATCTCGGCTATCTGTGCAACCAGAGCTGCCAGCACTGCCATGTCGATGCGGGGCCCCGACGCACGGAGCTGATGGATGCGGACACCGTGGCCACCGTGCTCGCGTTCGTCCGCGCCTCCGGGGTCCGGCGGCTGGACCTGACCGGCGGCGCCCCCGAGATGAATCCGCATTTCCGGCACCTGGTCCGTGAGGCCCGGGCCTTGGGGGCGCACGTGATCGATCGCTGCAACCTGACCATCCTCGAGGAGGACGGCGGCGCCGATCTGGCCCGCTTCCTGGCGGCGCACGGTGTGGAGATCACGGCCTCGATGCCGTGCTATCTGGAGGGCAACGTCGATGCCCAGCGCGGCAAGGGGGTGTATGCCAATAGCATCGCCGCCCTCAGGCGCCTGAACGCGCTCGGTTACGGACAGGGCGGGGGCTTGGTGCTGAATCTGGTCTACAACCCGCAGGGGATGGCCCTGCCGCCGGACCAGCGGCAGCTGCAGGACGACTACACGCGTGAGCTGGAGCAGCGTCACGGCATCGCTTTCGACCGGCTGCTGACGATCACCAACATGCCGATCCGTCGTTTCGGCAGCTGGCTGCTATCCAAGGGGCGGTTCGCGGCCTACATGCAGCTGCTCAAGGATGCCTACCGCGAAGAGAACCTGCCGGGGGTGATGTGCCGCAGCCTGATCAGCGTCGACTGGCAGGGCTATGTCTACGACTGCGATTTCAACCAGATGCTCGGGCTACCGCTGGCCCATGCCGGCCGGGCGCGGACGCATCTGCGGCAATTGATCGGCCAGCCGCTTGCCGGGAATCCGGTTGCGGTGCTGGATCATTGTTATGGCTGTACGGCCGGCCAGGGATCGAGCTGCGGCGGCGCGTTGGCCGGCGGGGACGAACGCCAGGCCGCCTGACGGATGGATCAGGGTGCGGACGGGCCTGTGTCCGCGTCCCCGGCGATCGCTTCGATATTCCTGAGGATCAGGGCCCTGTCGGATGCCGATAGGGCCTGGGCGGAATCCGTGGCCTGGTCGCGCAGGCGCAGCAGCACGGTCTCGAGGGTGCGGATATTGTGGGCATAGTTCCGGCACATGCCGCAAATTGTCAGGTGAAGGCGCAAATTGAGCCACTCCATCGGTGACAGCCGGCGCTCGATGGCGTCGGACAGGATGCGGCTGGCCTGCCGGCATGAGTACATTCTACAACCCCCGTCGCATCATCCGGCCTTGCGCCCGAACCAGTTGAAATCCAGGCAGGAACGCAAGGCCATGCGGGCCCGGTGCATCAGCACGTGCAAATGGGTCGCCGTGATGTCGCAGGACTTACAGATGCTGCCGGAGTCCTCGCCGCCCATCTCCCGCAGCACGAACACCTCCCGCTGCAAGGCCGGCAGGGCATCGAGGCATCGCTGCAGCACGCGCTGGAAATCGGTGCTCTCGAACAGGGATTCCGGGCTGGCGCGCCAGGCCTTGGGCGCCTCCTGCCAGTGCCCGTCGGCGCCGAACCAGTCGGAGGTCGGGTCGCGTTCGACGTCCTCATGCAGCTGCCGGTTGCGGATCTGCTGGCGGATATGGTCGGTGATCTTGTGTTTCAGGATGCCGACCAGCCAGGTGCGCAGCGCCGAGCGTCCGCCGAAGCCCTCCCAACCCTTCCAGGCTGCCAGAAGGGTCTCCTGCACCATATCGCGCGCCTGCTCCGTGTCGCCGCCGAGGCGTGACAGCGCAAAACGGAACAGATAATCGCCATGGTCCTCGAGCCAGGAGGCCACCATGGCCTGGTCGTCGCGTTTCGGCATAGCGCCAGTGTGCCACCGGCCGGTAGGGGATCAACATCCGGCGATCGTGGCATCATCTTTGCTTTTTGTACGGGCCTGCACGCATGCGCCGCCATCTCGGCGCGGCTGCAGGGGTGGGCAGAAGGAGGATGGATGCAGGTTCGATTCTGGGGGGTGCGCGGTTCGATTGCCGTGCCCGGCCCCGGCACGGTCCGTTACGGCGGCAACACGACGTGCATCGAGGTGCTGACGAACAGCGGCGAACGCCTGATCCTGGATGCCGGCACCGGTATCTTCCCGCTGGCACGTGCCATCGCATCCGAGACGCCGCTAACGGTGCATATCCTGATCACCCATACGCACTGGGATCACATCCAGGGCCTGCCGTTCTTCACGCCGCTGTTCGTGCCGGGCAACCACATCCGCATCTACGGCGCATTCGATCCGGTATTCGGGCGCGGTATTGACGATATCCTGTCCGTGCAGATGCAGCACCGGTTCTATCCGGTGGGCGAAAACGAGCTGAAGGCGGACGTGACGAGCACCTCGCTGCAGGACGGCGACCAGGTACGCATCGGCGGCATCACGATCACGGCGGTGGTCATGAACCATCCGGTGATCAATTTCGGCTACCGCATCGAGGCCGACGGCCAGTCGCTGTTCTTCACCGGCGATCACGAGCCGTTCGCCAAGGCGGTCGATCCGGCGAATGCGGCCCATGCGCGCATCGCGCATCAACTGGAAGCGCTTCAACAGCGGCTGGTCGAGGCCGTGCGGGGCGTGGACATGCTGATCGCCGACAGCGCCTATACCGAGGAGGAACTGGCTACCAAGCGCGGCTGGGGCCACGGCACCCACGATGCGAGCATCGCCCTGGCGAAGGCGGCGGGGGTCAGGACGCTGGTGATGACGCACCATGAGCCGACGCGCACCGACGATGCCCTGGATGCGCTGTTCCTGGAGATTCGCAAGCGCCACGGCCATGATCTGGAGCTGGTGATGGCCCACGAAGGCCTGGTGCTGGAGCCCTGATCCGGGCCCGTCCCCGCATCAGGACGGTTTCTTGCGCCTCTTGCCGGCCGGCCGGCCGAAATCCTTCTTCCAGCCCTGTTTGCGGCCCGGATGACGATGGCCGCCATCACGATAGCCACCGCCCCCCTTGCCGGGGCGGGCACGTAGCCGCTCCATCGAGCGTTTCAGGCGTTCGCCGCGCAGGCCGATGGTTTCCGGCCCGGAAACCGGTTGCCTTTCCAGCAGCATCGACAGCAGCTTGTGCGCCAGATGGGCCGGGTCCATCTCGTCGGCCAGGGCCTCCAACAGTGGTGTCGCGTTCTCGTTCAATGGCTGGCGGCGGATCGCCTCGGCCAGCCGTTCCGCCATTGAGGCCTGCATCTCCGCCCGGGTCGGGATCAGGGACTGGATGATGTCCTTGCCGGTGCGCTGCTGGATGCGCCGGATCTCGCGCAGCTCCATCGGCGTCACCAGGGTCACGGCCATGCCCTTGCGCCCGGCACGCCCGGTGCGGCCGATGCGGTGCACATAGCTCTCCGGGTTGAAGGCGATATGGTAGTTGAAGACATGCGTGACGTCGGAAACGTCGAGGCCGCGCGCCGCCACGTCGGTGGCAACGAGGATCTCGGCGCTCTTCCGGAAGGCGGCGATGGCCTTCTCGCGCTGACGCTGGTCCATGTCGCCGTGCAGCGCCAGTGAGGCGTAACCCTGGGCCTGCAACAGCGCGTTGACCCGGTCGACCTCGCTCTTGGTGCGGCAGAAGATGATGCTTTTATCCGCCTCCAGGCTGTCGATCAGGCGGATCGTGGCATCGTCGCGCTCGGATTCCTCGATGACGTAGTAGTGCTGGCTGATGTCCTTGTTCGTGGCCTCCGAGGTGGCCACGGTGACCGTCACCGGATCGTGCAGGATGCTCTGGGCCAACTGGCGGATCGGTTTGGGCATCGTGGCCGAGAACAACAAGGTCTGACGCGGTTCGGGCAGGTGCGTGAAGATCTCCTTGATGTCATCAAGAAAGCCCATGTCGAGCATCTCGTCGGCTTCGTCGAGCACGACGATGGATGGGGAGAAGCGGCGCAGACTCTTGCTTTTCAACAGGTCCAGCAGCCGCCCGGGGGTGGCGACCACCACCTGGGCCCCGCGCTCGATATGCTCGATCTGGCGCCGGTAGGCCTGGCCGCCGTAGACGGTGGCGGTCTGGATCCGGGCATGCCGTCCCAGACGGTGCAGCTCGTCGCTGACCTGGGTCGCCAGCTCGCGCGTCGGGGTGATGACCAGCACGCCCACGCCCTTGTGGCCGGCGATGCGGCTCATGGCCGGCAGGCCGAAGGCGGCCGTCTTGCCGGTTCCGGTGTGGGCCTGGCCGATCAGGTCGTGACCGGCCATGACGATGGGGATGGCCTGGGCCTGGATGGGGCTGGCCGCACGGAAGCCGGCCTCGATGACGCCGGCGAGGATGTCCGGATGCAGGCCGAGCGTATCGAAGGCGGTGGTATTGTCCGTGGGCGAAGTGTTGGTCATGCGTCTCTCTCGGGATGGATTTGGCCGGAAAAACGGATCGGTTCAGCGAGGCGGTCTTCGAGCGGGGCCGCATCATAGGCCGGAATGGCTTCTAGTTCCACGCATTCTTGCTACCATGGCGCCGGACGGCGAAAGGGGCAGGCATGAAACGCACGACCGCATGGGCCATGTACGACTGGGCGAACTCCACCTATGCCACCACCGTCATGGCCGGGTTCTTCCCGGTGTTCTTCAAGCAGTACTGGGCTTCGGGACTAACGGTCAACGAGAGCACCTTCTGGCTCGGCGTGGCCAACTCGGTGGCGGCGGTGCTGATGGCCATGATGGCGCCGGTGCTCGGTGCCATCGCCGACCAGGGCGGATTGAAAAAGCGCATCCTGCTGCAGTTCATGACGCTGGGCGTCGTCACCACGGCGGCATTGTTCTGGGTGGCCAGAGGCGAGTGGGCGTGGGCGGCGGCGATCTACGCGCTCAGCGCCCTGGGGTTCTCCGGCGCCAACACCTTTTACGATTCCCTGCTGATCGACGTGGCCGAGCATAAGCACCTGGACCGCGTATCCTCGCTCGGCTACGGGCTGGGCTATATCGGCGGCGGCCTGTTGTTTGCCGCCAACGTGCTGATGACGCTGCACCCGGACTGGTTCGGGCTTGCCGGCAAGGCGGATGCGGTGCGCTGGTCCTTCATGTCGGTGGCCATCTGGTGGGCGGTGTTCACGATCCCCCTGGGGCTGTACGTGCATGAGCGCAACGAGGCGAAGCGTGTGCACCTGGGGGCCAGCATCCGCGGCGGTTTCCGCCAGCTTGTCGCTTCCTTTCACCAGGTGCGCCGCTACCGCATGGCCTTCCTGTTCCTGCTCGGTTATTTCTTCTACATCGACGGTGTGGGGACGGTGGCGCACATGGCCGTCGATTTCGGGCTGTCGCTGGGCTTCCATGCCGGGGTGCTGATGACGGCGTTGCTGCTGACCCAGTTCGTGGCCTTTCCGGCCGCCATCGCCATGGGCTATGTCGGCGAGCGCATCGGCACCCGTCCCACGATCCTGTTCTGCATCGGCGGCTATGTGCTGGCCTGTGTCGGGGGCTATCACATGCGTGTGGAGAATGATTTCTACATGCTGGCTGGCCTCATCGGCCTGGTCATGGGCGGGGTGCAGGCGCTGTCCCGCTCGATGTTCGCGCGCCTGATCCCGCCGGGCTACGCCGGCGAGTTCTTCGGCTTCTACAACATGCTGGGCAAGTTCGCCGCCATCGTCGGCCCGGCCCTGATGGGCGTCACCAGCTGGGCCACCGGCGATGCGCGCCTGTCGATCCTGTCCATCGTGCCGCTGTTCGTGATCGGGGCGCTGCTGCTGCTGCGCGTCAGGGAGAACGACCCGCCGGTCAACGCGGCCTGACTGGCGCCCGGGCGCCGGCTGTGCCACAGTAGAGGTGCAAAAATTACCCGGGGAGGGGCCCATGTCCGCAGGCTGGATTGTACTCGCCGTCATCGTCGTGCTGATCGCCTATGTGATCCTGATCTACAACCGTCTGGTGCAGATGCGCAACCGCTTCAAGAACGCCTTCGCGCAGATCGACGTGCAGCTGACCCGGCGCTATGAGCTGATCCCGAATCTCGTCGAATCGGCCAAGGCCTACCTGACGCATGAGCGCGAGACGCTGGAGAAGGTCATCGAGGCGCGCAACCAGGCCGCGGCGGCGGTCAAGCAGGCCGCGAACCAGCCCGGCGACGCCCAGGCCATGGGCAAGCTGATCGGCGCCGAATCCCTGCTGGGATCGGCACTGGCGCAGTTCCGCATGGTGGTCGAGAACTACCCGGACCTGAAGGCCGACAAGACCATCGCCGGCCTGATGGAGGAGCTGGTGTCCACCGAGAACCGCGTCAGCTTCGCGCGCCAGGCCTACAACGACGACGTCATGGTCTACAACACGCAGCGCGAAAGCTTCCCGGACGTGATGCTCGCAGGCTCCTTCGGTTTCGCCGCCGCCACGCTGTTCGAGATGCCCGATACGGCGGCCAGGGCGCCGGTCAAGGTCAGCTTCGATCGCTGATTCGCCGCATAGGGCTCGCGGTCGTACGCCGTGAATACGTCCTCGATGGATTTCTTCGGATACCAGACACTGGCCAGGCGCAACAGCGTCATCCTGATCTCGCTGTTCGCGCTGGCCGTGGCCCTGATCATCCTCGCCATCTATTTCGTGGCCTGGTGGGGCCAGTCCTACGTCGGCCGCCATTCGCCCGGACTGTGGGATGCCGAGCTGTTCGCCTGGGTGGCCGCCGGCTGCCTGGTGGTGATGGGCTTCGGCAGCTGGCAGCGCATCAGCCAGATCCGCGCCGGCGGCGGCGCCGCGGTGGCGCGCATGCTGGGCGGACGCCCGATGCCGACCTCGAGTACGCTGCCGCTGGAGCGTCGGCTGTTGAACGTCGTCGAGGAGATAGCCATCGCCTCGGGTCTGCCGGTACCGCAGGTGTTCGTGCTGGAGGAGACCGGCATCAATGCCTTCGCCGCCGGCTTCACGCACGGCGATGCCGTCCTCGGCGTCACGCGCGGCTGCATCGAGCTGTTGAACCGCGACCAGCTGCAGGGCGTCATCGCCCACGAGTTCAGCCACATCCTGCACGGCGACATGCGTCTGAACATGCAGCTGATGGGCTGGCTCGCCGGCATCACGCTGATCGGCGATATCGGCATCTCGATGATGACGATGCGCCGGGCCGGCATCCGCTACAACGAGCGCGGCAACCGCGGCGGTGTGCATCCGGCGATGCTGGCGGCCGGCACCATGGTGTTCTTCGCCGGCACCATCGGCCTGATCATCGCCGATCTGATCAAGCGCGCCGTGTCCCGCCAGCGCGAGTTCCTGGCCGATGCGGCGGCGGTACAGTTCACGCGCCTGCCATCGGGACTGGCCGGGGCGCTGAAGGTCATCGGCGGCTACAAGGAAGGCTCCGCCATCCGGCATCCGGCGGCGCAGAAGGCCAGCCACATCTTCTTCGGCCAGGCGATCCGCTCCTATTTCGGGCGCGACTGGTGGGCCACGCATCCGCCCCTGGGCGACCGCATCCGGCGCCTGGAGCCGGGTTTTCGCGGCCGTTTCGATAAGGTTTCCCGCGAACCGACGGTGATGGCCAATGCCGCCAGCGCCGCCCTGGCCTCGGACCTGGCTTCCGGGCTGGCCGGTGTCGGCACGTCGGTACCGGAGACATCGGGTCGGCTGAGGCTCGAGGATGCCGGGCAGCCCGGCGCCGCGCACCTGGCCCGGGCCCGTGACCTGATGCATCAGCTGCCGGCCCATCTGCGCGAATGCGCGCACGATCCCTATCTGGCGCGCGCCGCCGTCTATGCGCTGCTGCTGTCGCCGGGGAATCGCAAGGTGCGTACCGGGCAACTGCAACTGTTGGAGAAGCAGGCCGATGCGAAGGTGTTCCGCGAGCTTCTGGAGCTGCACCCGGAGCTGGAGCGGATGGCCCCCGGCCTGCGCCTGCCGCTGGTCGAGATGATCGTGCCGACGCTGCGCCAGCTGTCCCAGAGCCAGTACCGGGATTTCCGGGCCAATGTGAACCTGATGATCAAGGCCGACCGCAAGGTCAGCCTGTTCGAGTACGGCATGCACCGCATGCTGCTGCATCACCTGGATCATGCCTTCGGCTTGCGTTCGTCGCCGGTGCCGGACGGCAAGGGCGAGGTGGCCGATGCCGTCTGCCTGCTGACGATGCTGGCCGAGGTCGGGCAGCGCGGTGAGGGCATGCGCAACGAGGCTTTCCGGCGCGGCATGCAGTTGTTCGCACCGGACCAGATCTACCGGCATCCCGATGCCGGCGCCTGTACGCTGCGCGCGTTCGACGAGGCGCTGCGCCGCTTCTCCGGGGCCGATCCGGAGGACAAGCGACGGCTGCTTTCGGCCTGCCTGGCCACGGCATTCACCAACGACAAGGTCACGGATTCGGAGGCGGACCTGCTGCGCATCATCGCCGATGCCGTCGGCGTGCCGCTGCCGCCATTGCCCGCCTAGGGCTCGGAGGGAGCGGCTTCGGTCGCCACCCGCAGGCTTTCCTGGATGTTGCGGGCAAACGCGATCTCGCCCGTCTTCGGCACCACCCCCGACTTTCCGAGCATGCCCACGATCTGGGGGCGCAGGCCGTTGATGACGAGGAAGGTCTTGCTCCTGGCCAGGCTCTCGGTGATCGAGGTCAGGGCCACGATGCCGGTCATGTCCATCATCGGCACGTCGCCCATGTCCAGGATCACTGCCCGGATGTCCTTGCGCAGGTTCAGGATGTTCTTCAGGGCACGCTGGGCGGCACCGAAGAACATCGGGCCGTTGATGTCGTAGATGGCGATGTGATCGGGATGGGACGGGTATTCGCGCTCCTCGGTGCTGCCGATCAGCTGCACCTCGGTCAGTTCCATCATGCGCTTGATGAACAGCATGGCGGCCAGCGCCATGCCGGCGGCGACGGCGATCTCCATGTTGATCAGCACCGTCAGCCCGAAGCAGGTCAACAGCACCAGCACGTCGTTGCGTGGTGCGGCCTTCAGGATGTGCAGGAAGTGCTTTGCCTCGCTCATGTTCTTGGCGACGATCAGCAGGATCGCGCCCATCGAGGCCATCGGGATATAGGCCAGAAGCGGCGAGATCAACACGATGGCGGCCAGCACGAACAGCGAATGCACCACGGCGGACAGGGGCGAGTTGCCGCCGGCGCCGATGTTGGTGACGGTGCGGGCGATGGCGGCGGTGGCCGGGATGCCGCCGAAGAACGGGGCGAGGATATTGCCGATGCCCTGGCCGATCAGTTCGCGGTTCGGGTCGGTGGCCCGACCGGTCATGCCGTCGGCGACCACGGTGCACAGCAGCGATTCGATGGCGCCGAGCATGGCGATGGCGAAAGCCGCGCCCATCAGGCTGTAGATCAGCGCCGGCGACAGTCCGATCGCATGCCCGTGCGCATCGGGAAGGCTCCACGGCAGGACGAAGGCCAACGGCACCGGCGGGATGCCGTCGCCGCTGAGACCGTCGACATGGTAATGGAAGCTCGAACCGATGGTGGCCACGTCGAAGCCGGCGAACAGGTGGTGGCAGACCCAGGCCGTACCGGTACCCAGCACCAGTGCCGCCAGATGGCTGGGAATCCGTGTCTTCAGCCTCGGCCACAGGATCAGTGCGGCCAGGGTGATGGCGGAGATGAAGAATTCGTCCCACTGCGTGCCGGGAAGAGCCCGGATGATGGCGGAGAGGCGGTCGAGGTAATGGATGCCGGGATGCGCCAGGTGCAGACCCAGCAGGTTCGGGATCTGGAAGGTGCCGATGACCACGGCGATGCCGGCCGTGAAGCCGACCGTGACCGGATAGGGAACCATCTCGATCAGGCTGCCGAGCCGTGCCAGGCCCATGGCGAGCAGGATGATGCCGGCCATCAGGCCGCTGACAAGCAGGCCGCCGAGGCCGTAGTTCTGGACGATCGGCAACAGGATCACGACGAAGGCGGCGGTGGGTCCGGAGATGTTGATGCGGCTGCCGCCGGTCAGGGCGATGGCGATACCGCCGACGATGGCCGTGTACAGGCCGTACTGGGGCGCCACGCCGCTGGCGATGGCCAGGGCCATGGACAGGGGGAGGGCCACGATGCCGACGGTGATGCCGGCAAGGATATTGGTCTGCCACCAGGCTCTGGAGAAACGGCGTTCCAGTGGATGCTCCCCGTCAACGCGGCCCGGCTATCCGCCGGGTCGGCATGCGCCGCAGTGTATGCCCGAGGTTGGCGCTTTTCCAGCGAGCACCCGATGCCGTCACGTGTGAGGCCGGTCGTTCATGCGCTCCGGACCGGTCATTTGGTGCCGATGGCGCAGATCAGCGGATGTGCGGATACGCCGTTGTGTCGTATCTCCGCCGTCGCGAAGCCCGCCTGCAACAGCATGCGTTCCAGCTCGGACGGCTTGAAGCGCTGGTAGGCCTTCCTGTTCCTGTCCCGGACGGTGACGGCAAGCCGGCCACCAGGGCTGAGCACCCGGTGGAGCTCCCTGAGCCCTTCGACCGGCGGCTCCCAGAAATAGATGCAGTTGATGGCGCAGGCCTTGTCGAAGCTTGCATCCCCGAAGGGCAGGGACATGACCGACCCGAGCCTGAGATCGACGCGCCCGCTTCGCACCGATTCCCGGTTCCGGGCGCCTGCCGCCTCGAGCATGGTCTCGGAATGGTCGATACCGGAGACGCATACCGCGGGGCCGATGCCGGCAAGCATCTCGATCGCATGTCCCGGGCCGAAGCCGACTTCGAGCACGCGTTCGCCGTCGGATACATCCATGCAATCGATCGTCCATTTGGCGTCCGGACCGTTGTGCCGGACCATGATCCCGCCCAGCAGCCGGCCCACCCACCCCCTCGGCAATCCTGCCTGTCCCAGTCCGTTCACGTCGTGGCTCCCTTCGTCGACCATCGTTCCGAGTATCGAGTATAGTACCGTCCCGGCAGGTAAACGATTAGGATGCGCCGGCCGGTGGTTGCCGGTGAGTCCTAATGAGATGGGTGGGCGAGATGGGAAGAGCGTTTGAAGTGCGCAAGGCCTCGATGGCCAAGACGGCGGCGGCCAAGACCAAGGTGTATTCGCGCTACGGGCGCGAGATCTACGTGGCGGCCAAGAACGGCGGCGTGGACCCCGATGCCAACCTGACGCTGCGTCGCCTGATCGAGAAGGCGAAGAAGGACCAGGTGCCGTCGCACGTGATCGACAAGGCCATCGACAAGGCCAAGGGCGCCGGCGGCGAGGATTTTGCGCCGGCCCGTTACGAGGGTTTCGGCCCGGGCGGCTGTATGGTCATCGTCGACTGCCTGACCGACAACAACACCCGCACCTTCAGCGACGTGCGCCTGTGCTTCGGCAAGAACGGCGCCAAGCTCGGTGGCCCGGGCGCCGTGGCGCACATGTTCGACCATCTGGCTGTCTTCGCGTTCAAAGGGGAGGACGAGGAGGCGGTACTCGAGGCGCTGATGAACGCCGATGTCGACGTTTCCGACATTGAGGCCGAGGACGGCGTCATCACCGTGTTCGCACCGACCACGGAGTTCTACAAGGCGCACACGGCCCTGACCGATGCCTTCCCGGAGCTGGAATTCGAGGTCGAGGACATCTCCTACGTGCCGAAGACCTCGACGGCGCTGGCCGGCGAGGATGCCGAGATGATGGAGCGCTTCCTGGCCGCCCTCGACGATCTGGACGACGTGCAGCAGGTCTACCACAACGCCGAGCTTCCCGGCTGACCGACGTTCTGGACACGGTTTACGCTCAGGCAGCGGCAGTCTACGCTAGTTCCTTGATGCGCATGTTTACGAAAAGCAGCGAACGTCGATCACGCGAGAGCAAGGCTCCGATGACCGAGGCGATCGTATGGATCCGCCGGCACGCCCCGCTGGCGGACCTTTGTCTGTTCGGTGGCTGGCCGGACGACTCGCAGTTGCGGGTCGAGGTGTGCAACTGCGAGCCGCATCAGTGGATCGTCAACATCACTTTCGTCGAGACCATCATGGAGATCTCGGAATGCGACGTGACCGAGCGGGAGCGCTGCGGCCAGTATGCCGTCGCCTTCGACGAGGCAGGGCATCCCGTCGACATCCGTCTGATCCAGCCGCTGTAACGGGGAATCGCCGTCAGGGTCGGTGCTTCCAGTGGTGCAGCCTGGCGCGCATGCGCCGCACGTGGCTGCCGTGCCAGTACAGGCGATGGCAGTCGGAGCATTCATATAGGGCATCGAGGGCTTCGCGGCTGAACGGCGGCACCTCGGCCAGCCGCGACAGGTCGGTATCCTTCAAGGGCGCGTTGCATACGAGGCAGCGCGAGAAGGGCGCATGCAGCCAGTCCACCGGCAGCCGCCGGCCCAGCTCCGCCGCCTGCGCCGGCACATCGTTGCCGGTCAGCAGCATCACGCAGTCCGGAGCCTGCCGGAATTCGGCCATCTTGCGGTCGCGCGTCAACAGCCAGCGTCCCTCGCGGCAGGCCTGCTCGACCAGTTGCCGGTCGGCCTGGCCCGCCTCGGCGATGACGGTGTCGTAGCCCGAGGCGCGCAGCCAGCGTCCGAGACGGCTCAGCATCTCGTCGCACAAAAAGCGCAGTCCGTGTTCGCGCATGGCATACCTCCGAATGAAGGGCCGTACGCCAATGTAAGGCCCGTTCACGGCCGGGCGCAATGACCAGGGGAGGCATTTGGCCTGCACGCCCGGATTCATCTATAGTGGAGGCTGCACCTGCCGCTCCGGGATCATTCGTTCTGCTGCGGCAAGGCACAGGAAGTCACCGTGATGGAGCGCGCATGGTTCCGCTGCACGAGATCATCGCCAAGGCCAAGGCCCTCGGGATCGAGGGTGCCGATGCCATGGACCGCACCGAGCTGATCCGAGCCATCCAGGTCAGGGAGGGCCATTCTCCGTGCTACGGCACCGATTGGTGCAAGCCGGAATGGAAGGCGGCCTGCATCTGGAAGGACGAGTGCGCTTCCAAGATATTCAGTCCGTAACCCGATCGGGGGAGGGATGATGCATGGATGAGAAGCTGCCCCAGATCGTGGCCGGCCTGGGGATCGGCCATCTGCGGCGCCATATCCTGCTGTGCGCCGACCAGACCAAGCCCAAGTGCTGCGATCGCGACGCGGGCCTCGCCTCGTGGGACTACCTGAAGCGCCGGCTGGCCGAGCTGGGCCTGGCCGGCAAGGGCGGCATCTACCGCACCAAGGCCAACTGCCTGCAGATCTGCAAGCGCGGGCCGATCGCCGTGGTCTATCCGGAAGGGGCCTGGTACCACTCCTGCACGCCCGAGATCCTCGAACGCATCATCCAGGAACACCTGATCGACGGCCGCCTGGTGGAGGACCATCTGTTCGCGCTTTCCCCACTGGGAGGCTGAAACGAAAAGAGCGGGCCCGAAGGCCCGCCCCTGAATCGCGCAAGCGTTTCGCTTACTTGTAGTAGGAGACCATCTTCTCCAGCGACACCGGCTTGATCTTCGCGGCGTTTCCGGCACTGCCGAAGGCCTCGTAGCGGGCCTTGCAGATCTCCTTCATGGCTTTCGTCGATTCCTTCAGGAACTTGCGCGGATCGAAGTTCGAGGGATTCTCGGCCAGGTGCTTGCGCACGGCGCCGGTCGAGGCCATGCGCAGGTCGGTGTCGATGTTGACCTTGCGCACGCCGTGCTTGATGCCTTCGACGATCTCTTCCACCGGCACGCCATAGGTCTGGCCCATGTCGCCGCCGTAGCTGTTGATGATCTCCAGCCAGTCCTGCGGCACCGACGAGGAGCCGTGCATCACCAGGTGCGTGTTCGGCAGCTTGGCGTGGATCTTCTTGACGGTGTCGATGGACAGGATGTCGCCCGTCGGCGGACGCGTGAACTTGTAGGCGCCATGGCTGGTGCCGATGGCGATGGCCAGGGCGTCGACGCCGGTCTTGGCCACGAAGTCCATCGCCTCATCGGGATCGGTCAGCAGGGCGGAATGGTCCAGCTTGCCCTCGGCGCCGTGGCCGTCCTCCTCGCCCATCATGCCGGTCTCCAGCGAGCCCAGGCAGCCCAGCTCGCCCTCGACGGACACGCCGCAGGCATGGGCCATGTCGGCCACCTTGCGCGTGACATCGACGTTGTACTCGTAGCTGGACGGCGTCTTCATGTCCGACATCAGCGAGCCGTCCATCATCACCGAGGAAAAGCCGGACTGGATGGAGCGCATGCACACCGCCGGCTCAGAGCCATGGTCCTGGTGCATGACCACCGGGATATGCGGGTACATCTCCAGCGCCGCCACGATCAGGTGGCGCAGGAAGGGCTCGCCCGCATAGGAACGGGCACCGGCCGAACCCTGCATGATCACCGGGGAATCGGTTTCGTCGGCGGCCTGCATGATCGCATGCACCTGTTCCATGTTGTTGACGTTGAATGCCGGCATGCCGTAGTTGTGCTCGGCGGCATGGTCGAGCAGCTGTCGCATCGAGATAAGTGCCATAGTTTCCTCCTCGCAAAATCAGAAATAATCGGTTGAACTTACGATACTAGCCCGCCTCAGGGCCCAAAACAATTCACCGCAGGCCTAATCCACCCTTACCAGTTTCATGGTATTTGTGGAGCCCGCCCGGCCCATCGGCGTGCCCATCGTCATGACGATCATGTCGCCTTTGTTGACCAGCCCGTCCTTGTGCATCATGGCCAGCACCTCGGTCGTGGCGCGCGGGGCGTCGGTGGCCTCGGTGTAATTGCCCGGCAGTACCTTCGGGATCACGTTGCGGTACAGGGCCACGCGGCCGAGCGTGTCGGTCTCCGGGGTCAGGGCGTAGATCGGCGCCGAGCCCAGTGAGCGCGACATGTACAGGGCGGTGTTGCCGCTCTGCGTGAAGGCCGCGATGGCCTTGATCGGCATCGTGCCGGCCGTCTCCATGGCCTTGCGGGCGATGCATTCGTCCACGGACTGGGGCGGACGGAGCTCGCGCGTGGCGGCCGACGGCAGCACGTTCTGGCGTTCGGTCTCGATGCAGGTGCGGTGCATGGCCTGTACGGCCTCGACCGGGTATTTGCCGGCCGCCGACTCGCCCGAGAGCATCACGGCATCGGCGCCGTCCAGCGCCGCATTGGCCACATCGTTGACCTCGGCACGGGTCGGAATCGGGTTGGTGATCATCGATTCCATCATCTGGGTGGCGACGATGACCGGGCAGTTGTACTTCGGGGCCAGGCGCATGATGCGCTTCTGCACCGGCGGCACGGCGGCATCGCCGATTTCCACGCCCAGGTCGCCGCGGGCGACCATCACCACGTCGGAGGCACCCAGAATGTCCTCGAGGTTCTCGACGGCCTCGGCACGCTCGATCTTGGCCACGATGCCGGCATGGCCGCCGGCCTCGTGCACCAGGCGGCGGGCCTCGTCGATATCGGCGCCGTCGCGCGGGAAGGAGATGGCGATATAATCGGCCTTCAACTGCACGGCCGTCTTGATGTCTTCCTTGTCCTTGTCGGTCAGGGCCCTGGCCGACAGGCCGCCGCCGGCGCGGTTGATGCCCTTGTTGTTGGACAGCTCGCCACCGACGATGACGGTGCAGTGGATCTCCTGGCCATAGATGGCATCCACGTCCATGACGATCAGGCCGTCGTTGAGCAGCAGGCGCGCTCCCGGTTCGACGTCATCGAGCAGCTCCTTGTAGGTGAGCCCGATGCGCTCGTCGTCACCGGCGTCCAGCGCCAGGGCCGCGTCGAGGATGAAGTGCTGGCCGGGTTTGAGCATGGTCTTGCCGGCCTTGAACTTGCCGATGCGGATCTTCGGCCCCTGCATGTCGGCCAGGATGCCAACGATGACGCCGTGCTTCTTCGCCGTGGCGCGCACCAGCTCGGCTCGCTTGATGTGCTCATCGGCCGTACCGTGGGAGAAGTTCAGACGGACGACGTTGACGCCCGCCGCGATCAGCTTGTCCAGCACCTCCGGGCTTTCGGAGGCGGGGCCAAGCGTGGCAACGATTTTGGTTCTGCGGATATGGGTCACTGGGCGGCACGCTCCTCGAGAATGGCGACGGCCGGCAGCTTCTTGCCCTCGAGGAACTCGAGGAAGGCGCCGCCGGCGGTCGAGATGTACGACACCTTGTCGTAGATGTCGTACTTCTGAATGGCGGCGATGGTATCGCCGCCGCCGGCCAGCGTGAAGGCGCTGGTTTCAGCGATGGCGTCAGCCACCGTCTTGGTGCCCGCGCCGAACTGGTCGAACTCGAACACGCCGACCGGGCCGTTCCATACCACGGTGCCGGCCTTCATGATGATATCGGCGAGCTCCTTGGCCGACTTCGGGCCGATGTCGAAGATCATGTCGTCGTCGGTCACAGCGTCGGAATCCTTGAGCACCGCCGGCTCATTGGCATCGAAGCGCTTGCCGACGACGACGTCCACGGCGATGGGGATCGTGGCGCCGCGGGCGCTCATCTTGGCCATCAGGTCCTTGGCGGTAGGCACCAGGTCGTCCTCGCACAGGCTCTTGCCGACGGGGTGTCCCGCGGCCTTCAGGAAGGTGTTGGCGATGCCGCCGCCGACCACCAGCTGGTCGCACTTCTCGGCCAGCGCCTCAAGCACGGTCAGCTTGGTCGAGACCTTGGAGCCGCCGACGATGGCGACCATCGGCCGGGCAGGGGCGGCCAGCGCCTTGCCCAGCGCGTCCAGTTCGCCGGTCAGCAGGATGCCGGCGCAGGCGACCGGCGCATACTGGGCGATGCCGTGGGTGGAGGCCTGGGCGCGGTGGGCCGTGCCGAAGGCGTCCATGACGAACACATCGCACAGGGCGGCGTACTTCCTGGCCGTGTCCTCGGCGTTCTTCTTCTCGCCCTTGTTGATGCGGCAGTTCTCCAGCAGTACCAGCTCGCCCTCGGCGACGTCGAAGCCGCCGTCGACCCAGTCCTTGATCAGGCGCACGGGCTTGCCCAGCTTGGCGGAGAGCACGTCGGCCACCGGCTTCAACGAGTTCTCCTCGCTCCACACGCCTTCCTCCGGGCGGCCGAGATGCGAGGTGACCATGACGCGGGCTCCGGCGTTCAGCGCATGTTCGATGGTCGGCATCGAGGCGGTGATGCGCGCATCCGAGGTCACCTTGCCGTCCTTGACGGGCACGTTCAGATCGGCGCGGATGAACACGCGCTTACCCTTGAGATCGAGATCGGTCATTCTGATGATGGACATGGAATCCCCCCTTGCATTTCGAGCGTGGCCCATCGCCGGCGCCTCATGGCTGCTGTATCCATTATGAGCAGGGATGGTAAACGCTTGTCATTGTCAACTTGGTGACATGCGGACAATGACAAGCGTGGGGGCGGTCACCGCCCCCACGCCCGGGCTTTACTTGGCCACGTGACGCACCATGCGCATCATGTTGCAGGTATAGCCGTACTCGTTGTCGTACCAGGACACGACCTTGACGAAGGTCGGGTCCAGGGCGATGCCGGCGCCGGCATCGAACACCGACGGGGCCGAATGGCCGCGGAAGTCGGTGGAGACGACCTTGTCCTCGGTGTAGTCGAGCACGCCCTTCAGCGCGCCCTCGGAGGCGGCCTTCATGGCCTTGCAGATATCGTCGTAGGAGGCGTCCTTGTTCAGTTCCACGGTCAGGTCGACCACCGACACGTCGGAGGTCGGCACGCGGAAGGCCATGCCGGTCAGTTTCTTGTTCAGCTCCGGGATCACCTTGCCCACGGCCTTGGCGGCACCGGTGGAGGACGGGATGATGTTCTCCAGGATGCCGCGGCCGCCGCGCCAGTCCTTCATCGACGGGCCGTCCACGGTCTTCTGGGTGGCGGTGGCGGCGTGCACGGTGCTCATCAGGCCGCGCTTGATGCCGAAGCTGTCGTTCAGCACCTTGGCCACCGGCGCCAGGCAGTTGGTGGTGCAGGAGGCCGCGGACACGATGGCCTGGCCGGCGTAGGTGTCGTGGTTGACGCCGAACACGAACATCGGGGTGTCGTCCTTGGACGGTGCCGACTGCACGACCTTCTTGGCACCGGCGGCGATGTGCTTCTGGCAGGTCTCCTCGGTCAGGAACAGGCCGGTCGACTCGATGACGATGTCGGCACCGACCTCGTTCCACTTCAGGTTCGCCGGATCGCGCTCGGCGGTCAGGCGGATGCGCTTGCCGTTGACGACGAGGGTGTTGCCGTCGACGGACACATCGCCGTTGAAACGGCCGTGCACGGAGTCGTGCTTGAGCATGTAGGCCAGGTAGTCGGGCTCGAGCAGGTCGTTGATGCCGACGATCTCCATGTCGGGGAAGTCCTTCGCCACGGCGCGGAACACCATGCGCCCGATGCGGCCGAAGCCGTTGATGCCAATCTTGATAGTCATATCAGTCTCCTTCTGCAGTGAATGTAAATCGTTAGATGGAATCGGCCGTGGCCACGACGTGATCGACCGTGAAACCGAACTCCTTGAACAGGGCGCCGGCCGGTGCGGACTCGCCGAAGCGGTCCAGGCCGATGACCTTGCCGTTCAGGCCGACGTACTTGTACCAGCAGGAGGTCACACCGGCCTCGACCGCCACGCGCTTGGTGACGGCCGCAGGCAGTACGGCCTCCTTGTAGGCTGCATCCTGCAGATCGAAGGTATCCGGCGACGGCATGGACACCACGCGCACCTTCTTGCCCTTCTTGGAAAGTTCCGCCTGGGCGCCCATGGCCAGCTGCACCTCGGAGCCGGAGGCGATGATGATCACGTCCGGCGTGCCGTCGCTGTCGGACAGCACGTAGCCGCCGCGGGCGATACCCGCGACCTGCGCGTCCGTGTAGTCCTGGCAGGGCAGGTTCTGGCGGGAGAAGATCAGGCAGGTCGGGCCGTCCGTGCGCTCCACCGCCTGGCGCCAGGCGACGGCGGACTCCACGGCGTCGCAGGGGCGCCAGGTGCGCATGTTCGGGATCAGGCGCAGCGTGGCGGTCTGCTCGACCGGCTGGTGGGTCGGGCCGTCCTCGCCCAGGCCGATGGAATCATGGGTGTAGACGAAGATCGACGGCACCTTCATCAGCGCGGCCATGCGCAGGGCGTTGCGGGCGTACTCGGAGAACATCAGGAAGGTGCCTCCGAACGGGAGCACGCCGCCGTGCAGGGCCATGCCGTTGATGGCAGCCGACATGCCGAACTCGCGCACGCCCCAGTGCATGTAGTTGCCGGCGCGCTCGGTCTTGGAGAACGCCACGGCCTCCGGCCACAGGGTATTGTTCGACGGGGCGAGGTCGGCGGAGCCGCCGACGAGCTCGGGCAGGGCCTTGGCGATGGCGCCGATGGTCTTGCCGGAGGCGACGCGCGTGGCCCAGTTCGGCTTGTCCGCACGCAGCTGGCCGATCCAGGCGTCGATGGTGGTGGTCCAGTTGTCCGGCAGCTCGCCGCTCATGCGGCGCTCGAACTCGGCGGCCAGCTCCGGATGTGCGGCACGGTAGGCCTCGAAGGCGGCTTTCCAGTCGGATTCGGCCTTGTCGCCCTTGGCCTTGGCATCCCAGCCCTTGTAGACGTCGGCCGGGATCTCGAACGGGGCGGCATCCCAGCCCAGTTCCTTGCGCACCAGGGCCACTTCCTCGTCGCCGAGGGCCGCACCATGGCAGTCGTGGCTGCCGGCCTTGTTCGGGGAGCCGTAGCCGATGATGGTCTTGCAGCAGATCATGGTCGGGCGGCTGGTGTCGGCGCGGGCGGTCTCGATGGCCTGGACCAGCTCTTCCGGATCGTGGCCGTCGACGTTGGGGATCACCTGCCAGCCATAGGCCTCGAAGCGCTTCGGCGTATCGTCGGTGAACCAGCCCTCGACATGGCCGTCGATCGAGATGCCGTTGTCATCGTAGAAGCAGATCAGCTTGCCCAGGCCCAGCGTGCCGGCCAGCGAGCAGGCCTCGTGCGAGATGCCCTCCATCATGCAGCCGTCGCCGAGGAACACGTAGGTGTAGTGGTCGACGATGGTGTGGCCCGGCTTGTTGAAGCGGCCGGCCAGCATCTGCTCGGCAATGGCCATGCCCACGGCATTGGTGATGCCCTGGCCCAGCGGGCCGGTCGTGGTCTCGATCCCCGGCGCATAGCCGTATTCCGGGTGTCCCGGGGTCTTCGAGTGCAGCTGGCGGAAGTTCTTCAGTTCGCCCATCGGCAGGTCGTAGCCGGTCAGGTGCAGCAGCGAATAGATCAGCATCGAGCCGTGGCCGTTGGACAGCACGAAGCGGTCGCGGTCCGACCACTTCGGGTTGGACGGGTTGTGCTTCATGTAGTCGTTCCACAACACCTCGGCGATATCGGCCATGCCCATCGGGGCGCCCGGATGGCCCGAATTGGCCTTCTGCACCGCGTCCATGGACAGGGCGCGGATGGCGTTGGCCAAATGTCTGCGATTGTTCTTGGTCATCGATCAATACCCCTTCAATACAAAAGTTTTGGTTTTAGACGTGAACTGTGGTCTGGACGCGACGGACATTGGCCACGCCACCGTCGAGCACGACGGTGTCCGTGGTCATGAACTTGCCGCCGGCGTCGTTGCCGACCTTGACGTGCTGCACATACGCGCCGCTGGTCAGGCCGGTGGCGATGAACAGTACGTCATCGCTGGTGACCAGATCGTCGCGGGCCAGTACGCGCGTCGTGTCGATGCCTTCCTTCTTGCAAAGCTCGATCTCGAAATCCTTCTGCGGCGCCATGCGGCCGAACATCTCCGCGCCCATGGCGCGGGCGGCGCAGGCGGTGACGATGCCCTCGGGGGTGCCACCGATGCCGAACAGGGCGTCGCAGCCCATGTTCAGAATCGCCTGGATGGCGCCATTGACGTCGCCGTCGGTGGCCAGGCGTACCTTGGCGCCGCATCCGTATATCTCCTGCAGCAGATCCTTGTGGCGCGGCTTGTCCAGCACGAACACCTTGACCTCGCGGATGTCCTTGCCCAGGGCGCGGGCCAGCTGGTGCAGGCGCTCGGCGGTGGGCGCCTCGGCGTCGATCTTGCCGCGGGCGGCCTTGGGATAGACCTGCTTGTCCATGTAGAAGCAGGAGCCAGGGCGGAACATGGCGCCCTCGGGAGCGGCGGCCAGCGTCACGATGGAGCCCGGCATGTCCTTGGCAAACAGGTTGGTGCCCTCGATCGGATCGACGGCGATGTCGATGCCGATACCTTCTCCGGTGCCGACGGACTCGCCGTCGTACAGGGCAGGGGCCTCGTCCTTGGCGCCTTCGCCGATGACGACCGTGCCGCGCATGTGTACCTGGTTGATGCGTTCGCGCATGGCATCCACGGCCAGACCGTCGCCCTCGTCCTTCTTGCCTGAGCCAACGAATGGTGCGCAGGCGCGAGCCGCGGCCTCGCAGACTTCGACGAGGTCAATCTTCAGATCAGCAACGCTGGCCATGTAAACTCTCCCCTAGAATAAACTGGCTGGTGGGGCACGCATCCTAGCGGAAAGCAAGGTGAAAAGCGAGGGCATAGTAACCCGACTGATTTTAGGCGTTGTCGTTGTCCAGCATGGCCATCAGGGCGGCGTGGATGTCCGGATTGGCGCCCGCCACGATGGACGAGACGAGGCCGCCGGCCGCGAAGGGATGGCGTCCGTCGAATCCGGTGACGGTGGCGCCGGCCTCCTCGGCCAGCAGGCTGCCGGCCGCGAAATCCCACAGCTTTTCGCCCCCATGGATGATGAACTGGCCGCGGCCGGTGGCCAGCCAGGCCCATTCCAGGGCACAGCTGCCGATATTGCGCTGGCTGCGGTAATGCCGGCTGCCGGCCAGGCGGGCCGCCAGCGGCGGCGACAGGCGCTTGAAATCGATGAAGCCGATGCTCTGCTTCAGCGCATGCGTGGACGAGGCGTGGACGGGCATGCCGTTAAGGAAGGCGCCGCCGTCCCGGACGGCGTGGAAGGTTTCTCCGCGCACCGGGTCGTGGATGCAGGCCAGCACCGGCCGGCCGTGCTCGATCAGGGCCACGGCCGAGGCGAAGCAGGGGAAATCGGCCATGAAATTGCTCGTGCCGTCCAATGGGTCGACGCACCAGTAAGGGCCGCCCTGCTGGAGACAGGCCCGCTGCTCCGCTTCGCCCATCTCCTCGCCGAGGAAGCGGATCCCCGGGTCCAGCGCGTGCAGCTGCTCGCGGATGAAGTGCTGGCAGTGCAGGTCGGTTTCGGTGACGACGGAGCCGTCGTGCTTGGTGTCCGCCGAACCCGTCTGATCGAGGAAGGCGGGGAGCACGATGTCATGGCCGGCCTTGTGTAACATGTCGATGACAGCTGCGCTGTAGCCGCTCGCGGTGTGCAAATTTCTCCCCCCTTTTGTGCGAGGCGTGCTAGGCTAGCCTCACGCTTTCGCTAAACCTTACCGGGGAGGTGGCGTGTGCTCAAAGGCAAGATGGTGATTGGACAATCGGGCGGGCCAACGGTGGTGATCAACCAATCGCTGGTCGGCGCGGTGCTGGCGGCACGCAAACGCCCCGAGATCACCGGTATCCTCGGTGCGCGCCACGGCATCGCCGGCATCCTGAACGAAGACTTCGTCGATCTGGGCACGCAGTCGAAAGGGCTGTTGGAGCGCGTGGCGAACACGCCGGCCGCCGCCCTGGGCTCGGTGCGCCTGAAGCCCGGCCAGGCCGAGTGCGAACGGGTGTTCGACGTGTTCCGCAGGCATGACGTGCGCTATTTCTTCTACATCGGCGGCAACGACTCGGCCGAGACCGCCAATATCATCGCCGAGATGGCCAAGGCCGCGAACTACAATTTCTGCACCGTGCACATCCCGAAGACCATCGACAACGACCTGAAGGTCACCGACCATTGTCCGGGCTTCGCCTCGGCGGCCCGTTTCGTGGCGCTGGCCTTCATGGGCGACGATCGCGACAACCGGGCCCTGGCCGGGGTCAAGGTCAATGTGGTGATGGGGCGTAGCGCCGGCTTTCTGACCGCCGCGTCGGCGCTGGCCAGGCAGGATGACGATGACGGGCCCCACCTGATCTACCTGCCGGAGCGGCCGTTCGACCGCGAGCGGTTCAAGGCCGATGTCAGGCGGGTCTACGCGCGGCTCGGGCGCTGCGTCGTGGCGGTGTCCGAGGGTATCGCCGATGCCAAGGGGAATCCGATCGCCACCACCGGCGAGAAGGATTCGCACGGCAATGTGCAGCTTTCCGGCACCGGTGCCCTCGGTGACACGCTGTCCGGCCTGGTCAAGGAGGCCTTCGCGGGGGAGAAGGTGCGCGTGCGCGCCGACACCTTCGGATACCTGCAACGCAGCTTTCCGACCATCGTTTCCGAGGTGGATGCCGAGGAGGCGCGCATGGTCGGCAAGTTCGCCGTCAAGCACGCCGTCAAGCACGGGGACAACGGTTCGGTGGCCATCCGCCGACTGAAGGACAGGCCCTATCAGAGTGCCTGCTTCATCACGCCGCTGTATTCGGTGGCGCGCGAGGCCACGCAGATGAAGGACGACTTCATCCACCCCGACGCCAACGACGTGACCCAGGCGTGGCTGGACTATGTGCGCCCGCTGGTCGGCAAGCTGCCGAAGATGGGGCGCCTGTAGGTTCTTCTTCGGGCGGGCATGACGCATGGCCCGCCTCGAGATGGCGAGCGGCACCCGGAGATCCGGGGCACGCCGCTCCCCGAAAGGAGGGTATGATGAAAGGACTGAAGAGTTGCCTGTATGCAATCCCTGTAGCGATCCTGACGTTCGCATGCGCGGCACCGGCGATGGCCGCCGGTTCCGTCTCCATCCTGTCGCCGAAGGACGGCGCCGTTCTGAACAGCGGGGACGACATCAAGCTGAGCTATGACGTGCACCTGAGCCCCAACGGCAATCATCTGCACATCTATGTCGACGACCAGTCGCCGATCATCGATCGCGATGTCAGCGGCTGTCCCTGCAGCCTGACCCTGCCGGACCTGTCGCCGGGTCAGCACCAGGTGGCGGTCAAGGAGGCCACGGTCAACCATGACCTGACCGGCGTTCAGAGCACGGTGACGTTCACCGTCAAGTAAGCCCGTCGCCGTGAGTTCCGCCACCCTGCAAAGCCTGATCTATGCCCTGATCCAGGTGGTGCATAATTTCGGTGCCGTTGTCGTGATCGGCATCTCCGTGTACGGCATCGGCTGGCTGCGCCGTGAGTTGCCGGTGCAGCGCCGGGTGGCCATGTGGCTGGCCGTTGCCTGGGCGGTGCAGGCGCTCGGTGGTGCCGCCTTCGGCGCCACCAGCTTCTATTTCTACGGGCATTTTCCGGACATCCACGGGGTGGCGGTGGATGCGCTGTCGGTCAAGATCGGCTGCGCTTCCGGCGGCTTCCTGATCGCGGCGCTCTATCACCAGATGAGTCCGAGGGGATGGTTCCGCAATTCCATGGTGGTCTGGGTGGTGTCGCTGGTGCTCGGCTGCACCGCCCTGACCGCCGCCGCCTTCCTGCGCTGGTTTTCCTGAAGCGGCCATCCGTCCATCCCGGCCGGCTGGATGAAGCGGGGCCCAGGCTGTAACATTTGCGCCCAGACGTACGTCTGGATCACCTGCCGAACATATCGGGGCATTCATGCGTTGCGGGCGCACCGGTGCGGGTGCGCGGCCTTCGTGCCGTTCGGGAGATGGGGAAGCATCGACGTAGACATGCATTGACAGCGACAGACAAGCGGGGGGGGATTTCATGAACTCAGCGGGTTCGGATGTGTTTTTTTTGACCATGGGTGCGGCCATGGTCCTGGCCATGCACGCTGGTTTTGCGTTCCTGGAGGCGGGAACGGTACGCAAGAAGAACCAGGTCAATGCCCTGGTCCGGGTGTTGACGGATTTCGGTTTTGCCACGGTGGCCTACTTCTTCGTCGGGTTCGCCGTGGCCTACGGCGTGGACTTCTTCAAGCCGGTCGCCGAGCTGAACGTGCTGAAGGGTGGCAGCCACGGCTACGAGCTGGTGCACTTCTTCTTCCTGCTGACCTTCGCGGCGGCGGTGCCGGCGATCATCTCCGGCGGGGTGACCGAGCGCATCCGCTTCTGGCCGAACGTGCTGGCCACCAGCATCCTGGTGGGTCTGGTCTATCCGTTCTACGAGGGCCTCGTCTGGAACGACAACCTCGGGTTCCAGCACTGGCTGAACGGTGCATTCGGCGCTCCCTTCCACGACTTCGCGGGCTCGGTGGTGGTCCATGCCATGGGCGGGTTCCTGGCGTTCGGCGCGGTGAGCCTGCTGGGCGCGCGCAAGGGGCGCTACGGCCCGACCGGCCGGCTCAATGCCATCCTGCCCTCCAATATCCCATTCCTGGCGCTCGGCTCGTGGATCCTCTGTGTTGGCTGGTTCGGGTTCAACGTCATGAGCGCCGGCCGCGTCGATGCCGTCTCCGGGCTCGTGGCCATGAATTCGCTGCTGGCCATGGTCGGCGGGCTGCTGGCCGCCCTGGTGGCCGGACGCAACGATCCCGGCTTCGTGCACAACGGGGCCCTGGCCGGGCTGGTGGCCATCTGCGCCGGTTCCGACATCGTGCATCCGATCGGGGCGCTGGTCATCGGCGCGGTGGCCGGCGCGGCCTTCGTCTACGGTTTCGAGTTCGTGCAGGTGCGCCTGAAACTGGACGACGTCCTGGGCGTGGTGCCCCTGCACGGCGGTGCCGGCGTCTGGGGCGGCGTCGCCGCCGGTATCTTCGGCCAGTCGGCCCTGGGTGGGGCCGGAGGGGTCAGCTTCCTGTCGCAGCTGATCGGTACCCTGACCGGGCTGGCGATTGCAGTGGGCGGAGGCTTCCTGGTGTTCGGGCTGCTGCGCGCCACGGTCGGCATCCGCCTGAACGAGGAGGACGAGTACCGCGGCGCCGATCTGGCCATCCACCAGATCTCGGCCTATCCCGAGGAGGACATGAGCCAGCTCTAGGTCAGGGTTCCCGATCCTGATCCCTGCGGGTCTCGCACAGACGCATCCAGGCCTGCATCAGTCCTTCGCAGAACGCATGCATGGGATCGATCCGCGTCATGTACTCGCGGATTTCCAGGATGCCGTCGGGGCCGAGGTGGCGCCGCTCGTCATCGCCGGCCCCGATCCATCGCTCGATGATCTGCTCGTCGACCTCGGCGTGGAATTGCAGGCCGTACTGGCAGCTGCCGAGACGGAAGGCCTGGTTCGGCACGTTCGGATGGTGGGCCAGGAGCATCGCTCCCGGCGGCAGCGAGAAGGTTTCCCCGTGCCACTGGAAGATGCACAGGCCGGCCTCGGGCAGTACCGAGAATAGCGGATCACCGGCTGAGGCGGGGGTCGGGAACACCGGGTACCAGCCCAGTTCCCATACCGGGGAGCGCGTGACCAGCGCCTGTCCCGCTTTGGCCAGAAGCTGGGCGCCGAGGCAGATGCCGAGCACCGGGAAGTCCTCGGCGATGGCACGCTCCAGCAGCGCCAGTTCGTCCCGGATGTACGGCAGGTGCTCGTCGTTGGCCGACTGGGGGCCGCCCATGACGATGAGTCCATCATATCCGGACAGCGATTCCGGCACCGGCATTTGCTCGACATGGCAGGCCTCGATGCGATGGCCGCCCTGGGACAGGGCATCGGCCAGCCTGGCCGGCGGTTCGATGTTCTTATGCTGCAGCACCAGGAAATGCATGGAGCTAGCCTATCAAGGCCGGCCCGTGGTACAACATGCGCATGTCGACGGATGCGATGATGGTGGCCGGGCTGCTGCGCCGGGTGGCGCGCGGCCGGCATGGCCACGAACACCTGGGCACCGACGAGGCCGAGGCCGTGTTTCGGGCCCTGCTGGCCGACGATGCCGATCCGCTGCAGCTCGGGGCCTTCCTGATCGCCCAGCGCATGAAGGGGGAGACCACCGGCGAGATCGCCGGCTTCGTCCTCGCCGCCCGCGGCCGGGTCGCGGGGTTCGGGGATGTCCGGGCACCCGATGGCGCCGTCGATCTGCCCTGTTACGCCGGAAAGCGCCGCGCCGCGCCGGTACACCTGGCGGCGGCGCTCGCCGCCCGCGATGCCGGCATCCCCGTGTTCGTGCACGGCGTGGCGCACATCGATGGCCGGCTCAGTGCCTGGCAGGCGCTGGAGACGGCCGGGGTGCAGCGGGTGGAAAGTCTTGATGCGGCACAGGTGGTGCTGCGGCGCGACGGCATCGTCTACGCCGAACTGGAAGACATCTGCCCGCCGCTGGACCGCATCTATGGCCTGCGCCCGCGGCTGGGCGTGCGCTCGTTCGCCAACACGGTGGCGCGTCTGCTCAATCCGCTGGCCTGTACCGGGCAGCTGAACGGCTTCTTCCACACCCCTTATGCCGACCGCATGGCCGGTGCCAATGCGCTGCTCGCCCAGCCGCGCTCGCTGATCTTCATGGGAGCGGAGGGGGAGCCGGAGCTGTATGCCGACCGGCAGAAGGTGGTCGCCATGCAGGTCGGTGACGACATCCGCATGCTGGATCTGCCCGACAGCGGCTTCGATCCGTATCCGAAGGAGAAGGACGAACCTGCGGCCATCGCGGCGCGCTTCGCGGCTATACTGGCAGGGGAGGCGGATGCGCGCGAGGCGGCGACCATGACACGCATGCTCGCGGCGTTCCGCTGGGCCGCCGGCGGCGAGCTGCCGCCGGACTGGACGATCACGGAGGCGTGACGATGGCAAGGGTGCTGGTTCCGTTCACGAGAGGTGTCGAGGAGATCGAATGCATCGCCGTGGTGGACATCCTGCGCCGCGCCGGCATCGAGGTCTGCCTGGCCAGCCTCGACGGCGGAGCGGTGACCGGCCGCTCGCATATCACCATCCATCCGGATGCGGCGCTCGCTGATGTCATGGATGAGGACTGGGACATGGTGGTGCTGCCCGGTGGCCTGCCCAACGCCCACCTGCTGCGCGATGCCGCCGATGTGCGGGCCGTGGTCACGCGCCTGCGCCATGAACGCAAATCCATCGCGGCCATCTGCGCCGCCCCGACGGCCCTGGCCGCCTACGGCGTGCTGGAAGGCCGGCGCGTGACTTCCCATCCGGGTACGGAGGCAGAGGTGCGCGAGAAGGCGCCGTCGGCCATGTATGTCGACGAGGCCGTGGTCGAGGACGATTTCCTGACCACCAGCCGCGGCGCCGGCACCGCCGTCGAATTCGCCCTGCGCCTCGTCGCCCGCCTGTGCGGCGAGGAGAAATCAAACGAGGTCCGGAAGGCCATCGTCGCCCCCTGAGTGGCTGGCTGCGACTTTCGGTTGTTGGTTCGCATCCCGTTTGGGACCGCAACCGACATGTTGTCATGACATTCGGCCGTGAATCCATAACATACGGGACATGCGTTTAAGCCGTGAATTCCGCGACCAGCATATCCAGCACGAGATGCGCACCTTCGGGCGCAAGAACGGCTATGTGACCACGGGCCAGGAGGCGCGGCTGGCCAAGTGGCTGCCGGTCATCGGCCTGCCCAAGGACAGGACCCTGGCCGAGGCCGGGATTCCGAAGGATGCGCCGGTGGTGCTGGAGATCGGCTTCGGCAACGGCGATTTCCTGGTGCACCTGGCCGAGAGACATCCGGACTGGTATCTCGTCGGGGTGGAGATCTACCTGCCGGGCGTGGCCAAGGCCGTCGGGAGGCTCGAGGAGGCCGGCGTCATCGAACGCTGCCGCATCTCCCAGCTGCCGGCCCAGGTCGTGCTGCGCCACCAGATCGGCGAAGCGCAGCTGGACGGTATCATCATCAACCATCCGGACCCGTGGCCGAAGTCGAGGCATGTCAAGCGCCGGCTGATCCAGAAGGACTTCGCCGCGCTCCTGGCATCGCGGCTGAAGCCGGGCGGGTTCATCAAGCTGGCCAGCGACAAGCCGGACCTGGCGGAATGGATGCGCGATATCCTCGATGCGACGCCGGGGCTGCGCAACGTCGCCGGCAAGGGGTGCTTTTCGGCGCGCGACGAGGACCGGCCGGTGACGAAATTCGAGCAGCGGGGCCTGCGCGAGGGGCGCGAGAGCCATTTCCTGCATTATGTCCGGGAGGATGCATGAGCCTGAAGACCAATCGCGAGCAGCTGGTGATGACGGCGGTGCAGGGCACGGTGTCGCCGGCCAACCAGTGGGCCCCGTTCGAGGTGGGGGCCAACGGCGAGGTGTTCGCATGGCCGTCCACCGGCGGCATCACCTACAACGTCAAGGTCGGCGACTCGGTGTTCGGCTGGGCCGGCGAGCATATCGAGCCGGGCGTGTCGGCCAAGCTTTCGCATGCCAATAGGAAGGCCGAGGCCGGCTTCCAGTTCCTGTCCTGCTGCGGCAACGAGGCGCGCGTGGTCTCCGGCGAGGCCAAGGGCGAGAAGGGCACGGTGATCGGGCACCATGGCGGCGTCGAGCACCTGATGCTCGATTTCCCGGATGCGACGCTGGACAAGCTGACCTGCGACGACAAATTCCTGATCCGGGGCTACGGCCAGGGCCTGCGCCTCGTCGATTACCCGGACGTCCACATCTACAACCTCGACCCGGGCCTGCTGGAGGCCTGGGGCCTGCGCCAGGGCGCAAACGGCGCCCTGGAGGTGCCGGTGCACGTGGTGGTGCCGGGGCATGCCATGGGCTCGGGCATCGGCTCGCTGTCGGTAACCACCGGCGACTACGACATCCTGTGCCAGGACGAGGAAACGGTGCGCGAGTTCGGGCTGGATCGCCTCAGGTTCGGGGATTTCGTGGCCGTGCTCGACCACGACAACCGCTACGGGCGCACCTATCGCAAGGGTGCCATCACCATCGGCGTGGTCATCCATTCCGATTCGCCGCTGGCCGGGCACGGCCCCGGCATGATGACGCTGATGAGCAGCAGTACGCCGGGCCGGCTGGTGCCCGTGATCGAGGAGGGCGCCAATGTCGGATCGGTGCTGGGTCTGGGGCGCTTTGCTGCGTAGCACCCTGTTTTTGCTCGCGGTGGCCATTCTGGGGCTTCCGCATGCCGTGCAGGCACAGGTATACACCTGGACGGACGCCGACGGCCGCGTCCATTACTCCGATGTGCCGGTGGGGCAGGGCGCCAAGCGGGTCGACATGGGTACGGGCAACACGGTGCACAACCCCGACTTCAACCAGCAGCGCCTGCGCGCCTCCATTCCCTACCGGGACATCGCCGGCCAGATGCATGTCCAGGGCCAGGTCAACGGCGTGGCGGTGGATTTCATCGTCGATACCGGCGCCAGCCTGATGGTGATCCCCCGGGCCGTGGCCCAACAGGCCGGGATCGGTACCGAGGGGACGGGCAGCATCCCCATCCAGACCGCCAACGGTCTCATCAACGCGCCGCTGGTCAGCGTCGGCAGCTTTGACCTCGGATCGCTGCATGCCGACGATGTCAGCGCCGTGGTGCACGATATCGATGCCAGCGGCCAGGTCGGGTTGCTCGGCATGAATTTCCTGGGCGCCTACAAGATGACCATCGATCATCAGCAGCACATGTTGATGCTGGAACCCAAATGAGTACCGGGATGCTGCGCGTCGCCTGCGTGCAGATGAGCTCCGGAGACGACAAGGAACACAACATGGCCACGGTGGCGCGGCTGTGCGACGCGGCGGCGTCCGAGGCCGTGCGCCTGCTGGTGCTGCCCGAGAACTTCGCCTTCATGGGCCGCGATGACGCGGCGCGCCGCAACGCCGCCGAGTACCCCGAGGATTCGTGGATGCTGGGCTTCCTGGGCGAGCAGGCCGAACGCCACCGTATGGCCATCGTCGGCGGCAGCGTGCTGCTGAGGGAGAAGGACTCCGATCTGCTGCGCAATGCCTGCGCGGTGTTCTCCGCCGACGGCAGGCTGCTGGAGATCTACGACAAGATGCACCTGTTCGACGTCGACCTGGGCCCCGAGCGCTATCTGGAGTCGGCGACGATTGCGCCCGGCGATGCGCCGAAATCGGTGCCTGTCGGCCCCTGGCAGATCGGACTGTCCGTGTGCTACGACCTGCGCTTTCCGGAGCTGTACCGCCGCTATTCCGAGATCGGGTGCCAGGTGCTGACGGTGCCCGCAGCGTTCACCGTGCCGACCGGCATGGCCCACTGGGAAACGCTGCTGCGCGCCCGCGCCATCGAGAACCAGGCCTACGTGCTGGCGGCCGGCCAGACGGGCGAGCATCCGGGCGGGCGCCGGACCTGGGGCCACAGCATGATCGTCGATCCGTGGGGCGAGGTGCTGGGATGCCGCGACGACGGCGAAGGCCTGGTGCTGGCCGACCTGGACATGGCCAGGGTCCGGCAGGTGCGCTCGATGATCCCGGCGTTGAGGCACCGGCGTCTGTAATACCAGTCCGTCAGTAGCGGATGGTCGCCATGCACAGATAGCTTTGTTCGATCAGCGTGGCGTTCTCCAGGAAGTTGTTGATCTCCTCCCGGTGCGTCTGCTGCAGCAGGTTCTTGCCGACCAGCGCGATCTCGACCTTCCGGGTCGGCTTCCAGCCGATGCGCGCATCCAGGCGCGTGTAGGCCTTCACGTCGTAGCCCTTGCCGGACACGCTGCCGCGGAAGGCGTTGAAGTGATACAGGTTCATGTCCATCTCGACATTCCTGAGCGGATCGAGGCTCAGTCCGGCCGTGTATTGCAGGCGCGGGGTCTTCTGGGTGACGGTGAAGGCGGTGATCCGGGCCTCGCTATCGTTGATGGGATTGGGCCAGTACACCTGGTCCATGTAGCTGATCGTGCCCTTGAGCTTGCCCCAGTCGCTGAAGCGGTAGGTGAAATCGCCCTCGATGCCGATGACGCGGCCGTCCAGCAGGTTCATCAGGTAGGACGGGTAGACCATATAGCCACCCTCGGGGAAGGCGTTTGCGGTCTGCAGATGAGCGTCCGACACGCCGTGGTAGTTCATCTGGAAGACCGTGGCCTGCAGCAGGGTGTTGTTGTCCGGGAAGAAGCGGTAGCCGGCCTCGTAGGACTCGACGCGTTCGGGGCGCACGATGCCGGTGCCGAGCAGGCGAACGACCATGCCGGGCTGGCCGTTGGCATTGAAGCTGATGCCGTTCTCGACCATGTCCGGGGCGCGCACCGCCTGCGAGTATGCGGCCCACACCGCCCAGGTGTCGGCGCTATAGATCAGGCGCGCGTTCGGTTCCGTCTGCCAGTTGGTGTAGCGGTTGCGTTCGATCTTGGTCCCGAGGATCAGGTGCAGCCCATCCACAATGCGGATGTCGTCGTTCAGGAAGTAGGAGTGCAGCACGTCGCGCTGGCTGGGAAGCTGCAGCACCGGGGTGTCGGTCATGTTGCCGTAGGAGCTGCGGAAATCGTAGCCCAGCGACACCAACTGGTGCGGCAGCTGCGACAGGTTCAGCTGCAGGTCGACATCGTAGGTGTCGCGACGTTCGCCGAAGAACGGCGTGGAGACCGTGGTCTGGTCGTAGAAGGTCTGGGCCGTCAGCTGCGTGTTGTCGGTCAGGCTGTCCTGGACCTTCAGCACCACATTGCGCCCCGTATACAGGTTCTCGCTGGTGTAGGGGACGGAGGGATTGCCGGGCTGGCTGTCGATGATGCCGAAGGCGCCGGCCTTGACCTGGTAGCTGTCCCCGTGCAGCGACACGCGCGTGTCCCCCTCGTCCCAGTCGATGCGGAAGCCGCCCTGGTCGAACTTGCGATGATCGACAGCCCGCTGGTTGTTGGCAGGGTCCAGGTAGCCGCCGCGGTTCTCACGCATGCCGTAGACGCGGTACGCGGCATGGCCGATGTCGCCGTCCGCCTGGATGGTTCCGAAGCCCTTTTCATGGCTGCCCGTGCCGCCGGAGATCATCAGGCCCTTGGTGTCGTGCGCGTTCTTGGTGATGATGTTGATGACGCCGTTGACGGCGTTCGCGCCCCAGACGGCGCCGCTCGGCCCGCGCAACACCTCGATGCGGTCGATGTCCTGCAAGGGGTAGTTCAGGGCGGGCCACCACACCCCGGCGAAGGTCGGCGTGTACACGGGCCGTCCGTCGATCAGCACGAGCAGCTTGTTCGAGAACAGGTCGTTCTGGCCGCGGATGGAGATCGAATACTGGTTGGCGTTGATCTGCTGTACGTTGACGCCGGGGGCGAGGCGCAGCGCCTCCGGGATGCTGCGGGCGCCCGAGCGGCGGATGTCGTCCTGGGTGATGACGAACAGGGCCGCAGCCGTCGCGTAGTATTTCTGCGCCCGCTTGGATGGGGACGTGACGGTCACGTTCATCAGGTCCCGCAGGTTCAGCCCCATCAGGTCGGTGACCGACGCGTTGCCGGCTGCCAGTGCGGTTGCCGGCCATAGCGACAGCACTGGCGCCAGCATCGCCGCCAGTATGGCTGCCATCGGCAACCAAAGCCGCAGGTTTCGGATCATCGGGGACGCACCGCTCTGTTCATGTCCGGCCGATCACGTTCCGGATGGCCTGCTGCAGCGGCTTGGACAGGTAGGGCTTCTGCAGGAATCCGGCCGGGGAGATGTCGCCGAAGTGCTGGAAGGCCTCCTCGCGCGAGTAGCCGCTCGACAGGATCACCTTGACCTCGGGATCGATGGCGTGCAATTGGTGGAACGTCTCTCTCCCGTCCATGCGCGGCATTGTAAGGTCGAGGAGAACAACAGCAATGTCCTTGTGAAATTTGCGGAACGTCTCGACGCATTCGACCCCGTTCTCGGCGGTCAGCACCGTATAGCCCATGCGCTTCAGGATGGCCTTGACGATGGATCGGACCATGCGCTCGTCGTCCACCACCAGGATGGTGGGCTGCTGCTGCGTATCGTCTGCGGCAGGCTGCACATCGGGTTGCTGCGGCCCGGGCTCGGCCGGCCGGGCCTGGGCCTGTATGGCGGATGCCGGGAGCAGGATGCGGATGGAGGTGCCGCCGCCCGGGCGGCTGCTGATGCGGATGGAACCGAGGTGGCTGCGCACGATACCCAGCACGGCGCTCATGCCCAGGCCACGCCCCGTGAACTTGGTCGAAAAGAACGGATCGAACATGCGCTGCATGGTCGCCTTGTCCATGCCGCAGCCGGTGTCCTTGACATCGAGGCAGACATAGCGCCCGGACTTGGGGAGCTCCTCGATGAATTCGCTGCGCAGATCGTGCTCTTTGGCCTCGATGCAAGCGGTGGAGATCGAGATGCGGCCGCTCTCGTCCCCGATGGCCTCGGCGGCATTCGTGATCAGGTTCATGACGATTTGCTGCAGCTGCGTCCTGTCGGCTTCGACCGCCGGCAGCTTCGGGTCGAGCTGCATGTTGACGGTCGTGTTCTTGGAGACGAACACGTCCAGCAGTTGTGCCGTTTCCTCGACGAGGTCGGAGATGTTGACCGCCTCGACGATGGTCTTTCCCTGACCGGAGTAGGCGAGCATCTGGCGGCATAGGTCGGCGGCACGTTCGCAGGAAACGGTGATGCTGCCGATCTCCTTCTCCACTCCGGATTCGGCGGCCAGCTTCAGCTGCATCAGTTCGGCGTTGCCGAGGATGGCGGAAAGCAGGTTGTTGAAATCGTGGGCGATGCCGCCGGCAAGCACGCCCAGGGACTCCAGGCGCTGGACATGGGCCATGCGGCGCTCCATGTCGGCCTTTTGCTCCTTCGCCTCGATCTGGGTGGTGATGTCGCGGATCACGCCCTCGACTCCGCCCTGTTCCCTGCCGGGCTTGTGGATCAGTCTGGCGGAACTCGACACCCAGATGACTCGGCCGTCCTTGCGCCGCAGGCGGGTTTCGAAATTTATCAGGGATCCTTGCGATCGTTCGAACGCGACCCTGAAGGCGCGCAGGCCGGCCAGGTCCGCGAAGATCCGCTCCACGGGAACCGAGCTCAGCTCCTCCGGCGTGTATCCGAGCAGGCTTTGCACCGATTTCGAGGTCCAGGCCAGCGTGCCGTCCGGTCCGAAGCGGTAATAGGTGTCGAGCATGTTGTCGAGAATCGATTGCAGCTCGTCGTGGGCGCGTTCGATCTCCTTGCGGCTGCCCACCAGCTGGCGGTTGGCCTCCTGCAGGGCCAGGGTCCGGTCGAGGACGCGCTTCTCGAGTTCCTCGTTGACGTTGGCCAGCGTCTGTTGCACGAGCCTGCGTTCCGTGATGTCGACGAAGGTACCGAACAGTCCGTGCTCGTCCTCGAAGCGGATCGGCACGATCGACAGCTCGACCCAGATCGTCGAGCCGTCGAGCTTGCGCAGCGGCATCTCGTAGGCATGAAGGGAGCCCTGGGCGGTCACGAGATCGAGCAGCCGCTTGCGATCCTCCGGGTTCTGGTAGAGCAGGCTCGTCCCCGTCACAGCCTGCGGGTGGTGGCCGTCGGCCATCAGCTGCAGGGCGGCCCGGTTGATGAACAGGATGCTGCCCAACTCGTCCGGCCGCGAGATGATGATGGGCAGCGGGGTGGCCTCGGCGATGATGCGGAAACGCCTTTCGCTTTCGCGCAGCTGCCGCTGGCTGTTCTCGATGGTGACGAAGCCGTCCTCGACCTTCTGGATCAGGGTGTTGTAACCGGAAAGCAGGTCGTTGATCTCGCGGACGTCGCTGGCCTCGGAATAGCGTTGCGAATAGTCCTGCTCGTCGCTGGCGCGCCGCATCAGGCCGGCCAGCGACACGATCGGCGACGTGATCTTCCGCTGCAGGCCCAGGGCGAGGATCAGGGCGAGGACCAGGCTGGAGGCCATCACCAGGCTGATGGTGACGATGCTGGTCCGCTCGCTGCTGCTCAGCGTGTCGAGGTTGGATTCGATATAGACCACGCCGATCGGCGAGCCGTTGTCGAGAATGGGTTCGTACAGCTCCATGTGGTTGCCGAGGATGCGGAAATCGCTGGTTTCGAACGGCACGGGCCGCACCGTATCGCCGTCGTTGCCGCGGGCGACGATGCTGGCCAGGGTCTTGCCGTCGGCCGTGAACAGGCTCAGGCGTGCGATGTCCGCATTCGATTCCAGACCACTGAGCAGCTTGTAGGCCAGGCGTTTGTCGGAGAACAGCAGCGCAGGCTTGGCGGCGATGCCGATGACCTCCGCGCGGGCGGTCAGGACGCGCTTGGCCTCGTGCTCCAGCAGGGACTGATCGCTGCTGATCCATACGCCGCCGATGACCAGCGTGGCGAATCCCAGGGTCAGGGCGAATGAAATCTGGAGCTTTCTCTGGATCGAGGATAGGGGAGAATGGGTCATGGATGCTCCTCGCCGATCACTTCGCCGAGTTGCAGAAGCTGGGCGCTGACATAGAGCTTGGCGGCCTCGATGGCCTGCCTGTTGATGCGGAAGGACAGGTGGTTGCGGTGGCGTACGATCTCGATCATGCCGCCCCTGTCGGCGAACCCCGGGATGTCGGATACGGTCAGCACCGGCTGCCCCCCGGCCTTGTCGAGCCATTGCTGCAGATGCGGTTCCTGGTCGCTGCCGATGAACACGACCTGTGGCCTGGCGAGACAGGACAGCCTGACGCAAGGATCGATACGCAGGCGGGGATATCCGCTCCGGTTCGCCTCGGCGGCGATCTTCTGCATGGCCGCACGCACCCTGTCGTCGCCGGCGACGAGCACGGTGGCCGGCGCATCGTCCCCCTCGTCCGGCCAGGACGTGAACCGGATGAAGTTGTAGATATAGGCCGCTTCCAGCGCATCCTGCGAGGCGCGCGTAAGGGTTCCCGCCTGTATCGGCGTGGCGGATGCCATGGCCGAGGTGCACAGCATGATGCCGATCCCCAGTTGCCGGCCGGCGAGGCGGATCAGGTGCATGGCGGCATGAGCGTTACGCTCGCCGGGCCGGGAATGGCGGCGTGGCTGCACTGGGCATGGGGCATCGGCGAAACACGGCCCGCGATTGTAGACAGCCGCCCGGGACTGAACCAGCGATCCGTGGTCCGGCGGTGCCGGATGGCAGGGTTGCAATTCCCGGGGGGCGGCAGGATCATCGAGCCATGGAGGCCGGATGAGCAGATCGGATCCCGAACATCCGCAGCCGAGCCGGGAGCAACTGCGTGCCCATCGCCAGGTCTTCTGGGATGCGTGGCAGAAGGCCGAGGCCGGCCTGCCGCTGAATGCCCTGGAGGTGCGTATCGTGCGGGTGATCCGCATGCATCCCGAATACCACGCGCTGTTCGACGACATGGAGCGATTCCTGGATCGCGACTTTCACGTCGATGACGGCATGAACCCGTACCTGCATCTGTCGCTGCACCTGGCCCTGGAGGAGCAGGTGGCGACGCGCCAGCCGCCCGAGGTGGCGATGGCGCTGGAGCAGATGGTCGCCATCCGGCATATCGACCGCCACCAGGCGATGCATGCGCTGCTCGAGATCCTGGCGGAAACGGTCCATCTGGCCCAGCGCCGTGGTGGTGAACCGGATGTGGCCGAGTATGCGCGCCGGGCGCGGGAGCTGGCCCGGACATGATCCGCGATCTGCTGCTTGCGATCGTCTTCTTTTTCGGCCCGATGCTGGTGATGTTCGTGCTGCGCAACCTGGCGCTGCTGTTCAGGCTGTGGCTGGCGGTGCGCCGGCAGCGGCGCATGCAGCCCGAGATCATCGACGTGACGCCGGATGCGGTCGGCGGCCCTTCGCTCGGGTACGTGGCGCTGGCAATCCTGATCGGCGCCTTATCCGCCTACCTGGCCTGGCAGCATACCCACCAGGGTGTCGCCTCGAACCTCGATATGCAGTACGTGCCCGCCCATCTGGACGATCAGGGACGGTTGGTTCCGGGCAGGCTCGCGCCGAAGAAGGAAGGGACGCCGGACGCCACTTCCAAGCATACCCGTTGAACCCATGAGGGCGGTGGCGGTCAGGTATCGAACACCTGGGTCTTGTCGAGTTCCGTATTGCCGCTCTTCTTCGGACGGATGTTCGTGCCGCAATGCGGGCATTCGTACAGCTCGGACTTTTCAGCCTTGAATTTTTCCTTGCACCGTGGACAGGTGATCGTGACTTCGCTCATGACATCTCCTCTAAGGCAACGGGCAACCGGATCGGTATGCCGGGGATCCGCTGTCGCACTGTTTCGTAATTCAAGGCCGGAACGGCCACGAAATCAAGTCATCTTTCCGGAAAGCTGCCAGTGACGGGGATCAATGCATCCGCGGTGGAGGATGCGCTGGGCGAGGGCGCGCTGCTGCTGACGTCCAGCCCCGGGCTTGCCGCCGACTGGAGGCGACGGCTTGTCGCGGCAGCCACGTCCGATGTCGTGGCGACGCCCCTGGTCGAATGCTGGCAGCCATGGCTGGCCGGGCTCGCCCGCCGGCATGCCGGCATCCCGGTGCCGTATACGCCCTTGCAGGAGAGGCAGCTGTGGGAGCGCATCGTCGCCGCCGATGTGGGCCATGGCGTGGCCGGCCCCGGCCTGGCCCGCCATGCGGCCCAAGCCTACCGGTTGATGCAGGAATACCGCATCGCCGCCTCGGAGCTTGCCGGCGGCGGCGAGGAGGCCGAGGCACTTGGACGCTGGATCGCGGCGATGCGCGGCGCGCTGGAGCGGGAAGGAAGGCGCCTTGCCGCCGACATCCCGGCCTTGCTGTTGCCGCACCTCGGCGCACTGGTTCCGGTTCGCCGCATCCTGCTCGACGGTTTCGACGACGCCACGCCGATGCAGCGGATGCTGCTGCAGGCGCTCGAAGCGCTGGGCGTCCGCCTCGAGGCCGTGGCGACCGAGGCCTTGCCGGCGGTTCCGACACTGACGGTCTGTGCCGACGCCGACGCCGAATGCCGGCACGTGGCGGCGCGTATCCGGGACGCTCTGGCGCAGGACCCCGGCATGCGCATCGCCATCGTCACCGTCGGGCAGCAGGACGGCTCCCTGATCCGGCTACTCGACGAGGCCCTGCTGCCGCCCGGTGGCGTGGATGCCATGCAAGCGGTGAGCACGGCTGGCGAATCCCTGGCCGGCATGCCCCTGATCCGCCAGCTCCTGCACTGCCTCGGGCTCGCTGGCAGGGATGGCGCCGCCTATGCCGATCTGTCGCAGCTGCTGTTTTCACCCGGGATCAAGGGCCATGGCGAGGAGGCTCAGGCACGCGCCGTGCTCGATGCGCGGCTGCGCCAGGACAACCGCCATTACCTGTCCTTCCGCGCCCTGGGGGGCATGGCGGCGGACGGCGGCATGCCGCAGTTGTCCGGCGTGCTGGCCGGCCTGTCCGCTTGGGATACGGCTGCGCGTCCGGCCGGAGAATGGGTCAGGGCGGTGCATGTCCTGCTGCAGGAGATCGGATTTTTGCAGGCCGACCATGGCGCGCGCAGCAATGGAGAGATCCGCCAGCTCAATGCCTTCCGCGAGTGCCTGGCCGGGCTCGTGGCGGTCGATGCGGTGCGCGGGCGCATGGAATGGGGCGGCTTCATCTCCCTGTTGTCCGCTGCCTGCAGGGAGATGCCGTTCAAGCTGCCGGCGCTCTTTCCACAGGTTTGCGTGCTGCCGCTCACGCAGGTCACGGGGCTTCGCTTCGATGCCGTCTTCGCCATCGCTTGCGACGAGGAGTCGCTGCCGCTGGCCGCCCAGCCCTTGCCGCTGCTGCCGTTCGCGCTGCAACGCCGGTTCGGGCTGCCGGGGACGACGGCGTCCCTGAGCTTCGCGCAGTCCACCGAACTGTGGCGACAGCTGCGCCTGGCCGCACCTGCCGTCCATGCCTCGTATGCACGCAACCGCGAGGAGAGGGAGCTGAATCCATCCCCGCTGCTGTCCGGAATCGATGCCGATGTGCCGGCTCCGGCAACGTCGGACGTCGAGATCCGCGAGGTCGAGGCCTTCGATGATGCGCCGGCGGTGCCCATGCCCGCCGATCAGCGCGTGGGCGGCGGCACCATGATCATCAAGAATCAGTCGGCCTGTCCGTTCCGGGCCTTCGCGACGCACCGGCTGCAGTTGGCCCCGCTCGGGGAGACGGTCCCGGGCATCGAGCCGAAGGCCAAGGGATCGCTGCTCCACCACGCACTGCAGCATATCTGGGAGACGTTGGGGTCGCAGCAGGCGCTGCTGGCGCTGGATGGGCAGGGGAGCGATGCCCTGATCGAGGCGGCGATCGCGCACGCCTGGCAGCAGGTGCACCTGCCGGCCCCCGAGTCCGTGCAGCGCATCGAGCGCCGGCGCATGGCCGCGGTGCTCGCCCAATGGTTCGACGAGGAGCGGCAGCGCCCGTCGTTCTCGGTCGAGTGCTGCGAGAAGCCCTACCGCCTCGAGCTGCCGGCATCGGGACCGGTGCGCTTCCCGGTCAGGCTGAAGGCCGACCGCATCGACCGGGATGACGAAGGGCGCAGGATCGTCATCGACTACAAGACCGGCCGCAAGCAAAGTGCCGGTGCCTGGATCGGCGCCCGCATGGCCGAACCGCAGTTGCCGTTCTATGCCGTGGCCGAGGGCCTCGGCGATGCCGATGCCGTCTGCTTCGCGCGCGTGCGCAGCGGCGACACCGGCTTCGAGGGGCTGTCCGGCGAGGACACCGGCATCCGGGGCATCGCGGTCTACCAGGGCAGGGACGAGGAGGCCGAGAATTGGCCGGCCCTGCTGCGGCTGTGGCGCCAGCGCATCGATGCCCTGGCGGCCGAGTTCGTGGCCGGGCGCTGCGACGTTGCGCCGCGCGATGCGCATGCCTGCGACTACTGCGGGCTGGAGGCGGTTTGCCGCATCGATGAGATCGGCATCGACCGGGATGCGGATGCGGGGGATGAGGCATGAGTGTCGAGGTCAGGACCGCCGCGATCGACCCGGCCGGCTCGTTCCTGGTGCAGGCGCCGGCCGGTTCCGGCAAGACGGAGCTGTTGACCCGGCGCATCCTGAGCCTGCTGGCCGTCGTCGACGAGCCGGAGGAGATCCTGGCGCTGACCTTCACGCGCAAGGCGGCGGCAGAGATGCGCGGGCGCGTGGTCGCGGCGCTGACCATGGCGCGTCCGGCGGACGACGCCGGACACCGGATGGAGACCTGGCGGCTGGCCGAAGCGGCGAACCGGCGCTCGGCGGAGCGCGGCTGGCATCTGGCCGAGCATCCCTCGCGGCTGAACATGATGACCCTGGACAGCCTGACGCATGCGCTGGCCCGGCAGCTGCCGCTGCTGTCCGGACTCGGCGACATGCCGGCGCCGTCGACCCATGTGTCGCCGCTGTACCGCGAGGCGGCGGAGGCCGCCGTCGCCATGCTGTTGCGCCGCCATCCGGAGCGGGCCGAGGCCGTGTTGCTACACCAGGATCATAACCTGCCGGCCCTGATCGCACTGGTTGCCGACATGCTCGGCCGGCGCGACCAGTGGCTACACGAACTGGCCCGCCATGCCGATGACGCGCCGGCGCTGCGTACCATGCAGGAGCGGATCCTGGCCGAGATCATGGGGCAAACGCTGGCGCATTGCGCGGCGCTGATCCCGCCCGCCGTCCGCGAGCGGCTGCCGGGGCTGCTGCGCTTCGCCGGCAGCAACCTGGAGGATGCGGTGCTGGCCGGCGTGACGGCATGGCCGGATGCCGTTCTGGCCCGGCTTCCCGTCTGGCAGCGCATCGCCGAACTGCTGTTGAAGAAGAACGCGCCGGCCCTGCGCCAGCGCGTGGACAAGTCCGTCGGCTTCCCGGCCGACAAGGCGGCGGCCGGGCACAAGCAGGCATTCGTCGAGGTCCTGGAGCAGCTTTCCTGCATCGACGGCCTGCCGCGGGCGCTGGATGCGCTGCGGGCGCTGCCCCCCGAGCCGTGCCTGGATGAGGGTCAGTGGCGGGTGCTGGAGGCACAGATTTCGCTGCTGCTGATGGCCGATGAGCATCTGCAGCGGCTGTTCGCCGAGCGCGGCGAGGCCGACTTCGTCGAGATCGCATTGCGTGCCCTGCGGGCGCTGGAGGATGGGGGCGGGAATCCCACCGACCTGCTGCTGCGCCTGGACTATCGCATCCGCCACATCCTCGTCGACGAGTTCCAGGATACCTCCGTGCTGCAACTGCGCCTGTTGCGCAACCTCACCGAGGGCTGGCAGGCCGGCGACGGCACCCATCGCACCCTGTTCATGGTCGGCGATCCGATGCAGTCGATCTACCGCTTCCGCAAGGCCGAGGTCGGCCTGTTCCTGCTGGCCGCGGCCAACCGCGCCGAGCTGCCGCGGGTCACGGCCCTGAACCTGACGCGCAACTTCCGTTCCGCGCCGCGCATCGTCGACTGGGTCAATCACGCCTTCTCCGCGATTCTTCCGGATGCGCCCGACATCCTGCTCGGGGCCGTCGGCTATGCCGGGGCCCACGCCGCCCTGGCACACGACGGCGAGGTGCACCTGCACCTGCAGTCGGGGCACGATGCGGCGGCGGAGGCTGCGGCCGTGACCGCACAGGTTCGGCGCGAGCTTGCGGTCGCGGGCCGGCGCATCGCCGTGCTGGCCCGCTCGCGCCGGCACCTGCATGCGATCATGCCGGCGCTGGCCGAGGCCGGCATCCGTTTCCGGGCGGTGGACATCCTGCCGCTGAATACGCGCCCGGAGATCCGGCTGCTCCGGGCCCTGCTCCGGGCGCTGCTGCATCCGGCCGATCGCGTGTCGTGGGCGGCGTTGTTGCGCGCCCCCTGCTGCGGGCTTTCGAGTGAGGCGATGCACCAGCTGCTGGCCGGGGACGAGCGTCCGGTGGCGGCGATCCTCGCGGATGTGGACGGGCTTGCCGCGCTGGACGGGGATGCGCGGGCGCGCGCCGGCTTCCTGTACCAGGCGCTGGCACCGTGCCTGCAGGCGGCCGGCAGGGCGCCGTTGCGGCCGCTGCTTGCCCAGTCCTGGCAACGGCTGGCCATGCCTTCGCTGCTCGGCACGGATGCGGGACGCAACGTCGAGGCGATGTTCGATCTGGTGGCCGAGCTGGACATCGGCGGCCTGATCGACTTCGCCCTGCTCGACGAGCGGCTCGAACAGCTCTATGCCAGCCCCGACAGCGATCCCGAGGCCGCGCGCGTCGAGCTTCTGACCATGCATGGCGCCAAGGGGCTGCAATGGGATGTGGTGATCCTGCCGGGGCTCGGGCACGGCAATGCCAGGAGCGATGCGCCGTTGCTTGCCTTCACCGACGTGCCGGTGGCGGGCCTGGTGCAGCCGTTGATTGCGCTGCGTCCACCGGTGCGCCGCAGCGACGCCGTGTACGGCCTTGTCAGGAATATCGAAAGGACCCGCGATCAACACGAACTGTCGCGTCTGCTCTATGTGGCGTGTACGCGTGCCGAGACGGCACTGCATCTGTTCGGGCATGTGGCCGGCAACAGCGGGCTTCCGGCCGAGGGTTCGCTGCTGCGTCTGCTGCTGCCGGACGGTGGCGACAGCTGCTTCGGCGCCACGGCGCACTGGCTGGAATCCTCCGGGGAGGCGTCGGGACCGGTGCGCACGGCGCTGACGCGCATGCGCGAGCTGCCCGGGCCTGCCGCGGCCGCGGCCGCGTCGGAGGTGGAGGAAAGCGAGTACTTCTGGGCAGGGCCCGAGGCCGCACCGGTCGGCACCGCCGTGCACGCGGCGTTGCAGCATGTGGCCGACAAGGGCATCGAACACTGGACGGATGCCGATGCCGCCGCCGAGACCGCGGCCATGCGGGCCATGCTGGTGGCCGAAGGGCTTTCCGGCGACGTGCTCGAGCGGGCGGGCGCGCGTTGCGAGACGGCGCTGAAGCAGGTGCTGGCCAGCGAACGCGCGGCCTGGCTGCTATCGGGCCGGCATGACGAGGCCCGTTCGGAATGGGCGCTGAGCAGCCGGCACGGCACCACGGTGTCCCACCATGTCATCGACCGCAGCTTCGTCGATCGCGAGGGCGTGCGCTGGATCGTCGATTACAAGACCGGCGAGCACGCCGGCGGCGATGCCCGGGACTTCCTGGATGCCGAGGTGCAGCGCCACCGGCCGCAGCTGGAGCGCTATGCGCGGCTGCTGCAGGCGATGGAGGATCGGCCGATCCGGCTCGGGCTGTATTTCCCGATGCTCGATGCCTGGCGCGCGTTCGCGCCGGAGGATGCCGGCCCCGACGGCACCGGGTAGTGCCAATCGTGCGCCGGGCGCGATAGCATGCGCGCCATGTTCACCGGGATCATCCAGGACGTCGGCCGCCTCGAGGCGGTGATCGCAAGGCCGGACGGCGCCGACTGGCGGGTGTCGACGCAGCTGGACATGGGCGGCTGGCAGCTCGGCGATTCGGTGGCGGTCGACGGCTGCTGCCTGACCGTGACCGCCTTCCCCGCGCCGGGGGAGTTCGCGGCCACGCTGTCCGCCGAGACCCTGGACAAAACGACCTTCGCCGGCGCCGAACCGGGCCGGCGGCTGAACCTGGAGCCGGCATTGCGCCTCGGCGACGCGCTGGGCGGCCACTGGGTGACCGGGCATGTCGACGACGTGGCCGGGGTGGCCATGGTGCGTCCCGAGGGCGAGCACGTGCGCATGGACATCGACGTGCCGGCGCATCTGGCCGGCTACGTGGTGACCAAAGGCTCGGTGACGGTCAACGGTGTCAGCCTGACGGTCAATGCAGTGGACAAACGCCGGTTTTCTGTCAACCTCATTCCGCATACCTTGCAGCACACGAATCTGGGCGGCCTCAAGGCCGGGGATGTGGTCAATCTCGAGACCGACATCCTGGGTCGCTACGTCGAGCGCCTGTTTCAGGTCAAGGGGTTGGAGGGCAAGAGGTTGCAGGCCAAGGAGGACGAGGCATGACGCTGGCCACATGCGAGGAACTGATCGAGGAACTGAAATCCGGGCGCATGATCATCCTCGCCGATGACGAGAACCGCGAGAACGAGGGCGATCTGGTGATGGCCGCCGAGTGGGTGACGCCCGAGGCGATCAACTTCATGGCCACACACGGCCGCGGCCTGATCTGCCTGGCCATGTCGCAGGAACAGGCCGACCGGCTGCAGCTGCCGCTGATGGTTTCCAACACCAATTCGAAATTCAAGACCAACTTCACCGTTTCCATCGAGGCGGCGGAAGGGGTCACCACCGGCATCTCCGCCTTCGACCGCGCGCACACCATCCGCACGGCGATCGCCGATAATGCCAAGCCCGCCGATATCCACACGCCGGGCCACGTGTTTCCGCTGGTCGGGCGCGAAGGCGGCCTGCTGGTGCGCGCCGGCCATACCGAGGCATCCATCGATCTGGCCCGGCTCGCGGGACTGAAGCCAGCCGGCGTGATCTGCGAGATCATGAACGACGACGGCACCATGGCCCGCATGCCCGAGCTGAAGGCCTTCGCCGCCAAGCATGGCCTGAAGATCGGCTGCATCGCCGACATCATCCGCCACCGCCTGAAGCACGACTCGCTTGTCAAGCGCGAGGTCGAGGTGCGCATGCCCACCGAGTTCGGTGAGTTCCGCCTGTTCGGCTATACGAACATGGTCGACAAGGCCGAGCATGTGGCGCTGGTCATGGGCGATCCCGCCCCGGACCGGCCGACGCTGGTGCGCGTGCATTCGGAGTGTCTGACCGGTGACGTGTTCACGTCGCGCCGCTGCGACTGCGGCTCGCAATTGCATGCGGCGATGCGCCAGGTGGCCGAGGCCGGGGAGGGCGTAATCCTGTACCTGCGCCAGGAGGGGCGCGGCATCGGCCTGCTCAACAAACTGCGCGCCTACCAGCTGCAGGACGCCGGTCACGACACCGTCGAGGCCAACCGCCAGCTAGGCTTTAACGCCGACCTGCGCGATTACGGCATCGGGGCGCAGATCCTGCGCGACCTGGGCCTCAGGAAGCTGAAGCTGTTGACCAACAACCCGAAGAAGATCATCGGCCTGGACGGCTACGGCCTGGAGATCGTGGAGCGCGTGCAGCTGCAGCCCGGCGTGCACGCCGACAACATCGCCTACCTGACCACCAAGCGCGACAAGCTCGGCCACATGCTGGATGTCGGGCCGGACGTCGGGGAGAAGGGCCATTGAGCCTGGATGCACCGCATCTGGCAGGCAATGTCGATGCCTCGGGCCTGTCCGTCGGCATCGTCGTGTCCCGTTTCAACGGCGCCGTCACCGAGGCGCTGCTGGCCGGTGCCGTCGGGGCGTTGAAGGCGCACGGGGCCGATGAGGCCTCCATCCGTATCGTGCACGTGCCCGGGGCCTTCGAGATCGGCACCATCGCGGCGCGCATGGCCGATTCCGGCGCCTATGACGCCATCGTCTGCCTGGGCTGCGTGATCCGCGGCGATACCGCCCATTTCGAGTACGTCTGCCGGGGCGCCATGGATGCCATCGGCCGCGTGGCGCAGCGCGGCGACGTCGGCGTCGGCAACGGCGTGCTGACCGTCGACACCGCCGAACAGGCGCGCGAGCGCATCGGCGGGGCGCACGGCCACAAGGGGGTCGAGGCCGCCCTGACCGCCGTCGAGGTGGCCCGCCTTCTTGAACAATTGCCGCTGCGGGAGTCCTGATTGTCACAGCCTGAGAAGAAACCCAAGCGCCCCAACCGGCACAAGGCGCGCGAATCGGCGCTGGAGGTGCTGTATGCCTGGCACAACGGCGGCCAGGACGATGCGATGATCCCGTCGCTGCTGGCCGATCGCCTGCGGCAGCGGGAGCGCGCGGACCAGGATCGGGACTTCATGCGCGAGCTGGTGCACGGCGTCATCACCGACGTGGCGCGCATCGACGAGACCATCTCGGGCGCCGTGCGCGGCCGCAGCCTGAGGAGCATCGCCCATGTCGAGCACACGGTGCTGCGCCTGGCCGCGTGGGAAATGATGCACAAGCTGGAGACGCCGTACCGGGTGATCATCAACGAGGCGCTGGAGCTGACCCGAGACTACGTCGGCGAGGCCCCGCGCGCCTTCATCAACGGCGTGCTCGACCACATGGCCCGGGTGCTGCGTCCCGACGAGGCCGGCGCCGTCCCCGGCTGATCAGTCCCGGGCCTTTTCCCCGGCCGCTGCCAGTGCGTTGATGCGCCGGATCAGCGTCGGCAGCACGTTCATGCGCCCGCGGTCCAGATGCATGCGCAGGCGCGGCAGGTGGGCGTAGCAGGCGTCGTCGCTGGACGGCCAGGCATACACCTGCTCGATCGTGCCCTCGTTGAGCACGTCGGCGAACTCGGCGTTCAGGCGTGCCAGCGCCTCTCCGCCCAGCGGGTTCAGCAAGCGCAGCAGGATCAGATCCCCGACATAGCGGAAGCTGTGGTAATTGCTGTAGAAATCCGTGATGTGCTCGACCGCCGAGGCCACGTTGTCGGTGTGGAACAGCAGCTGGAAATCGTCGGGGCTGATCAGGCGGTCGTTGACGAGCCGGCGCATCCACGACTGCAGGAACGGGCCCCAGTAGTCGTCGTCCGGCGCCTCCAGCAGCACCACCGGCACCGGCGGATTGCGCCCGGTCTGCAGCAGCGTCAGCGTCTCGAAGGTCTCGTCCAGGGTGCCGAAGCCGCCGGGGGTCAGCACCACGGCGTCGCTCTCCTTCAGGAAGAACAGCTTGCGCGTGAAGAAGTACTTGCAGAAGAAATGGCGGGGCGAGCCGTCGACGACCGGGTTCGGGAACTGCTCCATGGGCAGGTTGATGTTGATGCCGAAGGACTGGTCGGGGCCGGCCCCCTCGTTGGCGGCGCGCATCAGGCCGCCACCGCCGCCGGTGATGATCATGAACCCGGCCTCGGTCAGCACCCGGGCGCAGGCCTCGGTCTGGCGGTAGCGCGGATCGTCGCTGCCGATGCGGGCTGAGCCGAAGATGCTGGCCTTGCGGTAGGGCTTGTAGGGCGCGAACACGGCCAGGCCGCGGCGGATCTCGTTGATGATGTTGGCCATCATCTTCATGTCGGCGGTGTCGTGGTGCCCGGCCAGCAGGTGCAGCGTCTCCATCAGCACGCGCCGCTTGTGCACCGGTTGGTCGGCGAAGGCCTCGAGCAGGGCGGCGGCCGGGCGGTGCAGGTGTTCGGGCAGGTCGGCGAGGATCTCAGGTTCGGTCATTTGCTGGGGGCCGGCGCCTCGATGACCACGTCGATGCGCCGGTTCATGGCCCGGCCCTTGGCGAAGGCGTTGCTGGCGATCGGGTGCACCTCACCGTAGCCGAAGGTCTTGACCTTGGCCGGGTCCAGCCCGTCGGCGACCAGCATGTCGCGCACCGCCTCGGCGCGTTTGAGCGACAGCACCTGGTTGGTCTTGACCTCGCCCTGGTTGTCGGTGTGGCCCTCGATGCGGTAGCGGCGGTCGCTGTACAGGTCCAGGGCCTGCTTCAGGCGCCGGATCAGGTCGCCGTACCTGGCCTTGTCGATCCGGCTCTGGTTCGGGGCGAACTGCAGCGCCTTGAGCCGGATCAGCAGCGAGCCGTCGAGGTTGATGTAGATCTCCACCTGGCCCGGCTTGAACAGCTGACGCAGCTTGGCCTGGCGCCGGCTCTCGAAGGTCTCCTGGGCCAGCTTGGCCTGGAAGGCGTCCTTCAGCGTGCTCAGCTGCGTATTCTGCGCGTTCAACAGCTCCGCCTTCTGGGCATCGAGCTGCTGCTGCAGCTCGGCGGCGTCCTGCGCCTTCAGCGCCGCCAGGTCGTCCTGGTACTGCTGGCGCTGCTGCTCCAGCTCGTTTTTCAGGTCCGTGGCCTTCTGCACCAGCTCGGCTGCCGGGACGTCGGTGGCCAGATCGTCCACGTCGACGTCTTCACCCAGGGCGGCCGCGATCTGCTTGCGCTGCTTGGCCTGACCCAGGATCAGCGATTCGTAGCCGTCGGAGCGCCGGCGCAGCTGGCGGATGCGCTCGGCCACGTCCTGGGCCTTGCGCGCCAGGATCAGCGCATGCGCCGGCTGGTCCGGCATCGTGGCGGTGATGCCGTCGACGACCTGCTGCAGGGCGTAGGTCTCCTGCTTGGCCGCGCCGTACAGCGCCGGCACGTAGTGGCTGGCGTAGCTGAAGCGCGCCTTGTCCAGCGCCTTCCGGGCCTGGTCGATGATGGCCGGCAGGGTGGCGCGCATCGCCTGCCTGTACAGCGATGCGGCCTCGGCCGCCTTCTGGGCGTCGGTGTTCAGCTGGCCGGCCTCGTTGGCGGCGATGGCCGCACCGAGGGTCTGCTCGGCCTGGGCGAACAGCGTATCGAAACTGTTGACGTTGGCCGGGTCGTGCACCAGGTCGACGGCCTGTTTGGCATGCTGGCGCAGCAGCAGCAGGTCGTGGTGGCGCTTCTTGTAGTCGGCGGCGATGTGCCTGGCCTCGTCCAGCGCCGTTTCGGCGGCCTGCAGACTGGCGGCGAGCTGGGTCTTGTCGTTCTGCTGGCTGGCCAGCAGGGCCGCTCCGACATAGGCCTGGGCCTTGCCGATGGTGTCCGGCGCGAAGATGTGGTCGGGGGAATCGGCGAAGGCCTGCACGGCCTGCTGCAGCTGATCGGCCGTCGGTGTCTGCGCCCGGGCCGGGGCGGCCGCCAGTACAAGCACGGCCAGCAGCATGGCCAGGTGTCGGATGGGATGTCTAGCCAAGGTCGAGCATCCGTTGCAGCGCCAGCTTGCTCCAGCGCTTGATCCCGGTCGGCACCACCACGCGGTTGAGCTCGCCGCCGTCGCCGCGGATGGCCTTCAGCGACGCATACAGGTGCTGCGGGTCGGTGCGGAACATCGTCGAGCACATGCAGACCATCGGCGACAGGAAGTACACCGGCTTGTCCGGGTGCTGCAGGCGCAGGCGGTTGACCAGGTTCAGCTCGGTGCCGATGGCGAAGGCCTGGCCGGCCGGGGCGGCGGCCACATCCCGGATGATGGCCTCGGTGGAGCCGATGAAGTCCGCCTTGTCGCAGACCTGGCGGCTGCATTCCGGATGCACGGAGATGCGGATACCGGGATGGGCACGGCGCATGGTGTCGACGTGTTCGGGGCGGAACAGCTGGTGCACGGAACAGAAGCCGTTCCACAGGATCAGCCTGGCTTTCTTGATCGCTTCCGGGGTATTGCCTCCCATGGGCTGGTCGGGATCCCAGACGATCATGTCGGCATCCGGCACGCCCATGGCCACGGCGGTGTTCTCGCCCAGGTGCCGGTCCGGGAAGAACAGGATCTTGCCGCGCTGCTTCCAGGCCCATTCCATGACGCGCTTCGCGTTCGACGAGGTGCAGACGATGCCGCCGTGCTCGCCGCAGAAGGCCTTCAACGTCGCCGCGGAGTTGATGTAGGTGACCGGCGTGACGTGCTCGTCCGGATCGAGCACCGTGGCCAGCTCCTTCCAGCAGGCCGCAACCTGCGCGGAATCGGCCATGTCGGCCATCGAGCAGCCGGCGGCCGGGTCCGGCAGGATCACCGTCTGGTCGTCCGCGGTCAGGATGTCGGCCGTTTCGGCCATGAAATGCACGCCGCAGAAGATGATGTAGGGCACGTGCGTCTTCGCGGCCTGCTGCGACAGTTTCAGGGAATCGCCGCTGACGTCGGCGAAGGCGAACACCTCCTCGCGCTGGTAATGGTGGCCGAGGATCAGCACCTTGCCGTCCAGTTCGGCGCGGAGACGGCGGATATCCTCGATCAGGTCGGTTTCAGGGGTGTCGTAGAGCTGCTGCAGCAGGGCTTCCGTGCTCATGGGTGCAGTGTCGGAAGCGCCAGCCGCGATGTCAATTGCTGCGGCTTCGGCTGCTGGAATTCGTGATATGTGCCATATTGCTGTTTTGATGATGTCGCATTGCCGGCATGGTTCACTGTATATTTGATGCCTCGCTGTTCGCGCGACTTGGGAGGGCGGCATGGAGACCTATATTCTCATCGCTTTGGCCGTGGCTTGCCTGCTTGCCCTGGCACTGATTTTCCTGTCGATCAGGCGTATCCAGAATGAAGGGTTCTCGATCCGCAGTACCGATCGCCAGCACTTCGTGCGTTCGGTCGAGGATGTGAAGCGCCGGCAGGAGCTGGAACAGGAGATTCTGCACATGGCCGATGATGCGGACATGGGAAGGGTCACCACGTCCCGGCTCGGCTTCGGAAAAACCGTGCAGATGAGCGTCGAGGATGCCATGAACCGGGTCAAGGAGGCGCTCCATGCCAGGGGTTTCCAGTTCATGAACGCGATCGATGCCGTCGCCCTGCTGGGCGACAAGCAGCTGCCGGCGTACCGGTTGCTGACGGTGTATCACCGGCAATGGGCCGCACGGGCGATCGGGGTCGAACCGCTGCTCGGCCTGATGACGGCCCTTGCCATCGTGCGTCAGGACCTGGCCGGGGATGTCCATATCGAGTTCTCCGATCCCTCGCTGGCGGCGAACCAGTCCGGCGAGGCCGAGCTGCATAAGATGGCCGCCGAGTTCAAATCGATGCTGCTGAAGGTGCTGCAGGCGATCTGACGGGCCACCCCGGCTTCCGAACGGTCGCCGGCAGGCGGGTGTCGCAGCCGGCATGGGGATTGGCTAGACTGGCGGTTCCGATATCGCAGACGAGGTTCGATCATGCCCGCTTACCGTTCCCGCACTACCACCCACGGCCGCAACATGGCCGGCGCCCGCGCCCTGTGGCGTGCCACCGGCATGAAGGACGGCGATTTCGACAAGCCGATCATCGCCGTGGTCAACTCCTTCACCCAGTTCGTGCCGGGCCACGTGCACCTGAAGGATCTCGGCCAGATGGTGGCGCGCGAGATCGAGGCGGCCGGCGGCGTGGCCAAGGAATTCAACACCATCGCCATCGACGACGGCATCGCCATGGGCCACGGCGGCATGCTCTACAGCCTGCCCAGCCGCGACCTGATCGCCGATTCGGTCGAGTACATGGTCAACGCCCACTGCGCCGACGCCATGGTGTGCATCTCCAATTGCGACAAGATCACGCCGGGCATGCTGATGGCCGCGCTTCGCCTGAACATCCCGGCCGTGTTCGTCTCCGGCGGGCCGATGGAGGCCGGCAAGATCACGATCAACAACCGCGAGCTGCACCTGGACCTGATCGACGCCATGATCATGGCGGGAGACGCCAACGAGTCCGACGAGGACGTGGCCGCGGTCGAGCGCTCGGCCTGCCCCACCTGCGGCTCCTGCTCCGGCATGTTCACCGCCAACTCGATGAACTGCCTGGCCGAGGCCCTGGGCCTGGCGCTGCCCGGCAACGGCTCGCTGGTGGCCACGCACGCGGATCGCCGCGAGCTGTTCCTGAAGGCCGGGCGGCTGATCGTCGACAACGCCCGCCGCTGGTACGAGCAGGAGGACGCCAGCGTGCTACCGCGCTCGGTGGCCTCCTTCGAGGCCTTCGAGAACGCCATGAGCCTGGATATCGCCATGGGCGGCTCCACCAATACGGTGCTGCATCTGCTGGCCTGCGCCCAGGAGGCGGGCGTGCCGTTCACCATGGCCGACATCGACCGTCTTTCGCGCCAGGTGCCGAACCTGTGCAAGGTCGCACCCGCCACCCAGGCCTATCACATGGAGGACGTGCACCGCGCCGGCGGCGTCGTCGGCATCCTGGCCGAGCTGGATCGTGCGAAATTGATCAACCGCCACGTGCCGACCGTGCACGCGACGACGATCGGCAACGCCATCGACACATGGGACGTCACCAGGGCCGACAACGAGGAGGCGCGCCACCTGTACCGTGCCGCTCCCGGCGGCATCCCGACGCAGGAGGCCTTCTCGCAGGCCGAGCGCTACAAGACGCTGGATCTGGACAGGGAAGCCGGCTGCATCCGGGATCTCGCGCACGCCTATTCGAAGGAGGGTGGCCTGGCCGTGCTGTACGGCAACATTGCGGAGCGCGGATGCATCGTCAAAACGGCGGGTGTCGACGAATCGATCTGGAAATTTACCGGTAGGGCACGCGTGTTCGAGTCCCAGGAGGAGGCGGTCAACGCCATCCTCAACGACCGGGTCGTGGCCGGGGACGTGGTGGTGATCCGCTACGAGGGCCCGAAGGGCGGGCCGGGCATGCAGGAGATGCTGTACCCGACCTCGTACCTGAAGTCGAAGGGCCTGGGCAAGGCCTGCGCCCTGATCACCGACGGCCGCTTCTCGGGCGGCACCTCGGGCCTGTCGATCGGCCATGCCTCCCCGGAGGCGGCCGAGGGCGGCGCCATCGGCCTGGTCGAGGAAGGAGATACCATCGAGATCGATATTCCAAATAGAACCATACACTTGGACGTTTCCGATGAAGTGATGGATGAACGTCGGAAGCTCATGGAAGCGATGGGCGACTCGGCCTGGAAGCCGGTCCACCGCGACCGTGTCGTGTCCAAGGCCCTGCAGGCCTACGCGGCCCTGACCACCTCCGCCGACCGCGGCGGCGTCCGCGACTTAGATCAGTTGAAGTAATGTTATTCATTAACCTTAAAAAGGCGCCCTAAGATGGGCGCCTTTTTTCGTTCGCGAGTCGGATTCCAGCGAAAATTCCGGGGGCACAATGCTTAATTGGGTTGCTTGGTTACCCTATTAAGAAGGCTGATGGTTTGGACATGAAGAATGATAACGTCATACGGTGACGTTATGCGGACGATTGTCGATATACCCGACCAGAACACCAAGGCGCTGGATGCCGTCTGCGGGCGCGAGAACATCTCCCGGGCCGAGGCGGTGCGCCGGGCGGTGGCCGATGACCTGGCGCGCCACAAGGGCGGGGGCGATGCCGCCTTCGGGCTGTGGTAGGGGCGTGGGGTCGATGGCCTCGCGTACCAGGATGCCCTGCGTGACGAGTGGGGCGCGATCCGGTAAAGATAAAGGGCTCTGACCTCTTTTGTTCATGTCCCTCCGCTGTGAACCCGGCGCCTCTCTCGCATAACGTCAGAAAACAGGCCGACTCATCGGACCGGGGAATTAGACTATGATGGCCAAGGGTCTTTTCGGTTTTCTTCTCGAGGGAGGCGGCAGCATGATCAATCCAAGTGGTGACGGAATTCGCAGCGGGTGGCGGATCGCTGCCTTGGCGCTGGCAGGCGTACTGATGGCAGGGCCGGCCCTGGCCGCCAATCCCCGCCTCGACGATGCCAATGCCCATCTCATCAAGTCGGCGGCCCTGCTCAGGGCTGCCGCAGAAACCGGCGAGCCCGACAATGTCCGGATGCACCGGGAACGGGCCATCCGCCTCGTCGAGCAGGCCGAGCGTGAAATCGCCCTTGCCAAGCAGGCGGCGGATGTTCCGCAAACCAAACCCGGCCTGCACATGATGCCGCAAACCAACACACGCACGCCGCCGCCGATGCGCTAACGGGCAATGCCCGCTGGTTTCATCGAAATGGAATCAAGGGCTTTGACCCCTTTTGTTCTTTTGTTTTGTTCCCTGGTGCAACATTCCCCCTTGAGATACTTCCCCTGGCTATTACCTTTCTGCGACACCTGCGACTTCTGGGGGTCTTTTTATGAGCGGCAACATAGGCAAGGCGGCGAATCGTGCCATGGGCGTGTTGAAGGCATTGGTTTTCGGCTTGATGCTGGCGTGCGGGACTGCCTATGCATCGGAGCCGCCAGCGCCGGCTGCGGCCCCAACGGCCCAGGACGCGGCGAATCGCGCGAATGATGCCTACAACTTCAATATCTCTCCCGACGTGGGCGACTGGATCTTCGATGGGGGCATCGCCTTTCTCATCATCGTCATGGCCGCGTTTCTTTCCATCAGTTACTGGGATTCCAAACAAAAGGACGAGGATTGATCGCCTGCCTGCTCAGGCGGTAGGAGAATCATCCCCCGGCATTTCCAGACGGCCGCCGCGGTCCGGGTGATGGAACAGGATCACCACCACCACCGACGACAGGGCCAGTAGCGACATCAGCCAGAAGGCGCCGTTGAAGCTGCGCGTCAGATCCACGAGCCATCCGGTCGCCAGGGGTGCTGCGAAGCCGGAGATGGCGAAGAAGGTGTCCATGATGCCGAGCGCCGTGCCGGAGCGCTCCCTGGCCACATCGACGTTGACGGCGTAGAACGCGGCGTTCGCGCTCATGCTCAGGCCCACCGCCAGGGAGATGAACACCAGCATCACCGTCAGGTTGTGCACGAAGATCACCGGCAGGATGCACAGCCCGGACAGCAACTGCGATATCCAGATGGGATGGGAGCGTGCGATGCGCAGCCGGCCCGTTGAGCGCAGCAGCGCATCCGACAGGTAGCCGAAGATCCACAGGAACAACGCCGCGGTCAGCCACGGCAGGATGCTGAACAAGCCGACCTGCCTCAGATCGAGGTGGTAGACGGTTTCCAGGTAGGTCGGCAGCCAGGTCATGAAGAAGAACAGGAAATAGCCGAACACGAAGAAGGCCCAGTCGTTGGCCAGCAGCGTGGGATTGGACAGCAGGAACCGCCACAGGCCGCGTACGTGCCGGCGGCGCTGGTGCAGGGTCCGGCTGTCGATGCTGCGATCGCTCTTTTTGCCATCGCGGATGTGCTCGAGCTCGGCGGTGTTCACGAACGGGCTGTGCTCGGGAAAGTCGCGGAACAGGAACCACCACAGCGGCAGCCAGATGAGGCCGAGGATCATCAGCACGATGAACATGCCGCGCCAGCCGACATGGATGATCAGCTGCGTGGCCATCGGCGCGCCGATGGCGAGCGCCAGCGGCACCGCCACCAGGGAATTCGACAGGGCGATGGCGCGTTCGCGACTGGACAGCCAGTCGGCGATGCCGCGGTTCATGGACGGGAAATTGGGCCCTTCCGCCACGCCCAGCAGGATGCGCATGCCGGCCAGCATCGTGAATCCGACCGCCAGGCCCGTCAGGCCGCTGGCCAGCGACCAAATCAGCGCGGCCCAGAACAGCGTCACACGCGCGCCGTAGCGGTCGGCGAAGACGCCGCCGAACAGCGTGGTCAGCATATAGCCGATGCTGAACGTCGACAGGATGAAGCCGCTGTAGAGGTCCTTGTCGTGCTGGCTGAATCGCAGGTCCCGGGCGATATCGCCGATCGCGTAGGAGATGGCCGAGCGGTCGATGTAGTTGATCAGGGTGATGGCGAAGATGAGCGCGATCACAATCCAGCGGAAACGGGTCATGCGCATGATGCTACTCCCTGCGGAAGTATAGGCCGCATCGTTCCCGTCCGCGTGCTTACACTTTACGCTCCGGCGCGGAACAGGGGCGTGTTGCAGCTGTCGCAGGTGAGGATGCGCTGCTTCGAGTCGGGGCTGCTCAGGCCGCGGTTGATGAGGTTCGTGGTATGGCACTGACTGCAGGCGGGGCCCTGGTCCGTCTTGCAGTCCGGATGCTCGGCCAGGTATTCGCCGAGCGTCGGAAGCTGTCGCCACTCGGCCAGCCGCTGGCGGTGCGTGCGGTTGGCCGTGATGAAGACGAAGGCCAGGATGATGGGGACGCTGAGAAGGATGATGGCACCAAGAACAACCATGCCCGGTCCGTTCATTCCAGTATTCATGTGCACCTCATTGCCGACACCGTAACCCGCCGCCCGTCCGCTGTGAACCCGGGGCGGGCTGTGTGTTTAGGTAAACGGGCCCCGTGATTTGACCGATGCCGGGCGAGGCCGCATGCTAAGAACGATGAAGAAGAACCTGTTGATTGCGACATTGTGGGCGACACTGCTGGTTTCCACGGCGTTTTCCGCCCCGGCCGGGGCCAGCGAGATCTCCGACGCCTCCCTGAACGGGCTGCTGGAGGCTTCCGGCATCCGCACGGTGGTGTCCCAGTTCCCTGATCAGTTGCGCATGCGCATGCAGGCGGCGAGGCAGCAGGATCGCCTGATCCACGGCCTGCCGTCCATGTCCGACGACGATTACCGGGCGCTGGTCGACACCATGGTCGACGCCTTCAGGCCCGCGTTCATCCTCAAGGCCATCGGCAACGAGGTCCGGCAATCGGTGTCCGAGCAGGATGCCGGGACGATGCTGGCCTGGTACGACTCCCCGCTGGGCAAGAAGATCAGCCGGGCCGAGGACGACAGCGAAACACCTCAGGCCACCCGTGACATGGCAAAATCCGCCCAGAAGCTGATGGCGGACAAGCAGCGCGTGGCCTTCGCCCTGAAGCTGGACCAGCTGCTGCACATGACGGACATGAGCATCCAGGTCCAGGCCAATACCCGGGTGGCCATGCTCGTGGCCTTCTCGACCAAGAAGAACGAGCATCAGCCGGCCAACCTGAAGGCGCTGAGGAACAGGATCACGGCCGGACTGCAGAAGAAACGCTACAAGATCCGGCAGTCGGTCGTGCTGTCCGTGCTCTACGCCTACAGGCAGATCGACATGAAGGCGCTGGAGCAATACCGCGCCTTTTTGGGAACGCCCGCCGCTCTCAGCTTCAACCAGGCCCTGATGGCCGGCATGGATGCAGGCATGAGCCGGGCGATCGACCATCTGGCCCGCTCGCTGGAGAACCTGATGAGGCACAGGCACCTGCAGAAGGCCTAGCCGGCCCCCAGGTGACGGGTCAGGAAACGGTCGAGCTGGTTGGCGAAGGCGGTGCGGTCGGCGTGGCTGAAGGCGGCGGGGCCGCCGGTCGGAGTGCCGGCACCCCTGAGCCCGTCCATGAAGTTGCGCATCGACAGTGCCGCCTTGACGTTCTCCTTCGTATAGAACTCGCCCCTGGGGTTCAGGGCATAGCCGCCGCGGTCGATGGCCTCGGCGGCCAGCGGGATGTCGGCGGTGATCACGAGGTCGCCCGGCCGCAGCCGCTCGGCGATCTCCCGGTCGGCGACATCGAAGCCGGCCCCGACCTTCAGGAAATGCAGGAATTCGGAGCGGGGGAGCATCAGGGTCGCATTGGCCACGAAGGTGGCGTGCACCTGCACGCGCCCGGCGGCGCGGTAGATGATCTCCTTGACCGCCTTCGGACAGGCATCGGCATCGACCCAGATCTTCATGCGATGTATTTCCTCTTCATTGATAATCATTTATGTCCATATACTCATCAATCACTGTAAGAAGGCAACCGCCGGTTACCGCGGGCGGGGCTTGATTCGCAGCCGGGCCGGCCTAGGCTGAAGCAAGACCCATGCAGCGCGCCCACGAGATCCTGAAATCCGTCTTCGGCTATGACGCCTTCCGCCACCACCAGCAGGAGATCATCGCCGCCCTGATCGCCGGGCGCGATGCGCTGGTGCTGATGCCGACCGGAGGCGGCAAGTCGGTCTGCTACCAGATCCCGGCCCTGGTGCGCGCGGGCACGGGCATCGTCGTCTCGCCGCTGATCGCGCTGATGCAGGACCAGGTGGATGCACTGAACCAGCTCGGCATCCGCGCCGCCTTCCTGAACTCATCGCTGGACCCGCCGGCCCAGCGCGCCATCGAGCGCGAGCTTCTGGCCGGCGAGCTGGATCTGTTGTACCTCGCCCCGGAGCGCCTGCTGAACCCGGCCACGCTGGCCCTGCTGGATCGCGCCCGCATCGCGCTGTTCGCCATCGACGAGGCGCACTGCGTGTCGCAGTGGGGCCATGATTTCCGCAAGGAATACCAGCAGCTGTCGATGCTGCACGAACGCTACCCGGCCGTGCCGCGCATCGCCCTGACCGCCACCGCCGATGCCCGCACCCAGGGCGAGATCGTCACGCAGCTGGCGCTCGCGGACGCGGCCGTGTTCGTCAACAGCTTCGACCGGCCGAACATCCATTACGCCATCCACGAGGGCGGGGGCGGGCGCGAGGCGCTGTGGCGCTTCATCGCCGGGCAACACCCGCAGGATGCCGGCATCGTCTACTGCCAGACGCGCAAGGGCGTGGAGCAGCTGGCCGCATGGCTGGGCGACAAGGGGCGGACGGCGCTGGCCTACCATGCGGGGCTGGACCAGGGACTGAGGCGTCACCACCAGCAACGGTTCCTGAACGAGGAGGGGGTCATCGTCGTGGCCACCATCGCCTTCGGCATGGGCATCGACAAGCCGGACGTGCGTTTCGTAGCGCACATGAACCTGCCGAAGAGCATCGAGTCCTATTACCAGGAGACGGGACGCGCCGGCCGCGACGGCCTGGCCGCCGACGCCTGGATGAGCTACGGCCTGCAGGATGTCGTGGGCCTCAGGATGTTCACCGACAACAGCGATGCCGACGAGGCCTTCAAGCGCGTCATGCGCGCCAAGACGGACGCCATGCTGGGCCTGTGCGAGCTGACGACATGCCGGCGGGTGGCGCTGCTGGCCTACTTCGGTGAGCAGATGGCCGGACCCTGCGGCAACTGCGACAACTGCCTGGATCCGCCGGCCACCTGGGATGCCACCGTCGCCGCCCAGAAGGCGCTGTCCTGCGTCTACCGCACCGGCCAGCGCTTCGGGGCACAGTACGTGATCGACGTGCTGACCGGCAAGGAGGATGCGCGAATCCAGGGCAACGGCCACGACAGGCTGTCGACCTTCGGCATCGGAGCCGAGCATACGGCCGTCGCATGGCGCGGCGTGTTCCGCCAGTTGATCGCCCACGGCTATCTGGCCAGCGATGCCGAGGGCTACGGCGTGCTGAAGCTGACGGCGAAGGCCCGGCCGCTGCTGACGCGCAGCGGGACCCCGGCGCCGGTGATGCTGCGCGCCCTGCGCCGGGACCCGGCCCGGGCGAAGGCGAAGCTGCCGGCAGCCGCGTCGGCGCTGGCCGAGGCGGACAGGCCGCTGTTCGAGGCCCTGCGCGCCCTGCGCACGGCCCTGGCCAGGGAGCAGGGGGTGCCGCCCTACGTGATCTTCCCGGACCGGACGCTGACCGAGATGGCCGCCGTCCGCCCGGCGAGCGCGGCGGCGCTGCTGGAGATCTCCGGCATCGGCGCGGCCAAGTGCGAGCGCTACGGTACGGTCTTCCTGGAAGCGATCCGCGAGGCGGGTGCTGCCGCGTCCTGAGCCTGGCCCTAGTGGGCGAACACGCGCGCGTAGCCCTCTTCCATCAGCACCTGGCGTACGGCCGGACGCTCCAGCATGCGCGCGTAGTGGGCGCGGCAGTGCGCGGGCAGGGGGATGCCGCTGCGGTCGGCCCAGAACTCGACGTAGAACAGCGCTGAATCGGCGATGCTGAAGTGCTCCACCACGTAGTGGCGACCGGCCAGCTCCTTGTCGACGGCGGCGAAGCCCCGGTCGATGATGCGCCGGCCCTGTGCCAGCACGGCCGCGTTCTCCGACTCGTCGAGCGCGAACCGCTCCGTGGTGAAGATGCGCGCGAAGCCCTCGCCGTGCAGGGTGTGGATGGCGTGGTTCATCACCGCCATGACATGGGCTCTTGCATCCACGTCCTCGGGCATCAGCCGGCGCTCTGGGTAGGCCTCGGCCAGCCAGCAGGCGATGGACTGGTAGCTGGTCAGGACGCTGCCGTCCTCGCGCACCAGGGCGGGTACGCTGCCGCGCGGGTTGATGGCCAGGTACGCCGGCTTGAACTGGTCGCCGGCCAGCAGGTTCAGCGGGTAGGCCTCGAACACCAGTCCGATCTCCTCCAGCAGGATATGGATGCCCGTGCTGCAGGAGCCGGGCGTCATGTAGAATCGCAGGCGACCCACCTCAGCCCATCAGTTTGGCGCGATTGGCATCCATGAAGGCGGCGCTGACGCGCGCCTCGCCGGCGGCGATGGCCGCCTTCTCGATCTTGCCCTTGGCCATCGGGCGCACGAAGGCGGGGATTTTCTGCAGGCGTTCCAGGGCATCGTCGTCCCAGGGCAGCGGTTCCTTGCTCATGTCAGTCCTCCCGGTATGGCGTTTGATCGGGAGCGTCCACGCAAGCTCCGTACCAGCATGGCAAATGACTGATTTCACAGGGATGATGCCCTTGCGTTGTCGCGTCAGCGACATGCCGGGGCGTTGGGTTGTCGGCATCGCCACAAGTCAGGGCACGCCGCCCCTAGTCGTTTTCGGGAGTTTGCTTCTGCAAGGGGGGGTAATGGCTGACCACCAGTTCGGGGTTGAGGCCGATCATGGCCGCATACTGCTTCAGATAGCCCTTCAGGTAGGTCGCCTCCGGCAGGCGCCCCGTATCCTCGTCCTCGATGGCCTGCAGGTAGCGCCGGGATATCTTGGTGTGCTCGGAGATGGCCGCGAGCTCCACGCCCTTGAACTCGCGGATCTCCCGGAGCAATTCCCCGGAGAACACCGTGGCCGTGGCCATGCGGTAGCGGATGCCGGCGGGCACCTGGGACTGCGCGGCCAGGCCGGCGTCCTGCCCGGGGACGGACGTCTGGTCCGGGGCCTGGGCCGGAGATTGCGCCGGAGATGGCTCCGCAGCCTGGACCTGGGGCGGTTCCGGCCGGCGATGCGGCGCCTGGCCCGGGTGGCCGGCCGCCAGTTCGGCATCGTAGACCTGGCGCCGTTCCGGGTTGGACAGCGTCAGGTAGGCCTGCTCGATCTCGTCGCGGATGCGGTTGAGCTCCGCATCGTCGAACAGCGAGTAGGTCGCGATCGAGTCGCTGCGATAGGCCAGCTTGGCCTGGCGGTAGGCGCTGATGATGTCCATGTTCGAGGCGTCGGGGCGCACGCCCAGCACCTCGTAGTAATTGCTTGCCCGTCGATCGCTCGTCATGCGCGCTGGTCCTGATCGAGCAGGGAGGCGGCCATGTGCTCCAGGTGGATGGCTACGCGCGATTGCGGGTAGGCCGTCAGGAAAGGTCGGCGCTGGCGCATGGCGGCCACGATCTGCCGGTCGTGATTCAGGTGGCCGAGGTAATCCGGCAGCTGGCCGAAGTATTTGGCGCAGGCCATGGCCATGGACGGTCCCAGTTCGGTATCGCCCGGTTCGAGCACCTGGTTGACGACGAGGTGCAGCGATTGCTGGCCGAGCTCGCGCCGCAACAGCTCGGCCTGGTCCGGGTGCGACTGCCCCATGGCCTCGATCAGCGCGGCCAGAGTGCGGATCTTGCGATTCTCCTCGCGATGCGTGCCCAGCACCTGGGCGATCAGCTTGCGGGTCTGTTCGGGTGCCCCCTGCAGGCGGCGCGTCAGTGCGCATTTGAGGAAACGGTAGGTATTCTCGATCGAGGTCGGGTCCGGGATGACGGCGAGGATGCCGCGCCTGGCCTGGACGAAGAAATCGAGGGTGTTGAAGTTGGTGCCGGCACCCAGATCGAGGATCACGTAATCGGCGTCGATGTGCCTGAGGTGGCGCAGGATCTTCTGTTTCTGGAAATGCTTCAGGTTGGCGATATCGAGCTTGTCGGAGGCGCCGCTGATCAGTCCGAGCAGGGTGTTCGGCACGGCCTGCACGTAGTCGTTGATGGGCTGTTTTCCGGCAATGAAATCGGACAGCGTCAGCCTGGGATTCGCCATGCCGAGGCAGGTATGCAGGTTGGCGGCGCCGAGATCGAGATCGACCAACACCACCCGTTTGCCCATCCGGGACAGCGCCAGGCCCAGGTTGGCGGCGATGATGCTCTTGCCGACGCCGCCCTTGCCGCTGGCCAGGGCCCAGATATGGGCGCCGCCGGCGCCGGCGACGGCCGCCTCGTCCGAGGCGTGCGGGTTCAGCGGCACGACGATCGGGTTCGGCCCTGGAGACAGGGCGCCTGATGAGGGCTCAGCCGGGTTCTGGATTCGCGCAAGTGTTTCTCCCGTCCGTGCGATACAAACACGGATATTAATGTAGATGCAAATCGCCGGGATGTGAACGCAATCACCATGCGGTCCCGCTCGGCCAGGCCAGGGGTCTACAATAGCGGGTGTCCGCCATCGGACCGGGAGGGGAGACGGAATGATCCATCCGCCGCTCAGGGGCAGGAGGCTGAGGCACATCGTCATGATGCTGCTGTTCGACGCCGTCGTGTTGTGGCTGCTGTTCTCGTGGCAGTACCTCGATGTGCTGTTCGCCGGCGAGGAGCGCCCGCTTGCGCCGCTGGCCAATGCCGTGATGGTCATCCTCGCCGTGCTGGCCGCCCTGGTCCTGACCCTGCGCATCCCGCCGGCGTGGAAGGATGCCATCGTGCTGTGGCGGGTCCGCGATGGCTTTTGCGCCCGGCGCGCCTTCTCCGAGCTGGCCCGCAACGATTACCGCTATCCGATCGAGGCCCTCGAGCACAGGCTCGGCCCGTTGCCACAGGCCCCGGAGGAACAGCTGGCGCTGTGGCAGGGGCTTTACCGGACCTATGCGGACGTGCCCATGATCCGGCAGATGCACCGGCAGTACCTGTTGTGCTACGAGATCGCCGCGGTATCGCTGCTGCTGGCCGTGCCGATGCTGGTGCCCGTGGCCATCCGCTGGACCAGCCAGCAGGTCGTGCTGGCCGGTCCGCTGTACCTGCTCGGCCAGTACGCCATGTTCGTGGTCGCCGCCCGCTTCATGGGGGACAATCTGGTGCAGGCCGTGCTCGCCATCGAGGCCACGCGCGCATAGCTCCGTCCCCAAGGCAGCATATCGATTGAAACATCCCGCCCCTGGCTGTTAGGCTCGCCGCGGCGATCAGTCATCAGGCAATGCCGGGGATGCCCCGGCATCTGTTTTTTCAGGAGGCCCGTTTCCCCATGTTTGCATTCAATCCCCGTACCCTGCTGTATCCCGTCGTCGCGGCCCTGCTTGCGCTCGGCACCCTTGGCCAGCCGATGCCGGCCCGGGCGGCAGGCGATCAGCAGAAAACGCCGCAGGCACTGCAGCAGGAGGCCCAGCAGATCAGCGGCCAGCTGGGCGAGATCGCCCGCAAGGCCATCGCCGGGGACAAGAAGCTGCAGGCCGAGGGGCAGCATTATTCCGAGCATCTGATCAAGGCGATGGAGACGATCGGCTATGACCCGAAGGCCGACGGCAAGAAAATGGCCGCCATCCAGAAGGAGCTGTCCGGCGGCAATCTGAGCCAGGAGGATCGTGCGGCCAAGATCAAGGAGTTCCAGAGCCTGCGCATGCGCATGATGCAGGCGCAGATGGCCGTGATGCAGGACAAGGAACTGCTCAAGGAACGCCAGAAGCTGAATCAGGACACCATGGCGGCGATGAAGAAGCTGGACCCCAATACCGAGAAGCTGATGCAGCGTCTCAACGCCATCGGCAAGGAGCTCCGGCGCATGGCCCAGGCCGCGCAGTCGCAGCACCCGTAGGCGTACAGACAGCCCCCCCGGCGGGATCGACAAACGGGACCGGGACGCCTACCGTGTAGCAAGGAACGTCCCATGATCGATCGCGCAGCATTCGACTCCGGACAGGCCGCCGGCACCCGCTACGCCGGACGGCAGCATCCCGCATCGCACGGGGGGCGCCAGCCATGACCATGTTCCACAGGCCCAGGACACCGTCCGACGCGCTGGTGGTCTTCGGTATCACCGGGGACCTGGCGCACAAGATGGTGATCCCGGCGCTGTACGCCATGGTCAGGCATGGCCGCCTCGACGTGCCCGTCGTCGGCATCGCCTCGAGCGACTGGAGCCTGGAGCAACTGCGCGGGCATGTGACCGACAGCATCCGCCAGGCCGGCGGCATCGATGACCGGCCGGCCCTGGAACGCCTGCTGTCGCAGCTCGCTTACGTATCCGGCGACTACAACGACGCCGGCACGTTCCAGGCGCTGAAGCAGGCGCTGGGCAAGGCCGAGCGCCCGGCGCATTACCTGGCCATTCCACCGGCACTGTTCGCCACGGTGATCCAGGGGCTCGGCGCTGCCGGCCTGACGCAGCAGGCCCGTGTCATCGTCGAAAAGCCGTTCGGGCGCGACCTGGCCTCGGCGCAGGCGCTGAACCGGGTGGCGCTGTCGCAGTTCGCCGAGGACGCGGTGTTCCGCATCGACCATTTCCTCGGCAAGGATGCGATCATGAACATCCTGTACTTCCGCTTCGCCAACTCCTTCCTCGAGCCGATCTGGAACCGCAACAGCATCGCCAGCGTGCAGGTCACGCTGTCGGAGGATTTCGGCGTCAAGGGCCGCGGCGGCTTCTACGAGACCGCCGGCTGCCTGCGCGACGTGATCCAGAACCACCTGTTCCAGATCGTGGCGCTGCTGGCCATGGAACCGCCGGCCTACCAGGGCTACGGCGCCGTGCATGCGGAGAAGGCCAAGGTGTTCCAGGCCATGCGCGCACTGACGCCGGACGACGTCGTGCGCGGCCAGTACGACGGCTACCGTGACGAGCCGGGGGTGGCGAAGGATTCGACGGTCGAGACCTTTTGTGCCCTGCGCCTGTACATCGATTCATGGCGCTGGGAGGGGGTGCCGTGGTACCTGCGTTCCGGCAAGTGCATGGCCACGAGCGCGGCCGAGGTGCTGGTGGAGCTGAAGCCGCCGCCGCAGCGGCTGTTCGACGATGCGATGCCGCAGGACGGACGGGCCAACTACCTGCGCTTCCGGCTGTCGCCGAAATCCGCCGTGGCGCTGGCGGCACGCGTCAAGCGCGCCGGCAAGGAATTCGTCGGCGAACAGCGCGAGCTGTACCTGCAGGACGAATACCAGGGCGCGGACAGTCCGTACGAACGGCTGCTCAGCGAGGCCATGGCCGGCGACGGGGCGCTGTTCACGCGCGAGGACGCCGTAGAGGCGGCCTGGGCCGTCGTCGATCCGATCCTCGATACCGAGCTGCCGGTGCATGCCTATGCCCCCGGCAGCTGGGGCCCGGACGCGGCCGATGCGCTGATCGCGGCGCACGGCGGCTGGCAGAACCCGGTGGCGGCGGA
>CAZBLR010000005.1:0-98695 GCA_964492895.1 uncultured Zetaproteobacteria bacterium | reverse complement strand
GTGATGGCGTTGAAGCCGCAGTTCCACAGCATCTTGGTCCACAGCATGGTGCGGGCATCGGGTTCGATCGCGGCATCGACGCCGGCGCGCTCGAAGGCCTCGACCAGCGCCGCCAGCGGGGCGGTGGCATCGGGCGACCAGGGGGCGAAACGGATATGGCCGGCGGCGGAATGGATGATGTGGCCGGGATGCTCGATGCGCACACCGATGAAGGCGGAGCCGGCGGCCACCGGATGGCCGGGCAACGCCTTCCGGGCGACGTCCGGCGCACGCACGCCGTTCTGCAGCGTCACCACCAGCGCCCCGCTTGCCAGATGCGGCGCGATCTGGGCCAGGATCTCGGGCAGCACCGTGTTCTTGGCGCCGATCAGCACCACGTCGCAGTCCGCCAGGATGGACGCCTCACTGCTGGCCGGCATGAGCACCACCGTTTCCTTGCCCATCGACTCGTGCCTCAGGCCGTGCGCCTGTAGTGCCTTCAAATGCGCGCCGCGGGCCAGCAGCGCCACAGGGATGCCGGCCTGGCTGAGCTTGCTCGCATAATGGCAGCCGACAGCGCCGGCACCGGCCACGCCGATCTTCATCGCGCCCCCCTAGTGAGCTATCTATCGCCAATCATGGTTTTGTGTAGCATGCGACGTCCCTCGTATTTGTAAAGATCAAGGAGCGTCCATGTCCAAGGATTCGCAGCGCGAAGAGGCCCTCGACTACCATCGTTCCCCGCGACCGGGGAAGATCAGCGTGCAGCCGACCAAGCCGTGCGTGACGCAGCGGGACCTGTCGCTGGCCTATTCGCCGGGTGTGGCCGAGCCCTGCCTGGCCATCGCCGCCAATCCGGAGCTGGCCGACGAATACACGGCGCGCGCCAACCTCGTGGCCGTGATCTCCAACGGCACCGCGGTGCTGGGCCTGGGCAACATCGGCCCCTTGGCCGGCAAGCCGGTGATGGAAGGCAAGGGCGTGCTGTTCAAGCGCTTCGCCGACATCGACGTGTTCGACCTGGAGATCGCCGAAACCGACCCGATGGCCTTCGTCGAGACGGTGGCGCGGCTGGAACCGACCTTCGGCGGCATCAACCTCGAGGACATCAAGGCCCCGGAATGCTTCATCATCGAGGAGGAGCTGAAGAAGCGGGTCAACATCCCGGTGCTGCACGACGACCAGCACGGCACCGCCGTGATCACCGCCGCCGGCCTGTTGAATGCGCTGATCCTGCAGCAGAAGAACATCGAGGACGTCACCATCGTCTGCCTGGGCGCGGGCGCGGCCGGCTTCGCCTGCATGAAGCTGATCGAGGAGCTGGGTGCGAAGCACGAGAACATCCTGTTCCTGGACCGTTCGGGGGTCATCCACAAGGGCCAGCAGGACCTGCCCCCGCACAAGGCCTATTTCGCCACCGAGCGCCCGGAGCGCACGCTGGAGGAGGCCATGCGCGGCGCCGACGTGTTCGTCGGGCTGTCGCAGGGCAACATGGTCAGCCCTGAGATGCTGCGCTCGATGGCCGACAGGCCGATCGTGTTCGCGATGGCCAACCCGACGCCGGAGATCGACTACAACGTCGCCATGGCCACCCGCCGGGACCTGATCATGGCCACCGGCCGCTCCGACCACCCGAACCAGGTCAACAACGTGCTGGGATTCCCGTTCCTGTTCCGCGGCGCCCTGGATGCCGGGGCCACCGTGTTCAATGAGGCGATGAAGATGGCGGCCGTACGCGCGCTCGCCGATCTGGCGCGCCAGGACGTGCCGGACTCGGTCAGCAAGGCCTACGGCGGCACGCGCCTGCGCTTCGGCCCGGAATACATCCTGCCCAAGCCCTTCGACCCGCGCCTGATCGAGACGGTGCCGGCCGCCGTGGCCAAGGCCGCCACCGACACCGGCGTGGCACGCAAGCCGATCAAGGACATCGAGGCCTATGCGCACCAGCTGGCCGGGCGCATCGACCGCTCGCGGCTGTTCATGCGCTGGATCCACGACAAGGCCCGCAACCACCCACTGCGCCTGGCCCTGCCCGAGGGGGACGATCCGACCGTGATCCGGGCCGCCGTCGTCATGCACGAACAGGGGATCGCCAAGCCGATGCTGATCGGCGATCCGAAACAGATCCAGGCGCTTGCGAAGGAGCTGCGGCTGGACCTGGCCGGCATCGAGATCATCGATCCGGACGGGCAAAGCGCGCGCTTCGACAGCCTCGCCGATGCCTATTATTTCGACCGCAACCGCCGCGGCATCCTGCGCCACGAGGCGGCGCAACTGCTACGCACCGACCGCAACGTGCTCGGCGCCATGCTGGTACGCCAGGGCTTCGCCGACGGCATGATGTCCGGACGCACCGCCCATTACCCGAACGTGCTGCGCCCGGTGCTGCGCGTGCTCGGCCACACCAATAGCGGCGAGCATCACCATGTGTTCGGCATGTACGTGATGATCATGGACAAGGGGGCCTACTTCCTGGCCGACTGCACCGTCAACGTCGACATGGACCCGGAGCAGCTGGCGGAACTGGCCCAGCTGGCGGCCGAGACGGCCAGGTCGCTCGGCACCGAGGCCCGCGTGGCGATGCTGTCCTTCTCGAACTTCGGCAGCGTCGACCATCCGGAACCGCAGAAGGTGGCCGAGGCCACGCGCCTGCTGCACGAGCGCCATCCGGAGCTGGTGGTCGACGGCGAGATGCAGGCCGATACCGCGGTCAACGACGCCATCCTGGCGCAATACCCGTTCAGCAAACTCAAGGAGTCGGCCAACGTGCTGATCTTCCCGACCATGCAGGCCGGCAACATCGCCTACAAGCTGCTGCGCGAGCTGGGCAAGGGCACGGCCATCGGCCCGATCCTGCTCGGCCTGCCGCAGCAGGTGCATGTGCTGCAGACCGGCGCCTCGGTCGACGACATCGTCAACATGGCGGCCATCGCCGCCGCCCGCGCCGCCGACAACACCCAATAGCTCCTTAGGCAAATCCGAGCGCTTTCAACCCCGCTTGCCGGGGCGCCGCATGGGCGGGGCTGGCGAACGGATCAGCGCAATATGTTGCGCCCGTTCGCGGCCCGGCCAGGCGGGGGACGCGCCGGCCTTGCGGGCAGCCTTCTTTGGTTCTTTCTTGGCTGAGCAAGAAAGAACAAAGAGCGGCATTTTGGTCGCCATGCGGCGCGGACCGGCGCTTATCTCCAGAAGCCTGTGGGGGAAAAACGTTTTATGTCCTTTCTTGCGTGCCCAAGAAAGGACCAAAGAAGGGCACCCCGATTGTCTTGATAAGGAGCTATCGCGCGGCGGGACAACGCCGCTTGCTCCCTACGGGTCCCCGATCCTGCATGTTCAGCATCGGTCGCGGCGCTGCCGCTCTTCTCCGATGTCGAACACTGGTCTCGGCAGCCTGCTAGCGGGGAATCAATCGCAAAGAAAAAGGCCCGCGGTTTACCGCGGGCCTTTGCATGGTCAAATCGGAATCAGCCGTGGCGCGGCGGCAGGAAGCTGGCCGGATCCAGGTGCATGCCGTAGCGGTACACCTCGAAATGCAGGTGCGGCCCGGTCGAACGGCCGGACGACCCGACGCGGCCGATCTCCTGGTTGGCCTGCACCATGTCGCCGACCTTGACCAGCAGGGCCGACATGTGACCGTAGCGCGTCTTATAGCCGAAGCCGTGATCGATCATGATCATGTTGCCGAAATCCGGCGTCTTGCCGGCAAAGACGACGATACCGCGGCCGGCAGCCAGCACCGGCGCCCCGAAGCGGTTGGCGATATCCACGCCGCGATGCATCTCCGGCTCGCCGGTGAACGGATCGGAGCGCAGCCCGTAGGGAGAGCTCAGCCAGCCGCCCTCGGTGGGCCAGGCGTGCGGACGCGCCGCGACCTCCTCCTGCTTGCCCTGCAACAGGTAATCGATGGCGGCCAGCTGGGTGTCCAGACGTGACATCTGCACGTCCATCGACTGCAGATTCTTGCCGATATCCAGCGCCGAACGGGCGCGGGCGTCGTCGACGACCTGACGCGGGCCGCCGAAGGCGGGCTTCACGCCGAAGTCGAATTCGTTCTTGTTCAGGGAGGCCACTTCGACCAGGCGCTGGCCGAGCGAATCCAGGCGGGACAGCCGCGCCTCGATCTGGCCGATGTTGCGCGCGAACACGCCGTTCTTCTTGACCTCGGCGGCCAGCCGCGTGCGCAGATCCGCCATCTGCTTCTCCTCCTGGCCGCGGGCCAGGTGGAACGCCTGTTCGGTCTGCTGCAGCACTTGTTGCTGCTCCAGTTTCTGCGTCACGGCATAGATGCCGAAGCTGCCGAAACCCGTCATGGCCACGGCGAAAAAGGCCATGGATGCCAGCACGCGCGAAGACAGCCGCCAACTGACGGTCCGCCCTTCATCCGGCACAAAAAGTAAGGAATACTGCTTCACACACTCCCTCGACCACTGTAATTCCAGCGTTTTGCTAGGGACAATTGCCCAAGGTGTCAACAAAAAAAGTAATTTCCGTCACAAAAATCGATATTTGACCATCGCCCGTTCACCTTCCATGCTTCACCGATGTCGCAAATGAGCGAGGTTGTCGTTTCCCGCCATGCCGCGCAGGAGATCATGCACTGCGCCCTGACCGCCGCGCCGCAGCCCTGCGCCGGTCTGCTGGCCGGCCATGGCCGCAGCGTCGGGGCGGCCATGGCGCTCGTCCCGCATCCCGAAGATGGGCCAGGGCGGCCGCATGCCGGCGATTTCCGCGATGCCGCCGACACGGCCCGCCAGCACGGCCTGGGCATCATCGGCTGGTTCCACTCGCGCATCGACAGCCACGAACCGGATGAAGCGGCCATGCGCAGGCTGGAGCAGCTTTCCGGCGCGATCCGGGAGCTCGCCCCTCAGGCCTCGCCGATTCACCTGCTGGTGGCACTGGATACCAAGGGGCGCCTGGACCTGCACGCCTATGTCCGCAACCACGCCGACCGCCTGTTGCCCGTGCCGTTGCGGCTGTTCGACGATACCCCTCTGTACCTCCGTTCGGCCAAGCGGTAGCCTGTCGTCATGCGAATTTGCCATGTCGGCCTGAACCACAAGACCGCGCCGGTCGAATTGCGCGAACGCCTCGCCGTCGGTGAAGACCAGGTCGGTACCTGCCTGCAGCAATTGGTGAACCGTCCGGCCGTGCGCGAGGTGTCGCTGCTGTCGACCTGCAACCGTGTCGAGATCACGATGGTCACCCACGATCCGGATGCGGCCATCGCCTCGGCCCACGAGTGGTTCGCCCACAAGGCCGGCATGGACATCGAGTCCGTCGTCGAGCACCTGTACTCGCTGACGACCAACGAAGCGGTGCTGCATCTGTTCTCCGTCGCCTCCGGACTCGATTCCCTGGTGCTTGGCGAGCCGCAGATCCTGGGCCAGACCAAGGCCGCCTACGAGCACGCGCTGGAGAACGGCACCGCCGGCCACATCCTGCACCGCCTCTACCAGTTCACCTTCTCCGCCGCCAAACGCGCCCGCAGCGAGACCGATATCGGCAGGCAGTCCGTCAACATCTCGTCCTGTGCCGTGGAGCTGGCCAAGCGCATCTTCGGCGATCTGACCGGCAAGACCGTGATGCTGATCGGTGCCGGCGAGATGGCCGAGCTGGCCGCACGCCACCTGCACGCCAACGGCTGCGCCGACATCCTCGTCGCCAACCGCACGCTGGAGCGCGCCACCCAGCTGGCCCGCGAGTTCGGCGGCCATGCCCTGACCCTCGAGCAGCTGCCGGAATACCTCGATGCCGCCGACATCGTGATCTCCGGCACCGGCGCCAACACCTACGTGCTGCTGCCGGAGCCCGTGCACGCCGCCCGCAAGAAGCGCGGCGGCACGCCGATGTTCCTGGTCGATATCGCCGTACCGCGCGACATCGATCCCCGCGTCGGCGACATCGACGGCATCTACCTGTACGACATCGACGATCTGCAGCAGGTCGTCCAGGGCAACCTCGAGCAGCGCCAGCAGGCCGCCAAGGAGGCGCGCGATCTGCTGCAGGAGGAATCGAAGGCCTTCCTCGGCTGGCTCAAGTCCCTGGAATCGGTGCCGCTGATCCGCAGCGTGCAGCAGGCCTACGATATGCGTCGGGAAGAGGAACTGGCCAAGGCCATGCAGCGCTATCTGAAGGACCTGAGCCCGGATCAGCAGGAAGCGGTGGAACGGCTCAGCAAGGCCCTGATGAAGCGTTTCCTGCACCCGACGCTGTGCGCCCTGAAAGGCCTGCCCGACGACATGGAAGGCGACCTGCTGATGGGTGCCGCCCGTCGGCTTTTCGACCTCGACAGCTTGGAGGCCACCCCGTCCGCAAAGGAGTCCGATGAACTCTCGTCTGGATGATATCCTCGGCCGCTGGCAGGAGCTTTCTGTCATGCTGGCCGACCCGGCGATCACCTCGGATACCCAGCGTTACATGGCACTGAGCCGCGAATTCGCCGACATCGAGGCCATCGCGGAAAAGGTTCAGCAGCGCCGCAAGGTCGAACACGAAATCCAGGACACCACGGAGCTGCTGGCCTCGCCGGACTGCGATGCGGAACTGCGCGACATGGCCAGGTCGGACCTGGGCGAGCTACGCCACCGCCTCGAGGCCCTCGATGCCGAGATCCGCGTGCTCTTGACCCCGAAGGATGCCGATGACGACCGCAACGTCATCCTCGAGGTCCGCGCCGGCACCGGCGGCGACGAGGCCGCGTTGTTCGCCGCCGACCTGTTCCGCATGTACAGCCGCTACGCCGAGCGCAAGGGCTTCAAGGTATCGGTGCTGTCGACCAACGAAACCGGCATCGGCGGCTACAAGGAGATCATCGCCCAGATCGCCGGGCGCGGCGCCTTCGCCCTGTTCAAGTTCGAATCCGGCGTCCACCGGGTGCAGCGCATCCCGGCCACCGAGACCCAGGGGCGCATCCACACCTCCGCCTGCACCGTGGCCGTGCTGCCCGAGGCCGAGGAGGTGGAGGTCAACCTGAAGCCCGAGGACCTGCGCATCGACGTCTACCGCTCCTCCGGGGCCGGCGGCCAGCACGTCAACACCACGGATTCGGCCGTGCGCATCACCCACCTGCCCTCCGGCATCGTGGTCACCTGCCAGGACGAAAAGAGCCAGCACAAGAACAAGGCCAAGGCCATGAAGGTGCTGCAGGCCAGGCTCTACGACGCCATGCAGGGCGCGGCCGATGCCGAGCGCGCCGAGGCGCGCAAGGGCATGGTCGGCTCCGGCGACCGCTCGGAGCGCATCCGCACCTACAACTTCCCGCAGAGCCGCATCACCGACCACCGCATCAACCTGACGCTGTACAGGCTGGAGAGCGTGCTGAACGGTGACATGGACGAGTTGATCGAACCGCTCATCGCCGCCCGCCAGGCGGAGCTGCTCGCCGCCCACGCATGACGACCGCCGGCCAGTGGCTGCGCCAGGCCAGGGCGGCACTGGACGATGCCGGCGTGGAATCCGCCCGCCTCGATGCCGAACTGCTGCTGATGCACGCCTGGCAGGTCGACCGCACCCATCTGATCGCCCACGGCACGGATCCCCTGCCCGACGAGGTCGAAGAAGCGGCCGGGAAGCTGCTTGCGCGGCGGCGCCGGCGGGAGCCGCTGGCCTACCTGACCGGCAGCCGCGAGTTCTGGTCGCGCGACTTCGAGGTCGGCCCCGACGTGCTGATCCCGCGCCCGGAGACCGAGCATCTGGTCGAGTCCGTGCTCGCCCGCTTTCCGGAGCGGGACCGTGCCTGGCGCTTCGCCGACATCGGCACCGGCTCCGGCTGCCTGGCGGTGACGCTGGCCTGCGAATACCCGTCGGCCCTTGTCACGGCCACCGACATCTCACAGGCGGCACTGGCCGTGGCGCGCCGCAATGCCGCGCACCATGGTGTGGATGTGCGCATCGCCTGGCACCGGGGACACCTGTACGAGGCCCTGCCACCGCATGCCGGGCCGTTCGACGCCATCATCTCCAACCCGCCCTACGTTTCCGCCCATGAGTACCGGGGCCTGGCACCGGAGCTGCGTTTCGAGCCGTCCGGGGCGCTGACGGACGAGGCCGACGGCCTGAGCCTGCTCTCCGTCCTGCTCGCCGGTGCTGCAGCGCATCTCGTCGCCGGCGGCTACCTGATGGTCGAGACGGGCCCCTGCGGCCTGCCGGCACCGGTACCGGGCATGGCCCTCGAGGAAGAGATTCACGATCTGGCCGGGCTGCTACGAGGAGGCGTCTATCGCCGCGCGCCTTGATCCGGCTTTTGCCGATGTGGCATAGTTATCACTTCGCACAAAGACCCCCCATGGATGATGGACGCGTGGGCAAAGGAGCATGAACATGGCGTTGGCCTGGAGTGAGGACTATTCCACCGGCGATGCCGAGATCGACAAGCAGCACATGCAGCTGTTCAAGTACCTGGCCGATCTCGAGGAGCATATGCAGAACGGCGCCGACGAGGCCTACGTCAAGAAGTTCCTCGACATGCTGGGGCTGTATACCCGCTCGCATTTCTGCTACGAGGAGATCTGCATGCGGCAGAAGAAATGTCCCGTGGCCGACAAGAACAAGGAGCAGCACCAGAAGCTGCTCGATGCCTACAAGCACTACCGCCTGCGCTTCGAGACCGAGGGCGTCAGCAACGACCTGCTGCAGAAGCTGCACGATTTCCTGCGCAGCTGGCTGGTCAACCACATCCTGAAGATCGACACCGAACTCAAGGAGTGCGCCCCGCGCTAAGCTCCGCGGCCATCCCCGTCGCCGTCCAGACCGGGCGGCGCGGCCAGGCCCAGCGCCCGCACCTCCTCCCAAACATGCTTGCGGGTCAGCGGGATCTCATCGAGGAACCGGCGCTTGCCGTCGCGATACGCCAGGCGCGCGAAGATGCCGATGGCCTTGATATGGCGCTGGAAGGCGGTCAGCCGTACGGCCCGGTGCCAGCGCTCCCCGTCCCCGCCAAACGCCTCACGCAAGGCCTCGGGAAGCCCGGCGAAGAAGCGCACACTCCAGCGCCGCCGCTCGGCCTCCGGATAGTCCTGGTAGCAGTCGTACAGCAGCGAGGCCAGGTCGTAGGTCACCGGCCCCCGCACGGCATCCTGGAAATCGATGATCCCGAGCGGCAAACCGTCCGGGGGCAGCATCAGGTTGCGGCTGTGGTAATCCAGGTGCACCGGCGCCTTTGGCAGGGCCGCGATCTCGTCCACGAGCGGCGCCAGCACCGCATGAAATGCGTGGCGCAATGCGTCATCCACTTTCCCCCCCGCCACCCGGGGTAGGTACCAGTCCAGGTACAGGTCGGCCTCGCGATGCATGCGCGCCGCATCGAACACGGGCAGGCGATCCGTGTCGCCCGCAGCCTGCAGCAGGTGCAGCTGGCGCAGCGCATCCGCCATCATCGGCGCTAGCGCCATGCCCCGCTTCAGCGCCGCCGCCCATGTCTCGTCTCCGAAATCGGCGAGCAGCAGGAAGCCGGCCTGGCGGTCCTCCGCCTGCAATGTCGGCACGCGCAGGCCCGCCGCCTCCATCCAGTGGCGCACGGAAAGGAACGGCCCCACGTCCTCCTTGCCGGGAGGCGCATCCATCAACACCCAGCTCCGATCCCCCTGCCGGACCCGGAAGTAACGCCGGAACGAAGCATCCCCGGCCAGGGGGGCGATGCTGCTGCCTTCAGTGAGGTGGCCGTCGAGCCAGCGCCGTGCCAGGCCCAGGCGGGCGTCAGCCGCCGTCACGAACCACGATTCCGTTCTGGTGCTGCTTGCTTGCCAGCTCGGCCCGCGCCGCATCGGCGGCAGCGCGGGATGCATACGGTCCGACCTGAAGCCGGTACCAGGTGCCCCGGTCGGGGAGATCCACGCGCCGGACGCGGCTGGCGAATCCGGCCCCCTGCAGGCGCTGCCGGATGCCGGCCGCATCCTTCGCATTCCGGAACGCGGCCACCTGCACGTAATAGGCCCCGCCGCCGGCAGGCTGTGCCGGGGCCGGCGTGCGGTTCAGTTCGCGCTGGATGATGGACTGCACCATCTTGGCGCTTCCCGTCGCGGCCGGCGGCGCGGGGGCCGGGGCCGGCTTGGGTGCCGGGGCCGGGGAAGGCGCCGAGGATGACGCAGTGGACGATGCCGGCGGAGATGCTGGTGATGCGGGTGGCGGCGGTGACGGCATGTCCGGGGAGGTCAGCGGCTGTGCCAGCGGCTGGGGCTTGACCGACTGCTTCGGCAGGTCCGTGTAGAAGGTCAGATCACCGACCTCCATGGTCGGCGAGTTGTCGGACGGGGCCTTCGCCTGATCCTTCTTGGCCTGCTGGCGCAGCGCCTGCAGCTCCTTCTGCTGCGCCTCCAGCTGGGCCTGCAGGCGGGCCCTGGCAGCCGCCTGGGCCGCATCGTGCCCCTGCCGGCTTCCGAGCCAGTAGCCGCCGACGAAGGCCATGATGACGACCGAAAGGATGCCGAGGACCAGCAACGCCGAACGCAGCCCCGTTACGCCGGCTGGGCCGGGGGCATCAGGCTTGACCGTGGCCTGCAGCTGGGCGAAGTCCCGGTCGGCCACCTACATGCGCTCCGGGGCGGAGACGCCGAGCAGCATCAGGCCGTTGCGCACGGTCTGCCCCACCGCCTTGACCAGCAGCAGCCGGGCCTGGGTCAGGGCCTCGTCGTCCTGGATGACCCGGTGCTTGTGGTAGAACGTGTGCAAATCGGCCGCCAGCTGCATCAGGTAGACGGCCAGCCGGTAGGGTTCCAGGCGTTCGGCCGCCTGGTGCAGCATCTCCGGAAACTGCAACAGGTCCTTGATCAGGGCGATCTCCTCGTCGGCGCGCAGCCTGGCCAGGTCCACATCCTCCGGCTCCGCCTCGCGCAGCTGCGCCTCGGCCGCTTTGCGCAAAATGGCACAGACCCGGGCATGCGCGTACTGCACGTAGTAGACGGGGTTCTCGTCGTTCTGTTGCTTGGCGGCTTCCAGGTCGAAATCGAGCTGGCTTTCCGAGCGCCGGGTCAGGAAGTTGAAGCGCACCGCATCGGCGCCCGTCTCGTCGACCACCTCGCGCAGGGTCACGAAGGTGCCGGCACGCTTGGACATCCGCACCTGCTCGCCGCCGCGCGTCAGGTTGACCATCTGCACCAGCACCACCTCGGGCATGGCCGGCTTGCCGGTCAGGGCCTTCATCGCCGCCTGCACCCGCGCCACATAGCCGCCATGGTCGGCGCCCCAGACGTCGATCATGTGCCCGAAGCCCCGATCATGCTTGTCCATGTGATAGGCGATGTCGGCGGCGAAATACGTCGGCGATCCGTCCTGCTTCATGAGCGGCCGGTCCACGTCGTCGCCGAAACGGGTGGTGCGGAACAGCAGCTGCGGCTCGGCCACGTAGTCGTCGACCTCCTTGCCCTTCGGCGGCGGCAATACGCCCTCGTACACCAGGTCCTGGGCGCGCAGATGCCCGATCAGGGCGGCGATGCGTCCGGAACCGTGCAATTCCAGCTCCGAAAAGAAGTGATCGAACTGGATGCCCAGCGCCGCGAGGTCCGAACGGATGGCCGCCATGTTGGCCGCCACGGCCTCGCGCCCGAGGCGCTGGCGGCGTTCGGCCTCCGGCAGTTGGGCCAGGGCCGAGAAATCCTCCCCGGTCAGGATCTCGCGGGCGATATCCACCACATATTCACCCGGGTAGGCCGAATCCGGAAAGACCACCTGCTCGCCCTGCAGCTCGCGCATGCGCAGCCACACCGAATCGGCCAGCACCCCCACCTGGGCGCCGGCGTCGTTGATGTAGTACTCACGGTGCAGTTCGGCGCCCTGGGAGGCCAGGATACGCCCGATGGCATCGCCGACCACGGCACCGCGGCCATGACCGACGTGCATCGGCCCGGTCGGGTTGGCGGATACGAACTCGAGACAGGTCCGCACCCCGTCCTGCCGGGGCTCACGCCAGCCGAAGCGTTCCTTTTCCTGCATGACGCGGCGCACAATGTCGAACTCGGAGTCGTGGCGCAGGCGGATGTTGATGAACCCCGGCCCGGCGATCTCGGCCGTCTCGACGGCCGCAGGCCACGCCACCCGCGCCAGGATCATTTCGGCCACCGTGTGCGGCCTGGTCCCCAGCAGCCCGGCCAGGGGCATGGCCACGTTGGCGGCGTAATCGCCATGATCCTGCGATTTCGGGCGCGTCAGCCGCACCGGGATATCGGCCTGCTGCTGACGCTCGGACACGATGGCGTCCACCGCCTGCTTCAGCGCCGCTTCCAACTGGGTCTTCACGTGACCTCCCGCATCAAATCAGTGGCGCATCCTACACATAAGGGACCTGTTCACACCAACTTCAATGGCCGAAACGCCAGCGTCCGGCATCCGGAACCAGGCCCATCAATGCTGGCAGCCGCGACAGTAGAAGGTGCTGCGCCCGGCCTGCATGCGTCGGCAGACCGCAGCGCCGCAGCGTACGCAGGGCTGGCCCTGGCGCTGGTACACCCGGAAGGCATGCCGGAAGTATCCGGGGCGGCCGTCGGCACGCACGAAATCGCTGATCGTGCTGCCGCCGGCGGCGATGGCCTCGGTCAGCACCGCCCTGACCGCTGCCGCCAGGGACGCGGCCTGCGCCGCCTTCAGGCGGCGTGCCGGCCGGAAGGGATCGATGCCGGCCCGGAACAGCGCCTCGCAGGCATAGATATTGCCGACACCGACCACCACCGACGCATCCATCAGCACCTGCTTGACCGGCGCCGCCCGGGAGCGGCAGCGTCCGAGCAGGTAAGCGCCGTCGAAGTCCCCGCCCAGCGGCTCCGGACCGAGCCCGGCGAACCAGGGGTGCTGCTGCCAATCGCGGGCATCGAACAGGCCCGCATAGCCGAAGCGGCGCGCGTCGCGGTAGCGCAGCGTCAGTCCTTCGTCGAATACGATCACCACATGCTCGTGTCGCCCCGCCGGGCTGGCGGCCGGCAGCACGTGGAACTGCCCTGTCATGCCGAGGTGCCAGGCCAGCAGCACATCGGCGTCTAGACGGAACAGCAGATACTTGCCCCTGCGTTCGACCGCCTCCACCGTCCGTCCCTGCAGCCGCTCGGCCATCCCGTCCGGCAACGGGTAGCGCAGCGCAGGACGGTGAAGCTGCACCTCACGGATGCGCTGATTCCGGATCAGGGAATCCAGTCCGGTCCGGACCACCTCGACTTCAGGCAGCTCAGGCAACCAAGCCTCCGTTTCTGAACGGGAAAAAAGCGCTGTTGCTTGCGGCACCATACGCAAGCATTCATACTGGCGGGGATGGAAGAGCGTTTCAATACTGACGAAATTGAAGAAAATGCCGATTTCGACGCCCGGACTTTCCCGGCGCTCGCGGTCCTGTATCCGGACGAAATCCATTTCCTGCGCTCCGTCGCCAGCACCATGGAGATGGCAGCCGACATCCCCGTGATGATCGAGGGACAGCAGCCACATTACCTGTACTTCGTGCGCACCGGCATGCTGATGGTCAACAAGCGGCACGGCGACGATGTGTACCAGGTCGGATCGATCACGCCCGGGGAGATCTTCGGCGAGGCCTCCGTGCTGTATAACGCGCCGGCCGGCGCCGGCGTGCGCACCGTGGAGCCGACGACGCTCTACCAGATCGACGGCCAGCACATCCGCGAACTGATGAAGACCAACGAGCGTTTCCAGCGCTCGCTGACCCAGCTGGCCGAGCGCCGTTCCGCGGCCACGGCGCTGGCCGTGAATCCCGTGTTCTCGACACTGCCGCAGTCCGTACGCGAGGTCATTCTCTACAACGGCCAGTTCATCTCCCTGGATCCCGGAGAAACCCTGATCCAGGAGGGGGACTCGGATACGCGCTACATGTTCCTGGTGCTCGGCGGCGAGGCCGAGGCCTCGATCCGGCATCCGCACGATGCCAAGAAGCGCATCGTGTTCGCCCGCATCGGCAGCGGCGACGAGGTGGGCGAGATCTCGGTCATCACCGGCCGTCCGCATGCCGCGACCGTGATCGCCACCTCACAGCTGCGGCTGATGGCCATCAGCACCGATTCCGTGCAGGCCTGGCGCAAACGCTATTCCGATTTCGGGTTTTCCCTCTATGCCTGCGTGCAGCGCAAGCTGCAGCACAGCCTGGAGGCCATGCGCAACGTCATGGGCGATGACGAGGCGAAGGCGCGCACCACGGACACGCTGCCGCCGATCGAACAGCAACAAAAGGCCGACGACAAGCCGGCCGAATAACCCGTCAGCTGCTGCCGCGCAGCAACCAGACGATCAACCAGCCCAGCCCCACCGCCGTCAATCCCATCAGGCGCAGCACCGCCGGCGGTATCGATGGCAGGCGACGCATCAGATCGATCATGTGCTGCGGGAACAGCGCGTACAGCGCCCCCTCGATCACCAGCACCAATCCGAACGCGATCCACAGGTCCTGCACAGGCTAAGCCCCTGTAGCCTTATTTCTTGCCGCCAGACACCCCGGAATGTTCGAAGAACTTGAAGAATTCCGAATCCGGCGTGATCACCAGACGCGTACCCTTCCCGATCGAGTCGCGATAGGCCTGCAGGGAGCGCATGAAGGCATAGAACTGGGGGTCCTGCTTGTGGGCCTTGGCATAGATCAGCGTCGCCTGGGCATCGGCCTTGCCGCGGATGATCTGGGCCTTCTCGTAGGCATCCGCCAGGATCACCTTGCGTTTCTTGTCGGCCTCGGCACGGATCTCCCTGGCCAGCTCTTCGCCCTCGGAGCGGTACTGCATGGCGATACGCTGGCGCTCGGCCTGCATGCGCTTGAACACTGCATCCGAGTTCTCCTTGGGCAGGTCCACGCGCTTGATCCTTACATCGACCACCTGGATGCCGAGATCCTTGACACCGGCATTCGCCTCACTGGTGATCTCCCGCATCAACTCGTTGCGCAAGTTGGCCGACTGGCCACCGGTCACGATCTGCGTCATGGTATTCTGGCCCAGCACCTCACGCATCTTGCCGCGCACCACGTCCTCCATGCGCGCCTCGACCCCGCTCTGCGTGCCGGCAACCTGATACACGCGCAGGGGATCGACGATGCGCCAGCGCGTATAGTTGTCGACCAGCAGGGCCTTCTTGTCCATGGTGATGACTTCATTGGGCACGGTATCGCTAAACAGCAGCCGGTTATCGAAATCGGACACGCTCTGCCACGGCCACTTGAAGTGCAGGCCGGCATCCTTGACCACACCGATCGGCTTGCCGAACTGCAGCACCAGGGCCTGCTCGCGCTGGTCCACCACGAAGGTCGACATCGAGGCGATCAACGCCGCCACCGCCAGAACAATCAATGCGAGACTCTGCTTGGGGCTCATTGTTTCACCTCCACCTTGCCCGTGGACTTGTCGATCGGCAGGTACGGCAGGATGCGCTTCGCCACACTGGAATCCACGATGACCTTGTCCGCGTTGGACAGTACATCCTGCATCGTTTCCAGATACAGGCGCTTGCGGGTCACCAGCGGGGCCTTGCGATAGGCATCGAGCTGGCTGACGAAGCGGTCGGACTCGCCGATGGCGCGGGCCACCACCGCCTTGGCATAGGCCTCGGCATCCAGCACCTGCTTCGCCGCATCGCCGTTCGCCTTGGGCAGGATATCGTTGGCATAGGTTTCCGCCTCGTTCTTGGTGCGCTCCTTATCCTCGCGGGCCGATGCCACATCCTTGAAGTCCTTGATCACGCGTTCCGGCGGCTGCACGTTCTGGAGCTTCACCGTCGCCACCGATATGCCGGCCTTGTAGTTATCGAGGATACTCTGCAACAGCTTTTGCGTTTCCACCTCGACCTCGGCCTTCTTGTTGGTCAGCACATCGTCGATTTTGGTACGTCCGATCACCTCGCGCATGGCGCTCTCCGCCGCATCACGCACGGTGATCGGGCCGTTCACGATATTGAACAGGTAATCGCCGACGTCACGAATCCGGTACTGCACGATAAACGAGATGTCGACGATATTCTCGTCCATGGTCAGCATCTGGGCTTCCTGGGGCACATTGCGCGTGGAGCCGTCACCCATGCGACGGAATCCGATCTCCAGGCGCTGGATACGCGTGACCGGCGCCTTCTCGACCGTCTCGATCGGATAGGGCATATGCCAGTTCAGGCCAGGGCCCTTGGTGGCCACATGCTGGCCGAACCGCAATACGACGGCCTGCTCATCGGCGCCCACGACGTAGAGCCCGGAGGCCAGCCACAACAACAGCAGGATGCCCAGGCCGAACGGCAGCAGCACCTTGCCGAAACGGCCCCCGCCGCCCGGGCCTCCCGAGCCGTCGCCGCCGCCACCGCCCAGCATGGCGGACAGGCGTTCCTGCAGGCGACGGATCACCTCATCGAGATTCGGCGGCACCTGCCCCGATCCGGATGGGCGGCGCCCCCAGGGATTATTGGACTGATTCGGATCACTCCAAGGCATCGAACACCCCCATCGTTGATCGGACGCGCTGAGTCTAACACCTCGAACAGGTGATGCACGTGCAGTTTCCGAGCCATCCCGGCACATCGCCCAAACGCTTCCCTGCTGCTAGCATCGACCCATGCCGATCGTCTTCCGCTGGATATTCGCCGGTTGCCTGCAGCGCGGTGCGGCCACGATGGTCATGCTGCTCGGCATCTTCGTCATCATCGAGGCCTTCGACAAGGCGCGCTTCCTCGGCCACGGCCTCACCGGTGCCCTGATGGTCGAATACATCCTGCTGAAGATCCCGTTCATGATCAGCGGCTTCATGCCGGTCATCGTGCTGCTGGCCTGCAGCGTCTTCCTGACCGAGCTGTCCCATCACCATGAACTGGCCGCGCTCAGGGCCGCCGGCCTGGGTCTGAACAAGGTGCTGACGCCACTGCTGGCCGTCGCCGGCGTCGCCGGTGTCATCAGCTTCGCCATCGGCCAGTGGGTCACGCCGATCACCAACACGCGCCTGGATTTCATCGAACGCGTACACATCCACCATCAGCCGGAAACCAGCCGCGACGTGCAGTGGCTGCATGACGGGTATCGTTTCTTCCGCCTGACGCCCCTCGGCGACCAGCACTTCAAGCTGATGATGCTCGAGACCGACGCCCACGGCCGGTGGCTGCAGCGCCTGGATGCCGCCGATGCCGTCTATGCCGATCATGCCTGGGTGCTGTCGGACGTCGACATCAGCGCCCCGGGCGGCGCCAGCGGACTGCGCTTCGATCACCAGAAGGCGATGCGCATCGCCTCCACTATCGGCCCCGGAACGGCATCCCCGCCCGAACCGCGGCAGATGGGGCTGCTGGAGCTCGGCGAATACGCCCGGAACCTGAAGCGGGCCGGCATGGACGCCTCCGGCTACATCTTCACCTTCCAGCGCAAGCTGGCGGCCCCGCTGGCCTGTGTCATCATGGTGGTGCTGGCCCTGGCGTTATGCATGCACATGAGCAGCCGGGTCAGCGCCGCATCCTGGGGCATGGCCGCCGCCATCTGCCTCGGCCTGGTCTTCTACATCTTCGGCGATACCAGCAACCTGCTGGCCACCGGCGACCGCCTGCCGGCCGCCTTCGCTGCCTGGCTTCCCAACCTGTCGTTTGGTGGCTTGTCGGTGTTCCTGCTGTTGCGCAAGGAAGAGAAATAGGGGCGATGTCCGCCTAGGACTTGCCTTCGGCCAGCAAACCCAGGAACGCCCGGTGCAGCTGCGCATTGGTGGCCAGCACGTCGCCGCGTGCCAGGTCGACGGTGGCGCCCGCAAGATCCGTGACCATGCCGCCCGCCTCCTGCACCAGGAGCAGGCCCGCCGCGATATCCCAGGCGCCGAGGCCGGCCTCCCAGTAGGCATCGAGCCGGCCGCTGGCCACGTAGGCCAGATCCAGGGCCGCCGAGCCGCCGCGGCGATAGCCCTCGGTGGCGCGCATGCAGGCATCCATACGTCGCTGAAACACGTCGATCTGGTCCCGGCGATAGGAAGGGAGCCCGGAGGCGAACAGCGCATGGGCCACGCGTGTCTCCTCCGTCACCCTGAGGCGGCGGCGGTTCAGGAAGGCCCCACCGCCGTTCTGGGCCTCGAAGGTCTCATTGCGCATCGGATCGTGCACCACCGCCAGCAGCGGGCGCCCGTCCTTCCAGGCCGCGATCGACACTGCGAAATGGGGATAGCCGTGCACGAAATTCGTCGTACCGTCGAGCGGATCGACATACCACTGCACAGAGGCCTGGGGATTGGTCCGGCCGGACTCCTCGGCCATGATGCCATGCGTCGGGTAATGCTTGCGGATATCATGGACGATCGCCGCCTCGGCCCGCTGGTCGACATCCGTCACATAATCGCGATCGCTTTTCTGGCGCACATTCATCTTGTCCCGCTCGTCGAAGGCGCGGGCGATCATATCCCCCGCACGGCGTGCGGCACGCACAGCCACATATAGCACGTCGATACTCCTGTTCGTGAAAAAGAACCCGTCTGTGGGTGGCGAACGGTATCACATCCGCATCCTTCCCGCCGCTATTTCGGCAGGGGTAGTAAGCCCCGCCGTCTGTGATAACCTGCATCGGGAACGGGCCTAAGACACAGGGAGGGCAGATGGCGTGAAGCCGCTCTTGCATTCGTGGTTTTTCGGCGGAATCCGTCGGGACAGGCACATCCTGGCCTACACCCAGGTCCAGCAGGCCTGGATACGGATTCCCATGGCCCTGGGATGCCTGGCCTACCTGTACGTGCACGGCCCCTTCTTCGCGATCTATGTCACCGCCTTCCAGGCAACGGCCTCGCTGTACCTTCTGTACAACCTCTACATCATCTATTCCATCCGCCGCCATCCCGCCTCCCCCGGCCGCCTGCTGATATCGCCGATCCTGGACGTCTATATCGTCAGTTTCGCCCTGGTCATCGATGGCGGGAACATCAGCGGCCTGTCCCTGCTGTATCTGGCCATTGTCCTCGGCAATGCCTTCCGCTACGGCAACATGATGATGCTGTACACGCAGGCCCTGTGCCTGGCCGGACTGGGCGGCGCCGCTGTCGTCAGCCTGCAGCAGCTGCAGACCGACACCATCTGGTCCCTGCTCGGCTTCCAGGTCGCGGCCCTGCTGCTGTTGCCGTCCTATGCCATGTCACTCAGCCAGCGCCGCAGGGCCCGCCACGCCCAGGCCGAGGAAGAGCCCACGTTCGGGCTGCTCGACCAGGGCCCGTTGCCCATCTTCACCTACCATCTGGATGCCCATGGCACCCCCCGCATCACCCATGCCAACGCTGCGCTGCAGACGATCAGCCGCGAACCCCTGACCCGTCTCGTCGGTGAACAGGTCGACGTGCTGGCCCTGCTCGAGGACGGCAAGCTCATCATCAGCCACTGCCGCAAGGCGCTGCAACAGGACAGCAGTACGCCCTTCCGCTTCCGTATCCGGGGCCGCGACGCATCCGACCGGCCCCTGAGGCTGCTGGGTGAGGCGACCCGGATTCCCTGGCACGGACAGTGGATCGGCCTGTGCTTCCTGTTCGACATCACGCAGGACGACCGACAGCCCGGGTTCCAGAGCGATGCCATGGCGTCGATCACCCATGATTTCCGGAATCTGCTGACCAGCATCATCGGGCAGGCCGAGATCCTGCAGATGGATGTCCAGGACCCGGCAGTGCAGCGCGGACTTACGCCCATCATCGAGGCTGGCGAACGCGGGGCTGAGATGGTCTCGCAGCTGCTGCAGGCCAGCCGCAACACCGCCGCGGAACGGCCGCGTGCCCAGGTCAGGGACATCCGCGACACACTGGAGAACCTGATCGGACTGGTGCGCCTGCAGCTGCCGGAAAAGGTCACGCTCAGCTGCCATATCGACCCCGACCTGCCGTCCCCCGCGCTGCCCGCATCCGAACTGGAACAGGTCATGATGAACCTGATCCAGAACGCCTACCAGGCGATCCCCGACGTCGGCGCCATCGAGATTCACGTCAGCGCCGATAAACGCGATGACGGCCTGCCTGGCATCATCATCCGGCTATCGGATACCGGGCAGGGCATCGCCGGTGAACATCTGCACAAGATATTCGACACCTTCTGGACCACGCGCAGGAAACAGGGGGGTACCGGCCTGGGGCTGGCCATGGTCAAGCGGATCATCGAACAGCATCACGGCCGTATCGGCGTCGAATCCTCCCCGGACAAGGGCAGCACGTTCGTGATCCGCCTTCCGTCCGGGCCGGGCCGGCACCAGGCGGAAGGGGCGAGTCCGGCCGCCATGGCCGACACGGTCCGGACACTGCCATGGCGCATCCTGCTCGTGGACGACAGCCCGGTCGTGCTGAACGTGCACCAGGCCATGTTGACGCGTATGGGTCATCGCGTGGTGGCGGCCCCTGACGGCCAGACCGCGCTCGGCTACTTCGAACGGCCCGACGATGCCTTCGACATGATCCTGACCGATTACAACATGCCCGGCATGGACGGGGTGCATCTGATCCAGCAACTGCGCGAACGGGGCGTGACCCTGCCGATCATGGTGATCACGGCCTACGGCGAGGAGGAACGCCTGCAGCTGCTCGCGGGGCTCGACGCCGGCATCATCCAAAAGCCCGTCAGCTACCGGGCCCTATCCGCGCATATCGCGGCCATTCAGGCCAACCGCAACGACCGGCCGGCTCAATCCGAGACAACCCCGATCAACTCCGAGGCCCGGAAACCCTTGTAGACGGCATCCCGGAAATACAACCCGTGCGCCGGCGCCGTAGCCGCACCCTGCGTCCGGTCGGCCGAGCGGAGCAGGGCCTGCACCTGTTCCGGATGCCAGTCCCCGACCCCGACCCGCACCAGGCTGCCCACGATATTGCGCACCATGTGATACAGAAAGGCGTTGGCATGCACGTCGATCGAGACGGTCCAGCCATCCTGCGCGACGTGCAGCCGCCTGAGGTCCCTGCACGGCGAGTGCGACTGGCAGCCGGCCGCCCGGAAGGCGCTGAAGTCATGCTCGCCGATCAGCAAACAAGCCGCCTCGTTCATCGCCTCCAGCGACAGCCGTCGCGGCATCCACCAGTGGCGCCAGGCGTGCAGCGCCGAGGCGGTGGGCCGGTTCCAGATCCGGTAGCGGTAGGCCCGTTCGAGGCAATCGAATCGGGCGTGGAACTGAGGATGCACGGCCCGCACCCCCACGACCCTGAGCGGTGCCGACAGGATCTGGTTGACGCCGTGCACATAGGCTCTCGGTGAACGCTGCCAGCGGGCAGCGTCCACGTCCGCGTGCACCAGCATGGCTTCGGCATGGACACCGGCATCGGTACGTCCGGCTGCCACCGTCCGGCAATCCCTGCCGTCGATGGCGTGCAAGGCCTGTTCCAGGTCTTCCTGGACGGCATGCCCAACCTTCTGCCGTTGCCATCCGTTGAAGCAGGTTCCGTCGTATTCGAGCACCAGCGCGATGCGGCGGTTCGAGGGGCCGGCGTCGCTCACCGGCCGACCATGGCCGCCGCCAGCATGACGGCAGCGATCAGCAATATCAGCAGGGTGGCCGTCCATGCCCGCATGGACGGCCCCGCGGCGAAGATGGGATGGGCAACGCCTGCAGGAGCCGGCCATCGCATCCACAGGGCATCGGCCTGGTGCCGCGACACCGACATGCATTGGGCCGTCACGGCGGACAAGGTCAGTGGCAATTCACGCCAGGTTCCGCGCTGACGCCACTGGCGTGCCAGGGTCTGTGTACGCCAGCGCACCTGCCGCGCCAGCGGCATCAGCAACATCAGATACGGCTGCAGCCGCCTGCCGCCGCACACCGAGGTCAGGGACATCCATTCCTGCAACGACACGAGGCGGGAGAACAACATGGCGGAAAAATACATCAGCACCAGATGCAGGCTCAACCAGCCGCCGTGCTCAAGCCCCTCCGCGCTGATACCCCCAAACCGTCCGAGCGATATCAGAAGCCGGCCCGGCGTCAGCCACATATGCAGGATCAGGATGGGCAGAACCAGAAACGCCAGCACCTTCAGCGCCCGCCCCACCGTCGCAACCGGTGTGCCCAGGCCGAGCAACAGCAGCAAGATGATCCCCAGCAGCACAAGCGCATGCGTCATCGAGGAGGAACGCAGCCCGGCGGCCAGGCAGAACAGGCCGAGCAACAGGCGGGATGCGGCATGGCTCTCCCATACGTAGCCGGCGCAACGCTGGCGCAAGGTCGCAAGCATCATCGCCGCAACGGCTGGGCATCAGAAAAGCGACCGGACCGGTCAGTCCTTCTTGTCACCATCCTTTTCGTCTTCGTCGGCGAATTCGCTGAGCAGGTCGTCCAGTTTCTGGGTCTCATCCATATCCTCATCCAGATCGAGCAACATACCGGACTCGTTCTCCGCACCGGTGGCCAGGGACGGGGCATCCTCCTCCGGCTCGCTGACCGGCATCGAGGATTTTTCCTCTTCGGACAGGTCCAGGACATCGCTCTCTGCGTTCTCCGAGGACAGGTCGAACATCGCCTCCTCATCCGCAGCGGAAGGCACCGTGAGATTCACCTGCGTCGTACGGATGGTGCTGCTGAATTCATCGTCGGACGCGGACTGTACCGACTCCTCATTCTTTTCCTCTTCGATCTTGTCGAAATCGAAATCGCCAAGGTCGATCCCACCTTCATCGATGGCCGACTGGGCCGCGGGTTTCGGCTCCTCCGCGGCCTTTGGCTCCTCCGCGGGCTCTGGCTCAGGCTCGATGCCGAACTCGGGCAACTCCGCATGGCCCTCGGCGCCGCTTTCACTGACCATGCCTTCCTGCTCGCCGCTATCCTCCACCGAGGTCTCCTGCGACCAGTCGATCGCCACCGTCTTCTCGAGGTCGCTCGTATCCATGAAGGAGGAGGCACGGCTCGCCTCGCCTTCCTCATCTCCCGCCTCCGGGATCTCGAGATCGGACAGGTCGAAATCCATGTCGCCGGTCGCCGCCTCGGGCGCAGCCTGGGCCGGCGGCGCAGGAGGAGGTGTCTCCTCCGCCTCGGCCGGCGGCGCAGCGGGCGGCGTTTCCTCCACCTGGGTCGCCACTTCCGCCTCGGCCTCGTGCAACGGCGTTTCCACGTCCTCGAATTCGGGCCACTCGATGTCGAGATCGTCGAGGTCTCCCGTTTCTGTGGCAGCCTCAGCCGGGGCTTCCGTCCCGGGCTCCGTTTCGGCTGGCGCCTCTTCCGCGGCAGTTGCAGTCTCATCCACCGCGACGGTCTCCTCGAATCCGGGAATCTCATCGACCGCGGTCGGCGGCAACGTATCCGCGAATGCGTCCATCACCTGGTCCAGATTGGACACCGAATCCTCGAAACGCTGCAGGGAACTGCCCCCCAGCGCCTGACGGGCCTCGGCGATGGCCTCGTCCAGGGCAGCCTGATCGTTCTTGGCCTTCAACACCTGCGCCAGCTTGATATAGGCATCGGCATGATGGGGATCGAGCCTCAGGGCCATTCTCACCTGCTGCACCGCCTCGTCTTCCATGCCGTAGCGCAGATAGACGTCCGCTTCGGCCAGGTAGTCGACATTCGGATCCGGTTCCTCGTCGATCTCCTCTTCAAAGGCCTGCATCTTGCCGGTGTCTTCATCGGTCAGATCCGGGATCGAATCGGTGAACTCCTTGGTGACGTCCGCAGCGCTCATCTGCATGGTGGCCGTGGAATCGAAGCCCAGGTCCGGAACCTCCTCGACATCGATCTCCGGCGCTTCCTCGAACATATCCGCATGGGGTACGGGGGACATGGAGGCCATCGGAGCCGCAGAGGCCGCGGGATGCGATTCGACCTCCGGATAGTCCGTGGCCGGATGCGCCGGCTCACGGCGCATCAGATAGCCGACCAAGCCCAGCAGCAGCACGATCACGGCGAGCAGGGCGTAGGTCAGCCAGCCCAGCGGCGAGGGCTGCTCCTTGGCCTTCTGCAGGGCCTGATCACGCTCTGCCTGCAGGCGCGCCAGCTGAATCTGCAGACGCTTGACCCTGGCATTGGCAGCGGCGGCGCCCGCTTCATCGGACTTGGCGGCCATGTCGGCCAGTTGCTTCTGGGTGGTGTCCAGCTTTCCCTGCAGATCACTGTTCTTCTGCTGCAACTGCTGCAGCTGCTGCTGAAGCTCGTTCTGCTTCTGCATCGCCTCGGCGCTGGCGGCGGAAGACTCAGCGCCCTGCTGACCCTGGGACGCCGACGGCATCGGTGCGCCGGCCACGCCGCTGGCCTTCTCACCGACCCGCACGCGCTTGCTGTAGCGATCCTTCTGGGCCTCGGCCACGGCCGCGTACTTCGGCTGCTTGATCAGCTGTTTCCATACCTTTTCCTGCTTGGCCAGGAAGCTGTGGGCCTGTTCGGGCGAGATCTTCTCCACCTCGGCCGCCGTCGGCACGTCCAGATAGGTACCGGCCTTGATCAGGTTGATGTTGTCATGATCGAATCTGGCCCGGTTCCTCTCGAACAGGGCCACCATCACCTGCTGCCGCGTGTAGCGGTTGTCGATCTGCAGGCGCTGGGCCACGGTCGTGATGGTGTCGCCGTAGACCATCGGCCCATAGCGGGCGGTGCGGGCCCAGCCGTCGAACGGCTTGAAGGCCGAGCCCGGCAGCGGCTTGGCCTGAACCACCGGGGCCACGGTCGGCGTCGCCGGGACCGAAGCCGCCCGGCGTTGCCCTTCCTTGACGGTGGGCAGCGGCTTCATCATGGCCGGCTTGGCCATCTGGGGGATGTCCAGAAACACCGGGTACTTCTTGAAATGCGTGGCACGCTCGTAGCGGACCTTCAGCACGAGGTTGAAGAACGGGGACTCGATGCCGGTATCGGAGCTCAGCACCACGCGGGCGCCCCGCTTGTCGGTCTTGACGTCGACGGTGATGCCGTTCAGGGCCGGGTCGCGATACACCTCGAGGATGCGGTAATCGGCGGGAGAGGCAAGCTCGACATAGACGTTGGAGAGGCTCTCGCCGGGATCCAGCTGCAGCGGCACTTCCGCGAAGAAGGGCTCCCCGAGATGGCTGGCAACATCGATCTTGCCCAAGGCTACGGCCCATGCACTTGCGGCCGACAGCAGCCAGACTGCCAAAGCCAGGAATCCTAGCGCCACCTTGTTACGCATATCGCCTCCTCCGCCGTAAGTTGCGATTCAAGCGCCGTTTTTCACAAAATTCTTGACGACCCAAATCCCGGTTCACAACAGCGGCGAAAGTGATGTCTAACACTTTCCAATCAAGATTTCCGCTATTTGAACGGCATTTAGAGCCGCGCCTTTACGTACATTATCAGCAACTATCCACAAGTTCAAGGTATTCGGCCATGAATAATCATCGCGGATGCGGCCGACCCACACCGGATCGGTGCCCGCAGCCTCCATCGGCATCGGGTAGTCCTCGCCCGACGGGTCGTCGACGACGCAGATGCCCGGGGCTCCGGCCAGCAGGTCGCGCGCATGCTCGGCCGTCATCGGGCCGTCAAAGGTGACATTGACCGATTCCGAGTGCCCGTAGAACACCGGCACACGCACCGTGGTGGCCGACAACGCGATATCCGCCTCCAGGATCTTGCGGGTCTCGTCCATCATCTTGTGCTCTTCCTTGGTATAGCCGTCCTCGGTGAACACATCGATCTGCGGCACCACGTTGAAGGCGATACGCGCCGGCAGCACGTTCACCGCCGCCGCCTTGCCGGACAGCAGATACCGCGACTGGTCGGCCAGCTCCTCCATGGCGCGGCTGCCGGCACCGCTGACGGCCTGGTAGGTCGAGACCACGACGCGCCGGATCGGTACCGCGTCGTGCAACGGCTTCAGCGCCACCACCATCTGGATGGTCGAGCAGTTCGGATTGGCGATGATGCGGTTGATCCTGGCCATCTCCAGCGCGTGCGCGTTGACCTCCGGCACCACCAGCGCCACATCCGGATCCATGCGCCAGGCGCTCGAATTGTCGATGACGTAGCAGCCCGCCTCGGCGAAACGCGGCGCATGCTGCCGCGAGGTGCCGCCACCCGCCGAGAACAGCGCGATGTCCAGCCCCGCCGGGTCGTAGGTCTCCAGATCCTGCACCACGTATTCCTTGCCGCGGAACTCGACGCGGGAACCGGCACTGCGGCTCGAGGCCAGCATCACGATCTCGGACACCGGAAAATCGCGCTCGGCCAGGATCTCCAGCATCGTCCTGCCGACGGCGCCGGTCGCGCCCACGACCGCCACGCGGTATCCGTCCTTGTGCGAAAGAAACTCACTCATGCCATCGCTCCCAGTGCCTTGCAAACCGCATCTCCCATCGCCGCGCAACCGACCGGCGTCTCGCCGTGGATCGCCAGGTCGGGCGTGCGTACGCCGTCGTTCAGCGCCTGTTCCACCGCCTGCTCCACCCGCTCGGCCAGATCGGCGCGGTCCAGCGAGAAGCGCAGCATCATGGCCACCGACAGGATCGTCGCCAGGGGGTTGGCCCGGTCCTGGCCGGCGATGTCCGGCGCCGAGCCGTGGATCGGCTCGTACATCGCGTGGTTCTCGCCCACGGAGGCCGACGGCAGCATGCCGATCGAGCCCGTCAGCATCGAGGCCTCGTCGGACAGCACGTCGCCGAACAGGTTCGAGGTCACCAGCACGTCGAACTGCCGCGGGTTGCGGATCAGCTGCATGGCGGCGTTATCGACGTACATATGCGTCAGCTCCACGTCGGAGAACTCGGCCTGGTGCAACTCGCCGATGACCGCGCGCCAGACCTCGCTGGTCTCCAGCACGTTGGCCTTGTCGACGCTGCATACGCGCCCGCTGCGCAGGCGCGCCGCCTCGAAGGCCTTGCGTCCGATGCGCCGGACCTCGCTCTCGGTATAGCTGGCGGTGTTGAAGCCGCGCCGTTCGCCGCCAACCATGTCGATGCCGCGCGGCTGACCGAAGTAGATGCCGCCGACCAGCTCGCGCACCACCAGGATGTCGACGCCGCGCACCACCTCCGGCTTCAGCGTCGAGGCATCGAGCAACTGGTCGTAGACCTTCGCCGGCCGGTAGTTGGCGAACAGCTCCAGCTCCGCGCGCAGGCGCAACAGGCCCGCCTCCGGCCGCAGCGGCTTGTCCAGGCGCTCCCACTGCGGGCCGCCGACGGCACCCAGCAACACCGCGTCGGCCTCGCGCGCCAGGGCCAGCGTCGGCGTCGGCAACGGATCGCCCGCCGCCTCGAAGCCGGCGCCGCCGACCGGCGCCTCATCCCATCCGGCATCCAGGCCGAAGTCGCGATTCAGCACCTCCAGTACCTTGCATGCCTCGCGCACGATCTCCGGGCCGATGCCGTCGCCCGGCAATACCGCAATCCTCAATGCCATGTCCCTCTCCTTTGCCTGAGGCGTCCTACGACTTTCCGCGCCGACGCCGCTCTCCCATCGCATGCTTGACGGCCGCCAGGAACTCGTCGACGTCCTTGAACTCCCGGTACACCGAGGCGAAGCGCACGTACGCCACCCCGTCCAGCTTCTGCAGCTGCTCCATCACGAAGGCGCCGATCGCGGCCGTGGGCACCTCGGGCTCACCCAGTTCGCGCACGGCACGCAGCACGGCGCTGACCCCCTCCTCGATGGACTCGGCCGACACCGGGCGCTTCTCCAGCGCCTTCTGCATGCCGGCCCTGAGTCGCCCGACGTCGAAGGGCTGGCGCGTGCCGTCCTTCTTGACCACCAGCGGCAGCCGCAGGTCCGCGCGCTCGAAGGTCGAGAAGCGCTTGCCGCAGGCCTCGCACTCCCGGCGGCGGCGCACCGCGCCGCCCTCCTCGACCACGCGGGAATCGATGACCCGCGTATCCGGGTGGGCGCAGAACGGGCAGTGCATGCGTAATTCCGGTGCTCAGTCCCTGTAGATGGGGAAGCGGTCGGTCAGCGCCCGCACCTCGCTGCGTACGGCCTCGCGCACCGATGCATCCTCGGGCGCATCCAGCACCTTCAGGATCATGCCGCCGATCGCCCCGGCCTCGGCCTCCCTCATGCCGCGCGTGGTGATGGCCGGGGTGCCGATGCGGATGCCGCTGGTCACGAACGGGGAGGCGGTGTCGAACGGCACCGTGTTCTTGTTCGTGGTGATGCCGGCCGCCTCCAGCGCCTCCTCGGCCTGCTTGCCGGTCAGGTCGTGCGGGCGCAGGTCGACGCGGAACATGTGGCAATCGGTGCCGCCGGAGACGATGCGCAGCTTGCCGCCGGCCAGCACCTCGGCCATGGCGCGCGCATTGGCGATCACCTGCTTCTGGTCGGCGCGGAAGCGCTCACCCAGCGCCTCGCCGAAGGCGACGGCCTTGGCGGCGATCACGTGCATCAGCGGCCCGCCCTGGATGCCCGGGAAGATGCGGCTGTTGATCTTCTTCGCCAACTCGTCGTCGTCGGTCAGGATCATGCCGCCCCTGGGGCCCCGCAGGGTCTTGTGCGTCGTCGTCGTGATCACGTGCGCATGCCCCACCGGCGACGGGTAGACCCCGGCCGCGATCAGGCCGGCGTAGTGGGCCATGTCCACCATCAGCACGGCGCCGACCTCGTCGGCGATGGCACGCATGCGTGCGAAATCGATCTCCCGCTCGTAGGCCGAGGCGCCGCCGATGATCATCTTCGGCTTATGCTCTTTCGCCATGCGCTCCATGGCGTCGTAATCGATGCGGTCGTCGGATTCGCGCACCCCGTAGGCCACGACGTGGTACAGGCGGCCGGAGAAGTTCACCGGGCTGCCGTGGGTCAGGTGCCCGCCATGCGACAGGTCCATGCCCATGACGACATCGCCCGGCTGCAGCAGCGCCATGTACACGGCCATGTTGGCCTGCGATCCCGAATGCGGCTGCACATTGGCGTGCTTGACGCCGAACAGCTCGCAGGCGCGCTGCTGCGCCAGGCGCTCGACCACATCGACATGCTCGCAGCCGCCGTAGTAGCGCCGGCCCGGATAACCCTCGGCGTACTTGTTCGTCAGCACCGATCCCTGTGCCTGCATCACCGCCCTGGAGACGATGTTCTCGCTGGCGATCAGTTCCAGCGTATGGCGCTGGCGCTCCAGCTCGGCGTCGATGGCCTCGATCACCGCGCTATCGCCCAGCGGATCGTTAAAGAAATCGGAACGGTCTGACATGTCTTCTCCCTGTGTTTCACCCGGTGCGGATATCGCGCCGTATTATGGCCAATGCGCGGCGTGGCGTCACCCGCGCCCTGAAACGCAGCGAGGGCCCCCAAGGGAGCCCTCGCTACCAAGCCCGAAGGCGATGGAATCAGCGGCGCTTCTCGGAGATACGTGCGGCCTTGCCCCTGAGGTTGCGCAGGTAGTACAGCTTGGCCCGGCGCACGCGGCCATGGCGCACCACCTCGATCTTGTCGAGCATCGGCGAGTGCAGCGGGAACACGCGCTCCACACCGACGCCATTCGAGATCTTGCGTACCGTGAAGCTGCTGGAGATGCCGTTGTTGTGGCGGGCGATCACGACGCCCTCATAGGCCTGCAGGCGCTCGCGGCGCTCCTGCTTGCCGCCCTTGGCCTCCTTGTAGTCGACCACGCGCACGTTGACGCGCACGGTGTCGCCCTCGCGGAAATCCGGGATATCGCTGCGCAGCTGGTCCTTCGTAATGTCATCCAAAGCACGCATGTCGGTTGCCTCCAAAACTATCGCCGCAGCCGGTCCAGGTAGATGGCCAGGGCCGCCCGGACCGAAAGGTGGCGAACCATACCGATACCTTCGATCGGTGACAACCATCCAGTTGGCTGCTGTAGCGATTTGACATCAAGGCCCCAGCCGGTGCCGAACACGATCAGGTGCCGGCCGGGCAACGCGGCGAGCCGCTCCACTTCGATGCAGCCCTGTGCCGGAGGATTGGCCGAGGTGAACCAGACCGACGGCCCGTCCATGGCGGCCACCGCCTCGTCGAGCGTACGCACCAGCCTGAGGGCGTCCAGCGAAGCCCCGCGCCCGGGATTGCGGCTCCGGCCCTCGCCTTCGCGCCAGTAGCCGCGCATGGCGCCGACCAGGGCATGCATGCCGTCGGCCGGATGCACGAGGAACACCGGCGCCACGTCATAGAAGGCGCAGCTGCGCACGAAGTCGTGCACGTCCATCGAGGTCACAGCCGTCGTGCTCGTCTCCCCCAGCCGGTTGAGCACCGGATGATGCACGAGCGCCACGGCGATGCGCGGCTCAGCCACGGCGTTTCTTGGTGCGCTCCTGCGCCTGGGCGCGGCGCCAGCGGTCGATCTCGGCGTGGTTGCCGGACAGCAGTACCTCGGGAACCCGCTGCCCCTCGAACACCTCCGGGCGCGTGTAGTGCGGCCAGTCGAGCAGGCCTTCGTCCGCGAACGAGTCCTGGGCCGCGGATTCGGCGTCACCGAGCGCCCCCGGCAGCAGCCGGATCACCGCATCGAGCACGCTCAGCGCCGCCGGCTCGCCGCCGGACAGCACGTAATCGCCGAGCGACAGCTCCTCGTCGACATGGGCGACCACGCGCTCGTCGATGCCCTCGTAGCGGCCGCACAGCAGCGTCAGGCCGGAAAGTCCGGCATACGCGCGCGCCTTGTCTTGGGTGAACGGCCGGCCGGCCGGCGACAGCAGCACCACGCGCGTATCCGCATCGCGGGCACGCGCATCGCGGATGGCCGCAACCACCGGCTCCGGCTTCATCACCATGCCCGGGCCGCCGCCGTACGGCACGTCATCGGCACGCCGGTGCTTGTCCGTGCAGAAATCGCGAATGTTCAGGCAATCGACGCGCACCAACCCGGCATCGATGGCGCGGCGCGGGATCGAGCAGGACAGCGGCGAGGCGAAGAACTCGGGGAACAGGGTCAGGATCTGGGCGTGAAGCATGCATCCATCCCCTCGGGAAGATTGACCTCGATGCGGCGGGCCTCGGTGTCGACGTCGACCACGACGTCGTCGATGAACGGGATCATCCATTCCCCGGCGGGCATGGCATCCCCGGGCGTGCGCACGGTCAGGATGTCCTGCGCCCCGTACTCCTGCAAGCCCGTGACATGGCCGAGCAGGCGCCCGGAGGCCTCGACCACCTCGCAGCCGACGAGATCGGCCCACAGGTACTCATGATCCTCGTCGATGTCCACCGCGGCGGCATCCACCCAGATGGTCGCCCCCTTCAGCGCCACGGCGGCGTCGGCATCCGGGACACCGGCCAGTTGGGCCAGGATGCGCCGGCCGTGCTGCCAGCAGCGCTCGACCTCGAATCTCCGGGCGGTGTCCGGGGCTTTCCCGATGTACCAAAAAGAATACCCGGCGATGCCGATGGCAGGCCGGGTATGCGAATAGATGATCAGTGCGCCTTTCAGCCCATGGGGCGATTGGACGGCGCCGACCTCGAGCAGACGATCAGGCGTCGGACTTTTCCTCTTCGGCGGCTTCCTCGGCCGGGGCCTCTTCGGCGGCAGCCTCTTCAGCCGGGGCTTCCTCAGCGACTTCCTCAGCGGCAGCAGCGGCTTCCTCGGCCGGGGCCTCCTCAGCGGTCTCCTCCGCAGCCTCAGCGGCAGCGGCTTCGGCAGCGGCGGCCTCCTCGGCGGCCTTGGCCTCGGCCTCAGCCTTCGCGGCAGCCTCCGCCTCGGCCTTCTTCTTGGCCGCTTCGGCGGCCTTGGCGGCAGCCTTCTTGGCCTCGAGCTTGGCCTGGGCCTGCGCCACGCGGTCCGGGTTGCCCGCCAGGCTGACCAGGCTGGCCACGCGCTCGGACACCTGCGCGCCCTTGTCGGTCCAGGACTTCACGCGCTCCAGGTCCAGCTCGATGACCTCCGGCTCGCGGCAGGGGTCGTAATAGCCGAGCTTCTCGATGAACGCGCCGTCGCGGCGGTTGCGCGAATCCATGACCACGACCGCATAAAACGGACGCTTCTTGCGGCCACCGCGCTGCAAACGAATAACTGTCGCCATGTGTCTGATACCTCTAATCCAATCTGTCAGGGCGGCGCACTATAGACGGGTGCGCCCGCGCCCGCAAGGCACTACGCGCATCGATGGCGGCAAAAAGCCGGCGCGAAACCGGCGGGGCCATGACCAGTCACCGAATTGCCTATGGATTGGACGGCTTTTCTCCGAACACGTGGAACGTCGTCATGTCATTCCAGACGCCCCTATCCGTATTCAGTCGCTCCAGTTCATGATCGTAATCGGCCTGAACGCGCGCCATCTGCTCAGCGGTCACCCTAGCAAGCGGATGCGGATACTGACCCGGTGCCGGGTACAACAGCCTCGCCCACCCCTGTTTCGCTTCCTCCAGACCGATATAGCTGCCGTTCTTGTCCTCGATGACCTCGATGTTCTCGTATCCGGCCTGCTCCAGAAGCTTGCGGCATTTTTCGACGGTGCCGGTCGGTTGGTTCATCAGGTAAGCGATGCTGTGTTTCAGCAGGATCCTTTGGGCCACCACCCCGGCAATAAACGCATCCCCGGAAAAGGCATGGAACCCGACTCTCCCATGGGGTTTGAGGCGGCTTTTCCAATGCATGAGTGTCGAAGGCAAATCAGCCATCCAGATGAAGGCCGACCCGCACAGGATCAGATCGAAGCTGTCCGGAGGAAATGGCAACGCTTCGCCATCCGCCATGACGAAACGGATATTCCGTATTGGCGCATCAGGCATTTTTGATCTCGCGATATCGATCATGCCTTCCGAGATATCGATGCCGACCAACGATCCCCGAGGCCCCAGTTTCGAGGCGGCATGCATCGCCACCATACCGGTGCCCGTCCCGATATCCAGCACATGGGCATCCGCACGAATCCTTGCATGTTCAACCAGCATCCGGGCCATCCGGTCATGCCAGGCCATGTCATCGTAGGCATGGCTGCGCCGCGTGTAGTATTCGGCTATCTCCTTCTTATACATCCGGGTCTGAGTGTCGTTCATCACTTGAGTATATAACCGGGTTTGAACGCCCGCTCGACTCGCAGCGTCTGGCCACTGTAGGCTGGCGGCAGCCAGACGGAATCGGATCAGGAGGCATCGGTGTCTGAGGTGAACCTACGCGGAGGCTGCCTGTGCGGCGGCGTGCAATACGAGATCAGCGGCGAGCCGGTGCGCTTCTACCACTGCCACTGCAGCCGCTGCCGCAAGGCCACCGGCACCGGACACGCCTCGAACATCATGGTCAAGCTGACCGATGCCGCCTGGACGAAGGGCGAGGAGCTGATCGCCGAGTACAAGGTGCCCGAGGCACAGCGCTTCGGCACCTGCTTCTGCACCCGCTGCGGCGGCCAGCTGCCGCGCATCCGCAAACAGATGGGCATGGCCGTGGTGCCGGCGGGATCGCTGGATACCGATCCGGGCATCATGCCGGAGGCGCGCATCTTCTGGGATTCGCGCGCCGAATGGTCCTGCCACGGCGACGGCATCCCGACCTACGCCGAATACCCGCAGCGCAGCTGATTTCGGCACAAAATTCATCGCGGAAGTCCGGGAGAGGCCATCTTTGGTCCGTGCTTTGATCCCCCGCTAGCAGGCTGCCGAGACCAATGTTCAACATCGGAGAAGAGCGGCAGCGCCGCGGCCGATGTTGAACATGCAGGATCGGGAACCCGAAGGGCAGGCTGGTTCCGGGGTGCCCTTTCTTGGTTCTTCTTTGGACACGCAAAGAAGAACAAAACCACTCTTTGTTCTTTCTTGCTCAGCCAAGAAAGAACCAAAGAAGGCTGCCCGCAAGGCCGGCGCGTCCCCCGCCTGGCCGGGCCGCGAACGGGCGCAACATATTGCGCTGATCCGTTCGCCAGCCCCGCCCATGCGGCGCCCCGGCAAGCGGGGTTGAAAGCGCTCGGATATTCCGGCGATTGTGCGATACGCCAATAAAAAAAAGGGCACCACATGGCGCCCCTTGATGATTCAACGCGGGATAAGGCTCACATCCGTGGCATGCCGCCCATGCCGCCCATCTTGGCCGCCATCTGCGCCAACATGCGCTTGCCCTTGCCGCCCTTCATCTTCTTCATCATCGACTGCATCTGCGTGAACTGCTTCAGCAGCTGGTTGACCTGTTGCACCGTGGTGCCGGAACCGGCGGCGATGCGGCGCTTGCGGCTGCCGTTGATGAGCTTCGGGGAACGGCGCTCCTTGATGGTCATCGAACCGATCATGGCGCGCATGCGGCGCATCGGCTTGTCGTCGATCTGACCCATCTTCTCCTCTGGCAGGCGCATGCCGGGCAGCATCTTCAGCATCGCACCCATGCCGCCCATCTTCTGCACCTGGTCGAGTTGCTCGGCGAAGTCGTCCATGTCGAACTCGCCCTTCTTGACCTTTTTGGCCATCTTCTCGGCCTGTTCGCGATCCACCGAGGCCTGGATCTTCTCCACCAGGCCGACGACATCGCCCTGGCCGAGGATGCGGCCGGCCATGCGCTGCGGATCGAACAGCTCGAAGGCCTCGATCTTCTCGCCGGTACCGACGAAACGCACCGGCACGCCGGTGCTGTAGGCCACCGACAGCGCCGCACCGCCGCGCACGTCGGCGTCGGTCTTGGTCAGGATGCAGCCGGTCAGTCCGACCACACCGTGGAACTGCTCGGCCACCGGCAGGGCCGACTGACCGGTCATCGAGTCGAGCACCAACAGGCGCTCGGCCGCCCTGACCTCGCCCTGCACGGCCCTGATCTCGTCCATCAGGGCATCGTCGAGCACCTGGCGGCCGGCGGTATCGAGGATCAGCACGTGATGGCCGCCGGTGCGCGCCTGGGCCAGCGCCGAGCGGGCCATGGCCACGGGGTCACGCCCGTCGCCGGACAGATACGGCACGCCGACCTGGCCGGCCAGCACCTGCAGCTGTTCGCGCGCCGCCGGACGCGTGGCGTCGACGCTGGTCATCGCCACCCGCTTGCCCTGCGCAGTCAGCAGCCGGGCCAGTTTGCCGGCCGTCGTCGTCTTGCCCGCGCCCTGCAGGCCGCACAGCAGGATGACCGAGGGGATGGCCGAGACATCGAGATCCCGCCGCTGGCCGCCGAGGATGTCGGCCAGGGCATCGTGCATGATCTTGATGATCACCTGGCCCGGCTGCAGGCTCTTGGCCACCTCGGCACCCAGCGCACGCGCACGCACCTCGTCCATGAGCTTGCGCGCCACCGGCAGCGCCACATCGGCCTCCAGCAGCGCCATGCGCATCTCGCGCAGCGTGGCGTCGAGATCGGCCTCGTTGACCCGCGCCGCGCCGCGCAGGCGGTCGGTGATCTGCCCGAATTTCTCGGTCAGCCTGCTGAACATCGCCTTATTTCTTCTTGCCGCCGTCGATCTTCAGCAGCTCGACATCGAAGATCAGGGCCTGGTTCGGTCCGATGACACCACCGGCACCGTGCTCGCCGTAGGCCAGCTTCGGCGGCAGGAACAGGCGGAACTTGGAGCCGACCGGCATCAGCTGCAGGCCCTCGGTCCAGCCCGGGATCACCTGGTCCAGCTTGAACGTCGACGGCTGGCCGCGCTTGTAGGAGCTGTCGAACTCGGTGCCGTCGATCAGGGTGCCGCGGTAGTTGACCGTGACGGTGTCCGTGGCCTTCGGCTTCGGACCCTTGCCCTCGGTCAGTACCTTGTACTGCAGGCCGCTGGCCGTGGTCTTGACGCCCGGCTTGGCCTTGTTGGCTTCCAGGAAGGCCTCGGAGGTCTTCTCGTTGGCCTCGCCGACCTTCTTCGTCCTGGCCGCTTTCACCGCCATTTCCTTCTGCATGAACGCCATGCGCGCCTCGAGCGCGGCCTTGTTGTCCAGCAGCGGCGTGCCGCCCTCGAGCATGGCGCGGGCGCCGGCGACGAAGGCATCGACGTCGACGTCGACACCGCTGTCCTTCAGTGAATGGCCGATGCTCATGCCGATGGCGTAGCTGCTCTTCTTGGTATCGTTGTCGAGCGTGAGCTTGCCCTGGGCCGCCTGCTTGCCCTGCTGGCTGCAGGATGCGAGCAGCAGCACTGCCGCGATGCCGATGTAAAACCGTTTCATATCCGTTCTCTCCTTGGAGGGATTCATTCCCATTCGATGGTGCCCGGAGGCTTTGACGTGACGTCGTAGACGACGCGATTGATGCCCTTGACCTCGTTGATGATACGGTTGGACACCTTGGCAAGCAACGCGTGCGGCAACTCGGCCCAGTGCGCGGTCATGAAATCCTGCGTCTGCACGGCCCTCAGGGCCACCGTCCATTCGTAGGTGCGGCCGTCACCCATGACGCCGACGCTCTTGACCGGCAGGAACACGGCGAAGGCCTGGCTGGTCTTGTCGTACCAGCCCGATGCCCGGAGCTCCTCGATGAAGATGGCATCGGCCTGGCGCAGCAGGTCGGCATACTCCCGCTTGACCTCGCCCAGGATGCGCACGCCCAGCCCCGGCCCGGGGAAGGGATGGCGGTACACCATCTCGCGCGGCAGGCCGAGCGCGACGCCGAGTTCGCGCACCTCGTCCTTGAACAGCTCGCGCAACGGCTCCAGCAGCTTCAGGTGCAGCGTCTCGGGCAGGCCGCCGACGTTGTGGTGGCTCTTGATGGTATGCGCCTTCTTGGTTTTCGAGCCGGCCGACTCGATGACATCGGGATAGATCGTCCCCTGCGCCAGCCACTTGGCCTTCGGCATGCGCTTGGCCTCGGCCTGGAACACCTCGACGAATTCGCGGCCGATGATCTTGCGCTTGGCCTCCGGATCGTCGACGCCGGCCAGGTGTTTCAGGAACTCGGCGCTGGCATCGACATGGTCGACCTTGACGCCGAGGTTCTCGGCGAAGGTGGCCATGACCTGCTCGGCCTCGCCCAGACGCAACAGGCCGTTGTCGACGAAGATGCAGGTCAGCTGGTCGCCGATGGCGCGGTGCAGCAACGCCGCCGCCACCGAGGAATCGACGCCGCCGGAAAGCCCCAGGATGACCTCCTCGTCGCCGACCTGGCTTCTGATCTGCGCCACGGCCTCGTCGATATAGTGCGGCATCGTCCACGACTGTCCGCAGCCGCAGATCTCGTGCACGAAGCGCGCCAGGATCGCCTTGCCCTGGTGCGTGTGCGTGACCTCCGGATGGAACTGCAGCGCATAAAATTTGCGTTTTTCATCGGCCATGCCGGCGATCGGCGTGGCGTCGTTGTGGGCGATCACATGGAAGCCCGGCGGCAGCCCGGTCACCTTGTCGCCGTGGCTCATCCAGACATCGAGGATATTACCCTCGCGATCCTTGATACCGCTAAGTAACGCGGACTCGACCACCACCGATTCCTTCGAAGCGCGCTCTCGGTCCTCGATAACCTCTATCGCAGGCGCTGTCCGACTGCTGGTCTGCACCGCTGCATAGCCGAATTCGCGCACATCGCCGGTCTCCACCGCGCCGCCGAGCTGGGCGGCCATGGTCTGCATGCCGTAGCAGATGCCCAGCACCGGCACGCCCAGTTCGAACACGACCTGCGGCGCCTTCGGGGTCTCATCCTCGTACACCGAATTCGGGCCGCCGGACAGGATGATGCCGGATGGATCGAACTCGCGGATCGCCGCTTCCGACATGTCCCACGGGTGCAGCTCGCTGTACACCCCCGCCTCGCGCACCCGGCGCGCGATCAGCTGCGTGTACTGCGAGCCGAAGTCCAGGATCAGTATTTTTTCCATCCGCAAAATATCTCCTATATTTTGCTCAAACCGCTGCGCAAAAGCGCGGTTTTTCGCAGCTTACGGCCTCACCTTCGTTCGGCCGCCGCCCCTCCATGGGCGGGTTGTCCAAGCATTCCGCACACGGATGTGCGGCTTTAGTAAGCAGCCCGGATTTCGCAAAATTCGGGCTGCGTCAAGGCCGAGGGCAGGAGGCCCGATGCCGTATCGGCTTGCTCCATCCGCAAAAGGCTCCTGCCTTTTGCTCACCACGCACCGGCAAAACAAGTTTCCCGGTACTCACGAATCCTACCGGATTCGCCCGCCATCCATGGCGGGTGGATACGGCCTCCACCCATGGATGGGTGGCTTCAGCAAGTGATCGGAAACTGCGTTTTCGATCGCGCCGCAAGGCCGAGGACAGGATGTTCCGAGGCCGTATCAAACAATCAAGAGTCGAGACGATAGTTCGGCGCCTCTTCGGTGATCGTCACGTCGTGCACATGGCTTTCGCGCAGGCCGGAGCCGGTGATCTTCACGAACTTCGCCCGCTCGTGCATGGTCGCCACGTCGGCGGCCCCGACATAACCCATGGCGGCACGCAGGCCGCCGACCAGCTGGTGCAGGATGTCGGACAGCGCGCCCTTGTAGGCCACGCGCCCCTCGATGCCCTCGGGCACCAGCTTCATGGCCTCGTCGACGTCGCCCTGGAAATAGCGGTCCTTGCTGCCCTTCTTCATCGCACCCAGCGAGCCCATGCCGCGGTACGACTTGTAGGCGCGGCCCTGGTACAGGATCTTCTCGCCCGGCGCCTCGTCGGTGCCGGCCAGCATCGAGCCGAACATGCAGGTGTCGGCCCCGGCGGCGATGGCCTTGGCGAAATCGCCGGAGAACTTGATGCCGCCGTCGCCGATGATCGGCACGCCGGACCCGCGCGCGGCCTGCGCGCACTCCATGATGGCAGACAGCTGCGGCACGCCGACGCCGGCGATCATGCGCGTGGTGCAGATCGAACCGGGGCCGATGCCCACCTTGACCGCATCCGCACCCGCCTCGATCAGGTCGCGCACCGCGTCGGCGGTGGCCACGTTGCCGGCGATGACCTCGACATCGGCATGGCGGCGCTTGATCTCACGCACCTGGTCGATGACGCCGCGGGAATGGCCGTGCGCGGTATCGACGATCACGGCATCGACGCCGGCCGAGTGCAGCACCTCGAAACGATGCATCTCCGTGTCGCCGACACCGATGGCGGCCGCCACCAGCAGGCGACCGTAGCTGTCGCGCACCGCGTTCGGGAAGGCCGTGGATTTCTCGATGTCGCGCACCGTGATCATGCCGCGCAGATGGCCGTCGGCATCGACCACCGGCAGCTTCTCGATGCGGTGCTCGCGGAACAGCTGCTTGCAGGCATCGAGCGCCGTACCCGCCGCTACCGTGACCAGCTTGTCGCGCGGGGTCATCATCTGGCTGACGCGGCACTCGGCGTCGCTCTCGAAACGGATGTCGCGGTTGGTGATAATGCCGCACAGCTTGCCGTCGGCATCGAGCACCGGGAAACCGGAGAAGCCGTTCTGGCGCGACAGCTCGCGCACCTGGGCCAGGGTGTTTTCCGGAGTCACCGTCAGCGGATCCTGCACCACGCCCGCCTCGTAGCGCTTGACGCGCCGCACCTCGGCGGCCTGCTCCTCCGGTGTCAGGTTCTTGTGGATGACGCCGATGCCGCCCTCCTGGGCCATGCAGATTGCCGTGCGCGATTCGGTGACCGTATCCATCGCCGCCGACACGGCCGGGATATTCAGGCGGATATTGCGCGTCAGCTGCGACGAGACATCGGCCGTCTTCGGCAGCACGGAACTGGCCTGCGGCACCAGCAGCACGTCATCAAACGTCAGCGCCTCGACGAACATCGGTTCATGCATGAAACCAACCCCCGGTAAAGCGCCGCATTGTATCCTGAACAGAGGCGGACGGCAAAAGCCGGAATCGCCCTCGGTTCGCAAAGAATCCACTGTCAGCAAGCAACATGTTCGGATACGGTCTACACTGTCGTGGGATGAATTCCACCCCTCATGCAACGACACGGAGGTCGCCTCCATGATCGAGATTCGCATCCACGGGCGTGGCGGCCAGGGCAACGTGGTTGCCGCCTACCTGTTGGCCACCGCCGCCTTCGACGCCGGCCTGCAATGCCAGGCCTTCCCGGCCTTCGGTGCCGAGCGGCGCGGGGCCCCGGTCGTGGCCTTCGTACGCATCGCCGAGACACCGATCCAGCGACGCAACCAGGTGCTGCACCCGGCCTACCTGATCATCCAGGACCAGACCCTGCTGCACGAACCCGGGCTGACGGGCGGCCTGCTGGACGGCGGCGGCATCCTGCTCAACTCCAGCCGTTCGTCCGACGAGATGTCGAAACAACTCGGGAAGCCGACCGTGACGCTGCCGGCCACGGCCATGGCGCTGGAAACGGTGGGCCGCGACGTGCCGAACGTGCCGCTGCTGTCCGCCTTTTTGACGCTGACCGGCATCCTGCCGCACGAAAGCCTGGTGCACGCGCTGGAACAGCGCTTCAAGGGCGCGGTGCTGGAGAAGAACAAGCAACTGGTCGAGCTCGCTGCCGGCAGGGTGCCGGCCGGGCTCTGGAAGGAGGCACATCTTGCAGCAAGCGCTTGAAGGCTCCCAGGCCATCGCCAAAACCGTGGCGATGTGCCGGCCGCAGGTCGTGGCCGCCTATCCGATCACGCCGCAGACGCACATCGTCGAGAACATCTCCAAGCTGATCGCCGACGGCGTGCTGGACTGCGAGATGGTCAGCGTGGAGAGCGAGTTCTCGGCCGCCTCGGTGGTGCTCGGGGCCGTCGCCGCCGGTTCCCGTTCCTACACGGCCACCTCGTCCCAGGGCATCCTGTTGATGTCCGAGGTGCTGTACAACATCGCCGGCATGCGCCTGCCGATGGTGCTGACCTGTGCCAACCGCGCCGTCTCCGCCCCGATCTCGATCTGGAACGACCACCAGGACTCGATGGCCGTACGCGATTCCGGCTGGATCCAGTTGTACTGCAGCGACAACCAGGAGGCCGTGGACACGACCATCCAGGCCTTCCGCATCTCCGAGCGCACCGAGCTGCCGGTGATGGTCTGCGTCGACGGCTTCACGTTGACGCACACGCTGGAGGGCATCGACCTGCCGGAGCAGACGCAGGTCGACGCCTTCCTGCCCGCCTTCCGTTTCTCGCGCGCACTGGACCCGCAGAAGCCGATCACGCTCGGGGCCCTGGTCACCCCGGACTACTTCACCGAGGTGCGCCATGCGCATCACCAGGCCATGCTGAAGGCCGTCGACGAGATCCTCGCCGCCGATCGCGACTGGCAACAGGTCTCGGGCCGCGACAGCGGCGGCCTGATCCGCGCCGAGGGCGCCAAGCGCGCCGATACGGCCATCCTGGCCGTCGGCTCGGTGGCCGGCACCCTGCGCGCGGCCATGGCCGAATACGAGGGCGACAAGATCAGGCTGCTGACGCTGCGCTGCTTCCGCCCCTTCCCCGAGGCCGAGCTGCGCCGGCTGTGCAAGGGCGTCAAGAAGCTGATCGTGCTCGAGCGCGCCCTGTCGCCGGGCGCCGGCGGCATCATCGGCGCCGAGGTGCGCGCCGCCCTGTCCCGGATGGCGGAGCCTCCCGAGGTCTACAACTACGCCGCGGGCCTGGGCGGCCGCGACATGCCGCTGGATCTGTTGGCGCGCATCCTCGAGGCCAGCCGGAAGCCTGCCCGCGACGGATTCGCCATCTTCGATCTACAGCCGGACAAGCTGCCGGCCGAGGAGCGCTGATATGGCTACGCAACCGAAAACCATCGACATCGCCGAGATCCGGGCCATCGAGCCGCGTTTCCGCGGCCTGGAGTCCGGCCACCGGGCCTGCCAGGGCTGCGGCGAGGCCCTGGGGGCGCGCCTGGTACTGCAGGCCGCCGGACCCGACGTGATGGTGGCCAACGCCACCGGCTGCCTGGAGGTGTTCAGCACGCCCTGGCCGCAGTCGGCCTGGCGCGTGCCATGGGTACACTCGGTGTTCGAGAACGCCGCCGCCGTCGCCTCCGGCATGGAGGCGGCGCTGAAGGCGCAGGGCCGCAACAGCAAGGTGCTGGCCTTCGGCGGCGACGGCGGCACCTTCGACATCGGCTTCCAGGCCCTGTCCGGCATGCTGGAGCGCAACCACGACGTGCTCTATGTCTGCTTCGACAACGAGGCCTACATGAACACCGGCATCCAGCGCTCCAGTTCCACGCCGCACGCCGCGCGCACCACGACCTCCCCGCCCGGCAAGGCGCGCATGGGCAAGCGCCACCTGAAGAAGGACCTGGTGTCGATCATCGCCGCCCACCACATCCCGTACGCCGCCAGCACCTCGGTCGCCTACCCGGCCGACCTGCGCCACAAGGTGCGGCGCGCCATGGCCGTCGAGGGCCCCGCCTTCCTGCTGGTGCACTGCCCCTGCCCGCTCGGCTGGGGGCACGACGGCGACATGACCATCGAGATCGCGCGCCTGGCGGTGCAGACGGGACTATTCCCGATCATCGAGCTCGAGCGCGGCGCCCTGACCGACGTGATGCCGCTGCACAATCCGCGGCCGGTGACCGACTACCTGAAGACACAGGGACGCTTCCGGCACCTGTTCAGCGACGATCCGCGCGCACTGGAGGAGCGGGAGCACCTGCAGGCGCTGGCCGACCACAACATCTCCACTTACGGCCTGGCCATCGACCACGCCGACCCCCTGGACAGCGAGGGTGCGGACACGGTGCGCCGCGGGGGGCTGGTGTCATGAGCGCGAAGGGTCCCGTGATGACGCGCGGCGCCTGGGCCGAGCCCGGCACCTCGCTGGCCTTCAAGACCGGCAGCTGGCGGGTCGAGGCGCCGTTCCACCAGCACAGCTGCGCCCCGTGCCACGGCGCCTGCCCGGCCGGCGAGGATGCCCAGGCCTGGATCGCCAAGGTCCAGGAGCGCAAGCTGCGAGAGGCCTGGGAAGCGCTCGTCGCCGCCAATCCCTTGCCGGCGATCACCGGCCGCGTCTGCCCGCATCCGTGCGAGACGCGTTGCAACCGCGGCAGCCTCGATGCGGCGGTCGCCATCCACGACCTCGAGCGTTTCGTCGGCGACGCCGCGATCGCGGGTGACTGGGCCTATCCGCGGCTGGCCGAATCCGGCAGTCGCGAGGCGCGCATCGCCGTCGTCGGTGCCGGACCCGCGGGCCTGTCCTGCGCCTACCAGCTGGTGCGGCGCGGCTACCCTGTCACGGTGTTCGACGCCCTGCCGGAGGCCGGCGGCCTGCTGCGCTCGGCCATCCCGATGACGCGCCTGCCGCGCGACGTCGTCGATGCGGAGCTGGCCCGCCTGTTCGCGCTCGGCATCGCATTCAGGCCGCGCCAGCAGCTGGGGCGGGACATGTCGCTGGAGAATCTCGAGGCCGAATACGATGCGGTGTTCCTGGGCCCCGGCTGCCAGCAGTCACGGGGCTGGGACATCGACGGTGCCACGCCGCCCGACCTGCACGAGGGCCTGCACCTGATCCGCGAATGGCTCGATCTCGGCAGGGTGCCGACGCCGGCCAGCGTGGTCATCCACGGCGGCGGCAACACCGCCGTGGACCTGGCGCGCATCATGAAGCGTGCCGGGGTAGCCGAGGTCACCATCATCACCGCCTCGGGCCTGCCCGGTCCGGACTCGGACCCGGGCGATGTGCTGAACGTGGTCCCGCGCGAATACGCGGAAGCGGTCGAGGAAGGCATCGAATTTCATGCCCACCACACGATCAAGCGCCTGATCATGCGCGGCTCGCAGACGACGGGCGTGGAGATCGTGCGCCTGAAGAAGGTGCCCGGTGCCGACGGCCGGAAAAAGCGCGTCGCCTTCGAAGGCACGGAGCGGGTTATCCACGCGGACATGGTGATCCCGGCCATCGGCGAGGTCGTCGATGCGGCCGGCATGGAGGAGCTCCTCGATCACCGCGCCTATTTCCGGCCCGACGACTGGGGCCGGCTGGCGGGGCGGCCGAAGGTGTTCGCGGGCGGCGATGCCCGCGGCGACCGCGGCACGGTATCGGCTGCCATCGGCGACGGACGCAAGGCGGCCCAGGCCATCGCCGCCATGCTGGAGCGCCGCGAGTTGGTCGACGAGGCGATGGCGCCCATCGGCATCGAATCGCTGAACCTGAATTACTTCGCCCCGGCCGCGCGCGCCGAGCCGCCGAAGCTGGCGGTGGCCGAACGCACCGATCAGGCCGAGATCATCGGCCCGCTCGACGAGGGACAGGCGTTGCGCGAGGCGGACCGCTGCCTGTCCTGCGGCAATTGCCTGGCTTGCGACAACTGCTGGAACTACTGCCCGGACAACGCCGTGCTGAAGACGGTGGAACTGGCCAGCGACGGCTCGCACTACGTGTTCGACTACGACTACTGCAAGGGCTGCGGCCTGTGCGCCAAGGAATGCCCGACCGGCTACATCCGCATGCGCCCCGAAGAGTAGCCGTCCAAGGGTCTATCGGCCGACGATCCGGCCGACGACGGCTGCGCCGACGGCATCGCCGAACACGTTGATGGTGGTGCGGCAGCGGTCGAGGAACCAGTCGACGGCCAGCAGCAGGCCGATGCCCTCGAGCGGCAGGCCGACGGCGTGCAGCACGATCACCATGGTCACCAGCCCGGCCTCGGGAATGCCGGCGGCACCGATCGCCGCCAGCGAGGCCGTGACCAGCACCAGCATCTGCTGGCCGAACGACAGGTCCACCTGGAAGGCCTGGGCGATGAACAGCGCCGCCACCGCCTCGTACAGGGCCGTGCCGTCCATGTTCACGGTCGCACCGAGCGGCAGCACGAAGCGCCGCGCGTCGGCCTCCACCCCGGCCGCCTCCACACCATCCATGGTCAGCGGCAGCGTGGCACTGGAGGACGAGGTCGAGAACGCGGTCATCAGCGCCGTGCCGATATGGCGCAGGTAGCGCGGGACGCGTTGCCGGGCCAGCAAGGCCAGCAGCAGGCACAGCACCACCCCATGCAGGGCCAGGCCCGAGATCACTGCCAGCACGTATTTCCCGAGGCCCGCGAGCTCGGCCGCAAAGGCCGCGCCGCCGCCGGCCGCCCCGAGACGCGAGGCGATCAGCGCGAACACGCCGAGCGGCGCGAACCACATCAGCCAGTGCACGATGGTCATCATCGCCTCGTTCAGCCCATCGAAGAACGCGATCACCGGCCGGCCGCGCGCGCCGAGCGTGGTCAGGGCGGCGGCGAACACGATGCAGAACACGATCACCGGCAACAACTTCGTGCCGGCCATCGCATCGATGATGTTCGGATGCACCAGCGACAGGATCAGTTCGGGGATGCCGACATGATTGCCGACGGACGCCGGTGCCTTCAGGTCATGGCCGAGCGGCACCCCGACCCCCGGCTGCCACAGGTTGGCCATCGCCAGGCCGATGGCGACGGCGATCAGCGTCGTGGCCAGGTAGTAGGCGATCGTGACCCCGCCCATGCGGCCGAGGCCGCGCACGTCGCCCAGCCCGGCCACACCGGTGATGACGCTGGCCGCCACCAGCGGCACGATCAGCATCTTCAGCGCCGTCAGGAACAGCGCGCCGATCCAGGCCACGGCCTGCATCTGCGCGCCCCAGACGTAGCCGGCCACGCCGCCGGCGACAATGGCGGCGAGCATGGCCAGCAGCATGCGCCGTTCGTTCATTATGGCCCCCTGGAGCCTTGGGTGGTCGCGCCCGCTCCGAGACACTATAATGCCACGCCGTCCCGGCGATGTCCGGGGCCATGGACAAGGAGCACGTCATGGACGACAAGAAGAACGTATCGATCGTCTGCTTTTCCGGCGAGTTCGACAAGATGATCGCCGCCTTCACCATCGCCACCGGTGCCGCCGCCACGAACCGGCAGGTGACGATGTTCTTCACCTTCTGGGGACTGAACGCGCTGAAGAAGCAGCAGGGCCGCGTCGCGATGGGCAAGAGCGTGCTGGCCCGCGCCTTCAATTTCCTGATGGGCGGCCTGAAGAACCTGCCGCTGTCGCGCCTGAACTTCCTCGGCGCCAGCCCCAGGCTGATGACCGGCATGATGAAGCAGCACAACGTGGCCACGCTGCCGGAGCTGGTCGAGGCCGCGCACGCGCTGGGCGTGCAGATCGTCGCCTGCGAGATGGCCATGCACATCCTGGAGCTGGAGCGGAACGACCTGATCGACGAGGTGCAGGACGTCGTCGGCGTCGCCACCTTCCTGAACGATTCGGAAGGCGCGCACATCATCTTCATCTGACGGCCGATCATACCGCTGGGTTAGCGGCAAAAAGCACCGGGACCTACACCCGAGCCGGCCTGGCACGAAACTCATACGTTGATAACTATAAGGTAACTACTATCGGCGCCGCGCCATGATAGACTTGCCGGCTATTTCCGTTCGGATGTTCATCACCGAACGTGTTCGTCTGAGGAGAACCCGATGAAACACTTTCTCGACATCACCCACGAGACCTGCCCGATGACCTTCGTCAAGGTCAAGCTGATGCTGTCCAAGCTCGACAAGGGCGATCAGCTCGAAGTGCTGCTGAACGACGGCGAGCCGCTGGAGAACGTGCCGCGCTCCTGCGAGGAGCAGGGCTACAAGGTGCTGTCCGTGGATCCCAGGGACAGCGGCCAGCACACGGTACTGGTCGAGAAATAACCCCCGGCCGGCGCATGCGCCGGCCCTCATTCGCTCCGATATTCCCGGCTGATGCGTGCGACCTGCACGGAATAGCTCTGATACCACCGTTCGCGGCCGGCCCTCTGGGCCTGGATATGTTCGGGATGCGCCTTCCAGGCACGGATGGATTCCTCGTCCGGCCAGTAGGATAGGGACACCTCGTCCTGCCCTTCGGTCACTGAATGGAACGCGAGGCATCCGAACTGGCTGATCGCGATATCGCGCATGCGCCGGGCCGTCTCCAGGTATTCGGCGTCCAGGCTCCGGACCCTGGCGCGAAAGATCACAACGTACATGGAGAAGCCTACATCGCGAAGTCAGAGGCGGATGAAGTACGGCACCGCCATCAGGGCCGCGCCGATGCCGGCCTCGGCGTAGGGATTGGTGACGAAGTACGGATAGGCGATCAGCGCGATGCCGACCACCAGCGGCACCATCTTGCGCTGCTTGCGCCCGTAGCTGAAGAAGCCGAAGCCGATGGATCCGAACAATATCCCCCACATGATGGTCGCCGTACTCATGTTCATGGTCATGTTCATCGCTGCCTCCTATTCCCTCCGGGCGATGATCGCCTCGGCGGCCTTCAGGCCGTCGACGGCGGCGCTGACGATGCCGCCGGCGTAGCCCGCGCCCTCGCCGACCGGATACAGCCGGGCGAGGCCCACGCTCTGCATGGCCTCGTTGCGCGGGATGCGTACCGGCGAACTGGTGCGCGACTCGACCGCCAGCAGGTTGGCCTCGTCCGTGACATAACCCCGCATCTTCTGCCCGAAGCCCTTGAGCCCCTCAGCCAGCGGCCGTGTGAGCCATGCGGGAAGGATAGCATGCAGGTCGGCCGGCTCGGCGGCCGGGCGAAAGCGCGTCGGCGCCAGCGTGCCGGAGGGCTTGCCGGCCAGAAAGTCGGTCAGGCGCATCGCCGGCGCCGCATAGGGCCGGGACACCGCCTCGTAGGCGCGTCGCTCGAGCTCGCGCTGCAGTTCGATGCCGCGCAGGGGCCCTTCCCGCGCACCGTGACGATCGAGATCGGCCTGCGTTACCTGCACCACGATGCCGGAATTGGCGAAGGGGCTGGAGCGCTTGGCGTTGCTCATGCCGTTGACGGCCATCATGCCGGCCTCGGTCGGCGACGGCACGATGATGCCGCCCGGGCACATGCAGAACGAATAGACGCCGCGCCGGCCCAGATCCGCATCCGCGACCTGATGGGTCAGGCTGTATTCGGCTGCGCCGAGTCCGGGACTTCCGGCCATGCGCCCGAACTGGATGGCATCGATCAGCGCCTGCGGATGCTCGGCGCGCACACCGACGGCGAAGTCCTTGGCCTGCATCGGCAGGCCCTGGGCCAGGAGCCGCGCGAAGGTATCGCGGGCCGAATGGCCGATGGCCAGCACCACGTCGCAGGCCTGGATGGACTCGCCGCCGGCCAGCACGACCCCACAGGCCTCGCCGTCCCGCAGCTCGACGGCCTCGACGCGGGCCCCGAAACGGTAGTCGACACCGAGCGCCAGCAGATGGTGACGAAGGGTCCGCACGATGCGCACCAACCGGTCGGTGCCCAGGTGCGGATGGGCATCGACGAGGATGTCCGGGGCCGCGCCGAAGCGCACGAACGTGGCCAGGACCCAGCGCACGAACGGGTGCTTGATGCGCGTGTACAGCTTGCCGTCGGTGTAGGTGCCGGCACCGCCCTCACCGAAGCAGATATTACTCTCGGAATCCAGGTCCCCGTGCGCGCGCAGCCGGCCGATGTCGCGCATGCGCTCCTCCACCGGCTGCCCGCGCTCCAGCAGCGTCACGGCCATGCCGGCCTCGGCCAGGGCCAGGGCCGCGAACAGCCCGGCCGGCCCGGCGCCGACGACCACCGTCCGTCCCCTGCCGGCACCGGGCGGCCGCACCGGCAAGGCGGCCGGCCGGGGCACGTCCAGCGCCGAATCGTGGACCCGTGACACCCTGGCAGGCAACGGCTCGGGTGCAGCCCGGTCGCTGAGGCATTCGACGGTGCAGACGCAGTGGATGTCGGACTTGCGGCGGGCATCGAGCGCCCGCCGCACCACGCGGCATCCGGAGACGGCGGCACGGGGAAGCCCGAGCAGGGCCGCCACCTTCGTCGGCAGGGACACCTCGTCGTCCTCGTCCAGCGCCATCGCCAGACCGGCGATGCGGTAGCGCACCGAGCTCATGCCCGCAGGGTCTGCAGCTTGCCCGAAGCCGCGAGCAGGTCGCGCGGCCGGCCGATGTCCAGCCACAGGCCGGCGTGCAGATAGCCGGCGAGCCGACCCTCGCCCATCAGTCGCTTCAACACATCCGACAATGGGAACACCATCGCCGGCCAGCCGGCGATGACGGCGGGGTCGAACACCGAGACGCCGGCGAAGGTGTGGCTGTTGCCGCGTTGCCTGGCCACGACCCGCCCGTCCGCCAGGGCGAAATCGCCCCCCGGATGGTGGGCCGGGTTGGGCACCAGCGCCACGCAGGCCCCGTCCGCCGGCACGCGTTTGGCCAGGGCCTGCAGCGGCACGTCGCTGAGCACGTCGGCATTGTGCACAGCCACCGGACCCTCGCCCGGCAACAGGGTCAGCGCCTGGCGCACGCCGCCGCCGGAATCCAGCAGCTTTTCCTCACGACTGTAGACCAGCCTGACGCCCAGGCGTTCCCCGGAACCCAGAAGCGCGGGGATGGCCCCGGCATGGTGGTGCAGGTTGATGGCGATATCGCGCACACCCTGGGCGGCCAGCCTGCGGATCACGAGCTCGATGGCCGTGGTGCCGCCGATGGGCATCAGGGCCTTGGGCCGCGTGCGCGTCAGCCAGGCGAGGCGCGTGCCCAGACCCGCCGCCAGAACCACGGCCCGATCAACGTACATCGGCAATGCCTGCACGGGTATGCCACAGGCCCCACAGGTTGATACCGATCCAGGCGACCTCGAGCAGCGTCAGGCCCAGGTTGCGGTAGATCAGGGCCACGATCAGCAGCAGGATGCCGCCACCCAGGCTGATGGTGCAGTACAGGCGCCGGCGCGCCGGCCGGTGCACCGTGATGGCGTAGGCGATCAGGATCAGCAGCGAACCGATCAGGCTCAGCACCTGCACCGGATCGCTGATGTTCCAGCCCGTACCCGTCATCGGCCCAGCAGCCGGTGCAGCAGCGGCAGCTGTTCGAGCGCCGCCTGACGCCCGGCCTCGATCTCCGCCTCGACGCGCGAGAAATCGTGCCACTGGCGGAAGCCGACCAGCGGCTCGATCAGCACATCGGCCAGCGTCTTCTCGAAGCGGCGCAGGTACAGCGATTTCACACGCGTGGCCCAGTCCAGCATGGAGAGCACGTTGCTCGGCTCGAAGTTGGGATCGGGGCGGGCGCCGACGTTGACCGCCACCACGACGTCGTTATCGGCCACCAGGCGCGCCTCGCGCGCCGGCACCTCGGAGGCAAGGCCGCCGTCGACGAACTTTTCCCCGTCGATCAGCAGGGGCTCGAACACGCCCGGCACCGCCATGCTCGCGGCGACCGAGCGGATCAGGTCGCCGTCGTCGAACACGCGGCACTCGCCGCTGGGGAAGCGCACGGCGCAGACATGCATCGGAATCTCGAGATCCTCGAATCCCTTGCCCTCGCACAGGGTATCGGCCACCGCGACCAGGGTCTCGACGCGGCTGACGGCGATACCGGTGGCAGCCCGCGTGAACAGCATCGTCTGGCGGGCCGCCGCGGTCAGCGCCGACAGCCAGGTCTGGTCCTCGACCTCGGCACCGTCGATGACCGGCAGGTTCAGCCCGGCGAAGGCCGGAGAGCGCAGGAAGGTGCTGACCCGCTCGATGACCTGCTTGGCATCCGGCTGCAACGCGTACATGGTGCCGAACATTGCGCCGATGCTGCTGCCGACGATGGCGCGCGGCCTGAGATCGTGCTCCTCGAGCACGTCCAGCACCCCAAGATGCGCCAGCCCGCGACCACCACCGCCGCCGAGGGCCAGCACGAACCCCTTGCCCTCCGGCGCTTTCCGCCCCTTCCATCGCCACCAGCGCCGCCTCATGCATCCCTCGCCAGGCGTGCGATCTCGACCAGGGCCGCGCACAGGGCATCGACCTCGGCCGCTTCCAGCCGGCCCCCGTCGGGGCGCTGCAGGAAAAACACGTCCACGACCTTCTCGCCGAAGGTCGAGATGTTGGCACCCCGCAGGTTATAGCCGGCCTCGTAGATCGTGTACGCCAGCTGTGCCAGCAGGCCAGGCCGGTCGGCCGCCGTGACCTCGATGGCAGTATGGCGCGTGGAGGCGGTCGGCAGTTCCTGGGCCAGCACCTGTACGTGACGCATCAGGATATGGATGCGGGACGTACGCACGACCGGCGGACTGATCTCGCCCGGCTGTGCGATCAGGGCCTCGATTCGCTTTTGCAGGCGCTCGATATCGCTCGGAATCACCAGGGCCTGCCCGTCCGGCGTCTGGATGCGGAACACGTCCAGCACCCGGCCGTCGTCCAGCTCGTAGGCATGTGCCGAGGCGACGTTGATGAATCCGCCGGCGATCTCGCCCGTCAGGCCGGCGAACAGCCCCGCCCGCTCGTGCGCGAGCACCAAGAGCCGCGTCTCCGCATGACCGACATCGACATCGACGTCGACCCCCTGGCCGTCCCCCGCGCGGGCGATCAGGGCCGTGATCGGGTGCAGGTGATCGACCTCGAACTGCATGATGCAGCGCTCGGGCAGGATGGCGCAGGCTGCGGCGATGCCGCTGCGCTGATCGGCGGGCACCGCACGCAACAGGCTCTGCACCCGGGTGTCGACGCGCGCCTTCAGGGCGCTGCTGCGACCGTCCGGGTCCATCAGCTGCAACTCGGTGGCCCGGTACAGCTCGTCCAGCAGCGAGCCCTTCCATTCGTTCCAGGTGGTCGGGCCGACGGCGGCGATATCGGCCACGGTCAGCACCAGCAGGCAGTTCAGGCGCTCCATGTCGCCGACCAGGGCCGCAAAACCGGCCACCACATTCGGGTCGGACAGGTCGGAGCGCTGGGACACCATCGCCATCGTGAGGTGGTGCCGCACCAGCCAGGCCACGAGCTCGGCATCGTCCCGGGACAGGCCCAGGCGCAGGCAGAACCGCCGGGCCAGGTTCTCGCCCACCTCCGAATGGTCGCCCGGCCGGCCCTTGGCGATGTCGTGGAAGATCAGCGCGATGTAGACGAGCTCGGTCCGGCGCAGCTGCCGCATCAGCTCGCTGGCCAGCGGCAGGCGCGTAGGCCCGATCTCCCCGTGCAGCATGTTGCGGGCCTCCGCCACAGCCCGGATGGTGTGCTCGTCCACGGTATAGGAGTGATAGCGGTTGAACTGCCCCTGACCGACCACGCGGCGGAAATCCGGGATGAAGCGTCCGAGCACGCCGGTGACGTTCATCTCGCTCAGGGCCCAGGCCACGTTGCGCGGCGAGCGCAGGATCTGCAGGAACAGCGCCGAGCCCTCGGCGCTGTTGCGCAATCTGGGGGTCAGCAGCTTGACCTGCTCACGGGCCAGGCGCAGGGCCTGACTGGACAGATGCCGGTGGTCCAGCTGCGCCACGTGGAAGATGTGCAGCAGGCGCAGCGGGTTTTCCTCGAACACATGCGCGTCGCGCAGGCCGACCCGGTCGCCCTCGAGCACGAGCCCGTCACCGATGGCCTTGCGCCGCACGAAACGCTTCGGATTCAGCTGCTCCTCGAAATGCATGACCATCAGGTGCGTGATGCGCGAGATGCGGCCGGCATGCCGGAAGTACTGCTTCATGAACACGTCCACGGCGTACTGCCCCGGTCCATCCTCATGGCCGAAGCGCGTTGCCAGGTCGGCCTGCTGCTCGAAGCCCATGCGATCCATCGCCCGCCCGGCCATCAGGTGCAGGCCGGTACGGCAGCGCCACAGGAAATTGCGGGCATTGCGCAGCTGCGTGAGCTCGCGCGCCGTCATCACCCCCATGTCCACGAGGCTGTCCAGGCGATCCACGTGGTACCAGGCCTTGGCCATCCAGAAGATACCCTGCACGTCGCGCAGGCTGCCCTGGCCCTCCTTGATGTCCGGTTCCATCAGAAAGGCGGTGCCGCCACCCCGCTCGTGCCGGACCCGCATCTCGGCGAGCTTGGCCTGCACGAAGGCCTTCTTGCGCTTGGAGAAGAAGCGCGCGGTCTGCGCCTGCAGATCGGCGAACAAGCGGCCACCGCCGTGCAGCAGCCGCATCTCCAGTGCCGCCGTGGCCGAATCCCAGTCCTCGCCCAGATGTCTCACGGACTCACCGACGGTGCGCACGGCGTGACCGACATGGGCGTTCATGTCCCACAACGCATACATGAACCGCTCGATGGCGGCGTTGATCCCGGGTGAATGATGCTCGGGCACCAGGAACCACAGATCCCAGTCGGAGTGCGGACAGAGCTCGCCGCGCCCGTATCCGCCGACCGCCACCATGTCGACGCGCCCGGCGACATCGCCTGCGGCATCGCGCCACAATGCCGTCAACAGGCCATCCACGCCCCGGCACATCTGCAGCACCAGCTGCGCGCCGCCGGCCCCCTGGTCCATCAGGGTGCCGATCTCGTCGAGCAGGGCGGCCAGCTGCCGGCTGAGCTCGGCGCTATCGGAAGCAACGGCGGCGTTTACAGGACGTGACATCGGTTCACACGAATCATGCGCATCATGCTTGGAAGATAACGGTCCGTTGCGCGGACGCAATCACCGGCAGCGGTTCAGCGGCGCTCGTTCGTCATCCACGCCTCGGCCCGTCGCTTGAGCTCATCGACGGTGTTCAGCGCATCGATCGGCCTGAGGGCGTTGATGTCCAGTTCCGAGATCGCCGCCAGGATTTGCGCCGCCTCCTCGGACATCTGGCGCTGCCGCCGCTTCTCCGCCTCGGCGAACAGGCCGAGCTGGTTCTTGCCCTCCTCGGCCGCCAGTTCCGCATGGTGTTCGAGCCGGAACAGGTGCTCGCGCGCCCGGCGCACCACGTCCGGCGGCAGGCCGGCCAACTGGGCCACGGCGATGCCGTGCGAGCGATCCGCCGCCCCTTCCTCGACGCGGTGCAGGAATACGACGCTGCCGTTCCATTCCCGCACCTGCACCGAGGCGTTGAACGCCGCCGGCTGTTCGTCCGGCAGGGACGTCAATTCGTGGTAATGCGTCGCGAACAGCGTCAGCACCTGTTCGCTGCGCGCCAGGCGCTCGGCCACCGCCCAGGCGATGGCCATGCCGTCCCAGGTGCTGGTGCCGCGTCCGATCTCATCGATGACGACCAGCGCGCGGGCCTCGAGCTGGTTCAGGATCGTCGCCGTTTCCATCATCTCGACCATGAAGGTGGAGCGTCCCATGGCCAGTTCATCGCCGGCCCCGATGCGCGTGAAGATGCGGCGGATCAGCGGGATGCGGGCGCTGGTGGCCGGCACGAAGGCGCCGGTGTGCGCCAGCCACACCAGCCAGGCCGTCTGCCGCATGTACGTGGACTTGCCGCCCATGTTCGGCCCGGTCAGCAGCATGAAGCGGCGCTTCTTCATGTCCATGGCGATATCGTTGGCGACGAACGGCGTACCGGCGGGCAGGCGCTGTTCCACCAGCGGATGGCGCCCACCCTCGATGGCCAGGACCCCGTTCTCCTGCAGCTTCGGCCGGCAATAGCCGTAATGCACGGCCAGATACGCGAAGCAGCCCAGCACGTCGAGCACGGCCACGGCACGCGCCGCGGCCTGGATGGACGCGGTGGCGGAGCCGATCGCCCGTACGAGATCGCCGACCAGTGCCGCCTCGCGGGCCAGTGCCGCCTCGCGGGCCCCGAGTATCTCGGACTCGAAGCGGTGCAACTCGTCGGTGATGAAGCGCTCGGCATTGACCAGCGTCTGCTTGCGCACGTACTCGGCCGGCGCCTGGGCGGCCTGGGCGCGCGAGATCTCGATGAAATAGCCGAACACCTTGTTGTACTTGACGCGCAGGTTGGCCAGGCCCGTGCGTTCCCGCTCGGCCGCCTCGTAGGTCTTCAGCCAGCTGTCGGCATCGGCGGACAGTCCGCGCAGGCGGTCCAGCTCGGCGTCGAAGCCCCCGCGGATCAACCCGCCCTCGCGCAGATGCGGTGGACAGGTCTCGACCAGGGCCGCATCCAGATGCGCGGCCAGCTCGTCCAGGCCGGACAGGTGCGAAACCAGCTCGGCGAACATGCCCTGGCGTTCGCCCAGTACCTGGCGCAGACCCGGCAGCGCCAGCAGGCTGTCCGCCAGGCCCCGGAAATCCCGCGGTGAGGCGCGTTCAAGCACGATGCGGGTCAGCATGCGCTCCATGTCACGCACCGTGCCCAGCCGCTGGCGCAGCGCTTCGCGAGCCGTCTCGTCGTCGACCAGGCTCTGCACCGCATCCTGGCGGCGGGCGACGGCCTTGACGTCGGCAAGCGGGAAATCGAGCCACTGGCGCAGCATGCGCGCCCCCATCGGCGTGCATGTCTCGTCGAGCACGGAGAGCAGGCCGCCCTGCACATTGCCGTCCAGCGACGCGTACAGCTCCAGGTTGCGCCGCGAACGCACGTCGATCTGCATGCCCGGCGCGGCCTCGCGATAGGCCGGCAGCTCCAGGTGTTCCAGCTGCCGCTTCTGCGTCTGCTCCAGATACACCAGCACGGCACCCACGGCCGAGGCCACCTCGGCATGCCCCCCCAGGTTCAGGGCTTGCCAGTCGCCGACCCCGAAACGCTCGGACAGGCGCTCCTCGGCCACCTCGGGCGAAAAGGCCCAATCGCCCGGATACTGCACCGGCGCACGCACCGGGGCCTCGGCGCTGCGCGCGAGCAGCAGCTCGGCCGGGTCCAGCACGCTCAGGTATTCGGAGAGCTGCGCCTCGCCCTGCCCTTCCTTGAGCTCCCAGCGGCCGGCCGACAGGTCGGCGGCCGCGACACCCCAGCGCTGGCCGCTCCGGCACAGGGCGGCCAGCCGGGCGCTGTGGCGCTGATCCAGCAGCTCGCTCTCGGTCAGCGTGCCGGGCGTCACCACCCGCACCACCTCGCGCCGCACCGGGCCCTTGGCCTCGCCCGGCGGCTCCATCTGCTCGCAGATGGCCACCCGCCGGCCCGCCGCCACCAGACGTGCCAGATAGCCTTCCGCCTGATGCCACGGCACCCCGCACATCGGGATGTCCTCACCATTCGATTTGCCCCGCTTGGTCAGCGCGATATCGAGCACACGCGCCGCGTCGATCGCGTCGTCATGGAACATCTCGTAAAAATCGCCCATGCGGTAGAACAGGATGCAGTCGGCGTACTCCGACTTGATGCGGAGGTACTGCTGCATCATCGGGGTATGGCCGGCCTGGGATTCCTGCATGCGGGGAAACTAGGGCCTGACCGGTCAAAATCCAAGCGCGATGGCATGGCTGTTTTTGCGTTGTGGCAAGGCGTTCCGTACGCGCGCATCGCGGCACCGGAACCAGACGGGCATCAGGCCGCCAAAGGGCCCGGGGCACACACCCGGCCCTGGGGAGGGGGAGGGAGGACCGGATGCATGCCGCCGGACCACATCGAAACGGCGACCTCGGATGGCGAAAGATATGAATCCAGCATAGAACAGATTGGACAGTGGTGCATACACGGGCCCGGCGCATGGGGTGGGAAAGAGGGAATATAGGGATCCATGCGCCGGGCCCTGTAAGCATGGTGTGCATGCCTGGGGCCGACTGTAGCCGTGTCCCCCAGTCGGCGACGTGACCCGCCTCACGTACTCCGGTGCAGCGCCATCGCCCCGGCCACCGGCGTAAACTCCGGCGGTGTGCCGGGCCCGGCACGCGCCTGCATTCCGCTGCACATCGGCGACGATGTATCGGCTTCAACCATCAACCCGACGACTCCCGGGTGGCCGCACCAGGCGCTTGCGCAGATAGTCGAGACCGAAGATGACGGCGATGCCACTGACGGCGACGGCATAAACCCCGGGGCTGACCGGGCCGGTGCCGATGATGTCGCCGGCGATCGGAAGGTAAAGCACCGCCCAGGAGAAGAAGATCTCCAGGCCGATGCCGATCAGCAGCAACGGGTTACGGAAGATTCCCGTATCCAGCCCCGATCCGGTGGCCGAACGACGGCCGATCAGATTGCCGATCTGCATCAGCATGATCGAGGCCAGCGTGATGCCGGTGGCCGAATGATAGAGCGGATCGGCGGCCGGCAACGACTGGCCGTAGTGCCAGCCGCCGTCCGTCAGCACCCAGAAGAAGAGGGCAAGGGCGAAGACGGCCTCGATCAGGCCAAGAAACAGGTAACTGTGCAGCATCAGCGGCCAGGTCAGCAGGGTGTTGCCTTGCCTACGCGGCGGTTGCTGCATGACATCCTTGTCCGACGGCTCCTGGCCGAGCGCCATGGAGGGGATGATGTCGGTGCCAAGATCGATGAGCAGGATCTGGATGACGGTCAGCGCCAACGGTACCGGGAAGATGATGTAGATCAGGTAGGGAATGATCTCCGGGCCGTTACTGACCAGCACGTAATTGGTGAACTTGCGGATATTGGCGAAGATGGTCCGCCCCTCTTCGATACCGGCGACGATCGAGGCGAAATTGTCGTCGAGCAGGATCACCTGCGCCGCCTCGCGCGCCACCTCGGTGCCGGAGAGTCCCATGGCGATGCCGACATCGGCGCCCTTCAGCGCCGGCGCATCATTGACGCCGTCGCCGGTGACGGCGACGACCATCTCCATTTCATGCAGCGCCGAGACGATCTTCATCTTCTGCTCGGGCGAGGTTCGGGCGAAGACGACGCAGCCCTCCGCAAGCCGGCGTATCAGTTCCGACTCGCGCATGGTCGCCAGTTCCGCACCGGTGATGATCGGCCCGCAGTCCTCCTCCCCTGGCGGCCGAATGCCGGCCCGGCGGGCGATGTTGCCGGCCGTGTCCGGATGATCGCCGGTGATCATGATAACCCGGATGCCGGCCTCGTGGCAGCGGGCCACCGCCCCGGGCACCTCCTTGCGCAGCGGATCCTCGAAAATCAGGAAGCCGTCGAGCGTCAGCCCCTGTTCGAACTGCTCCAGCGGCGCCTCCCCGTCCGGCTCCGCCTCCAGCTGCCGGCTGGCGACGGCCAGCAGCCGGAAGCCCTCCGAGCTCAGTTCGTGCACGATCTGCTCAGTCCGCGCCAGCACTTCGGCATCGGCCGGCACGCTTTGGCCATCCGCCCCCGCCACGGCAGCGACAAGCGGGCGTAGCGACTCCCAGGCACCTTTGGCGGCAAACAGCAGCTTACCCTCGAACCGGGCAATGCCGGCCGTGTGCAGTCGCTGCTGCTCGAAGGGGAAGAAGCGTAGCGGCTCGATGGCGTCGGCCGGATTGCCGATCTCCTCCCCGTACAGTTCCACCACGCAGACATCGAGCGAATCGCCGCTGAAACCCTGCCGGGTCTTCTCCGCCTGCGAGGCGACGGCGGCTGCACCGAGGAAGGCGCGACGGCGCTCGGATGCGTCGATATCGACGCCGGCCACGCCGTCGATCACACGCGTAATGGCCAGGCGGTTCTCGGTCAGCGTTCCGGTCTTGTCCGTGCAGACCACATGCACCGCGCCCATGGTCTCCACGGCATTCAGACCCTTGATCAGCACCTTCTTGCGCGCCATGCGTTTGGCCGCCATGGCCAGCGACAGCGTGAAGGTGGGCAACAGCCCTTCCGGCACATTGGCGACGATGATACCCATCATGAACACCAGATTGGTCCACAGCGAACGCCCCGTGTAGACGCCGTAGGCGAAGAAGGCGAGCCCCATGCCGACGGCGATGACGGTGAGGATGCGCACCATGTGAGTCGTTTCGCGCTCGAGCGGCGACACCTTGCGCTCCAGTCGTGAGGAAAGCAGCGCGATCTTGCCGAACTCGGTGCGAAAGCCTGTGGCATAGACCACCGCCGAGCCGGCGCCCTGCAATACCGTGCAACCGGCAAACAGCACATTGGGGCTCTCCGGCAGCTCGCAGTCGCAGGCTTCGCTGCTCAGGGCGACGGGCCTCGATTCGCCGCTCAGCGCAGCGTTGCTGACAAGCAGATGGTCACTCTCGACCAGGCGCGCATCGGCCGGCACCCGGTCGCCGGCCCGGATCAACAGCACGTCGCCCGGCACGACGTCGTCGGCATCGATCTCTGCCTTCTCACCGCCGCGCAGGATCACCACGCGTTTCGGCAGCAGCTTGTTAAGCTCCTCCATGGCCCGTTCGGCACGGTACTCCTGCAGGAAACTGAACAGAGAATTGAGGATGGAAACGCCGAAGAGGGCTGCACCCAGCACATCCATGTGCTCGCCCGGCTGGATGCGGTCGGCCACAAAACAGATGCCGGCGGAGATATCGAGCAGCAAGCTGAAGAAGTTGGCGAACTGACGCACCAGCATGGGCAGCCACCAGAGTTTGCGCGGCTGATCGAGGATATTGGGGCCGAGTTGCCGGAGACGTTCGTCAACCTCGCCGCCATCAAGCCCCTCGGGGCGGGATTCGAGAAAGCCGAAGACCTCGGCGGTTTCGATCTGCTGGATCTGCCCGGCCATTATCTCTTGCCGCCGAAGATCGCAACATCGCAGGGCGCATCGCGCAGCACCTCCTCAACGGGATACACCCCCTTGAGCCGCTGCAGCAGACTGCGTTCGGGCAGCCCCATGAAGATCAGCTGCGATTTGTGGCGGACAGCGCGGACGACCACCTCGTGCGGCCATGCATGCGTCAACCGGATGCTGCTGTCGAACTGCTCCGCACCGACGGTCAGCTCCCTGGTCAGTTCGGCCTCCCTTGCATCCAGCCGCGCCGCAGCCGCCTGACGCTGGCGCGAGAGCCAGCCCCTGAAACCAGGACGGACCGGGATGCGGCCGGCCGAGATCAGTTCGAGCAGATGGATGCGGTGCAGGCTGGTGGCTATCAGCCGCAGGAAGCGGAGCCCGCCCTGCGGCAATGGCAGCACGGCATGCAGCGGCAACAGCAGCCGGTGCGGTACGCCCAGGAGTCCCGGGTGCAGCACCTTCACGGCCAGCACGTCGAACGCATCGTGTTCGAGCAAAAGCCTGGCGATGCTGTCTTTCAAATAGCCGCGTCGCGACGCCCGGTGGCTTTTCGTGCGCATGCCGCAAACGACCAGTGCTTCGGGATCGAGCATGGATACCAGTGTCGAGAACAGGTCCTTTTCCAGCGGCTTCTCGCTGACGGTCAGCTTGACGCCACGCAGCCGGCACTCGTGCTCGATGCGCCCGATCTTGTCACCCAGAACATTTTCGGTCGCCCTCTCCCGTACATGCACGAGATGCAGTGCGGCCGGCGACGAACAGGCGGCCATTTGGACGGCATAGCGGGAGACCCAATCGCCGTCGATCGAGCCGTCATAGGCAAAATAGATCATCGCCGCACCTCGCGGGAAAAGCTCTTGAGCAGCTCCAGTCTAGCCCAAATCAGCCGGTAGCTTTTCCCTCGAAGTGATTACAGATGTTTGTCCAAGCCGTATTCGGCCACGTTCGGCTGCCGGAAGCGGACGTTCAGCGGCAGGGTCGAATTCCCGACAATCAGGGGCGAAGACAGCGCCGCACCGGCGCAAAGCTCTGCCGGTGCGCCGGGCAAGGACCGAGGCGCTGCAGGGCCTCCATGTGCACGGCGGTGCCGTAGCCCTTGTGCCCGCCCAGGCCGTAGCCCGGGTAGCGCCGGTCCAGGCGCTGCATCAGGCGATCACGCACCACCTTGGCCACGATCGAGGCGGCGGCGATCTCCTGCACGGACCCGTCGCCGCCGACGATCGCCTCGACCGGCACGGATAGCGCCGGGCAGCGGTTGCCGTCGACGACGGCACGCGCCGGACGTACCGGCAGGGCCTCGACGGCACGCCGCATGGCCAGCATCGTCGCTTCCAGGATGTTCAGCCGATCGATCTCCTCGACGCTGGCCTGCGCTAGCGCCAGGCCGACCGCATGCCGGCGCAGATGCCGGTACAGGGCCAGGCGCCGCTTCTCGGACAGCTTCTTGGAATCACGGTACTGGCCGAACATCGGATCGGAAGGCGCCAGGATCACCGCAGCCGTGACGACGGGACCGGCCAGCGGCCCGCGCCCGACTTCGTCCACGCCTGCGACTAGGGCTAGTGCCGGAAGATCATACTCCGAGGGCATATCCGGGCTATCCCCGCCCATGGATGGGCGGCTTCTGATGAAGGCCATCCCTGGCCTTCAGGGCTATGCCCCACCGTGTCGGTGTCCAATTCGGCACTCCTGCCGAATTGTGCGAGCGATCGGAAACCGCGTTTTCGATCGCGCTCCGAGGCCGTATCAAAGAAAGTCCTTAGCCCCTGAGGACCGCGCCGAAGCGCTTGGTCATCTCATCGACGATGGCCTGGGAGGCCGCATCCGAATCCTGCTGGGTCAGGGTGCGATCGGCGGCCTGCAGTGCGAAGCGCACGCCGAGGCTGACCTTGCCCGCCGGCACGCCCTTGCCGTCGTAGCGGTCGAAGATACGCGCCTCGGTGACCAGCGACCCACCCGCCTTGACGGCGGTCTGCACGATATCCTCGGCCTTCACATGCCGGTCGAACAGGAACACCAGGTCGCGCCAGCTTCCCGGGAACTCCGGCAGCGCCGCGAACTTCGGTGCGCGGGCGGGCGGCAGGCCGTCCAGTCCGATCTCGGCAACGAACACCGGCACCTCGATGTCGAAGGCATCGCAGACATCCTTGGTGACGCGGCCGATGCGCCCGACCTCGCCGCGCCCGACGACGATGCGCGCGCCCTGCCCCGCCTGCAGCCCCTGCATGCCGTCGTCGGCAACGAAGCGGGCCGTGAGGCCCATGCGCGCCAGCCAGGCCTCGACCGCGCCCTTCAGGTCGAAGAAATCGACGCTCCGGGCCGGCACATACCATTCGCCGGCCTGCACCTCGCCGGCCATCAGCCAGCCCAGCCAGTTGCGCTCGACGGCCAGCGCGTCGCGATCCCCGTCGGCGGACTCGTAGGTGCGGCCATGCTCGACGAAGCGCAGGCCGTCCTGCTGGCGGTTCAGATTGTGCCGTGCCGCCGCGAGCATGCCCGGCCAGATACTGCGCCGCATCACCGCCATCGCCTCCGAGATCGGGTTGGCCAGCATGATGTCGCGGCCATCATCAGGCGTGAACAGCCGCTGCTCGCTTGCCGAGACGAAGGCGTAGCTGACGAGCTGGTTGAAGCCGCCCTGCACGGCGATATCGAGCGCCGGGGACTTCTCCACCTGGGCGGCGATGTTCAGAGGCGGCAGCGCTTCCGGGATGGCATCGAAGCCGACCACGCGGGCGTACTCCTCGCTGATGTCTTCAGGAAGCGATACATCGTGGCGATGGCTCGGCACCGTGATGGACAGCGTGCCGCCGTCGCGCGCAAGCCCGAAGCCCATGCGCTCGAGCACCGCATCGTTCGCCGCGTCGATCTCGATGCCGAGGCGGCGGTCGATGCGGGAAACGGGGAACGAGAAACTGCGTGACGCGACGAGCCCGGCATCCGATCCGGCCGCGTTGACCGTGCCGGCCTGACCGCCGAACAGCTCGACGATCAGGCGGCTGGCACGTTGCATGGCAAGCGCCACCTGCGCGCCATCGATGCCGCGTTCGAAACGCATCGAGGCCTCGGAGACCATGCCGTGCGAACGCCGGGACAGGCTGATGCGGGCCGGCCGGAAGAAGGCGGATTCGAGCACGATGGCGGTGGTCGCACCGGTCACGCCGGAGGGCTCGGAGCCCATGATGCCGGCCAGCGCGATCACGCCCTTGTCATCCGTGATCACCAGATCGCCCCCGTCCAGTGCGAGCTTCCTGCCGTCCAGGGCGGCGAAGGCCTCGCCGGCATGCGCCGAACGCACCGCGATGCCGCCGGAAAGGCACGCAGCATCGAAGGCGTGCATCGGCTGGCCCATGTCCAGCATGATGTAATTCAGCACGTCGACGACGCCGTTGACCGGGCGCATGCCGGCCATGGTGAGCCGCTGCTGCATCCAGGCCGGCGAATCGCCCACCGTTACACCGTCGATGCGCCGGGCCAGGTACAGCGGGCAGTCGGTGGCATTTTCGAGCTTCACGACCGGCGCGGACACCGACGCATCGGCAGCCGCGTCGGAACAATCAGGCAGCACCAATTCCAGGTCGTAGACGGCGGCCAGATCGCGGGCGATCCCGTGCAGGCTCATGCAGTCGCCGCGGTTCGGCGTGATCGACACCTCGATCACCGCCTCCTCGAGGCCCAGGAACTCACCGACCTCGGCACCGACGGGCGCCTGGGGCGACAGGATCAGCAGCCCCGCCGCGTCGTCGGCCAGGCCAAGCTCCGCCTCCGAACAGCACATGCCGCAGCTCTCCTGGCCGCGGATCCTGCCCTTCTTGATGGTCAGCCCGTTCGGCAGGCTCGTGCCGACGGTGGCCACCGGCACCCTGTCCCCCGCATCCATATTGGAGGCGCCGCAGACGATGGACAGCGGCTCGGCCGCGCCGATATCGACCGTCAGCAGGCTCAGCTTGTCGGCGTCGGGATGCTTCTCCTTCGACAGGATATGCCCGACCCTGACGCCGCGGACGGATGCGCGCGGCGTTTCGATGCCCTCGACCTCGTGGCCGAGACGGACCAGCGTCTCGGCAATGCCCTCGACGCTGTCGCTCAGATGGACGTGCTCCATGAGCCAGGACAATGGCAGTTTCATCGGCCGAACCTCCTCAAAAAGCGCACATCGTTCTCGAAGAACAGGCGCAGGTCCGGGATGCCGTACTTGAGCATCACCATGCGCTCCACCCCCAGGCCGATGGCGAAGCCCGAATAGACCTCGGGATCGATATCGACGGCCTTCAGCACATTCGGGTGCACCATGCCGGAGCCGAGGATCTCGATCCAACCGGTCTCCTTGCAGACACGGCAGCCCTTGCCGTTACAGATCACACATCCGATATCGACCTCGGCCGACGGCTCGGTGAACGGGAAGTAGCTCGGGCGCAGCCGGATCGGCAGATCCTTGCCGAAATAGGTCGAGATGAAGTGCCTGAGCACCCCCTTCAGATGCGCCATCGACACGTCGCGATCCACCTTCAGCACCTCGATCTGGTGGAACATCGGCGAGTGGGTGACGTCATGGTCGCAGCGATAGACGCGGCCGGGCGCGACGACGGCCAGCGGCGGCGTACCGGCCGCCAGCATCGCACGAATCTGCACCGGCGAGGTGTGGGTGCGCAGCAGGCGCTTCCCGTCGCCGTCGTCCTGCACGAAGAAGGTGTCATGCATGGCCCGCGCCGGATGCTCGGGCGGGATGTTCAGCGCATCGAAATTGTGGAACTCGTCCTCGATCTCCGGGCCCTCGGCGACCGTAAAGCCCATCTGCACGAAGATGGCGGTCAGCTCGTCCAGGCCCGCCTGCACCGGATGGCGGCTGCCCTGGGCGGGACTGCGCCCGGGCAGGGTGACGTCGACGCGCTCGCGCTCGATACGCTCGGCATCGGCGGCCGTCTGCAACGTCTTCGCCGCCGCCTCGAAGGCCTCGCCCAGGGCGTTCTTGGTGTCGTTGACCATCTGGCCGATCAGCGGCCGCTGTTCGGGCGACAGCTTGCCGACCCCTTTCAGCACCTCGGTCAGCCCGCCCTTCTTGCCGAGGTAGTGCACGCGCAGCGCCTCCAGCGCGTCCAGATCCTGGGCCTCGGCGACGGCATCCAGCGCCTCGGCCTTGAGCCCGGCCAACTGCTGTTTCATCGACTCGATTTCACTCATCGTAGTTTATGTCTCCCCTCCCACCCACGGATGGGTGACTTTAGCAAGTATGCTGAAAACCGCCCCTTTCGCCATACGTTCAGGACAAGGGCGGCTCTCTCCACCCGCATCCCGCCGGATTCGTCCGCCATCCATGACGGGTGGATACGCTCTGCGCCCAGGACGGGCTGCTTCGGCAAGCGACCGGAAACCGCGTTTCCGGTCGCGTCTCAAGGCCGAGGGCAGGAGCTCCGAGGCCGTATCTAACAAAAAAAGACAGGACTGCGAACAGCCCTGCCTTCGATGTCATCGTAACCGATCCCCGGCCGTAGCCGGCTCGGTGCGATTTACTGAATCTGCGCGCGGGCGGCTTCTGCCAGCTTCGCAAAGCCCTCCGCATCATGGATGGCGATATCGGACAGCACCTTGCGGTCCAGATCGATCCCGGCCTCGGACAGGCCGTGCATGAAGCGCGAATAGCTCAGGCCGTGCATACGGGCCGCGGCATTGATGCGGGCGATCCACAGCGCGCGGAAATCACGTTTCTTGACGCGACGGTCGCGGTAGGCGTACTGGCGCGCCTTGTCGACCGCCTGCGTAGCGGTGCGGAAGCAGCTCTTGCGGCGGCCGCGATAGCCGGAGGCTGCCTTGATGACCTTCTTGTGGCGGGCGTGCGCCTGAACTCCAGATTTAACGCGAGGCATAGCTCTCTCCTCATTCGCGGCCGCCCGGGCGGCCGATCAATTTGATTCTGCGATCCGTTGCGGGCCGGATCAGCCGTGGGGCAGCAGCCGGTCCAGGAAACCGGTGTCGCTCGGATGCACCAGCTCCATGTCACGGTAGTTGCGCTTACGCTTGGACGACTTCTTCGTCAGGATGTGGCGGGCAAAGGCCTTCTTGTGCTTCCACTTGCCGGTGCCGGTACGCGAAAAGCGCTTGGCGGCGCCCCTGTTCGATTTCATCTTGGGCATGGTCTCATCCTTCCGTTCTATTTCTTCATCATCGGCGCGATGATCATGATCATCTGGCGCCCCTCAAGGTCGGGCATCTTCTCCACCTTGCCGACATCCTCGACCTGGGAAGCCACGCCTTTCAGCTGGTCCGCACCGCGTCCGGTGTACGCCATCTCGCGTCCACGGAAGCGCAGGCTCAGCTTCACCTTGTTCCCCTCCTCCAGGAACTTGCGCACCCGCTTGATCTTGAACTCAAGATCATGCTGGTCGGTCGAGGAGGAGACCTTGACTTCCTTCACCTGGATCACGTGCTGCCGCTTCTTGGCCAGGTTGGCCTTCTTGCTCTGCTCGTACTTGTACTTGCCGTAGTCCATGATCTTGCAGACCGGTGGTTTCGCGTTCGGCGACATCAACACCAGGTCCATTCCACGGTCCTCGGCCAGTCGCACGGCCTCGCGCAACGGCATCACGCCCAATTGGGTTTCCTCAGCCACGACGCGGACCTCAGCCGCGTCGATCTCCAGGTTGATCGGCAAATCCTGCTTGATGCAAGCCCCCTATCGGTAGTCTTTCGCCATGGCGCGCATCTCGTCGCACCATGCTTCCACGCTCTTGATCCCGAGGTCGTTGCCGCTACGGTCGCGCACGCTCACGTTTTTCTGCTCGCGCTCGCGCTCGCCGACGACGAGGATGTACGGCACCCGGGCCAGAGTGTGGGCGCGCACTTTATAGCCGACCTTCTCATTTCGCAAGTCCGATTCGACCCTGAAGCCCGCCGCTTGCAGGCGTGCGGCCACATCGGCGGCGTAATCCGCCTGGGCATCGGTGATGTTGCACACCACCGCCTGCACGGGCGCCAGCCACAACGGGAAGCGTCCCTCGTAATGCTCGATCAGGATGCCGATGAAGCGCTCCATCGAACCGACGATGGCGCGGTGCAGCATCACCGGATGGCGGCGCGTGTCGTCCTCGGCCACATACTCGGCGCCCAGGCGCTGCGGCATCATGAAATCGACCTGGATGGTGCCGACCTGCCAGGCGCGCCCGATGCAGTCGCGCATGTGGTACTCGATCTTCGGGCCGTAGAAGGCACCCTCACCCGGCAACTCCTCCCAGGCGACGCCGGCGCCGGACAGGGCGGCACGCAACGCGGCCTCGGCCTTGTCCCAGACCTCGTCGGAACCGATGCGCTTATCGGGGCGCAGCGCGATCTTCATGGCGATCTCGGCGAACCCGAAATCCTTGTAGACCTGCATCGCCTGCCGATGGAAGGCGGTCACCTCGGACTCGATCTGCGCCTCGGTACAGAAGACATGGCCGTCGTCCTGGGTGAAGGCGCGCACGCGCATCAGGCCATGCAGTGCGCCGGAGGGCTCGTTGCGGTGGCATGAACCGAACTCGCCGTAGCGGATCGGCAGATCGCGATAGCTGTGCAGCCCGGCGTTGTAGACCTGCACATGCCCCGGGCAGTTCATCGGCTTCACCGCGTACTGGCGCGACTCCGATTCGGTGAAGAACATGTTCTCGGCGTAGTTGTCCCAATGGCCCGACTTCTTCCACAGGGAGACGTCGAGGATCTGCGGGCAGCGCACCTCCTGGTAGCCGGAGGAACGGTAGACGCCGCGCATGTACTGCTCGACGGCCTGCCACAGCGCGCCGCCCTTCGGGTGCCAGAAGACCATGCCCGGCGCCTCCTCCTGATGATGGAAGAGATCGAGCGCCTTGCCGATCTTGCGATGATCGCGCTTCTCCGCCTCCTCCAGCCGGTGCAGGTAGGCCTTCAGGTCGTCCTTGCTGGACCAGGCCGTGCCGTAGATGCGCTGCAGCTGCTCGTTCTCGGCGTTGCCCTCCCAGTAGGCGCCGGAAACGCGCATCAGCTTGAACACCTTCAGGCGGTTGGTGTTCGGCACATGCGGGCCGCGGCACAGATCGCGCCACTCGCCCTGCTTGTACAGGCTGACGGTCTCCCCTTCCGGGATGCGCGCGATCAGCTTGGCCTTGTACTGCTCGCCGATGGATTCGAAATGGCGCACGGCATCGTCGCGCGCCCACTCCTCGCGCTCGACATCGAGGTTCAGGCGTGCCAGTTCGTGCATCTTCGCCTCGATATTCTCCAGATCCTCCGGCGTGAACGGCCGCTCGTAGGCGAAATCGTAGTAGAAGCCGTCCTCGATGACCGGGCCGATGGTCACCTGCGCGCCGGGGAACAGCGCCTGTACGGCCATGGCCAGCAGATGCGCGGTGGAATGGCGGATGATGTCCAGCGCCTCGTCGGACTTGTCGGTGACCAGCGAGACCGTATCGCCGTCGTGCAGCACGTGGGAGGCATCGACCAGCTTGTCGTTGACCCTGGCGGCCAGCGTGGCGCGGGCCAGCCCCGGCCCGATGTCGGCGGCCAGATCGGCGGCGGTGGCGCCCTCGGGAAGGGTACGGGTGGAGCCGTCCGGCAAACGAATGTCCATGCTGTCAGCTACCCCGTATTGATCAGAATTCAGCCTGTCGGACCGCCCAAAAATCCTTTATTTTCAGGCTCCGAGAAAGGCTGCGAACCCTATCCAGCCACCGAAAACCGGTCAAGGAAACAGGCATCAACGAAAAGGGCGCATCAACGATGCGCCCTTGCTGTCATCCCAAGCCCAGATGTTCCGGTTACTTCATATCGCCATGCTGCATCGCATCGTCGTCCTGCATCATGCCGTCATCCTTCTTCATCATGCCATCACCCTGCATGGCACCATCCTTGTGCATCATGCCGTCGTCTTTCTTCATCATGCTGCCGTGCTCCATGGCATCGTCCTTTTTCATCATGCCATCGTGCTTCATCATGGCGTCACCCTGCATGGCACCTTCTTTGTGCATCATGCCGTCGTGCTGCTTCATGGCATCGTCCTTGTGCATCATGCCGTCGTTCATCATCTCGCCCGCCACGGCGGGCATCGGCATGGCCAGCGCCATGCAGCCCAGCAGGGCCATCGTTATCACCGATTTTCTCATGATCCGTTCTCCTCGCTGAAGATTTCGCATCGATCCGACGATGCGTGTTAACTCAGTCGCGGTTGCAGGCGATTGCTTACAGCAACGCCTGGGGGCATGACCCATGGCGTTTCAAGTGAATCAGACGTGTGTTGGGAAATGGTTGGCGCGGGCGGGATTGAACCGCCGACCCCCACCGTGTCAAGGTGGTGCTCTCCCACTGAGCTACGCGCCAATATTGATCTACCGAACGGCAACCGCAAAACGGGCGGCGGCTGACGCCTATGCCGGGTTGCGCATCATACTTTCCGGACGCGGTTTATCAACCACCGGCGGCATCGATCCTATGCCATCGCCTGGGTCCAGAGCTTGACCTGGTCCCGTCCCTCCCGCTTGGCGGCATACATGGCCTTGTCCGCCCGATCGATGACGGCCTCCACCGGATTGTCCACATCGATCATCGCCACGCCGATGGAGATGGTGGCCTGGACGGACGTTTTATCCACATGCAGCTCGCTTTTCCCGACCAGCTTGCGCATGCGTTCGGTGATCATCAGGGCGGCCTGCACCGAGGTGTTGGGCAGCATCAGGATGAATTCCTCGCCGCCGTAGCGGTAGAGCTTGTCGTAGGGGCGCAGGTTCTTGATCAGAACCGAGGAGATATGGGCAAGAAGGCGATCGCCCACACCGTGCCCGTAGCGGTCGTTGACCTCCTTGAAATGATCGATATCCAGCATGGCGATGGCGCAACTGCCCGCGCCGCGGGCCACCAGCGCCTGCTGGTCCCGCAGCGCGGGCAGCATGCCGTAGCGCGTGTAGGCGCCGGTCAGCGGGTCCAGGTTGTACAGCTCGCCCTCGATCTCGTACTTCAGTGAATGCAGCTGCAGGCGCATGCGTTCCAGGGTATTGGCGAATTGGTCGTAAAGCATGGGATCGACGCGCTTGTCCGCCAGCGAAGTATTCAGCAGCTTGACCACCAGTTCGTGCAGCAGCTTGTGTTCGTACTCCATGGAGGCAAACGTGGGGTGTTGACGCATCGAGGGATTGGCCTGCTCGTAGTACCATTGACCGAAGCGGCATTGGGTATATGAATCATCCGCCAGGTCGCGCTGGTCCGGCTGCAGCTTGCAGATCAGGGTGCGCACCAACTGGCGATGCCATTGGTCGTGGTTGTCGATCGCCTGATCGATCTGGACCAGGATGCTGTCCAACTCCTTGTGGCTGACTTCGAACATGCGCCTCCCTCCGGCATGGCGATCCGACTACATATTAGTAGAAACGCATGCGAACGCCCAAGACCGTCGCTTCCCGGCCACCCAAGCGCGACCCTATGCCTTCGCGTCGCCGCCGGAGCCGACCATGCCCGCGCCCACCAGCTCACGCCACGATTGATGGACGTGCTCGTCACGGATGATGCGCAGCATCTCCTTGGCCTCGACCGGGCGGCCGAGCAGGAACCCCTGGGCGTAGTGACAGCCGTTCTTGCGCAGGAAATGGAGCTGTTCGACATTCTCCACCCATTCGGCGACAACCCGGATGCCCAGGCTGTGGGCCAACTCGAGGATGGCGCGCACGATGGCGGCATCATCGCGATCGCCGGGAAGATGCCGGATGAACACCTTGTCGATCTTCAGCGTGTCGATGGGGAAATGCTTCAGGTAACCCAGCGAGGAAAAGCCGTTGCCGAAGTCGTCGATCGCCAGCCGCACGCCCATGTCCTTCAGGGTCCGCAGCACCTGGACCGCGTTTTCGCCCGCATCCATGACGATGCTCTCAGTGATCTCGAGCTCGAGCGTCTGCGCATCGAGCCCCGTCTGCTCCAGCACCTCTTCCACCACGCGGGTAAAATCCCCCTGGCGAAACTGCTGGCTGGAGATGTTGACCGCCACGTTCAATGCCGTTTCCGATGGCACCAGACCCTGGTCGCGCCATTTCTTGAACTGGCGGCAGGCCTCGCCCAGCACCCAGCGGCCGATCGGCACGATGAGGCCGGCCTGTTCCGCCACCGGGATGAAGTCGTCCGGATTCAGCAAGCCGTATTCAGGATGATTCCAGCGCAACAAGGCCTCGATGCCCGCCAGGTGACCGTTGCGCAGGTCGACCTGCGGCTGATAATGCAATACGAACTCGCCGCGGTTCACGGCATGGCGCAGATCGATCTCCATCTGCACGCGCTGGCTGACCTCCTCGCCGATCGCCGAGGTGTAGAAGCTGTAGCTGTGCCCCCCGCTCTCCTTGGCGGTGTACATGGCGGCATCGGCGTTCTTGATCAGATCCTCGGGGCGATCCCCGTTGTCCGGATATAGGCTGATGCCGATGCTCGATCCGATGAAGTATTCGCGTCCAAGCAGGAAGAACGGCTTGGACAGGACATCGATGAGCTTGCCGACCACCTTGAGCACATCACCCTCATCATGGACATTGATCAGCATGCAGGTGAACTCGTCGCCGCCATAGCGCGCGACCGTATCCGCCTCGCGCAGGCATTCCCGCATGCGTCGGGCCGCCTCTTGCAGCACCAGATCCCCGATGTCGTGTCCCATCGAATCGTTGATCATCTTGAAGCGGTCCATATCGATGAACAGCACCGCCAGCCGCTGTTGGTTGCGCCTGCACTGGGCGATGGACTGCTCCAGCAGGCCGAGAAACTGGTGGCGGTTGGCCAGGCCGGTCAGCTTGTCCCGCATCGCCAGCGCCTGCAACTCCTCCTCGATCTCTTTGCGCCGGCCGATCTCTTCATTCAGCTGCGTGGTCTTCTCATCCAGGCTGAGCGCATGCTTCTTCACCGTCTCGTGCACGTAGGCGTTCTCCAGCGCGATATGCACCTGATTGATCATGGTCGTCAGCAGCTCGACATCGGCCTCGTGGAAGATGGCGCCGTTCGCCTTGCTGGCCAGGTTGAGCACGCCCAGCAACACATTGTCGAACATCACCGGCATGGCCAGAAAGGAGGGAGGGCCGTACTTGGGATCATTGGGACGGCTGACCAGCGGGTCGTTCTCGATATCGGTGACCAGCAGCGGCTTCTTGTCGCTGACCACGCGGGCCACGATCGAATCCCCGATGGATATCTCACTGGCTTCGATCTCGATACCGCGCGTGCCCAGGATGCGGAAGCTGTACTTGGCCGGGTCGATCAGGAACACGGAGCCGATCTGGGCCCGCGTGGCCTGCATGGCCCGCTCGAGCAGCAGGTTGAGCAGCGCCGGCAGATCCAGCTTGCGCGTCGCCGCATCGCCCAGCTCCTTCATGGCCAGGAACAGCTGGGTCAGGCGCGTCAGCTCCTGGCTGGTCTCGTCATAACGCTCCAGCAGCCTGCGGAACGCCCGCGAAATCTCCTGCAGCTCCCGCGTTTCGTTCGAGAACTCGTGGGTGCTGGCATCGTCTCCGGCCGCCTTGCTCATGGTCTCGGCCAATGTCGCCAGCTTGTTGAACACGCTCTGGAGCAGGGCCAGCACGGCCAGCACGATGATGAGGCCCAACCCGAAGATCAGGATGTTGCGCTGATGGAAGATGAGCGACAGGTCGCCGTTGTCGAACAACATGAACAGCAGCACGCCGTACGGCACCAGCAGCACCAGGATGGCCGAGATGCGGAACAACTCCCGCACCGATTTGCCTGCGATACTGAGCCGGTCGGGCCAGGAAGGTTTTCCGTCCACGTCCTTGTTCATCTTCGGCATAGGCGTCGTTCCCTGCTCCCTCTACCAGGCCTGTCGGGCCGGACGTTCGTGGTGACCGGCGCCCATTCGAGCCTAGACGTTTTCAGAAAGAGAAGGAAGGCGGGGACAATAGCCTGTGATCCAGGTCACCGTCGCCGGTTCAATCATGGGCGAGCCCGACGGTCGAGCCGATGCGGCCGGCCAGTTCCTCGCCGACGGACAGCATCAGGGCCTCGTCCTCGGCCTCGACCATGATGCGCAGCTTCGGCTCGGTGCCGGACATGCGCACACTGAGGCGCCCGTGACCGTCCAGCTGCCGTTCGGCGTCATCCATCAGCGTCCGCACCGCCGGATCCTTCAGCACGTCCCGCTGCTCGGCCATGACGATGTTCCACAGCTTCTGCGGGTACAGCGGCAGATCGTCGGCAAGCTCGGCCACCGGTCGCCCGGCGTCGCGCATGGCGCACAGCAGCTGCAGCGCCGTGAGCAGGCCATCGCCCGTGGTGTTGCTGTCCAGCATGATGACATGGCCGGACTGTTCCCCCCCAAGGTTACAGCCCTTGTCGCGCATCATCTCCAGCACATAGCGGTCGCCGACCGCCGCCCGGTGCATCGCCAGCCCCAGGCGGCCCAGGTATTTCTCCAGCCCCATGTTGCTCATGATGGTGGTGACCACCCCGTCGCCACGCAACCGGCCGTGCCGGTGCTGATGTTCGGCCAGGATGGCAATGACCCGGTCGCCGTCGATCAGCTGTCCGGATGCATCGCAGGCGATCAGGCGGTCGGCATCGCCATCGAGCGCAAACCCGATATCGGCACCGCTGGCGACGACCTGATCCTGCATGCCGCGTGGATGCGTGGAACCGCATTCCCGGTTGATATTGTAGCCATCGGGCTTCGCATGGATAGCCGTGACATCGCAGCCCAGCTCCGACAACAGCTGCGGCGCCACCTGGTAGGCGGCGCCGTTGGCGCAGTCCACCACCACCTTCAGCCCATCGAAACGCATGTCCCGCGGCAGGGAAGCCTTGCAGAACTCCACATAGCGGCCCCGTGCATCGTCGATGCGGCTGGCCTTGCCGATCTTCATGGCATCGGGCAATGGCGGCAGCACATCCAGGCACTGCTCGATCTCCAGCTCGATGCTGTCCGGAAGCTTGTAGCCGTCGGCCCCGAAGAACTTGATGCCGTTGTCCCCCGCCGGGTTGTGCGATGCCGAAAGCACGACCCCGGCATCCGCACGCAGGCTGCGGGTCAGGTAGGCCACCGCCGGCGTCGGTACCGGCCCGACCAGCAGCACATTCATGCCCTGGGCGGTGAGGCCGGCGCACAGCGCCGATTCGATCATGTAGCCGGAAAGCCGCGTGTCCTTGCCGATCAGGATATGGGGACGGTGGGACAGGTGATTGGTCAGCACGTGGCCGGCAGCCCGGCCCAGCCGCAGCGCGAACTCGGCGGTCATCGGCTCCTGGTTGACCGTGCCGCGCACACCGTCCGTCCCGAAATATTTGCGCATCACTTCCCTCCGCTGCCGGGCTGCACCGGTGCATCATAAACCAAAATGCCGCGAACCTTTACCTTGATCCGGTCATTCACCAGGTGGATGGCCTTGCCGGTGGGGCTTTCGATGCCGGCTTCCCGCTCGAAGGGACCCGCCGCCGGCGTATCGATGCGGACGACCTCCGAATTGACGTTGACCAGTGAATCCAGCCATACCTCCGGCCCGTTGAGCTCGACCCTGGGCGGATCCACCTGCAGGCCGTCCACCCGCCATCCCGGCGGCAGGTCGAAGCGCACATGCACGGGGATGGGGCGCTTGACGATGCGGTCCACCTGCAGCTGCAGGCGGTCCGGCTGGATCTTGTCGATGCTGAGTCCGGGCGGCACCGCGACATCGCCGGCCTTGATGGCGATTTCCGTGACCCCCGGCTCCTTCAGGTTCGAGGCATCGACGGGCACATGCAGGTCCCGGGAGGACAGGGTGCCGAGGCGGGCCTGCAGGCCGCTGACCGTGACCCGAACGTGGTCGGGCAGATCGTTGACCACCACCAAGCCGCCCGACAGGCCGTGGATCTGCAGCGGCACATCCAGACTGACCGTGCCCTCCCCCTGGCCGTGCACGTGCAGCCACAGGCCGGTCGCGATCAGCAGGGACAGGAACGGCATGGCCGCCCGCCGCAGGACAGGCCTCATTCGCCCTGCCCCGTGTCGCCGGCATCCAGATTGCTGCGGGAAAGACCGGCGCCGGCCTCCAGGGCGGGCAGCAGCCGACCCGTCAGCTCCCGGCGCAGGGTCGCGCTGTCCAGCGCGTCGCTGAGACGCCCGTCCTCGGCCAGGCGGATGGCCCCGGTCTCCTCCGAAACGACGATGACCAGCGCATCGCTTTCCTCGCTCAGGCCCACGGCGGCCCGATGGCGGGTGCCGAATTCGCCGCCGACGGCGTTGGCCTGCGCCAGCGGCAGCAACACGCGGGCGGCGGCGATGCGCCACCCCCCGGAATGCTGGCGGACGATGATGGCACCGTCATGCATGGGTGCGGCAGGACAGAACAACGTCAGCACCACGTCCGGGCGCAGGGGCATGTCCATCTCCACGCCGCTGTCGTACAGATGCTTCAGGCCGGTCGATCGCTCCAGCACGATCAGGCCACCCCAGTTGCGATGGGACAGCGCCAGACTGGCCTCGACCAGGATCGTCACGGCCAGGTCCTCGGTATTGGCGGCCGAACCGCCCCCGAGCGGGTTGATCGCAACCCGCATCAGTCCCCGCCGGATATCGTGCTGGAACAGGATGACCAGGATGACGATGAACACGGAGAAGAACTGCCCGAACAGCCATTCGGCGGTCAGCAGTCCGAAGAGGCGCGACAGTTCGTAGACCACGAGCACGACGGCCAGACCGATCAGCATCTGCACCGTACGCGTGCCTTGGATCAGGCGCAGCACGAAATAGACCACGACCGCCACCAGGGCGATATCCACCGCGTCCCGCAATCCGAACTGCCAGTCCATTAGCCTGAGGATAACGGTTGCAGCACCATCTATTCAATCTTGCGGATCGATCCCGCCGTTCCGCCGGCCCTCTGAGGACCGGGGCGCGCGTGCGATGGCGTCAACACGCGCACCCCGGAAGGCTCAAGGCTGTACGGCCACCGGCGTATCCAGGTGTTTGCCGTCGATGGTGGTCAGACGCAGGGTGTAGCCCGAGCCGGACAACGCCTTGCTGCCGGCCTGTGCCGGCAGGGTGATGGTGGCCTTCGCCCCCACGACACCGCCGATACCATAGGCCGACGGCTTGATCTGCGAAGCCCAGGCCTGCGTGTAGCGGTTGACGATGGCGCCCTTGCCCAGCGCGGACAGCTGCTCGCCGCCCCACTGCTCCGCGACATGGCCGCCCGTATCAAGCAACTGGGCAGCGATCACGTACAGCTTGCCGGTGTCCGGACCTGCATTCACATAGGCATGGAAGCTGACCTCGCCGTTGGGCTTGGCCTCGGCATTGTCCAGCTTCATGTGGTAGTGATGGAAGTCCGTGCGCGCCTTCAACAGGCTGAACACCGCGCCGTGCAGGTACTGGTAGGTACCGACCGTGAACACGATCGAGATGATGCCCAGCCAGATGCTCCACTTGTGCGTGCCTTCATAGGGAAGCTCGCCGGAGAACAGCAGCCTGAACCAGCCGCTCTCGGCCATGACAGGATTGCGCCGGGCCAGCCACTGATCCACCGACCAGGAACCGCCGCCGGTGAGCATCAGCAGCGTACCCATGGCGAAACTCGCCGACGCCATGGTCCATTCGTCGACACAGGTCGATCCCATCCACCCGAAGATCATCATCACCGAGACGCTCAGGCCGACACTGGCGAAGGCCATGAAGCGGGTGGCGAACCCGACGATCAGGGCGACGCCGACCACCAGCTCCACCAGGGTCCAGAACCACACCATGAAATGCAGGAACCCGCCATGCATGATGATCCAGTCGATGAGGTTGGGAAACATCGAGCCCGGCATGGCATGGACCAGTTTGTTGGCGACGTAGCCGCCCACGTCCGGGTTCAGTTTCACGGCGCTCATATGCCCGTGGACTTCCTTGTAGGCATAGATCATCCGGCGCGAGGCCCCGCCCCAGAACACCCAGCCCTGGACAAGGCGGACACCGAGGGCCATCAGGCCGGCAAGGGCGAACACCCTCGCCAGCGTCCATTCATTACGTTGTGTCGTACTACCCGTTTCCATGATTCGCTCCCCTGTTGCTGTTGATACTATCGCTTGCCGTCATCTCCTGTTGGCCATCGACGCCCGGACTAGGGCGCCATGAAGCCGTAGTGCCGATAAATCGCCTGGCCTTCGGGGCTGCCAAGGAACGCCAGGAACGCTGCCGCCGCCTCCGGATGCGGGGCGTTCTTCATCGCTGCCGCGGTATAGGTCACAACATGGTTCTGACTGGCCGGAACCTCGACCATTGCCAGCGGATGCTTGGCGATATGTGCGTGGAAGTAGGCCTCGGTGTACCAGACCGCACCGGCCGCACACTGGCCGTTCATGATCATCATCGGCGTCTGCCGATGGTGGATATGCGTCAACAGCGTGGTGCCGGCCTTGACCTTGTCGCGGTACACGGCGTCGACCAGCTTGTCGCCCCCGCTGGCGCGCAGCGCCGGGATGATGGCGTGGTTGGCGATGCCCTCGGTGGTCGGGTTGGGCATGCACAGCTTCAGCTCGGGATCGGCGAGGCTGGCCCAGCCCGTGATATGGGCGGGATTACCCGCGGCGGTCATGATCGCCAGCCGGTTGCGGGCATAGTCCTTGGTCTTGCTGAACCAGCCCAGCTTCTTCTGCATGGCGCGGATGCGGCCCTTGCCTGCGGTATAGACATCCGGCTTGAGGCTGATGCGCATGTTGCCGACCACGATCCCGCCCTTGTCGATCTGGCGGACGAGCACGCCTGGCGGCAGCGTTTCGGCGAACACGCGCGTGTACTTCGGATACTTGTGCTGGAAGGCCTCCAGCAGGCGGTTGACCAGCATGTACTGGTTGCCGGCGAAGAACACGACCAGCTGGGGATCGTTGACGTCGCCATGCAGGTCCGGGGCGTTCTCGATCCCGTCGATGGTAAACGGTTCGCCCGTGACCATCGGCTTGCTCCACGGCGGGGAATTCGCCCCCTCTGCGGCGTAGGCATGGCCCGCCACCACCAACATCATCACCAACAGCATCCGCAACACATGATTCCGATATCGCATTCTTCGTCTTCCTCCCCTGATAAGTCTTCGATGCAAAGCAAGGGTTCCCGGCCATCCAGTGGCCGGGAACCCCATGCTCCTTACTGCTTCATGTAGGCATAGCCCATGTCACCGTAGATGACCACCGTCGGCAGCGCCGACAGCGCCACGTGCACATCCTTGGAAACATCGGCAAGCGGGTACTTGAGATCGTACATCGCCTGGCCGCAGACAAAGACCTTGACACCGGCCTTCTTCAGCTTGCTCAGCAAGTCGATATTGGGGTTATCCACATTGAAGAGCTTCTTGTAAGCCGCATCACTCAAGATCGCCGACGTAGCCGGACCGTGCACGATCGCCACGAAATGCAGGTGGGAAAGCGGCACACCCGCCGAAGCGAAGGCGTTGACCGCGCGGGCCACATGCTTCAGGCCCGGATTGACCTCGCTCGGATCCTTGGCATGGCTGGTGACGTCAAAGATCGCCTTGTAACGGTGCTTGGGATTGGGCTGCACCATCGCATGCGGCAGCGGATGCACACCACCGTAACCATCGATCGCCGGGGTGACCCATTCACCGGCCATGGCCATGGCCGGCATCGCCAGACCCACGGCCAGTGCCGCCACCCATACTCGCAAATTCAATACTGACTTCATTCTTTCCTCCTCCATAAGGGCATCATCTGTTGCCCCTTTGCTAAGGCAGAAAAAATTATGCTTGCGCAGGCCATGCATCAAATGCATGTTTATGCTGTTCTGCATAACCTGGGGTAATACCTATGAACCTACGCCATCTCGCTGTATTCCACGCCGTAGCCGAAACGGGGAGCCTCAGCAAGGCCGCCGAGCGGCTCTATATCACACAACCGGCCGTATCCCGGCAACTGAAGTCGCTCGAGGACGCGCTGGGACTCGCCCTGCTCGACCGCGAACCACGCGGCGTGCGTCTGACGGAAGCGGGGCTGGTGCTGCACGATTACGCCAGCCGCATCTTTGCCCTGAGCGCCCGCGCGCGCGCCTCGATGGAGGAGATCTGCAACCTGAAATCGGGGCGACTGTCGCTGGGGGCGAGCACGACGATCGGCAACTACCTGCTGCCCGCCGTACTGGCCCAGTTCCGCGCCCTGTATCCGACCATGGATATCCACCTGGAGATCGGCAATACCGATGCCATCCAGCGCCTGTTGCTGGAGGACCGTATCGACCTCGGATTCACCGAGGGATTTGCCGAGCATCAGGAACTGGATGGGTGCGTCTTCATGCACGACGAGCTGGCCATCATCGCCCCGGCCGGACATCCATTGACCAGCGAAGGCCTTTCCGCCGACATGTCCACCCTGTGCCGGCATGCCTGGGTGATGCGCGAGCCGGGATCCGGCACCCAGGCCGTGCTGGAGCGCATCCTGCGCACGAATGGCTGCTCGGAACCACGCGCCGTCTTCACACTCGGCAGCACCGAGGCCGTCAAGGGTGCCGTGCTGGCCGGTGCCGGTATCGCCGGGGTCTCCTACCTGACGGTCATCAACGAGATCAGAGCCGGCACGCTGGTGCGCATTCCCTGCCGCGATGTCATTTTCCAGCGACCATTGCACCAACTGCGGCATCGCAACCGGCAGACCGGACCGGTCGTCGATGCGTTCCTCGAAATGCTGTCGCGCGTCATCGACACGAAAAACCTGCTGCCGCTTCCGTCCCAGCCGGTCGCCGCACCCGCCTAGCCGACCGGTCCATCCGGGCTGCACGCCTGCCGCAGGGCCGAGGCCACGCGTATGGCCCGGCGCTGGATGGCCACGTCGTGCACGCGCAGGATGTCCGCACCCGCAAACACGCCGATGCTTACCGCCGCCGCGGTCTCGGTCTCCCTGTCCTCTACGGGCGCACCGGTCAGCGCACCCAGGAAGGACTTTCGCGACACCCCGAGCGCCAGCGGCAGGCCGAATGCCTGCCGGAACACCGGTAGCCGGGCGATCAGAGCCAGGTTGTCCTCGAGGCGCTTGCCGAAGCCGATGCCCGGATCGAGCACGATGGCATCCTCACGGATGCCGGCCGCCAGGCAGGCGTCGATACGCCGTGCAAAGAACGTACGGACCTCGCCGACCACGTCATCGTAATGGGGATGCTCCTGCATGGTCCGCGGCCTTCCCTGCATATGCATCAGGCACACGTCCGCCCCGCTCTCCGCCGCCGCGGCCAGCGCATCGCCATCCCCGGCCAGGGCCGTCACGTCATTGATCATCGTGGCCCCGGCCTCGACGGCCAGACGCATCACCGCCGCCTTGGTGGTATCCACGGACACCTGGCATCCCTCGCGCACCAGGGACTGGATGACCGGAATCACGCGACGCAACTCTTCCTGCACGGGCACGGACTCGGCCCCCGGACGCGTCGACTCCCCGCCGACATCGATCAGCCGGGCGCCGGCATCGCGCAGCATGAGCCCATGGGCCACCGCCGCCCCGGTATCGACATAACGGCCACCGTCCGAAAATGAATCGGGGGTGCAATTGAGCACCCCCATGATCCAGGCATCGCCGTCGGCCGGCCGATGCCAGCGCGATCCCGCCGACATCAGCCCTCCTGGCCGGCTTCCTTGCCCTTGATCTCGACCGGCGGTGTCGTCGCGGCCGGCGCGGACGCCGACGGCGGCGGCGTATGCGGCTTCTCCGGCGGTGCCTCGCGATGCAGCTTCTTGCCCGCCATTACCTGGTCGATCTCGTCATCCTCGAGCGTCTCGTACTCGATCAGCGCCTCGGCCACACGGTGCAGCTGGTCCATGTGATCCATCAGGATCTTCTTGGCCCTGGCGTAGTTGGTATCGATCAGACGACGCACCTCGGTATCGATGCTGCGGGCCGTGTCCTCGGAGATATTCTGGTGCCGGGTCACCTCGCGACCGAGGAAGATCTCCTCGTCGCGATCGCCGTAGACCATCGGACCCATCGACTCGCTCATGCCCCACATCGTGACCATGTTCCGGGCCAGCTTGGTGGCACGTTCGAAATCGTTCGAGGCGCCGGTGGTCATCTGGTTGAGCACCAGTTCCTCGCCCAGGCGGCCGCCCATCATGATGGCGATCTGGTCCTCCAGATACTCGCGATCATGGTTGAAGCGGTCCTCCATCGGCAGCTGCATGGTCACGCCCAGGGCACGGCCACGCGGGATGATGCTGACCTTGTGCACCGGATCGGCGTGCTTCAGGTTCTTGGCCACCAGCGTATGGCCGGCCTCGTGGTAGGCCGTGGTACGCTTCTGCTCGTCCGACAGGATCATCGAGCGGCGCTCGGCACCCATCATGACCTTGTCCTTGGCCGTCTCGAAATCCGCCTTGGACACCTTGTCCCGGTTCAGGCGCGCGGCATTCAGCGCCGCCTCGTTGACCAGGTTGGCCAGATCCGCACCGGAGAAGCCGGGGGTACCCCGCGCCAGCGTCTTGACCTCGACATCGGCCGACAACGGCACCTTGCGCATGTGCACCTTCAGGATCTGCTCGCGGCCGCCGATATCCGGTGTCGGCACCACCACCTGGCGGTCGAAGCGTCCCGGGCGCAGCAGCGCCGGGTCGAGCACGTCCGGACGGTTGGTGGCCGCCACCAGGATCACGCCCTCGTTGGACTCGAAGCCGTCCATCTCGACCAAGAGCTGGTTCAGCGTCTGCTCGCGCTCGTCGTTGCCGCCGCCGATGCCGGCGCCGCGATGACGGCCCATGGCGTCGATCTCGTCGATGAACACGATACAGGGCGCCTGCTTCTTGGCCTGGTCGAACATGTCGCGCACGCGCGAGGCGCCGACGCCGACGAACATCTCGACGAAATCCGAACCGGAGATCGAGAAGAACGGCACCTCGGCCTCGCCGGCGATGGCGCGGGCGAGCAGGGTCTTGCCGGTACCCGGAGGTCCGACCAGCAGTACGCCCTTCGGGATCTTGCCGCCCAGGCGGGTGAATTTTGACGGATCGCGCAGGAACTCGATGACCTCGGTGACCTCCTGCTTGGCCTCGTCGCAACCGGCCACGTCCTCGAAGGTCACGCGGTTCTTGTTCTCGGTCAGCATCTTGGCGCGGCTCTTGCCGAAGGACAGCGCCCCGCCCTTGCCGGCCCCCTGCATCTGGCGCATGAAGAACACCCAGACGGCAATCAGCAGCAGCATCGGGAACCAGGAGATCAGCACCGACAGGAAGAACGGTACCTGCTCCGGCTCCTCGACATTGACCACCACATGGTTGTCCAGCAGGCGCTTGGTCAGCGTCGAGTCATCGGGCGGCACCTGGACCTGATAGGTTTTCAGCTCACCCTGCGTATTGCGGTACTGGCCGGCCACCTGGTGATCCTTGATCGTCGCTGTTTCCACCATGCCCTGGTCCACACGCTCCATGAAGGTCGAGTACGACATCTTCTCGCCCTTCTGCATCGGCGTACTGAACATGTTGAACAGGCTCATCATGGTCAGACCGATGACCAGCCACAACAGCAAATTCTTACCCATTCCTTGCTACCCCTGCTTCAGGGACCCGGCCCTGACTACGCTTGTCTGTATTCAACTATGATCAGCCTACCAAGACAAGCACACAAAAAACATGCCTAGCTTGCATGAAAATTCGATGAATCGCCAATCGATCCATGATTTCCGTGACGTTCTGACACTGCCGCGAGATGCAGGCGGCCCTGGCGGCGGCGCAGGCGGCAGCGTGAAAGATCCAGCCCCCCCGAACCGTTTCTGGCCGTCCAGGCCTCGACCATCAGGATATGCCGCCGGCCGGGCACCACGCCCTCGCCGAGCAGGATGCGGACCATCTTTTGCAGCATCCGCGCCCGGGCCGGCGGCACCAGCGCCGACCAGTCCCGCCATGCCAGCGACACGCTGCCGGCGGCGTGGATCAGCGGCACCTGCGCGATCCGTCCGTCGATGACGGCCGCCAGTCGCCCGGCCTGCTCACCCCAGCGCAGGAACAGGTTCCAGGGATCCGTTCCCACGGCCTGCATGGCCGGGAACAGGCGATGGCGGATGCGGTTGCGCCACAGGCTCATATCCCGGTTGCTCGGATCCTCGAGCCAGGACACGCCGGCCCGGCGCAGGGCCTGCCTCAGATCATCGCGCGACACGTGCAGCAAGGGACGCAACAGCCTCAGGCCACGGGCCTCGCGCATCCCGGCCATACCGCGGATGCCGTGCATGCCGGATCCCTGCAGCATACGCATGCAGACGGTTTCCGCCTGATCCTCGCGGTGGTGGGCCAGGCAAAGTACGTGCACGCCCCCGGCCTCGGCCCAGTGTGCGAACTGACGGTAGCGGACTTCCCGGGCCGCCGCCTCGCGATTGGCGGCCGACGCCTCGGCAACACGTGCACTGCGGAACGGGACCCCCCACGCTGTGGCACGCCGGGCCAGCGCCGCCGCCTCCGATTCCGAAGCGGCACGCCACCCGTGATCGACATGCCAGGCCTCCACCTGGTGCCCCTGAGAGCGCAAGGCCAGCAACAGCGCCGTGGAGTCCGCGCCTCCGGACCAGGCTACGGCCAGCCGGGATGGCAGCGCCGCGCCCTCGAGCCAAGCGGCCGCTTCCGGAAGCAACGGGACGGACGCAGGGGTTCCGTTCCCGTCATCGGCCATGCCCGGGTTCAACGCCAGCGGGGCAGTCCCTCTTCGACGATGCGCAGCACCGCCGGCGAATTCGGATCAAGCAACTCGTACAGATCCACATCCACACCGGACAGACAGGGCCGTCCGACCATCAGCAGCAGCACGGGCATGCCCTCAGCGCCCTGCTGGATGCAAAACAGGTCGAACTTGCCATCGGGCAGGCGGAACTCGCGCAACACGGACCGGGCGACATCCCGGTCCAGCCGAAACTCGCGCACTGTCGCCCGTTCGCGAACGGCCGACGTCAATTCGGACACGGCGGCGGCCGTCAGGGCGAAGCCTGCGTTGTACAGAAGCTGGACCTTCTGTCCGGTACCGGTGTCGACGCTCTCCACCCGGACCCCGCCATAGGGCTTCAGGCCGGTCTTGGCATCGCGGTATGCCGCCAGCCGTCCGACCCCGCCATCGCGGGCCAGGCCGGCCGAGGCCTGCGGCACTGCCAGGCTGAAGGCGAACCGGAAGGCCTCCTGTCCGGCATGGGCGGACTCGGCATAGGCCCATTCCCCGACCAGGGCCAGGCACATGGAGACTGCCGGCACATCGATCTCCCCGCCGGCCTGGGCCTCATGCACTTGCATATACCATTCGCGCAGCTGCTGACGGATGGACAGGCCCAGTTCCACCAACGGCATCACCGGCCCGCGCAGCACGCAGCCGGCGGCGGAAAAGCTGTCCATGAAGACCTTGCCTCCGCCGGAAATGCTCTTGAGCATCACCGGCAGAAAATCCTTGCCGATAAAGTGGCCGACATCATCCTGCAGCGAGGTCATCGCTGCCAGATAATCGGACCAATCGACCATCAGGCAGCCTTGCTTGGATGACAGCTTCGCCCCGCTGTGCAGCGAGGACTCCGTGCCCGGCACCAGGAACACGATCTTGCCTTCCCGGTACGCCACCTCCAGCAGCTTGTCGGCCTCGTTGCCCCGTGCCTTGCCTGCAATGGCCGGCATCTGGTCGAGCCACAGCCGCTCCGACCTGCGCCTGGCGATTTCCACCTGCACGTCCTCCTCGAACACCCGGAAGGCATGCAGCGTGCGATCATCATGGAGCCACGGCTCCCCCCCGCCGCCCTTGCGGAACAGGCCGCCGCCACCGCGCTCGTGCAGCAGCCACGCGGCGATGGGATGCTGGCGATTCGCCTCGAGCTGCTCGACGACCGCCGGGTCCAGCTGATCCGGGGCGGTCAGAAGCTGGTCCAGATGCTTGGCGTTCAGCACCCAGCGCATCCATGCGCCGTCACCCGTCTTCTCCGCCAGGTCCCACAGGGCCAGGCGGGCCCAGCTTCGCCTGAGCAGATGGCCGCCCAACCGGTCCTTGCCGAGCAGCACCAGCATGCCGGCCTCGTTCTTGGGGCCGAGCTTCTTGCGCATGCTGCGCATGCGCGGTACCAGATCCGGCTCCAGCCCGTAGGCCATGATGATCTGACGATCATCGCCGATCAGGGAGTCGTCCGGCTGGTGGGGCATGAAGGCCATCGGCGTGGCCGGGATCACCATCGACTCGTAGGTAGCGATGCGCGTGACCTCCACCGAGCCTTCCGCATGCTGTTTCAGGAAGGCCATCAGGGCCCACTGATACAGGCCGCCGAGGATGCAGAGCGTCGCATGCGAGGTCTGGTCCATGTGCTCCTTCGGTAGCCGGGCCAGAGATTCGCGCATCAGGCGCAGCAGCAGCACGTTGACCGCCGGCACCCAGGGCGCCATGTCCGCCTTCTCCTGCTGCCAGCCACGCATCCACAGATCCTTCCAAAGCTTCAGCAGGGCCGGCGCTCCCTTCTCATCGGCACACCAGTGATGGAGCAGGCTTCTCGAAATATGCGGATACTTTTCCCTGAGGAAATGGATCATCGCCCGCGATTCGGCATCGGTCTGCGGCAGCTGGTGAGCCGACACCTTTTCGCCCTTGACCATGTAACGGACCGCATAGTCCTGCAACCGTGACAGTGCCTGGGAAAGCGCCTGCTGCAACTGGGAATGCAGGGCGAAGGGGATGTATTCCCGTGCATCCTGCCCCGGTACGCGCAGGGGCAGGCGGCGGACATCGATATGACAGCGACTGGCCGGACTCTCTCCCCGGGTAAGAATTGGATGGTACCAACTCCAGCGCTGAGCAAAATAATCGGGCGATATCATGACCGTACTATCCTTTTTTCGTCATCGGTGGCGCCGTCGTTGCGTGGATGACATACCCTCCCTAGCATAGACACCATGCAAACCTCAGCCTCCTTCCCATGCTGAACTCCGCCACCTTCGTACCCGGACGTGCCTTCGTGACACGCCCTTCACGCGTATCCGATTGCGGATGCCGACCCTCCATGCTTCGGACCTCCCCGGATCATAGAGCGCGGATCGAAAAAAGGCGATTATTGACCGGATCCGCCCGACTTGCCGCCATGGCGATCCTGGCCATGCTGCTGGCACCGGCCCTGTCCCGGGCGGCGGACATTACCGTCACGCTGCCCCCCTTGGGCGGACTGGTGCGCATGCTCGATGCCAAGGCCGACATCACGGTGTTGTTGCCGCCGACTGCCGATCCCCATCACTTCCAGATGACGCCGAAGGCCACCGAGGAGTTGAAGCAGGCGTCCCTGTTCATCCGCGCCTCCTACGACGACAGTGGCTGGTCCGGTCTCGCATCGCCCGCAACCACCCTCGATCTATGGCCGCATACCAGCCACGGCTGGACCAGTCCGGCCCTGGTCCGCGCCGTCCTGCCGCAGCTGGCCGCGGAACTCGAGAAGATCTACCCGGCCCGCGCGGCGACGATCCGGGCCCGCTTGCCCGTGGCCATCGCCGACACCCGGCACATCGAGGCCGCATGGCGACAGGCACTGGCCCCTTACAGGAAGGATGGCGTCATCATGCAACACCCGTCCTGGAAACCGATGTGCGAACTGGTCGGGGTACCGGTGCGGGCCGTACTGGAGTCACCCAGGCATGAGCAGGAATTCGGCCCCCGCGACCTGGACCGTGCGCTGCGGATGATCGATGCGCATCCAGGCGTAGTGCTGATCGCAGAACAGCGCCATGGCAACCAGGGCCTGGACTGGATCGCCGGACACAGCCCGCATCCCGTACGCATGATCACGCTCGATGCCCTGGGCACGAACACCATGAATTGGGACGAACTGATGCGCGACAACCTCAAGCGGATGCAGCCATGACGTCGCCCGTGCTGAGGCTGTCCGGTGTGTCGGTGGGCCCGGCCCAGGCCCCGATCCTGCAGGACATTGACCTGGAGCTTGCGGCCGGCCATTTCCTGGGCATCGTCGGGCCCAACGGGGCCGGCAAGTCCACCCTGCTGTCGGTGATCGCCGGCCTGATCGAGCCCGCCGAGGGAGGCGTCGCGCTGTTCGGACAGCCCCTCAGGCGCCTGAACCGCCACCAACTGCTGCAACAGGTCGGTTTCTTGTCGCAGATGCACGACGATCTGCCGTCCTTGCCGCTCAACGTGCGCCATGTCGTGGCCATGGGCACGCCCCGCTACGCCGCACCGCTATGGCGCCGGCATGCGTCCCCGGACGATGTCCGGTGGGCGCTGGAGCAGGTGGACAGCGTGGATCTGATCGACCGCGATTTCCGCCAGCTGTCCGGCGGCCAACGCCAGCGGGTGCGCCTGGCCAAGGCCCTGATCAGCCGGCCACGGCTGTTGCTGCTGGACGAGCCGTCGGCCGCCCTCGACACCTCGGCCCAGGAACGGCTCTACCGCCTGCTGCGCCGGCTTTGCGACGAGCAGGCGATGGCCGTCGTCATGGTCGAGCACGATATCGCCGCCATCACCGGCTACGTCGACTCGGTGGCCTGCCTGAACCGCCGCGTCCACTACCACGCCATGAAGGGGGAGCAGATCCCCGAGGACATCTGGCATGCCATGTACGGCGAGCACATGCACGTCATCGCCCACGATTCGCGCTGCATCGGCTGCGTCCCCGGCGCAGCATCCGGCCATCGCCACTGATGACGCTGATCGCGCACTTCCTGGCCAGCGAGGTCATGCGCAGTGCGCTGCTGCCCGCGCTGCTGATTGCCGTCACCACGGCCAGTATCTCGGTGATGATCCTGGCGCACCGCCTGTCCTTCCTGGTTGTCGGCGTCTCGCACGCCTCGCTGGCCGGTCTCGGCCTGGCCGTGGTGCTGGCGCTGCCGCTGCTGCCCACCGTCACCGTCGTCGCCATCGCCGTGGCCTGGCTGCTGATCCCCTCGACCTCCGGCAAGCTGCGCCTGAACAACGATGCCGGCACCGGCCTGCTGTTCGCCGGCGCCATGGCCCTGGGCATCGTGCTGCTGTCGACCACCAGCCGCTATCAGGTCGACCTGTTCGGCTGGCTGTTCGGCAATATCCTGACCATTTCGCACGGCGACGTGATCTGGTTGTATGTCGCCGCCGCCGTGGTGCTCGGCAGCCTGCTGCTGGCCGCGCGCGCCTGGTGGGCCATCGCCTTCGATGCCACCGCCGCCGCCGCCAGCGGCGTCCCGGTTTCGGCCTACCGTTTCATGCTGCACGGCATCGTGGCGCTGGCCGTGATCCTGTGCGTCAAGCTCGCCGGCATCGTGCTGACCACCGGCCTGATGGTCCTGCCGGCCGCCTGCGCCTGGTTCTGGGGACGCAGCCTCGGGGCGTTATGGGCGATCAGCCTCGGCATCTCGGTCGGCGGTACGCTGGTGGGACTGTTGGTTTCGTACGCCTACAACTGGCCCTCGGGGGCCACCGTGGTGCTGACCCTGTGCGTCCTGTTCGCCCTCAGTGCGGCCGGGGCCTGGCTGAAGCAGGCCGGACGGCAGCGCCGACAGCGGGCCTAGGGCCCGACGTGCCCGAAGCCCGGGCTACACCGGATGACGGGTGGCCACGTAGGCCAGCAGCAGCATGGCCGGCACCAGCATGGCGCACGCGGCCACGAACGGCGCCGACGGGCCGTGCATGCCCATGGTCTGCGCGGCGAAAAAGAACCCGCCGAGTGCCGGGCCGACGACGCGCCCGAGGCTGTTGACCGACTGGTACAGTCCCATGACGGTGCCCTGGGCATCGTGCGAGGTGATCCGGGACAACAATGCGCTCAGGCTCGGCGTCAACAGCCCGAAGCCGACCGTCAGCGGCACTGCGATCACCATCAGCATCCCCGGACCGGGAGCGGCCGCGAGCAGGGCGAAGGCCAGGATCAGCATCACGAACCCCGCCATGGCCGTCCGCACCTCCCCGAGCCACGGCACCACGCGCCGCACCAAGAGCCCCTGTACGACCGTGATCAGCACGCCGATATAGGCGAAGAAATAGCCCACTGAGGTCAAGGACCAGCCGAGCTTCAGTTTGCCGTACAACGGCAGGGCCACCTCGAAGCTGGCAAAACCCGTGATCAGCAGCATGCTGACCAGCAGCAGCATGGCCACCAGGGGATGGGAGAACGCCAGCTTCCAGGGCTCGATCGACAGCGGCGACACCCACTGCTTCGCCTGCCCGCCGGCACGCCGGGTCTCGGGCAGCAGCAGGATGCCCATGATGCCGTTCAGAAAGCACAGCACCGATGCCGCATACGGCGCATATTCCGGATGGTTGCCGAAATCGGGGCCGGACAGCAGGCCGCCCAGCGCCGGCCCGATCACGAAGCCCAGGCCGAACGCCGCGCCGATCATGCCCATGCCGGCCGCACGCTTGTCGGGACTGGTCACATCGGCGATCACCGCCTGCGCGGTCGCCAGGTTGGCACCGCTGACGCCCGCCACCATCCGGGCCAGGAACAGCACCGTCAGCGATCCGGCCAAGCCGTAGACAAGATGGGCCGCCGCCGATCCGAACAGGCCGATGATCAGGATCGGCTTGCGTCCGACGTGATCCGACATGCGTCCCCAGATGGGGGCGAAGATGAACTGCATCAACGAATACACCGCCATCAGCCAGCCGATCTGCGTGCTGCTGGCATGGAATTGCGGCAGTTGCGCATAGATGGGCATCAAGGGCAGCACGATGCCGAACCCGAGCAGATCCAGGAACACCGTCAGGAATACGATCCCGAGCGCGGAATGATTGATATAGGACGCGGATGGCCCCGTACGCATGCCCCCCCCTAAGCTGAACACAGGCCGGGGTGCGGGACGAACATCCCGCACCCCGGCCATGGGCCGTCACGCCGATACCGGCTTTGCCTTCCCATCATCTCCCATGGATGCGGCGTTCCGCCGCACCCTGATGGGCAGGAGAAACTAGACGGCGGCAGCCGCCAGCAATGCCTGTTCGTCGACGACCTTGCTGTCGACCTTGCAATAGGCCGCCCCTTCCTCGACGACGATCACCGCTTCCGCCACGCCGGCCACGGCGCGCAGCCGCTGCTCGATGGCGCGGACCGCCTCCGGATCGCTGGCCTCGACGTGCAGCATGCGCGTCGACAGATAGGGCGGCTGCTTCATGGTCAGCGCGATCAGCAGCCACACGACGAACAGGCCGGCCACGACCCAGAACACGGTGGCGTAGTTCTCCTTGGCGGGGCTGTAGATGAAGCCGCCCAGCACACCGCCGACGAAGGCGCCGAAGAACTCGCAGCTGTTATAGACACCGACCGCCGTGCCCTTGGCCCCGGCCGGGGCGTACTTGGAGATCAGCGACGGCAGGCTCGCCTCCAGCGTGTTGAAGCCGGTGAAGAACACCAGCAGCGCGAAGCCGATCGCCCACAACGAATGGTGCGAGGTCGCCAGCAGCACGCAGGCTGCCGCCAACAGCGCGATCGACAGAGAGAATATCTGCTTCATCTTGCGCCGGGCCTCGGCGACGATGATCAGCGGCACCATGAACACGAACGCGAACAGCATCACCGGCAGATACAGCATCCACTGGTTGGTCTGCTTCAGCAGGTGGAAATGCGGATCGGCGAGCACCAGCGGCAGCACCACGAACAGCGCGGTCAGCGCCGCATGCAGGATGAACACGCCGGCATCCAGCCTCAGCAGGTTGGCATCGCGCAGCACCTCGCCGAACAGCGACGGCGTCACCTCGGCGTCTCGGTGGTGCATCAGCTTCTTGGGCTCGGGCACGACCATGTACAGGAACAGGATGGATCCGATCGCCAGCACCGCCGTCAGCCAGAAGATGCCGGATACGTGAATCCAGCGGTCGAGCAGCGGCCCCAGTACCATCGAGACCGCAAAGGACACGCCGATGGTCATGCCGATCATGGCCATGGCCTTGGTCCGGACCTCCTCGCGCGTCAGGTCCGCCGTCAGGGCGATGACTGCGGCCGCCACCGCGCCCGAGCCCTGGATCACGCGCCCGATCAGCACGCCGGTGATGGTGTGCGACATGGCGGCGACGACGCTGCCGATGGCGAACAACAGCATGCCGAAGGCGATGACCGGCTTGCGCCCGAGCTTGTCGGATATCATGCCGAACGGGATCTGCAGTATCGCCTGGGTCAGGCCGTAGGCACCCAGCGCGATGCCCACCAGTTCCGGATGCTCGTGCGCTCCCTTCAGGCCGTGCGCATAGGTCGAAAAGACCGGCAGGATCAGGAACAGGCCCAGCATGCGCAGGCCGAAGATGCCCGCCAGCGAGCTCGCCGCCTTGCGCTCCTCCACGCTCATCGCGGCGCCTGTTGATTCTTTTGCTCTCTTTCTCCTCACACGCTCCTCCTTTGCGATCCACACGAACAAGTAACCGTTCCCGAACCCGATCTCAACCCTTCATTTAGACCGGCCATTCTCCTGCACCCTGCCGGACCAGATCGGGAACAGCGTCGCACAAGTCGATGACGGTGGTCGGCACCATACCCCCCCAGCCGACATCGAGCACGACGCAATCATTCCCCCTTAACCGTTCCACGATGCGCTCCGGATCGATCTCGACCGCATCTTCCCCGGCAAACATCAGCGTCGTCGCCACCAGTGGCTCACCGAACTCGTCAAGCAGCATGCGGCAGACCGGGTGCTCGGGAATGCGGATACCCACGTCCCGGCGCTTGCCGAAGATACGCCTGGGCAGCGCCGATGCAGCCGGCAGGATGAAGGTATAGGGACCGGGCAGATGATGGCGCATGATGCGGTAGGCTGCGTTGTCCATCTTCACGTACCGGGATGCCTGGGACAGATCGCTGCAGGCCAGCGACCACAGGTGGCGTTCTCCCAATTGGCGCACGCGACGGATATCACCCTGGGCCTTAAACGCCTCCGGTGCGCACATCAGGGTATAGGTCGTATCGGTCGGCACGGCCGCGAACACGCCTTGCCGCAGAAGCTCGGCGGCGCGGCGGATCAGGCGCCCTTGCGGCCGCTCCGGGTCGAGGCGCAAACGTTCGAATACGCGCATAGCCGTGCATCCGCTAGAAACGCGGCACCAGCCCCTCGATCGCCTTCTTCAGCTGTTGCTGCGGGGTCGGGGCCGTCTTCGGCTTCTGGGTGTTTCCGGACGGCGGCTGTTGGGGCTGCGCGCCCTGCAGCAGCCCGCCCAGGCCGCCACCCTTCTTCAGATTCTCGATCACGGTGCCGGCATTGATGTCCGGGCGCACCTTGGGCTGGCTGAACGGGCCGGAGATGGCCAGCGGCACCGACAGGCCCTTGCGTGCCGTCACGGTATCGCCCTGGCCGACCAGGGTACCGACCAGCGTCGGCTTCACATGGTAGTCCAGCGTCTTGTTGACCAGGTCGACCTTGCCCTTGCCGGTCAGGCGCAGCAGCGGCGAGGCCAGGAACAGGTCGTCGTTCTTCGCCACGCCGTTGACCAGCACATAGCTGCCGGACAGCTGCGAGAAATCCGTGCTCTGGGGGCCATTCGACGCCGGGCTGCCCAGGCTGCGCATGGCCGCGGCGATGTTGAATCCGCGCACCATGCCGTCGGTGAGCAGCACGTGGCCGCGGCCGTTCAGCGAACGCATGGCATGGTCCGGCAGCAGCCCGGTGGCCTTGGTATCGGACTCCATCTGCAGCGTGCCTTCCAGCATGTCGGTACCGGCCAGCGCCTTCAGCACCGGACCGATCTGCACGCCGCTGAGGCGGGCCGATTCGCTCCATTGGGCCGGATAGGCCCGGACATTGAGCACGGCATGTTCGCTGACCTGTCCGCCGGACAGTTCGAAGCGGAAGGGATTCAGATCGAACTTGCCGTCATGGGCGACAAGCCGGGCACGCAGGTGATCGAAGGAAAGCCCCTTCAGCATCAGCCGCTCGATCTGCATCTGGGCATTGATATCCCAGGGCACCAGAAAGCGCAGGTCGGGCTCCGTGGCCTTGGCCGCCGCGCCCTGCGACGGGGTGGCGCCCGCGCCCTGCACCGGCGCGCCCGGCGTGCCCGCGGGCTGTGCCGCAGCCTGCTTCGGCTGCGGCAGCCAGGGATCCGCATGCAGGTCGTTGGCGGCGATCCTGAGCAGGATGCTCGGCGCCCGGCCGAACGTCACGGTGCCGGAGGCCTGCACCAGATCGTTGTCCAGCATCAGCTTCAGGTCGCGAACGTCCATGCCGCGCGTATCGCCGGTGACGATGGCCCCGAACTTGATGCTCTGCCATGGTGAGGGATTGCCGGCATACATGTCGGTCAACGCCGGCAGGAAGCCGGACAGCCATGCCCGGGTCAGGGCGCCGCTGTTCAGGGTGAACTGGTAGGACGGCCCCTGTGACAGCTTGCTGATGCTGCCACTGGCGTCGAGCGCATCCTTCCCGTCGACCGCCAGCTGCACCTGTTCCAGCTTCACGCTCTCGAGATCGGGCATCTCGGCCTTCCATTGGGCGGACAGTGCATAGGCGGCAGCCAGCTTGGCGCCGCCGGTCGTCACCCGCACGCCGTCCGGGCGCTGTTCGAACTGGGCATCCATGCCCAGCGACGCCTGATCCGGCGCACCGAGCTGCGACGGCCAGGATGCGAGAAGGGACTTGAACGGTTTCAGCGACATCTGTTCGCTCTTCACATGCACCTGCACCGGCAGGTGGGCCACGTCGAAGGAGGCCAGGCTGCCGATCGGGCCCACCTTGCCGTCCACCGAGAAGCTGCCGCCGGCGGCCTTGCCGGACAGGTTGAATCCGAACGGCTGGTCCAGGCTGACATCGTCGACCTGCAGATCGAGATCGGTCAGTTCGACCTGCGTACCGCTCTGGGCGTCCGCCCACAGCAGGCGGCCGTTCTGAAGATGGATCGATTCGGCGGTCAGCGCCGCCAGCGCCCGCATCGGGGTGCCGGTCGCGGCCTTCTCCGGCGCACCGGCCGTGGTCTGGCCCGCGGTGGCGGCCTGCGGCTGTCCCGTGCCGCTGCCCAGTCCCTGCCAGTTGCCTTCGCCGGCGGCATTGCGCTCCAGGGAAACCGAGAAGCCGTCCACCTCGAAGCGCTTGATCTCGATGCGCTTGCTGAACAGCGGCAGCAGGGCCACCTTGATGTCCAGATCGCCGATGGAGGCGAAGGGCCGCGACGAGAAGCCCTGGCGATTGGCCAGGCTGACGTTCTTCAGGCTGACGCCGATCCACGGGAACAGGGAGGCGTGGATCTCGCCGATCTCGACATGCCTGCCCGTGGCCTTCTCGATGGCTGTGGCGATGCGGGGCTTGTAGCTCTCCACGTTGATGAACAGGGGCGCCACCAACAGGGCCACCACCACGAGCGCCAGAATGCCGAGGCTGAACTTGACCGTCCTTTTCATCATCCTCGCACGCTCCTCGTCACCGATTGATCGCAGGTTAGCATAGCCGACCCATCCCTAGGCCGCAGACTCTTTCCGGCCCAGGCCGGGAAACCACGGGGCGATCTCGTCGAAGTGGTGGAACACCCGCGTCGCGCCTGCCGCCATCAGTCGCTCGGCCGGTTCGACACCGTAGGACACGCCCAGCGCCCGGACCCCGGCGGCCCGGGCCATTTCCATGTCGAAACAGGCGTCACCGATCACCTGCGTGGCGGCCGCATCCATGCCCAGCTCATGCATGCATTCCAGCACCATGGCCGGATGCGGCTTGGAGGGACAGCAATCGGCCGTGCGCCAGACCTGGAACAGCGGATGCAGTCCGAAATGATCGAGCACGCGCAACAGGCCGTTGCGCGACTTTCCGGTGACGATCCCCAGCCAGTAACCCTTCTCGCACAGCGCCGCCAGGCCCTCCTGCACACCCGGATACAGGCTCAGGGAGTGCTCGGAGTCGACATAGGCCCGACGATAGCTGTCCAGCACCGCCTCGCGTGTGGGCGGGTCGAGCCCGGGGGCCAGACGATCGACCGCGGTCACCAGCGAAAGCCCGATGATCGCATGCACCGCCGCGGCGGACGGGGACGCCAGGCCGTTGTCGGCGAACGCCGCCTGCATGGAAGCGACGATCTGGCGCTGGGAATCCACGAGCGTACCATCGCAATCGAAGAGGATCAGTTCAGGCTGGCTCACTTGCCGGCCTCCTTGGGTTTGTCTTTTCGGCCCTTGGCCGCCGGGGTCGGCTTTGCAGGCTTGGGTGCGGGCGGCTGCTTCTTCAACCAGTCGCCGAGCGAACGCCGCACCTGCCACCCCAGGGAACGATCGACACTCATCACCGCCGGCCTGCCCACCAGCCGCACATAGGTGGACACCAGATCCGGACCCGGCTTGCCGACCAGCAGATCGAGCATGGTGGCGCCGTCCTTGCCCTTCACGGTAATGCGGTCCGCGCCATCCGTCACGTGCAAATCGGCGTAATGACCGGGATTCGTCGTCACCAGCCGATCCGGGCGCATGCCGGCCAGCGTCCCCAGCATATCGCTGACCGCCTGGCCATCGGCATCCTTCCAGTCCTTGCCGTCCTGGGCCTGCCAGGTGCCGCCCCGGCGGGCCAGGTGCACCCGGCCGGGCTGCGGACCCGAGGCGTACAGCACGATGTCGGCGGCCTGACCCGGCACCACGCTCGGCCAGGCCGGCATCGCCTGCAGGGCCTCGGGCGGCTGGGCCCAGCGCATCAGCCCCCACGCGCCGACGGCGAGCAGCACCAGCACCGCGGCCGTCCATCCCAGCGCACGCCTCATACCGCCTCCTCCCGCACCGGGCGGGCGCCAGCGGCCTGGCGGCGGCGCAGAACCAGCCAGCGGCCGAGACCGGCCAGCCCGACCACCAGCGGCAGGCCGAACATCCACAGTCCTTTCCAGACCATCCGCTCGGTCGATCCGACCTCGATCAGCGGGCGCTGGATCACGCTGCGCGAGCGCAGCGCGATCAGGGATGCATCGCGCGCCAGCCAGTCGAGCATGTTCAGGGTCAGGCTGGCGCTGTTTCCGTTGAACAGCTCATCGTCCAGCATGCCGGGGGAACCGACCACGATCAGGCGGCTGTCGGCGCTCTTGTCCTTGGCGGACGGCACGTTCGCGCCTGCCGGCGGCTTCGCGAAGGCCGACGTGGCCGGGCCCTCCTCGGCCACGGCCAGGATGGAAGGCACGAAGGTCACGCCCGTGAAGCGCTGGACCAGCGGCATCAGCGGATTGATGTCGTACGGTGGCCCGGCCTGGCGCGCCGACTGGTCGGAGCTTCTGAGCAGCACCTCCCGGCGGCTTCCGTTGGCCTGCCCCGCCCAGGCCAGCGGCGACACGAAAGGCAGGGAAACCGCGTTCAGGCCGTGCGTGACCGGGGTGGACTGGTTGATATCGCGGATCTCGGGAATGAACGGATAGTCCACATAGACCTTGCCGTTCGGGGTGTTGACGGTGATGGCCGTGGCCCGCGTATCGAGCACCAGCCCCGGCTCGACGGCCACGCCCATGTCCTTGAGCCAGGCCTCCGCCTCCGGCTTGACCGGACGCACCGCGAATCCCGCCGACAGGTCCGGCTTGGCATTGCCGGCCAGGACCAGCAGGCCCCGCCCGGACATGCGGAACTGATCGAGCAGATAGCGTGCCCGCTCGCTGGGCGCCTGCTCGAAGCCGTCCACCACCAGCACCTTCACGTCGTCCGGGATGACGGCGTCGGGCTTGTCGAGCGGCACATCGACCAACTGGTAGTCATCACCGACCAGCTGGGCGAAGGCACGCAGACGGGACAGCGGCGTGGCGCCGAATCCGGAGACCACGCCGACCTTGGTTCTCCCCTTGCCGGTCAACCGCTTGATCTTGCTGGTCAGCAGGTACTCGAATCCCTGCTCGCTCTGCACCACCGGGATGATCGCCTTCTTGTCGAGATATTCGACCACGACGGCGAGGTAGCCCTGCTTGATCTGCGCCTTGTCGTTCTGGATCGATTGCACCTGCACGCGTGGGATGCGCATGGCGGCCAGCGCCGCGGCCACATTCGGGTCCGATTGCGGATCCACCATCTCGTAGCCGACCTTGCCGTGTCCCGCCTCGTGATAGGAACGCAGCTCGTCCTCGATGAAGCGGCGCATGCGCCCGTAGGGCTCGGGCAGGTCTTTCGTCACGTAGGCCCGGATCATGATCGGGTCATCCAGCTTCGCCAGCACGGCCCGTGTGGAGCTCGACAGGGTATGGATATGCCCCTCGGTCATGTCCCAGCGCAGATGCACCATCTGGGCCGCGAAGGCCAGGATGGCGCAGGCGACCAGCAGCAGGCCCAGCACGGCGACCGCACGGCGCCGCAGGCGCGGGCGGCGATCCTCCGCAGCGGGTCCGGACACCGGCGCCTCGCGCATCACGACCACTTCCTGCGCTCGAGCTGGAATGTCGTCAGACCCGCGAAGGCCAGCGCCAGCATCAGCATGAAGACCACGTCGCCGAGGCTGAGCACGCCGCGCAGCATGGACTGGTAGCGGCTGACCGGGTTGACCAGCGTCAGCCAGTCCTGCATCGCCGACGAGAATTCCGGCGAGGCCTGCCCGATCAGGAAGAAGAACAGCAGCATGCCGAAGCCGAGCACGTAGGCCACGACCGCATTGCGCGTCAGCGAGGAGGCGAACAGGCAGATGGCGGCATAGGTGCCGGCCAGCAGCAGCGCCCCGGCATAAGCCGCCGCCACGGCGCCGCCGTCGACGTTGCCGAGCAGGGAAAGGCTGGCCGGATAGACCAGGGTCAGCGCCAGCATCAGCATCAGCTGCAGCAACACCGCCAGGTACTTGCCGGCCACGATCTCCACCTGGCGCACCGGCAGGGTCGCCAGCAGCTCGAAGGTGCCCGAATGCCTTTCCTCGGCCAGCAGGCGCATCGTCAGCGCCGGGATGAAGAACATGAACAGCATCGGCAGCACATGGAAGAAGCTCTGCATATCGGCCTGACCGACCAGGAACAGCGTGTTGCCGAAGAAGAAGCCGGATGCCAGCAGGAAGGCCACGGCGACGACATAGCCCATCGGCGTATCGATGGTCTGCCGCCACTCCTTCCAGGCAATGGCCAGCACCCGCTTCATGCCTGCCCCCCGGTCATGCGCCGGAACACATCCTCGAGCGTGGCCGCCTCGGGGACCATCTCCAGGATCACCGATTCGGCCTCGACCGCCGCCCGGAATGCCGACTCGGCCAGCGGCGCCTCCGGGTCCGCATGCTGCAGAATCAGCACATCCGCCTGATCCGCACCGGCGGGCCGGATCGACACCTCCGGCAGCATTGCCTGCAAGCGGCGCGACACCGCCTCGGCGTCACCCTTCAGACGCAGGCGCAACACCGCGCCGCCGCGCATCTGGCCGGCCAGTTCGGCCGGCGTGCCCAGCGCCCGCAGGCGACCCTGGTCGATGATCATGATGCGATCGCAGGCGGCCTGCACCTCGGACAACACGTGCGAGGACAGCAGCACCGTCTTGTGCTCGCCGATGCGGCGGATCAGTTGCCTCACCTCAATGATCTGGTTCGGATCCAGCCCGGTGGTCGGCTCGTCCAGGATCAGGCACGCCGGATCGTGCAGCATGCTCGCGGCCAGGCCGACGCGCTGGCGGTAACCCTTGGACAGCTCGTCGATACGTCGGTAGAGCACGTCGCGCAGCCCGCACAGACCGGCCACCGACGCCAGGCGATCGTTCAGGGTGGCGGCGGGCAGACCATGCATGCGCCCGATGAAACGCAGATGCGAGTGCACGTCCAGGTCCGCATAGGAAGGGGCGTTCTCCGGCAGGTAACCGATCTTGCGGCGGATGCCCAGGGTATCGTCGAGGGGGATGCCGGCCACGGTGGCCGCCCCGGAAGACGGCGGCAAATAACCGGTCAGCATCATCATCGTCGTCGATTTCCCGGCCCCGTTGGGCCCGAGCAGGCCCATGACCTCTCCCTTGCGCACGTGGAAGGAAAGATCGCCGACGGCCATGTGATCACCGTAGTAACGGGATAGTCGCTCAGCAACAATCATGCGCGGACGATATTAGGTGATCACCCCCGCCGGTCAATGGCGGGCATTCCCCCCGGCAAGGCGGAATGACAACACCTCGGGGGCCGGCCCTCAGGCCAGGGCGGCGAGCCTGGCCTTCGCCGACTCGATCTCGTCCCGGGCCGAACGCGCCTTGTCGAGCTTTTCCTCGACCTCGGCCACGACCTCGGACGGTGCGTTGGCCCGGAAGTTGGCGTTGCCGAGCTTGCCCTCGAACATGGCGATATCCTTGTCCAGCTTCGTCTGCTGCTTGGCCAGGCGCGCCAGTTCCTCGGCCACGTCGACCAGGCCCGCCAGCGGCAGGAACAGCGTGGCGCCGTCCAGCGGCATCACCGCCGCCCCGTCGAGCTCGGCTCCGGCCTCCAGCCAGTCCAGCCGCTCCAGGCGCGCCAGGTTGCCGATCAGATCCAGTTGCGCCGACAAATCGGCGCGCATCGCAGGATCGCAGGCCACCGCGGCGACGATGCGCCGGCCCGGGCTGACGTTCATCTCGCCGCGCACCGAGCGCACCGCCGCGATCAGGTCCTTGACGTGCCGCATGCGCCGGGCCGAAGCCAGCATCTGATCCGACATGGAACCGGGTTCGGGCCAGCGATCGGCAACGAGCCGGGCCTCGGGCCCGTGCAGTTCCTGCCACAGCGTCTCGGTGATGAACGGGCAGAACGGGTGCAGCAGCCGCAGCCAGCCCTCCAGCGCGGTGAGCATGACCACCTGCGTCTCGCGCTTGGCCGCCGCATCATCCCCGTACAGCGGCACCTTGGCCGCCTCGACGTACCAGTCGCAATAGGTGCCCCAGATGAAGTTGTACAGGGCCGCGGCCGCCTCGTTGAAGCGATACTCGGCGAGTGCGGCGTGCACCTCGCGCGCGCACGCGTCGAGCTCGACCAGGATCCAGCGGTTGACGTCGCTTTCGGGCACGAATGCCGCATCCGGCGCCGCCTCGCCGCGGTTCATGAACACGAAGCGCGCCGCATTCCATATCTTGTTCATGAAGTTGCGGTAGGACTCGATGCGCTTCTCGTCGAGCTTGACGTCCCGGCCCTGGGTGGCCATCGCCGCCAGCGTGAAACGCAGCGCATCGGCGCCGTAGTTGTCGATCATCTTCAACGGATCGATGACGTTGCCCTTGGACTTGCTCATCTTCTGGCCCTGCGCATCGCGGATCAGGGCATGGATGTAGACGTCGCGGAAGGGCACCTCGCCGGTGAACTTCAGGCCCATCATGATCATGCGCGCGACCCAGAAGA
>CAZBLR010000004.1:79396-101489 GCA_964492895.1 uncultured Zetaproteobacteria bacterium | reverse complement strand
ATGCCGAGGATGCGGTGCGCACGCTGAGGCTGGCGCGCGAGGCCGGCGGCTGGGACCTGGTCAAGCTCGAGGTGCTGGGCGATACCGAAACGCTGTACCCGAACGTCGTCGAGACGATCAAGGCGGCGGAGATCCTGGTGGCCGAGGGCTTCCAGGTCATGGTGTACACCAACGACGATCCCATCGTGGCCAAACGCCTGGAGGAGATCGGCTGCGCGGCGGTGATGCCGCTCGGCAACCCGATCGGCTCCGGCCGGGGGCTCGCCAACCCGTTCAATATCCGTGTCATCAAGCAGCGCGCGTCCGTGCCCATCGTCGTCGATGCCGGCATCGGCACGGCCAGCGACGCCGCCAAGGCCATGGAGCTGGGCGCCGACGCGGCGCTGATCAACACCGCCATCGCCGAGGCGAAGGACGAGTGCCTGATGGCCATGGCCATGCGCGACGCCGTGCGCGCCGGCCGCCAGGCGTATCTGGCCGGGCGCATGCCCAAGCGTGCATTCGCCAGTGCCTCGTCTCCGACCGAAGGTTATATTTGGGATTAAGATAGATTCACCGCAGAGGACGCAGAGGGGCGCAAAGATAAGCCATAGGTCATGAAACGGATCCGAGGCGACGGCTTGCCGCATTGCGGCAGGTCACAGGTTGTCAGCGGCTGCTATACATTCCGGACCATTGCATTACCCTGCGTCCCTTTGCGTCCTTTGCGGTGGGACATAAAGGAAATGACATGAGTGAACTGAAGAACGACCTGTTCCTGCGCGCCTGCCTGAGGCAGCCGGTGGAGCGCACGCCGGTGTGGATGATGCGCCAGGCCGGACGCTACCTGCCGGAATACCGCGCCACGCGTGCCCGGGCCGGCGGTTTCCTGGATCTGTGCAAGAACCCGGAACTGGCCTGCGAGGTGACGCTGCAGCCGATCGACATCCTCGGTGCCGACGCCGCCATCCTGTTCTCCGACATCCTGGTCGTGCCCGAGGCCATGGGCATGGAGCTGACCTTCGGCACCGGTGAGGGGCCGAAGTTCCCGCAGCCGATCGTCTCCCGCGCCGACGTCGAGAGGCTCCCCATCCCCGATCCGGAGGAGGCGCTCGATTACGTCATGGCCGCCGTGCGCACCATCCGCAAGGGCCTGGACGGTCGGGTGCCGCTGATCGGCTTCACCGGTTCCCCGTGGACGCTGGCGACCTACATGGTCGAGGGCGGCGGCTCCAAGAACTTCTCCAAGGTCAAGGCCATGGCCTTCAACGAGCCGGCGACGATGCACCTGTTGCTCGAGAAGCTGGCCGACGCCGTGGCCGCGTACCTGAACGCGCAGATCGCCAACGGCGCCCAGGCCGTGCAGATCTTCGACACCTGGGGCGGCATCCTGACCACCCGCGACTACAAGGAATTCTCGCTCGACTACATGCAGCGCATCGTCAGCCAGCTGACGCGCGAGCACGAGGGGCGGCAGGTGCCGGTGATCCTGTACACCAAGGGCGGCATGGGCTGGCTGGAGGCCATCGCCGATACCGGCTGCGACGTCGTGGGCCTGGACTGGTCGATCGACATCGACGTGGCCAAGGCCCGCATCGGCGACAAGGTCGCGCTGCAGGGCAATATGGATCCGACGATGCTCTATGCGAAGCCCGAACGTATCCGCGAGGAGGTCAGGGACATCCTCGCCCGGTTCGGCCATGGCCCGGGGCATGTGTTCAACCTCGGCCACGGCATCACCCCGGACGTGCCGCCCGAGCACGCCATCGAATTCTTCCGGGCGGTGCGCGAGGAATCCGTCCGTTACCATCGCTGACCGATTCGTTTGACCGTTGAGGGCCGCCCATCGGGCGGCCCTTTTGTTTGCGCACCGTGGTGCAACGGCATTAACGTTACTCGCATGAGTGGCATGCACATCGTGGGCCTGGCCTTCCTCGGCAGCCTGGCCGCCGGGGCCCTGACCGCGGTCGGGTCGCTGGCCGTGTTCTTCGTGCGCAGGCTGTCCGAGCGCCTCGAGGACGGGCTGCTCAGCTTTGCGGCCGGCATCATGCTGGCCGCCACCTTCTTCTCGCTGCTGCTGCCGGCGCTGCACGACGGCGAGGTCCTGTTCGGCAGCCGCCTGGCGGCGGTGATGGTGGCCATCGCCGGCCTGCTGGCCGGGGCGACGGTGCTGTTCCTGCTGAACCGCTACCTGCCGCACGAGCATTTCCATGGCGGCCACGAGGGGCCGGACGCGAAGACGCTGAAGCGCATCTGGCTGTTCGTCATCGCCATCACCCTGCACAACTTCCCGGAGGGCATGGCGGTCGGCACCGGCTTCGCCGGCGGCGATATCGGTAACGGTACGACGCTGGCCACCGGCATCGGCATCCAGAACATCCCCGAGGGGCTGGCCGTGTCCGTGTCCTTGATCGCCATCGGCTATTCGCGCTTCCGGGCCTTCCTCGTCGGCGCCCTGACCGGACTGGTGGAGCCCATGGGCGGCCTGGTCGGCGGGCTGGCGGTGTCGGTCGCCGGCCCGTTCATGCCGTTGTCGCTGGCCTTCGCAGCCGGAGCCATGCTGTTCGTGATCAGCGATGAGATCATCCCCGAGACGCACCGGCGCGGCTACGAGAATATCGCCACGTTCAGCCTGTTCGCCGGCTTCGCGTGCATGATGTTTCTGGATGCCACGCTGGGCTGAATCCCGGGCGGGTATCAAAATCTCAGGATTGACGGCAAAATGCGGCCCATGACGAGACCGAAGCACGTCGAGCTGCTCGCCCCGGCAGGCACCCTGCGCAATATGCGCTATGCCTATGCCTATGGCGCCGATGCCGTCTATGCCGGCCAGCCGCGCTACTCGCTGCGCGTGCGCAACAACGATTTCCTGCTGGAGAACCTGCAGACGGGCATCGACGAGGCGCATGCCCAGGGCCGGAAGTTCTTTGTCGCGAGCAACCTGTTGCCGCACAACAACAAGGTCAAAACCTACCTGCGCGACATGCAGGCCATCATCGACATGGGCCCGGATGCGCTGATCATGGCCGACCCGGGGCTGATCATGATGGTGCGCGAGGCCTGGCCGGAGATGCCGGTGCACCTGTCGGTGCAGGCCAACACGATGAACTGGGCGGCGGTGAAGTTCTGGCAGTCGGTCGGGGTGAGCCGCATCATCCTGTCGCGCGAGCTGTCCCTGGACGAGGTCGAGGAGATCCGCCAGCGCTGCCCGGACATGGAGCTCGAGGTGTTCGTGCACGGGGCGCTGTGCATCGCCTATTCGGGAAGATGCCTGCTGTCCGGCTACTTCTCCCACCGCGACGCCAACCAGGGCACGTGCACCAACACCTGCCGCTGGAAGTACGGCGTGGCGGAGGCGGACGAGGACGTATCCGGCGACATCATCCCCATGGGCGCCCTGAACGCCGCACCGGAGCCGTTCTCCGACTGCGGCAACCTTGAGCGCCACCCGCTGGCCGACCAGGTCTACCTGATCGAGGAAGAGACGCGGCCGGGCGAGCAGATGCCGGTGTTCGAGGACGAGCACGGCACCTACATCATGAATTCGAAGGACCTGCGCGCCGTGCAGCATGTCGCGCGCCTGGTGGCCATCGGCGTCGACTCGCTGAAGATCGAGGGGCGCACGAAGTCGCATTACTATGCGGCGCGCACGGCGCAGGTCTACCGCCAGGCCATCGATGATGCCGTGGCCGGGCGCCCGTTCGACTGGTCGCTGATGGCCAGCCTCGAGGCGCTGGCGAACCGCGGTTACACGGACGGCTTCTACCAGCGCCTGCACACCGCCGAGCACCAGAACTACCTGGAGGGCAGCTCGCGCTTCACGGCACAGCGCTTCGTCGGCGAGGTCGCCGGGTACGATGCCGCCTCCGGCACGGCGGAGATCGAGGTCAAGAACAAGTTCGGCGTCGGCGACTGCCTCGAACTGATCATGCCGGGCGGCAACCGCACGCTGACGGTGGAACGCATGTGGGACGCGCGCTCGGGCGCCGAGGTGCAACAGGCGCCGGGCAGTGGTCACCGCGTGCGTATCCCGGTGCTCGCCGACCCGGGCGCGTTCGGCCTGGTCGCCAGGAACCTGGACGGGCAGGCCGTGCCGGAGGCGGCCCGCGCCTGAAGCCGCGGGCGGTCGCGCGGGGTTCCGGGCCTCGTCTACAATACCGGGATTTCCGACGCCTGGTCCGAGGGGAGTGGATGCCTTGACGAAGAGCGCACTGTTTTCTCCGATCTCGCTGAACGGGCTGACGCTGCCGAACCGCATCGTCATCGCGCCCATGTGCCAGTACTCGGCCAGCGATGGCCGGGCCACGGACTGGCACCTGATCCATCTGGGGCATCTGGCGCTGTCGGGGGCCGGCCTGCTGATCCTCGAGGCGACGGCGGTCGAACCCGCCGGGCGCATCTCGCCGGACGATCTCGGCCTCTGGTCCGAGGCCACGGCCGGGGCCCTGGACCGATTGCTGGACAGCGTGCGGCGTTATTCGCCGATGCCGCTGGCGATCCAGCTGGCGCATGCCGGCCGCAAGGCCTCGACGCGCGTGCCCTGGAACGGCGGCGGCTGCATCCCCCTGAGCGAGGGCGGGTGGCAGACCGTGGCGCCCTCCGCCGTGCCCTTCGCCGAGGGCGACACGATGCCGCATGCGCTGACCGAGGCGGAGATGGCGCGCATCCGCGCTTCCTTCGCCGATGCCGCGGCCAGGGCCGGGGCGCTTGGCCTGGATGCCGTCGAGGTGCATGCGGCGCACGGCTACCTGCTGCACCAGTTCCTGTCGCCGCTGTCCAACCGGCGCGACGATGGCTACGGCGGCGCGCTTGAAAACCGGCTGCGCTATCCGCTGGAGGTGTTCGAGGCCGTGCGTGCGGCCTTCCCGTCCGAGCGGCCGGTCGGCATCCGCATCTCGGCCAGCGACTGGGTCGACGGGGGCTGGGATCTCGAGCAGAGCGTGGTGCTGGCCCAGGCGCTGAAGCAGCGGGGCTGCGACTACATCCACGTATCCAGCGGCGGGCTGTCGCCGGCGCAGCGGATTCCCGCGGCTCCGGGGTTCCAGGCGGCGTTCGCCGAGCGCATCCGCCGGGAGACGGGGCTGCCGACCATGGCCGTCGGCCTGATCACCGATCCCGGCCAGGCCGAGGACATCGTCGCCTCCGGGCAGGCGGACATGGTGGCCCTGGCGCGGGGCATGCTCTATGACCCGCGCTGGCCATGGCATGCCGCCGCCAAGCTGGGGGTCCAGGTGCATCCGCCCCGGCAGTATCTGCGCGCGCAGCCGCAGGATCTTCCCTCGCTGTTCGCCTGAGGCTCGCGAGGGCATCGCGGCGCCGGGGGGCCCAGCACGGGTCGAAAACATCCCTTGTCCCGGCTAGCGTCCGGACATGCACGAAGTCGATGTGAGCGTCAGCGATGCGCTGCTCGGGGCGCTGGCCCTGTGGCTGGGCTGGCGGACCCAAGGCGATGTCACGGGCGGGCGTTCCGCCGTGCGCCTGGTGATGTTCTCCATTGCCGCCGGGACCTGGCTGGGTGCCATCTGGCATGGCTTTCTGTCGGCCTCCGGCGGCCCTCTATCCGGCCTGATCTGGCGGCTGACCATGCTGGCGGCCGGGTTCACGGCCTACGGCTTTGCCACGTTCGGCATGGACTTGCTGCAACTGAAGGCTCGGACCTGGCCGGTGCTGTTGCGCCTGATCCTGGTTGCCTATGCGCTGGCGCTGCTGTTCAACGACGATTTCCGGCTGGCCATGGCGCTCTACCTGCCCGCCGTGATGCTGGCCCTGGCCGGCTTCGTGCGCCGGCGCAACGGGACGGGGGCCGCCGGGCTGGTGCTGGTATTCGTCGCCTCGGCCTACCAGCAATGGGGACCCGACCTGCAGGCCGAGTGGCTGACGCATAACACCGTCTATCACCTGTTGCTGATGCCGTCCTTATGGCTGTTCTGGCGCGCCGCCATCGGGACCGAACCGGCCTGAGTCCGCGGTGGCACCTGCCGCAGCCTTTGAATTGCAGGGCGAAAGCGGTTATAAGATAGCCCATGGTGATGCGGAACCGGGAACGCCGGGATGCCCGAACCGTTGCTGATGACGATGGGTGAGGGTTCGGCCGGATACTACATCGTCCTGATCAGTGTCCACGGACTGATCCGCGGTCACGATCTCGAACTGGGCCGGGATGCCGACACCGGCGGCCAGACCAAGTACGTGGTCGAACTGGCCCGGGCCCTGGGCGAGCGCCCCGAGATCGCCCAGGTCGACCTGCTGACCCGGCGGGTGGTCGACCCGAAGGTCAGCGACGACTACGCCAGGGCCATCGAGCCCCTGTCCGCGAAGGCGCGCATCGTGCGCATCGACTGCGGCGAGGAACGCTACATCCCGAAGGAGGAGCTCTGGGACTACCTGGAGAGCTTCTCGGACAATGCGCTGGCCTTCCTGCACGCCGAGCCGAACCTGCCGCAGATCATCCACAGCCATTACGCCGATGCCGGCCATGTCGGCACGCGGCTGTCGCACCAGCTCGGCATCCCCCTCGTGCATACCGGGCATTCGCTCGGCCGCAGCAAGCGCAAGCAGTTGCTGGCCAGCGGCGTCAAGCGCGAGGCGATCGAGACCACCTACACCATGTCCCGCCGCATCGAGGCCGAGGAGACGACGCTGGGCGTGGCGGCGCGCGTGATCACCAGCACGCATCAGGAGATCGAGGAACAGTACGGCCTTTACGACTGCTATCAGCCGGACAAGATGCGGGTGATCCCTCCCGGCACCGATCTCGGCAGGTTCCATCCCCCCGACGGCGATGAGCAGGAGAGCGCGATCGCCCGGGAACTGGGCCGCTTCCTGCACGCGCCCGACAAGCCGATGATCCTGGCCCTGTCCCGGCCGGACCCGCGCAAGAACATCATCGCCCTGATCGAGGCCTATGGGCAGTCGCCGCGCCTGCAGCAGGCGGCCAACCTGGTGATCGTCGCCGGCAACCGCGACGACATCCGCGATATGGAGAGCGGGGCGCAGGAGGTGCTGAACGCGGTCCTGCTGGCCATCGACCAGTTCGACCTCTACGGCAAGGTGGCCTATCCCAAGCACCATCAGCCGGACGACGTCTCCCTGTTGTACCGGCTGGCCGCCTTGTCGGGAGGCGTGTTCATCAACCCCGCCCTGACCGAGCCGTTCGGGCTGACGCTGATCGAGGCCGCCGCCTGCGGCTTGCCGCTCGTGGCCACCGAGGACGGCGGTCCGATCGACATCATCGGCAACTGCCACAACGGCCATCTGATCGATCCGCTGGACCGCGAGGCCATGGCCGCCACCCTGCTCGGCGTGCTCGCCGACATGAAGGCATGGCGCCGATTCGCCGATAACGGCATCAAGGGCGTGCGCCGGCATTATTCGTGGCAGGCGCATGCCGAGAAATACCTCGACGTGATCCGGCCGGTCATCGAGCAGACCGAACCGCTGCAGCGCATGAGCCTGCCGCGCCGCCCCGGCCTGTATCGCAGCCGGGCGCTGTTTACCGATCTCGACCAGAACCTTCTGGGGGACAGACAGGCGCTGGAGGCGTTCCTGCAGCTGATGCGGCAGCACCAGAAGGAAGTGAGCTTCGGCATCGCCACCGGCAGGCGCATCGATTCCGCCCTGTCGGTGCTGCGCCAATACCGGATCCCGCAACCGGACGTGTTGATTTCCAGTCTCGGCACCGAGATCCATTACGCCCCGAACCTGGCCAAGGACATGGCCTGGGCCCGGCACATCAACCACCTGTGGAGCCCCGGGCTGGTGCGCGAGATCCTGGACGAGTTGCCGGGGCTGCAGCGCCAGGAGAAGGTGCACCAGGGGGCCTTCAAGATCAGCTATTACATCGATCCGGCGATCGCCCCGGATATCCAGGCCATCCGCCAGTACCTGCTGCAGCACGACCAGACCGTGAACGTGTTCTTCTCGTTCGGGCAGTTCCTGGACATCATCCCCATCCGCGCCTCGAAGGGACTGGCCCTGCGCTGGTGCGCCGAGCAGCTGGACATCCCGCTGGAGAACATCCTCGCCGCCGGCGGCTCCGGGGCCGATGAGGACATGATGCGCGGCAACACCATGGCGGTGGTCGTCGCCAACCGCCATCACGAGGAGCTGTCGATGGCCGACATCGAGCGCATCTACTTCGCCCAGCAGGGCTATGCCGCCGGCATCATCGAGGCCATCGACCATTACGGGTTCTTCGATACCAAGAAGGCGGCCTAGGCCGTGCGGCGCTTCCTGCTTTGCACCGACTTGGACCGGACCCTGATCCCCAACGGGGCGGCGCCGGAATCGGCCGCGGCCCGGCCGCTGTTCGCGCGCCTGGCCGCCCGGCCCGAGGCGACGATCGCCTATGTGACGGGCCGGCACCGGGCCCTGGTCGAACAGGCCATCCGGGAATACCGGCTGCCGGTGCCGGACTTCGTCATCGCCGACGTCGGCTCGACGATCTTCGAGGTGGAAGACGGGGACTGGCGCCAGTGGGACGACTGGAGCCGGGAGATCGACCCGGACTGGGCGGATATGGGCGCGGACGACCTGTATCGGTTGCTGCCGGACATGCCCGAACTGACGTTGCAGGAGCCGGAGAAGCAGAACCGGCACAAACTCAGCTTCTACGTGCCGCTGTCGGCCGATGCGCCGGGGCTCATGGCCCGGATCGACGGCATCCTGAAAGACTCGGGGATTCGCGCCAACCTGATCTGGAGCGAGGACGAACAGGCTGGCGTCGGGCTGCTGGACATCCTGCCGGTCGGCGCCAACAAGCGGCACGCCATCGAGTTCATGATGGAACGCAACGGCTTCGATGATGGCAACACGGTGTTTGCCGGCGACAGCGGCAACGACCTGGATGTCTTGCTGAGTCCCATCCATGCCGTGCTGGTGGCCAATGCGAGCGATGACGTGCGCGACGCCGCGCGCGGCGGCACGGCGGCCACCCTGTACCTGGCCGGGGGCGGGTATCTGGGCATGAACGGCAATTACAGCGCCGGCGTGCTGGAGGGGCTCGCCCACTTCCTGCCGGACGTGGATGCCTGGCTGAGGCAGGCCGTATGAACCTCGCGGGCGATGGGCGGCCACTGATCTTCGGCGAGGTGCTGTTCGACCATTTTCCCGATGGTTCCAGCGTGCTCGGCGGCGCCCCCTTCAATGTCGCCTGGCACCTGCAGGCCTTCGGGCTGGCGCCGCTGTTCATATCACGCGTGGGCATGGACGCGGAAGGGGATGATATCCGCGCGGCCATGCAGGGCTGGGGCATGGATCTCGGCGGCCTGCAGCGCGATGCCGAGCATGCCACCGGCAGCGTCGAGGTCGCGCTTTCCGGGGGCGAGCCGCATTACGACATCGTCTACCCGCGGGCCTACGATTTCATCGACGCCGCGCGCCTGCCCGATCTCCCGGAGCACGGCATCCTCTATCACGGCTCGCTGGCCCTGCGCCACGAGGTCTCGGCGAGGGCCCTGGCGGAGATCCGGCGCCGGACATCGGCCCCCCGCTTCGTCGACATCAACCTGCGTGCGCCATGGTGGGATGCCGGAGGTGTGCAGCGCATGCTGGACGGCGCCCGCTGGGTCAAGCTCAACAGTGATGAGCTCGTGCTGGTGGCGCCCCAGGCCGGCAGCGAGGCGGCGCGCCTGCAGCGCCTGTTGACGGATGGCACGGATTTCGTTGTCCTGACCCGCGGTGCCGAAGGCGCGTCGGTCTTCGCCGCCGGCAGCCGTCACGACGTGCGGCCGCCAGCGGGGCCGGCCGTGGTCGATGCCGTCGGCGCCGGCGATGCCTTCTGCAGCGTGGTGCTGGCCGGTATGATCCGGCGGTGGCCGCTGCCCGTGACGCTGGTGCGGGCGCAGCAGTTCGCCAGTGCCATCGTGGGCATCCGCGGGGCCACGAGCCGGGACCGGGACTTTTATCAACGCGTCACCGACGCTTGGCGTGACTAGGGAGGTCGGCCATGTACGAACAGGTCTCTCACTCGCTGCTGAACGACATCCTGATCGCGTTGAAGCCCGAGATCAAAAACCAGAAGCTGCAGCATTTCTATACGCGCCTGGGCGCCAACTTCTACGCCATCCATTCCCTGTTCTCGTCGCTGTACGGGGACCGGCCGGACTTCAGGCAGCAGATGCAGCGCCTGGTCGAGACCCTGGCGCGCCAGTACATCAAGCGCTCCGCGTCCCTGAAGAAGACCGACCTGGCGCGCGAGAAGGACCATAACTGGTTTCTGAGCCAGAACTGGGTGGGCATGGCGCTGTACAGCGACCGCTTCGCCGGCAACCTGCAGGGCCTGCAGTCGAAGCTGCACTACCTGCAGGACCTCGGCATCAACATGGTGCACGTGATGCCCGTGCTCGACTGCCCGCCCGGCAACAGCGACGGCGGCTACGCGGTGCGTGATTTCCGCAAGGTGGATCCGCGCATCGGCACCCTCGGCGACCTCGACGCCCTGGCGGCGGCGATGAAGAAGCGCGACATGCTGATCACCCTGGACGTGGTGGTGAACCACACCTCCGACGAGCACGAATGGGCCACGCTGGCCCGGCAGGGCGACAAGAAGTACCAGGACTACTATTACGTGTACGACGACCGGGAGGTACCGGACATGTTCGAGGAGAGCATGCCGGAGATCTTCCCCGAGACCGCGCCCGGCAACTTCACCTGGGACGAGGAGATGGGCAAGTGGGTCATGACGGTGTTCAACACCTACCAGTGGGACCTGAACTACCGGAACCCGGCCGTGCTCATCGAGATGATCGACATCATCCTGTTCTGGGCCAATCGCGGTGCGGACATCCTGCGCCTGGATGCCGTGGCCTTCCTGTGGAAGAAGATCGGCAGTACCTGCCAGAACGAGCGCGAGGCGCACCTGCTGCTGCAGCTGATGAAGGACTGTTGCCAGGTTACGGCGCCCGGCGTGCTGTTCATCGCCGAGGCCATCGTCGCCCCGGTGGAGATCGCCAAGTACTTCGGCGAGGACGCCATCAACGCCAAGGAATGCGAGATCGCCTACAACGCCACCTTCATGGCATTGATGTGGGATGCCGTGGCCACCAAACAGGCGAACCTGCTCAGCATCGGCGTGAAAAACCTTCCCGACAAGCTGGAACGGGCCACCTGGCTCAACTACATCCGCTGCCACGACGACATCGGCCTCGGCTTCAGCGATACCGACATCCAGCTTGCCGGCTACGACCCGCTTGCCCACCGCCGCTTCCTGGTCGACTACTTTACCGGCAACTACGACATGTCCCCGGCCCGCGGCAAGCCGTTCGGGCAGAACGAGAAGAACGGCGATGCCCGCATCTCCGGTTCGCTGGCCTCGCTGGTCGGCCTGGAGACGGCCCTGGAAGAGGGCAACCCCGACTCCATCGAAGCCGCCATCGCCAGGATATTGCTGCTGCACAGCCTGATCCTCGCCTTCGGCGGCATCCCGCTGCTCTATTACGGGGACGCGGTCGGCACCCTGAACAGCTACGACTATCTCGAGGACGAGCAGCGGCGCGGCGACAGCCGCTGGCTGCACCGCCCCGTGATCGACTGGCGCAAGGCGGAGCTGCGCAGCCAGCCGGGCACGGTCGAGTACCGGATCTTCAGCGCCCTGAAGAAGATGATCGCACTACGCAAGGAGATTCCCGCCTTTGCCGACTTCAACAACCGCGTGCTGACGGAGGTGGACAACCCGCACCTGTTCTGTTTCCTGCGCTACCATCCGCAGAACAGCCAGGCCAAGGTCATGGTGTTGGCGAACTTCGACGATGCGCCGCAGGGTGTCGGCCTCGATATCTTGCACGCCGCGGGCTTCGCCCACGATGACAGCATCAAGGACCTGTGTTCCGGCAAGCGCCCGGAGCTGTCGGAGGATCAGCTCATCGTTCCGTCCCTGGGCTTCTACTGGCTAGCGGAATGACGGAAGCGCGGGCCCCGACGCATCGGCCCCGGGCCCTGGAGGTGACGGCGGCACCGTGATGCCGGAGCGGGTATCCAGCTCGATCTGTCCCTTGACCCGGTGGAAGAAACCCAGGCATCCCCCCATGTCCCGTGCCAGCTTCTTCAGGAAGGGGTCATCATTGCGGGCGATCGCATAGGTCATGATCGACGGCCAGTGATGCCTGACATAGGTCAGGACGGCCATGCCGCCGATATCGACGCTGTTGAGATCGGCGATCACCACATCGATGTCCCCGTTCTGGATCAGGGCGTAGGCCTGCCTGTCCTGGCGCACGAAGGTCATGTCCCATCCGTACTCGGAGGAGAGCTTCATCACGATCTGGCGTCCGATGATGACGTTGGCCGACAGGATCAGGCCGCGGGTCGGTTCGGGTTCGGCACGGCACGCGTGCCTCCAGTCGCATCGGCAATGCAGGCTGGCCCGGCAGTGCGGCTGGTCGAAACACGGCTCCCTGCCTTCCGCGGTCTGGATCGCCCGGATCAGATCGTCCCTGTTCATGTGCTTCGTGTTCCTGATGCCCAGCCTGTCGGCCTGCCTTCGGATCCGTTCCAGTACCATCCCTGCCTCCAGCACCAGGGGTTTCCCCGGTCGTTTAGACATTGGAGGCCAGGCCGGGCGCGAATGTAATCGGAAAAATTCTGAACTTGCGCCGTCGTGCCGGACACGTTGTCGTCGGCTATGTTCAAGCTATGCATCCGCAGCAAGGCAGCGACCAGCCCGGGATCGTGCCGGACGTCTATCTGGGCGAGGCGCTCGCGGCCTACGGCTTCGGCGGCGGCCATCCCTTCGGCCCGGACCGCATGGACGCCTTCTGGAACGAGGCGTTGCGCCAGGGACTGGACCACAGGGTTCGCCTCCGGCAACCGGTGCAGGCCACCGACGAGGCGATCCTGCGCTTCCACACCCCGGCCTATGTGGCGCGGGTCAGGCACCAGTCCGAAACCGGCGAGGGATGGCTCGATGCCGGCGATACGCCGGCCTTCCGCGGTGTCTACGAGGCGGCGGCCACCGTCGCCGGTTCGGTGCTGGCGGCCGCGGATGCGGCGATGTGCGGCGAGGCCCCGCGCGCCTTCGTACCGATCGCCGGCCTGCATCATGCGCGCCGCGACGGGGCGGCCGGATTCTGCGTGTTCAACGACATCGGTATCGCCATCGCGCACCTGCGTGCCGTGCACGGGGTCCGGCGCATCGCCTACGTGGACATCGATGCGCACCATGGCGATGGCGTGTTCTATGCCTTCGAGGACGATCCGGACCTGTGGATCGCCGATATCCACGAGGACGGCCGCTATCTCTATCCCGGCAGCGGATCCGCCGCCGAGGCCGGCCTGGGTGCGGCCGCCGGCAGCAAACTGAACCTGCCCTTGCCGCCGGGGGCGGACGATGCGGCATTCGCGGCCGTATGGCCGCGGGTCGAGGCGCATGTGCGCCGGGCCAGGCCCCGGATCATCATCCTGCAGTGCGGCGCCGATTCGATCGCCGGCGACCCGATCACGCACCTGTGCCTGCGGCCGCGCACGCATGCGATGGTGGCGGGGAGCCTGTGCGCGCTGGCCGACGCGTGCTGCGGCGGGCGCATCGTGGCCCTGGGCGGCGGCGGGTACGACCGGGCGAACCTGGCCGCGGCCTGGTGCGCGGTACTGTCCGCGCTGGCCGACCCCTGAGTGCGTGCCGGCCCGGGCGGGTGCTGGACAAAGCCCGGTGTTTGGCGATGATGGCGGCATGTTGGATATGAGGTTCCGTATCGCGAAGGTGTGCTGGCTATGGCTCGCGTCTGGCCGTGGCATGCCCCTGTCCGTTCACTGAACAACTGAGATGAAACGGCGGCCACGGAAGCACCGTGGCTGCCCTGTGTCCATTTTTTCCCACCCGCACATCGCCCCACGCACTTCCGTTTCCCGCCAAAGGGAGACCTGAGATGATGACAAGCATTCGATTCCGCGACACCGGCACCGGCCTGCTGCTGGTGATGATCGCTGCCGTGGCGTTCTCGGCCAAGGCGGTCTTCGTCAAGCTGGCCTATCGCTACGGCGTGGATGCGGTGACGCTGCTGATGCTGCGCATGGCCTTCGCGCTGCCGTTTTTCGTGCTGATCGCGCTGCGCGAAGAGCGGCGTGCGAGCGTCCGCCCGGCCGGCCGCCAGATTGCGGCCGTGATCGGGCTGGGCCTTGTCGGCTATTACCTGGCCTCGCTGCTCGACTTCCTCGGACTGCAGCATATCTCGGCGGGCCTGGAACGCATGATCCTGTTCGCCTATCCGACGCTGACGGTGTTGCTGGCCCTGCTGCTGTTCGGGCAACGGCCCGCACGCCTTGCGCCGCTGGCGCTGATGCTCAGCTATGCCGGCATCGCGCTGGCCGTGGCGCACGAGGTGCGCCTGTCGGAAGGGCATGTGGTGCTGGGTACGGTGCTGGTATTCGCCAGCGCCGTGGCCTACGCCCTGTACCTGGTCGGCAGCGGCCACATGATCGGGCAGCTCGGCACCGCCCGCTTCACGGCGCATGCCATGGTCGTGTCGTCACTGGCCGTGATCGTCCAGTTCCTGCTGACGCGGGATGTCGGCCTGGCCGTGCAGCCGGCGCCGGTGTATGCGCTGGCGATGGCCATGGCGGTGGTATCCACGGTGCTGCCGGCCTTTATGATGTCGGCCGGCATCCGCCGCATCGGCGCAGGCCCTGCGGCGATGGCGGCCTCGATCGGCCCGGTGTCGACCATCGTGCTGGCGGCGATGTTCCTGGGCGAGCCGGTCACGGTGCTGCAGCTGGCCGGTCTGGTGCTGGTGCTGGCCGGCGTCGGCCTGATCAGCATCAGGCGGTCCGCGTCCCGGTGAGCGGGCACAGGGCCTCCCCGTGTGCCTCGCATCACTGCCGGCATGCGGGGTGGCGGTTAGGCATCGATGGATGATGCTCCGTCTGTTTGCACGCATGGCGCTGCTCGGCGTTCTCGGATTGCTGGCCGTGCTGCTGTTGTCGCCGCAATGGCAGAGCTGGCGCGTGCAGCAGCAGTTCACCGACCGCCTGGTGCGTATGGCACCGGATGCCGCCATCCAGGCCGGCTTCGTGCAGACCATGCACGAGCAGCAATGGGGCAACGATGCCTTCGTCAACATCCTGGGCCTGACCGTGCCACGCGGGCATACCGAGGCCGTGGTACGCGCGCCGGTCCGGGTCTATTACGGGGTGCGGCCGGCCTCCCTGCATGTGCTTTCATTCAAGCACGGGGTGCTGCGCCTCGCCGTGGACCGGGTCGTGGTGCTGAACGTGGCCACGGACCTGGCCGGCATGGAGGTCCGGACCGATGTCGGCTGGGCCCGACTGGATGCGGTCAGCGGCCGGCAGGCGCGCGAGGCGGCGCGCAAGGCGTTCGACCAGACGCGCTTCCGGGCCGCGGATGCCCTGCTGAAGAGCCGGGACGTCACGGAAAACGTCCGCCTGGCCTTGCAGCAGGTGGCAGCCGCCATCACCGCGGTCCATGCGGTGGAGATCGAGCGCCGGGACCTGTAGGCTGATCCGCCATTCACCGGAGGGGAGACATGCGCCAGCCATACCACATCGAGGTATCCGTCCGCTCCGAATACATGGAATCCCAGTCGCAGCCGGAGGCGCAACGCTTCGTCTTCGTCTATCACGTGACGATCCGCAACCTCGGCCAGCATGCCGCGCAGCTGCACAGCCGCCGCTGGGAGATCGTGGATGGCAACGGCAAGGCCGAGGAGGTGAAGGGCGTGGGGGTCGTCGGCGAGCAGCCGACGATCGCGCCGGGGCATGCGTATCGCTACGACAGCTTCTGCATCCTCGAAACCCCGGTCGGGGTCATGCGCGGCCACTACCGGATGATCGGCGAGGATGGCCACGCCTTCGAGGCCGAGATCCCGGCCTTCACGCTGGCCGTGCCCGGCAGCCTGAACTAGCCGGCGGTCCTGGTCCGAAAGAACAAGGGCGCGGCTGTGCCGCGCCCCGTCCGGGCCGGAATCCGGCCTCGACTCACATGCCGCCCATGCGGCCCGGGCCGTTGCCCATGCCGCCGGGACCGCCACCGCCCATGCCCCGGTCGCGCCGGCCCATATAGGCCTTGCGGCGCTGTTCGCGCATCTGCTTCAGCTTGGCCTTCTGCGCATCGGTGAGGATGGTGTAGAATTTGGCGCGTGACTGGGCCATGATGATGGTCATCTTTTCCGTCAGCTCGCCCTGAGTCTTGGCCAGTTTCTTGACTTCGGAGACGTAGTTCTTGTCCTCCGGGTTCAGCGCCTGCATCTTGCGCATGATGTCGCGCTTCTGCCTCCACAGTGGGCGCATGTCCTTGCGCGTCTGATCGTGCAGGTCATCGATCTGATTCTGTTGGGCATCGGTCAACCCGAGCCTGTCGGCCATGCGGCCCATCTGGTCGTGGCAGCCGCGCATGCCGCCCATCGGGTGTCCGTAGCCACCACCCATGCCGCCCATGCCGCCGCCCGGCTCGGCCAGTGCGGTCATCGACGGGATGGCCAACGCCACGGCGGCAGCCAGCCACAGGGTTTTCATCTTCCTGGTCATGTAGCCTCCTTGAGGACGTTTGTCCTTCTACGGCACAGTGTACCCCTGCCTGTGTAGAAAAGGGGGGTGTCTCGGGAAAATCTTTGTATCGGCGGCGTAAAGGAGTGTAAAGGGGCATTCCGTCGCCGCCCCGGCTTTGGCACAGTCCGTCCTATGCAAACATCCGTGCGTATCCTGCTGGCCGATGACGATCGCGAGCTGAACGGCCTGCTGGCCGAGTTCCTGAGCCTGGAGGGCTATCGGGTGACCAGTGCCTATGACGGCGACGAGGCCCTGCGCGTCGCCATGGGCGGGGATGTCGACCTGGTGGTGCTGGACGTGATGATGCCCCGGATGAACGGCATCGAGGTGTTGCGCGAGCTGCGCCAGCATACGACGTTGCCGGTGATCATGCTGACGGCACGCGGTGATCCGGTGGACCGCATCGTCGGATTGGAGATCGGGGCCGACGACTATGTGCCGAAACCGTGCAACCCGCGCGAACTGGTGGCACGCATCCGTGCCGTCATGCGCCGGGGGCAGGTGCAGGCGGGCGACGAGGCACTGCGCGTCGACGATCTGGTGCTGTATCCGGCGCGCCGGCACTGCGAGCTGGATGGCGATGGCCTGGAGCTGACCGGCACCGAATTCGACCTGCTGGAGCTGTTGATGCGCCACGCCGGCGAGGTCGTGGACAAGGAGACGATGTCCGCCCATGCCCTCGGGCGCAGGCTGGGCGTGTTCGACCGGGCCGTGGACATGCACGTCAGCCATCTGCGCCGCAAGCTCGGGGCGCGGGCGGACGGCAGGGAACGCATCAAGACGGTGCGCGGACGGGGCTACATCCTGGTGCGGGGCTGACGGCCGTGCGCGGACTGTACTGGAAACTGTTCGTCTGGTTCTGGGTGATGATCCTCCTGACCGGCGTGGCGACCTTCGGTCTGGTGCGCTGGAGCTACGAGCACCGGAGCACCGGGGACCTGGAGGCCCAGGCCGAACAGCTGGCGCGGGCGGCGGAGGGCGTGTGGGCCGAGGGCGGTCGGCCGGCGGTGCACCAGTGGCTGCACCAGATGAACGGCGATCGGCCGGACTGGATTCTGGTGGTGCCGGAGGACGGAAGCCGGCTGCCGCGGCGGCTGGGGCCGGCGATGCGGGCGCATCTGGCATTGGCCCGCGGCGCGTCCGGCCCGGTGGTGACGCGGTTCCGGCACGGACGCCTGGTTTCCGCGCCGCTGGGCGGCGGCAGCGGCCTGCGGCTGGTGGTCTTTGCGCCATCCCGGCCGCTGCGGCCGGGGCCGTTGCCGGCCATCTGGCCGGTGGCGGCGCTCGGTGTCTCGGCCATCCTGTGCCTGATCCTGGCCTGGTGGCTGACACGGCCGATCCGGCATCTGACCACGGTGGCCCGCCGCCTGGGTGACGGCGACTTGGCCGCCCGCTCCGGGCTGGCCGGCCGCCGGGACGAGATCGGCCGGCTGGGTCGGGCGCTGGACGAGGCGGCCGGGCGCATCCAGGTGCTCCTGGCATCCCATCGCCGCCTGGTGTCCGACGTGTCGCACGAACTGCGTTCGCCGCTGGCGCGGCTGAAGGTGGCGGTCGAGCTGGCCCGCAGTCGCGGTCATGGCGGCACGGAGCTGGCCCGCATCGAGACCGAGGCCGACCGGCTGGAGGAGATGATCGCCGAGCTGTTGATGCTGTCCCGGATCGAGGCGGGCGAGGTGTCCGGCCTCGATCAGGCCTTCGACCTGGCAGCCATGGTGCGCGACGTGATCCACGATGCCGAATTCGAGTTCGCGGGCAGCGGACGGCGCGTCAACGCCCCCTCGCTGCCGGAGGCCTGCCGCATGCAGGGCCACGAGACCCTGCTGCGCAGCGCCTTCGAGAACGTATTGCGCAACGCCCTGCGCTATACCTCGGATGCCGGCGCCGAGGTTGGCCTGTCCTGTGAGGGCGGAACGATCCTCCTGACGGTGCGCGACCATGGCCCGGGCGTGCCGGAATCCGACCTGGGGCGCCTGTTCGAGCCGTTCTACCGCGTCTCCGAGGCCCGCGACCGGGATTCCGGCGGCTTCGGCCTGGGCCTGGCCATCGCCGCCCGGGCCGTGGCGCTGCACGGTGGCGTCATCCGGGCGGAGAACGCGCCCGCAGGCGGCCTGCAGGTGACGGTCACCCTGCCGGCATCGCCGGCCGGTGGCCGGGGTGCGTCCGCGTAAACGAAAGGGGCGCATCTTTTGCGCGCCGGCAGTAAGATGCAGCCATGCATCCGTTCAGCATCGTCTTCCTTGCCTTCGTCGTGCTGGCCACGCTCACCGACCTGTGGCTGGCCGCGCGCCAGGCGCGTTACGTGCGCGCGCACCGCGGGGCCGTGCCGGCGCAGTTCTCCGCCACCATCTCCCTGGAGACGCACCACAAGGCCGCGGACTACACGCTGGCCAAGCTGGCCGTGGAACGCTGGGCGGGGCTGTGGTCCGTGGCGGTGCTGCTGGCCTGGACGCTCGGCGGCGGCCTGGACGCGCTGGACCGGGGCGTGCGCGTCCTCGGCCTCGGGGAGCTGGCGACCGGTGTGGCCGTGATGCTCGGCGTCTTCGTCATCGGCCACCTGCTGGACATGCCGTTCGACCTGTGGCGGACCTTCGGGGTCGAGGCGCGTTTCGGCTTCAACAAGATGCGGGCGGGGCTGTACATCGGCGACCAGCTCAAGCAGCTCTTGCTGCTCGCACTGATCGGTGGGCCGCTGGCCTGGGTGATCCTGTGGCTGATGCAGGGCATGGGCCCGCTGTGGTGGCTGTATGCCTGGCTGGTATGGACCGCGTTCAGCCTGTTGATGATCTGGGCCTTCCCGAGTGTCATCGCGCCGCTATTCAACACCTTCACGCCGCTCGAGGAAGGGGAATTCCGGGATCGCATCGAGGCCCTGCTGGCGCGCTGCGGCTTCGCGAGCAAGGGGCTGTTCGTCATGGACGGCTCGAAGCGTTCGGCCCACGGCAACGCCTATTTCACGGGACTGGGCAACGCCAAGCGCATCGTGTTCTTCGACACGCTGATCAAGTCGCTGGACGTCGACGAGGCCGAGGCGGTGCTGGCGCACGAGCTCGGGCATTTCCGCCACGGGCATGTGAAGAAGCGCCTGCTGGTGATGACGGCGATGTCGCTGGCCGGCTTCGCCCTGCTCGGCTGGCTGGCGCAGCAGGCATGGTTCTATCGGGGCCTGGGCGTGTCCGAGGCCTCGCATCATGCGGCCCTGCTGCTGTTCATGCTGGCGATGCCGGTGTTCATGTTCTGGGTCGGGCCGATCTCGAGCTGGTTCTCCCGCCGGCATGAGTTCGAGGCCGATGCCTATGCCGCCCGGCATGCCAGCGGTGACAAGCTGGTCTCGGCGCTGGTGACGATGTACGAGGACAACGCGGCGACGCTGACGCCCGATCCGCTGTATTCGGCCTGGCACGATTCGCATCCGCCGGCACCGGTGCGCATCGCGCATCTGCTGTCGCTGAAGCACGCCAGGGCTTAGGCGTTCGGCGCAGTCAGTCCCTGGCCGGCCTGCGCCCGTCCCGGGCGGCGATCTTGGCGTCGATGAACTCGTGATGATAGATGCCGACCAGTTCGGCGATGCGGCGGATCAGCTGTTCCTCGTAGGGATCGACCTGGCCGTCGGCCATCGCCACCTGCCACAGGTCCCGCACCATGTCGATGCGTTCGGCGGTCGAGAAGTGCTTGACGATCGGGGCCGTGAACCGGTGCAGGTCGTAGGCGCGGTCGTCCTCGTCCTTGGCGCGGTCGAGCAGGGCCAGGGCCTGATCCCGGCTCAGGTCGAAGCGCTGTTCGAGCGCCTCCAGGATGGCCTGCTTCTCGGACGGATCCAGGCGGCCATCCCGGCGCATGACCTCGACCATCAGCACGGCCAGGTCCAGGGCCAGATTCTTCTCCGGGCCATCGTCCCTGACCTTCGGGGATTGCCATAGTCTTTTCAGCTTCTCGATCATCGTCATGCCGCCTGTGGGATCAAGGATGGACACTCCGCCACCGCTGTCCAGTGGTCGGGGCGCGCAAAGATTGCTCCGGTCAACGGCTCACCGCCGCCTGCCCCTCGCCGCGCGGGTCGGGCAGCCCGGTCAGCGCCCCCGTGGCGCGGTTCCACAGGATGGCCTGCATGTTGCCGTATTGCCGGACCTGTTTCAGGTGATGCCCGCGCCGTTCGAGCTCGGCCGCGACCGCGGGCGAAAACGCCCCCTTCTCGTATTGCACCTCGTCCGGCAGGAATTGGTCGTGGAAGCGCGGGGCGGCGATCCAGGCGGCCGGCGGGGCCGTATCCAGCATGAAGCCGAGCGAGGCCAGCATCACCATCGAGATGATGCGCGAGCCGCCGGGCGTGCCGACGATGAAGGTGCGCTTCGGGCCGACGACGATGCTCGGCGTCATCGAGGACAGCATGCGCTTGCCGGGGGCGACGGCGTTGGCCTTGCCCTGGACCAGGCCGTAGACGTTCGGCTCGCCCGGGCGGGTGGCGAAATCGTCCATCTCGTCGTTGAGCAGGATGCCGGTGGCCGGGGATACGTAGCCCGAGCCGAAGCCGTAGTTGACCGACAGCGTGGCCGAGACCATGTTGCCGTCGCGGTCGATGATGCTGAAGTGCGTCGTGTTGTTGCCGTCGAGATACGCCGGGGCGGGGCCGAGCTCGGAGATCGGGGTGGCGCGGTCCATGCGGATCGAGGCGCGCATCCTGGCCAGGCGCGACGGGTTCAACAGGTCCGGGATGTGCACGAAGGCCGGGTCGCCGAGATCGGCGTTGCGGTCGCGGTAGGCGCGCTTCATGGCCTCGATCAGCAGGTGATCGCGATCCACGGTCGTCATCGTTTTCAGATCGTCATGCTTGAGCATGCCGAAGATCTCGGCCAGCACCTGGCCGCCGGACGAGGGCAGCGAGGCGGCGACGAAGCGATAGCCCCGCCAGTCGAACTGCATCGGCCGGCGCTCGACGGCACGGTAGGCGGCGAGGTCGCCCAGGCGGATCAGCCCGCCGTCGCGCTTCATGTCGGCGACCAGCCTTCCCGCCGTCTGGCCGCGGTAGAAGTCGCCGGCACCCAGGCGGGCGAAGCGCGCCAGGGTCTCGGCCAGGGCCGGCTGGCGGATCAGGCGGCCCGCCGCCGGTACCTCGCCGTGGTCGAGGTAGATGCGGGCGGCCGCGGAGCGGCGCAGCACGTCGCGCCGCCACGTGGCCAGGCGGCGGTAGCGGGTGGTGGCGGCGAAGCCGTCCCTGGCGAGATGAATCGCGGCCGCCGTATCCTGCTGGCGGCCCAGATGTCCGTATCGGGTGATCAGGCGGTCGACGCCGGCGATCAGGCCCGGCACGCCGGCGGCCTGCGGGCCGTCGATGCTCGATTGCGTGCGGTACAGCTCGCCGTGCCCGGCCAGCCTCGGCGAGGTCTCGCGCGCGTCGATCATCACGTAACGATGCTGCTTGGCGATGTAGAGCAGGAAGAAGCCGCCGCCGCCGATGCCCGAGGATTCGGGTTCGACGACGCCGAGGGCCAGTGCCGTGGCCGCCGCGGCATCGAAGGCATTGCCGCCGGCATCGAGCACGGCCTTGCCGGCGTCGGCCGCCTGCGGCTCGGCGGCGACCACCATGCCGGCATGCACGGCTGCGGCATGCACGGCTGCGGCATGC
>CAZBLR010000004.1:0-79296 GCA_964492895.1 uncultured Zetaproteobacteria bacterium | reverse complement strand
GGCGGCGACCACCATGCCGGCATGCACGGCTGCGGCATGCACGGCTGCGGCATGCGCGCTGACCGGGATCGCCAGCAGCAGTGCGAGCAGCCATCGTGCCTTCAGCGCTGCCGGCCTCACAGCGAGATCCCCTGCTTGGCGAGCAGGCGCCGGATGCCGGTGGGCAGCGCCACCTCGCCGAGATGGCGGAACCATTGACCATCCCCGACCGGGGGAATGTCGGCGGCCGATGCGTACAGGTGCAGGCGCCGGTGCGTCAGCGGGTGGATATGCGCCGGTTGTTCCGCCGGTGCCGCCGCCAGCTCGCTGATCGGCGGGGCCCACAGCCCGGCCCAGATGCCAGGCGCCGGCCGCTGCATCAGCCAGATGCCCTTGTGCGCATCCAGATGCAGGTGGACCCGCCAGTGCACGGCGCGCACCGCCGGCCGCGGCTGCGGCGCGGATGCCGCCGTCTCCCTGAAGGCCGTGGCGCAGTATGCCTGCACGGGGCAGGCGGTACAGTCCGCATGCCGCGGCAGGCAGACCATGGCCCCGATCTCCATCATGGCCTGATTCCAGGTGGCCGGGTCGTCCCGGGCGGCGATTTCGGCCTCGGCCCATGCCCACAGCTGCCGCTCGGTGGCCTCCGGCCGGCCGTACCAGCGGCGCAGCACGCGCTTGACGTTGCCGTCGAGCACCGGTGTCGGCGCATCGAAGCAGAAGGCGCTGATCGCCCCGGCCGTGGAACGGCCGATGCCGGGAAGGGCGCGGATGTCCGCGAAGGCCTCGGGGAAACGACCGCCGTGGCGCTCGGTCATGATGGTCGCGGCCCGGTGCAGCATGCGGGCGCGGCGGTAGTAGCCGAGGCCTTCCCAGGCCTTCATCACCGCATCGTCCCCGGCTGCGGCCAGGGCGGCGATGTCGGGGAAGCGCTGCAGCCAGGCTGCGTAGCGCGGAAGCACCGTGGCCACCTGGGTCTGCTGCAGCATGATCTCGGACACCCAGATGGCATAGGGGTCGCGCGTGCGCCGCCACGGCAGGTCGCGGGCATGGCTTCCGTACCAGGCGAGCAGCGCGTCGGCCCGTCGTCTAGTAGGCGGTGTGGAAGACGAACCGGTCATTGATGATCTCGAAGGTCAGGTAGAAGCTGACCCTGTCCAGTCCCCAGGAACTGGGCAGTGGCTTGAAGGGTGCGGCGGCGTGGACGGCGGCCACGGCGCTGTCGTTGAGCTGCGCGATCGGGCTCGGACGCAGGATCTCGAGACCGCCGAGATCGCCGTTGCTGTTGATGGTCACGCGCATCAGTACCTTGCGATCGTCCGACGTATAGGCGCCGTAATCGGCCTGGCCCGGCCGCCACTGGTTCTCCAGCGCCTGCACCAGGGAATGGGCGTATGGCGCGTACTTTTCCTGGCGCGTGTTGATCGGGATGTCCGCCGACTTGTTCAGCATGTCCTTGAGGCGACGTTCGCGTTCGAAATCCCGCGACAGCTCGGCCAGGGCCATGCTCGACGGCATCAGGTCGGACATCGGGATCTTCGGCAGCGGCGGATGCTTCGGCTCCGGCTTCTTGATGTTCGGCGTGTCCTTGGGCGTCATCTTGTCCAGCGTCAGGTCGCGACGGGCCAGGGTGCGTGTGCGCCGCTCGGGCACCGGTTCGGGCAGCGGCGGCGGTGTGCGCGGCGCCGTCGGCGGTGCAGGCCTCGGTCCCGGCTGCCGGTTGCCGACCACCGGGCTGCGGGCGGCCCGGGTCATGTTGTCCTTGGCATTGCGGCTGGAGCCGACGGCATTGCGGTTGGAGATGGCCTTGGCATCCTTCGGCGGGGTCTTGAGGCTCTCGGTGCTCGGCAGCATGACCACGTCCATGATCTGCGGCGCTGCCTTCTTGGGCAACGGCCTGTCGTGGTGGTTAAAGGCGATCAGCATCACCAGCAGTACGTGCATGGCGACGCTGGCAGCGAGCGCGATGCCGAGGCGGCGACGTTCCAGGGAAGGGTTCTCGTCGATCACGGGCGCACTCTAGCGCAAAGATAGGCGGCAAGCGCGCCATTGATCCATCCGGTGGCGGCGGACAGCAGCAGCATCGGCGGCAGCAGGTGATACAGCGCCGGCTGCTGGATGTAGAAGTGCTCGACCACGACGAATTGCGCCACCATGTGCGCCATGGCCCCGAGCAGGCTGATGCCGACCAGGCTGACGCCCGGCAGCCAGCGCCAGGCGGCCAGGATCACGGTGGTGGCGGCGATGGTGCCGCTGAGGCTCAAAAAGAAGGTCGGCGTCAGCAGGGTGCCGATGAACATGCTGCCGAGCAGCACCCGGCCCAGGGCCAGCGTCACGGCGGCACGCGGGCCCAGCATGACCAGCGCCAGCAGGGTCACGATATTGGCCAGGCCCGGCTTGAACCAGGGGCCGAGGCTGGGCAGGGCGGACTCGAACACGTGCAGGCCGATGGCCACCAGCAGCAGCGACAGCCAGCGGGCCTGCGCACGCAGCCTGTCGAGGTCGGGGCGGTCCGGGGCGGTGGCGTTCATCGCCTTACTGGACGATGCCGTCATAGCCGTCGTTGCGCGCGCCGCTGCCGCGGATGCTGACCAGGATGCGGTTGGGCACGCAGGCGATGATGTCGCCCGCGTGGTGCTTGGTGCCGGCCAGGATGCATTGCTTGCCGATGCAGGGGCTGCTTTCGAAATGCACGCCGTGCGTATCGATGACGATGTCCGAGACCCCGATGTCGCCCTTCGCATGCACATGGATCGGCGCGCCCCCGGTCGGAATGGGGTATTCGGCGAGCAGGTGCTTGCCGTGGTAGATCATGACCATGGGCGGGCCGGCCGGCACCTCGCGCTGCATCCACAGCCACAATGCGGCGATGGTGACGATGGCGAGGACCAGCAGCAGGCGGTCGGCACCGCTGCCGGTCAGCAGGCGGCGCAGGTCTTGGCGCGCGGGCGCCGCGGTGGCTAGGCTGGGCATTGACGCAGTGTAACAGCAGTAGGCGCGCCGATGCCATGCCCGGCGGCGCCGTGGAGGACACGATGAATGTGGTGATCACGGGGGCGAACCGGGGCATCGGCCTCGGCTTCGTCCGGCATTATCTGGAACAGGGCGACGAGGTCTGGGCCGGCTTCCGTCGCGATCCCGGCGGCCTGTCGGGTATCGATGATCCGCGCCTGCATGCCGTGCCCATCGACGTGACGGGCGATCTCGACACCGCGGCGGCCCAGCTGCCGGCGCGCATCGACCTGTTGATCAACAATGCCGGCATCTACGGTCCGAGTGCACAGTCGCTGGAATCGGTAAGCCCGGAGGTCATGCGCCAGGTGTTCGAGGTGGACTGTATCGGGCCCGTGCGCGTGGTGCAGGCACTGGGGGAACGGATGGCCGACGGGGGCGTGATCGCCAACGTCAGTTCGAAGATGGGCTCGAGCACCGACAACACCAGCGGCGGTTGCTATGCCTACCGGGCGGCCAAGGCGGCGCTGGTGATCGTGTCCCGCTCGCTGGCCATCGACCTGGCGCCTCGCGGGGTGCGCGTGATCGCGCTGCATCCGGGCTGGGTGCGTACGGATATGGGCGGCCCCGGCGGGCTCATTGAGGTGGCCGATTCGGTCCGGGGCATGGCCCGGGTGCTGGCGCATGTGGATGACTACGGGGTCGGGGCCTTCGTCGCCTTCGACGGCAAGCCGGTCCCGTTCTGATCCCCGTCCGTCGCTAGCTCGCGCAGCTCTACCTGCTCCGGCCACAGGCGGTCGATCACCGGCTGCAGTTGCTTGCCATCGCCGCTGGTCCATACATCGGTACGGCCGGCCCGGCCGCGCCCGGCCAGCAGCCCGGCCTGGTCGAGGCGGTGCCTGAGGTGGCGGGCCACGGCCCCGCCGGTGTCGATCAGGGCGATGTCCGGACCGACGATGTCGGCGATCGCCGGTCTCAGGAATGGGTAATGCGTGCAACCGAGGATGATGGTGTCCACGCCCGCGCGCGTCAGCGGCGCCAGGTAGCGCGTCAGCAGCAGGCGCGTGACCGGGCCGTCGGTGTCGCCCTGTTCGACCTGCTCGACCAGGCCGTGGCAGGGCTGGGTATGCACCTCCAGGCCGTCGGCGAAACGGCTGAGCAGGGCCGCGAAGCGGGCGCTTTTGAGCGTGCCCTCGGTCGCCAGCACCCCGATGCGGCCGTTGCGGCTGGCGGCCGCGGCCGGCTTGACGGCCGGCTCCATGCCGACGACCGGCACGGACAGGCGGCCGCGCAGCAGCTCGGCGGCGGCGGCGGTGGCGGTGTTGCAGGCGATGACGACGGCCTTGGCCTGATGGCGGCACAGGAATCCGGCCAGGTGGATGGACCGCTCCTGGATGAAGGACTGCGACTTGTTGCCGTACGGCGTATACCGGGAGTCGGCGATGTAGATCAGGTCTTCATGCGGGAGCAGGGCGCGGATCTCGCGCAACACGGATAGACCCCCGACACCGGAGTCGAATACGCCGATCGGAGCATGTGCAGTCATGGCCCGAATCTAGGGGCTGCGATCGCAAAAGGCGAACGCGCCGCCCTATCCGATGCGTACGGGTCCTGCTTGGTTCAGGGTGGATGCCAGCGTCTCGCGCCAGCCGGCCAGGGTCGCCAGCAGGGCCGGGGCGTCGCTGACCGGCGGCTGGCAGCTGGTGCCGGCGCACAGCGAGGCGCCGGCCGGTCCGGAATCCGGGTAGCCGAGCGTCAGCAGCGGGTGCATCCCGGACCAGAAGATGCGGGCCAGCGCGCCGTCGTCATCGCCCTTCAGCTGCAGATGCGGGGTGCCGGTGGCCAGTCCCAGCCGGGCCAGGGTCAGCATCGGCACCGAACCCGGGGCGTGCGCCAGATGCGAGGCCAGGCCCCGGAAGATGCCCTCGGCGCGCGCACGCCAGCGTTCGTCCGAGCTCAGTCCGTACAGGGCCACGCACAGGCGAGCGGCCATGCCGTTGGCGGACGGGGCCACGTTGTCGAAGACCGGCACCGGCCGCTGCAATGGCACCGCTGCGCCGGCCGGGGTCATGGCCAGCGCCCCGCCCTCGATCATGAAGTCCGCGAACATCCGCTCGGCGATGCGCTCGGCCTCGGCCAGCCATTGGGCCTGGCCGGTCGTCTGGTACAGCATCAACAGAGCCCAGGCCAGCTGGGCCGCGTCGTCGGCGAAACGCTCGTGCTCCCGTTGGCCTTTGGACTGGCAGTGCAGCACGCGCCCGTCGGCATCGACCATGGTATCGAGCAGCGTCCGGGCGTTGTCGGCGGCCATGGCCAGCCATTCCGGCACATCCAGCCGCCGCCCGGCCTCGGCCAGGCCGGCGATCGTCAGCGCGTTCCAGTCGGTCAGGAGCTTGGTGTCGGTCTCCGGGCGGGTGCGCTGCCCGCGCGCCGTGTTCAGGGTCCTGCGGATGGCGGCCAGGCGCTCCTCGTCGGGCCCCGGCTCTTCGCCCATCCGGCGGTACGGGATGTTGCGGCCCTCGAAGTTGCCCGCCTCGCTGATGCCGTAGCTGCGTACGAACAGCGCCAGATCCTCCGCGGACAGGGCTTGCTTAAGCTCGTCCAGCGTCCAGGTGTGGAAGATCCCCTCGCGATGGTCGGCGTCAGCGTCCTGCGCCGCATAGAACAGGCCGGTGTCGGCATCGCGCATCTCGGCCTGCAGCCAGGCCACGGTGTCGCGGATGACGCGCAGATAGGCCGGGTGCGGGCGGTTGACCTGGGCCCGGGCGTACAGGCCCAGCAACTGGGCGTTGTCGTACAGCATCTTCTCGAAATGCGGCACCAGCCACTCGGCATCGGTGCTGTAGCGGTGGAAGCCGCCGCCGATATGGTCGAAGATGCCGCCGGCGGTCATGGCGGCGAGGGTATGATGCACGGCATCCAGGGCCTTGGTCCTGCCGGTCAGCAGGGAAAGCTCCAGCATCATCGACAGCACCGGCGGCTGCGGGAACTTCGGTACCGGGCCGAAGCCGCCGTGTTCGGCATCGTACTCGTGCATCCACATGGCCATCGCCCCGACCGGTTCCGGGGGCGGCAGTTCGCTGGCCGCCTCGGCCACATGGCGGCTGCGGATGGCATCCGTCAGCTGCACGGCATTATGGCGGATCTCGGTCTGGCGCGTGGACCAGGAGTGGGTCAGGGCCGCCAGCAGGCGCGGCAGGGCCGGCAGCTCGTGGCGGTCGGTGGGCGGGAAATAGGTGCCGGCGTGGAAGGGCTCCAGATCCGGGGTCAGGAACACCGTCAGCGGCCAGCCGCCATGGCCGACCAGGGCCTGCGCCGCACCCTGATAGACGGCGTCGATGTCCGGCCGCTGTTCGCGGTCGACCTTGATGCAGACGAAATCGGCGTTCATCTGGGCCGCGATGCGCGGATCCTCGAAGCATTCGCGTGCCATCACGTGGCACCAGTGGCAGGTGGCGTAGCCGACGGAAAGCAGGATCGGTCGGTTCAGCTCCCGGGCGGCGGCCAGGGCGGCATCGTCCCACGGCTGCCAGTGCACCGGATTGTCCTTGTGCTGGAGCAGGTAGGGACTGCTGGATTCCCCCAGCCGGTTGAGGTCAATGGGCGACGTCATCGCAGGGTACCGAGACGGCGTCGCCCAGATCGCGTACCGCCAGCGGGTACAGGCCGCGCGGGCAGGGGCCCGACAGGCAGGCGCCGGTCAAGGGATCGAAGCGGGCGCCGTGCGTGGCGCAGACCAGGGCGCGGCCGTCATCGGAGAAAAAGCGGCCGGGCAGCCAGTCCAGTGGCGATCCCGTGTGCGGGCACGCGTTATGGTAGGCGCGGATCTCGCCGCCGAGCATGATGGCGAACCCTTCCCCGGGGTATGCATGGGCGCCATCCCGTCCCTGACGACGCAGCGTCAGCGGGAAGGTGGTGGCATGCAGTTCGGTGGGGCGGGCAATGGTCTGCCAGTCGGCGGGCGTCGTCATGGAGGCGGATACGAGCAGCATCGGCGGGTGAATGCAACCCGATAAAAAAGGTGGCCACCCGTCGGTGGCCACCAGCGGCTCAAGAGAACCGCTCTTCATATCCTTCTATTTAGCCGGCCTTGGACCCGTTGTCCAGGGCATGCTGGTAGCAGCGCGCGGCCTCCTGCCAGTCGCCCTGCGAGGCATGCCAGTCGCCCAGGCTCTGCCACGCCAACGGGCCGGGATGCAGGTTCAGCAGGGTGTCCAGATGCTCGCGGGCCATGCCGGTGAGGTTGGCCGCCTGCGCCAGCTGGGCGCGCAGCCACTGGTGGGCCGGGTTCATGCCGGGAGCGTCCCGGCCTTCCATGCGGCGGTACTGCTTCATGGCATCCTTGCTGAACAGCGGCAGCAGCTCGCGGGCGACGGCCATGTCGTCGTGGTTCTCGACATGCTGGAGCCACAGCTTCTGGGCGGCGGCGGTGTCGCCGGCGCGCAGCATCGCCCGGCCCATGGCGAGGACCACCTCCGCATCATCCGGGGCCAGGCGCTGCGCCTTGCGCAGATGATGCATCCCCTGATCCGGGTCCTCGGCCGCCATCATCACATAGGCGTGGGCGAGCCTGGGCTTGATCGCGGATGCCGAGCGGTGGCCGCGCTTCCACTGTTCCTCGAGCATCTGGCTGGCCGTGGCCCAGTCGCCTTCCTCCTCGGCCAGGTCGGCAAGCCGCTGCTGGGCCAGCGGTGCGCCCGGATGCACGGCCAGCCATGCCTCCAGCTGCGCCTTGCGTGTGGCGGGGTCCGGCGCCGGCTGGGCGGTCGGATCGGTGGCGATGCGCGCCGCCAGCGCTACGTGCAGGGGGTCGGCATGCTGCCCCGGCAGCTCCTGGTCCCTGGCCGGCGTGGCCAGGATGCGCAGCATGCCGGATGCCCAGTCCGGGATGACGCCGCGGGTCTTGCGCATGGTCTTGGCGCCGTGGTCATCGCGCATGTCGAGCCAGGCGGCCAGGCCGTCGCGCAGCAGCGATTCCCGGCGCTTGCGGCTGCCGGTACGCAGGCTCTGCCAGACCTGGCCGGGACCGGCGAGCAGGGCGGAAACCAGGGCGCGGATCAGCCACACCACGCCGAGCACGGTCAGCAGGGCCACGATGAAAGCCCCCTGGCGGGCCGAGAACTCCCAGCCGAAGGCCTGGATGCGCACCATCTGGCTGGCCACGTCCGGCATCAGGGTGAGCAGGATGGTGACGGCCAGGGCCAGGAACAGGATGATGACGAGCCTCATGGCTTGGCCTCCAGCCATTGGCGGGCGGTCTCATGCAGCGTCGCCACGGCCTTGCGCATGGCCGTGAAGTCGTTCGGCAGGCCGATGCCGGCGGCCTTGTCGGCGTCGGTCTTGGCGGAGGACGCATGGATCAGGATCAGCTCCGCGCGGATCGGCTGCCAGTCCTTGGTGTCGGGCCAGGTCTCGATGGCCATGCCGCGGCGGATCTGCATCAGCTTCTCGCGCAGGGCCTGGCTGCCGCTGCTGCCGTTGGTCGGCGCCGGGCGCAGGTGGAACTGCTCGGCGAGCCATTCCAGCCATGGATGCGCGAAATGCGGGATCAGGTCCGGGCCGGATTCGGGACCGGCCAGTTCGGTGATCCAGGTGTCGAGGCGCTGCTGCCACAACTGGTTCTGGGTCAGGGCCTCGCGGGCGGCCGCGGTCATGGATACGGCCTCGCTGCGCTGCTGCGCCGACAATACCGGCGACAGGGACACGTCCTGCCACAGCAGCGACAGCTGCTTCAGGCGCGTATCCGGATCGGCGATCAGTGTCAGGCGGCTGCGCAGGTCGCTGTGCTGCTGCTCGGCCAGCGTCCGGCGCAGTTCGGCATTGTCCGCATGTAGCTGTTGCAGCTGCTGCTGCAGGGCGTTGATGGCGGCCATCAGCTGCTCCGCATCCTGCGAGCTGAGCGGGGTCTGCACGGCCTGGGTCTGTGCCTGCGCGGGAGCGGTCTGGCCCTGGACGGGCTGCGGCGCCGCGGTCGGCGCGGGCTCGGTGGCCGGTGCCGTCGATGGGGACGGCTCGCTCTGCGTCGACAGGCCGAAGCGATCCGGGTGCTGCATGACGTAGCGGTAGGCCAGCGCGCCCAGGCCGGCCAGGACGACGAGGACGAACAGCAGTGCCCACCAGCGTCCCGAGCCCTTCCGGGCTGCGTGTGCCTCGTCGGTCGACGCGGCTTCGGCCGCAGCGTCAGCCCCCTCCGGGGCGGCGGCCTCGACGTCCGGATGCACTTGCGGTTTCTGTTGTTCGTCGCTCATGAGTTCGGATTGTCGTGGAGCCACCGGGCCACGTCCAGTGCATGGTAGGTCAGGATCAGGTCGGCGCCGGCGCGCTTGAAGCCGCGCATGGTTTCGAGCACCACGCGCTGCTCGTCGATCCAGCCCTTCTCGGCCGCCGCCTTGACCATCGCATATTCGCCGGAGACGTTGTAGACGGCCAGCGGCAGGTCGGTGGCATCCCTGACCTCGCGGATGATGTCCATGTAGGCCAGGGCCGGTTTGACCATCAGCATGTCGGCGCCCTCGTCGACGTCGAGCATCGCCTCGCGCATCGCCTCGCGGCGATTGCCGGGGTCCATCTGGTAGCTGGCGCGGTCCCCGAAGGACGGTGCGGAGTCCGCGGCATCGCGGAAGGGTCCGAAATAGGCCGATGCATACTTCACAGCATAGGACATGATCGGGGTCTGTTCGAAGCCGCCATCGTCGAGGCCGGCGCGGATGGCGGCGACCATGCCGTCCATCATGCCGGACGGGGCGATGATGTCGACGCCTGCCTCGGCGTAGGAAACGACTTCTTTCTGCAGATTCTCCAGCGTGGCGTCGTTGTCGACGTCGTGGCCGTGCAGCACGCCGCAATGACCGTGTTCGGTGTATTCGCAGAAGCAGCTGTCGGCGATCACGCATAGCTCCGGTACGGCCTGTTTGGCCTCGTGGATGGCGCGCTGCACGATGCCGTCGGGGTTCCAGGCCTCGCTGCCGACGGCGTCCTTGTGCGCCGGGATGCCGAACAGGATGATCGCCGGGATACCGAGCGCATGGACCTCGCGCGCGGCCTCGGCGACCTCGGAAACGGGCAGCCGCCAGACGCCGGGCATGCTGCCCACCGGCCGGCGCTGATCCAGTGTCTCGTCGACGAACAGCGGGTAGACCAGATCGGCGGGGGACAGCGCGGTTTCGCGCACCATGCGCCGCAGCGTGGCATTTCTGCGCAGCCGGCGCGGGCGGTAGATCAGTTCGGGCAGGGACATGGCTTACTCCATCGACGTCTGGTAATGCCGGGCGAGCGCATCCAGCATGGACGAGAAACTAGCGCTGCTCGCCACAACTTGCACCCCCAGCCCGAGCCTTTCGGCCGCCCTGGCCACGTCATCGCTGATGGCCACCAGCACCGGCCGGCCGGCGAGCTCCGCGTCGCCGATGCGCTCGAGATAACAGGCCGCCGTCTTCGGGCTGCCGAGCAGCACGGCGTCGATGCGGCCCGCGCGCAATTCCGCCACGACGGCAGAGGCGTCGCCTCCGGGGCAGACGGTGCGGTAGGCGTGGACGATGCTGACGCCGATGCCCTGGGTGCGCAGCCAGTGCGGCAGGATGTCGCGCCCCTCCGCAGCCCGGAACAGCAGCAGGCGGGTGGGCAGGCCGTGATCGCGATAGGCGTCGATCAGGCCGTCCTGCGAGGCGGTGGCGGCGACGATGGCGGCATGCCAGCCGTACTCGGCCAGGGCCGCGGCCGTCTTGTCGCCGACGGCGGCCAGCCGGTGGGCGCCGAGCCGTTCGCGTTCGGCAGGCTGCAGCGCCTCGGCGACGCAACGCACGCCGTTGACGCTGGTGAAGGCGATGTCGATGCCGGGATCGGCCAGTTCGGGGGTGGCACCCCGGATCGCCTCGGGCAGGCATGCCACCTCGAGGCAGGGAAGAAGCACCGCCTCGCCGCCGTGCGCCCGGATCAGGGCCGTGGTCGGTGCGGCCTGCCCGGCCGCCCGGGTGACCAGGATGCGCCGGCCGGAAAGCGCGGAAACAGGCGGCATGTCCATGCCGGCTATCCTGCAACTTCGCAAGATTCCTGCCAATGTGCGCGTCAAAGCTTGCCGTCGGGGCGAGATTGTGGTGGCATATTAAATAGCTATGGCGAAAACCCCAAATCGAGACGATGCAAAACGGCTGCTGAAGGACATCTTCGGCTACGACCAGTTCCGCCCCATGCAGGAGGAGATCATTGCCACCCTGCTCGACGGCAAGGACGCGTTCGTGCTGATGCCGACCGGCGGCGGCAAGTCCCTGTGCTACCAGATCCCGGCCATCCTGCGGCCCGGTACCGGCATCATCGTGTCGCCGCTGATCTCCCTGATGAAGGACCAGGTGGACACCCTGACCCGATGCGGCGTGCGCGCGGCCTTCTACAACTCATCGCTGAAGGCCACGGAATCCAAGGAAGTGCTGTCGCAGTTCGAGGCCGGTGAGCTGGACCTGCTGTACGTGGCGCCGGAACGCCTGCTGTCGAAGGCCTTTCTGGCCCGCCTGGAGAAGGTCAAGCTGTCGATGTTCGCCATCGACGAGGCGCATTGCGTGTCGCAATGGGGCCACGATTTCCGGCCCGAATACGTCAAGCTCGGCATGCTGCGCGAACAGTTCCCGAAGGTGCCCATGCTGGCCCTGACGGCCACCGCGGACGAGCACACGCGCGAGGATGTGGTCGGGCGGCTGCAGCTGCGCGAGCCGGCCTGGTTCACGTCCAGCTTCGATCGCCCGAACATTCGCTATCTGGTGGCCGAGAAGCGCCAGCCGCTGACCCAGATTCTGCAGTTCCTCGAGGACTGGGAGAACGCCTCGGGCATCATCTACTGCCTGTCGCGCAAGCGGGTGGAGGACCTGGCCGTCAATCTGCAGCGCCAGGGCTATCGCGCCGCCGCCTACCATGCAGGGCTGCCGGCAAGGCAGCGCGAACGGGTGCAGGACGACTTCCTGCGCGACCGCACCAAGATCATCGTGGCGACGATCGCCTTCGGCATGGGCGTGGACAAGCCGAACGTGCGCTACGTGGTGCATCACGACCTGCCCAAGAGCATCGAAAGCTATTACCAGGAGACCGGACGTGCCGGACGCGACGGCATGGAATCCGAGGCGCTGCTGCTGTACGGCTCGGGCGACGTGAACCTGGTGCGCCGCCTGATCGAGAATGTCGAGAACCCCGAGCAGCGGCGGGTCGAGGTGCACAAGCTGAACAGCATGGTCGGCCTGGCCGAGGCACTGACCTGCCGGCGCAAGGTGTTGCTCGGCTATTTCGGGGAGGATCTGGCCGAGCCCTGCGGCAACTGCGACATCTGCCTGGATCCGCCGGAGACCTACGACGGCACCCCGGTGGCGAAGCTGGCGCTATCGTGCGTGCGCGAGCTGAACGGCGATTTTGGCATGGGCTACGTGATCGATGTGCTGCGCGGCGTGAACAGCGCGAGGGTCCGGGAGCACGGCCATGACAAGTGTGCGGCCTATGGCAAGGGCAGCGACCAGAATGCCGATGAATGGACCTCGGTGCTGCGCCAGTTGGTGCATCACGGCTACATGCATCAGAACGTCAGCCGCAAGGCGGCGCTGCTGCCCTCGGAAAAGGCCGATACCCTCGGTGAGGGCCGGACGGTGTTGCTGGCCAAGTACAAGCCGGGCATCAAGCGCCAGCTGAAGCGCCTGAGCAGCAATCGCGACGAGGCCCTGTTCGAACGGCTGGTCGGGCTGCGCCAGACGCTGGCGGATGCGGAAGGACTGGCGCCGCACGTGCTGTTCAGCGACGCCACGCTCAGCGAGATGAGCCAGCGCAAGCCGGTCGACCTCGAGTGCCTGGCCAAGGTCAGCGGCGTGGGCAAGCACAAGCTCGAAACCTACGGCGAGACCCTGATCGGGACCGTGCGCGAGCACGTGGAGGGCCAGCCCGACAGGGCCGAGGCAGCCTCGGACGGCCGGCCCAAGCTGATGGCCAAGGGGCCGGCGGCCAACGACAGCCAGATGCATACCCTGACACTGTACAAGAAGGTTAGGGAGGTGACGCAGATCGCGGCCCAGCAGGGGGTCAGCGAGAAGACCGTACTCAGCCATTTCATCGCCCTGATCCGGGCCGGACACTATATCGACGTGCCGGGTCTGTTCGGCGAGTTGTTCGAGCGGTTGATGGCCGATCTCGATCAGGCCGATCCCTACGCCTCCCTGTCGGAGGTGAAGCGGGATCTTTCCGCCGACATATCGAACGAGGAATTCCGGTTGATTCTTGCCTGGCGTGAGGCTATCGGCGTCGCCTGACCGGCTACAGCCTGCCGGCCAGGGCCGCCAGGTGCATGCCCACCACGAGCGCAGCGACCACGATGGCCGTGACGCTGCCCGCCATCAGGGACTTCGCCCACCTCAGATGCCTCTCCAGGCCCTGACGGGCCATGAAATCGCGCACGTGCGATGAGCGGCTTTGCTTGTCCACGATGGCCATGTTTTTCAGGATGTTCACGACCCAGCGCATCTTTTCATCGGACAGGGCCCTGCCCCGGGCGCATACATGGGGCCCCAGCCCGGCCGCCGTGACGACGTTCTCCGGCATCGAGCCCATCAGGGTGCCGGCGGTAAACACGATGGCATCGCAGATCCGGAACTGGCTGCCGAGCATGGACTGCAGCACCTCCACGGCGGCGGCGTTCCGCCGCAGCGGGTTGGCGAAGCGGTGGGTATGGGGCCCCTGCTCGTGCACCCACATGGCATCGCGCAGCGAACCGAGGATCCTGCCGGGATAGGCGATGGTCTGGATCGCCATGATGCCGAACCCGGAGACGAGCAAGTGGTCGATGCGCACCGTGCCGCCCCGGCGGTCCGGGAGGATGACGTCATGGAGCACGAGCGCCCCCTGGCGCGCGAAGTCGCGCAGCTTCCTGCGCACCAAAGTCTCACCGGCAACGCCGATCAGCCATGGCCACGCCAGCCAGATCGATATCGTCAGCATGACCAGGGCGCAAGTGGTGATGGCGATCGGCAGGGATGCCGGTGCGGAAACGATCCATTCCTTCACGGTTGATCTATCCTTAGCAGTGGTATTTGCCACGGGTGGGCATCAGCGGTCATGATGGCGGAGGCGCGAACGTGCACCGTGAGCATGGTCACGACACGGCGACCCCGGCATGGTGATGCTCGGGGGCAGGGGGGAGAAAAGACTGGACAGAGACCTGCATCAGGACATGCAGTCCCGTTCGGAGGAGGGGCTGCTGAGGGACCGCGTGCAAACGCTGGGCAGGGTCCTGTTTGCCAGCATCGGCATGGTGTTCGTCTTTGCCATCGTCAACGCCCTGTATGGCTTCGTACGGCTGGCCGCGATCGAGGCGGGGCTGTTGCCCATTCTGGCGCTCATCCTATGGCGCCTGAAGCGGGGTGCGGCGCTTGCGGGCATGGAGAACGGGTTGATGGCTTGTGCCGCGGTGCTGTTCTCGGCGCTGTTCGTGGCGGGCGGCGTCGGCGATACCGGCATCTACTGGGTGATCGGATTCCCCTTCGTGGCCTATTTCATCAAGGGCTCGGCATACGGCATACGCTGGAGCGTCGGTTTCTTGCTGTGGCTGCTGGCCCTGATCGCGCTGCGTCAGCTGGGGATGATCCACCTGGATTATGCGGCCGACCAGCTGCAGCTGTTCGCCGTGATCTACGGCTTCTATGCCTGGCTGGCCCACCTGTTCAAATCCCAGATCGAGCTGCACCAGCAGCAGATGCTCGAGGCCAACCGACAGCTGCTGCACGAGTCGGACATGCACCAGCGCACGCGTTCCCAGATCCAGGTCATCCTCGATCATTCGCCGATTGCGGTGTGCATGCAGCGCGACGGCAGGACCGCGTTCCTGAACAAGGCCTGCCGGCAGTGGCACGGCATGGTCGATGACGATGCCACCCATGGCATCGACGGCCTGTACGCGCTGCTACCGCCTGAGTCGGTGGCACAGTACCGGGCCGAGGATGCCGAGTGCCTGGTCCGGCCGAACCGGCCGATGCTCAGGCGCATCACGATCCATTGTGCGGACGGGCAGGAGCGCATCGTGGATATGATCCGGGTCGGCCTGCGTTCGCAGGATGGCCAGCAGCACAATACGCTGATCAGTTTCGGTGTGGATGTGACGGAACGTGTACGGGCCGAGCAGCAGGAAGCGGCCCTGCAGATGCAGATACAGCATGCCCAGCGCCTGGAATCCCTCGGCATGATGGCCGGCGGCATCGCGCATGATTTCAATAACGTGCTGACGGCGATCCAGGGCAGCGCCGAGCTGGCCCTGGCCGACAGCGGCAATGCGCCGGCCGTGACGGAGCACCTGTCCTCGATCTGCGAGGCCTCCGGCCTGGCCGCCATGCTGTGCCAGCAGATGCTGGCCTACTCGGGCAAGGGGCGGTTCGTGGTGCAGCCGGTCAGCCTGACGGGAATGGTGCGGGACATGCGTCGTCTGATCGAGGCCTCGGTGCCGAAGGGTATCGAGATCATCTACGACCTGGACGATACCCTGCCGGCTGCCAATGGCGATATCGCCCAGCTCAGGCAGGTGATGCTGAACCTGGTGCTCAACGCCGGCGAGGCCATCGATTCCGGCCAGGGTCGGATCGAGGTGCGAACCGGAAGCGTCGATGCCGTCGACGGTTTCTTCGACGATGCCGTCACGCCACCGGACGGGGGGCTGCAGCCGGCCACCTATCTTTGGCTCGAGGTGCGCGACAACGGCCAGGGCATGGCCCCCGAGATCGCATCCCGGGTGTTCGATCCCTTTTTCACGACCAAGACCAAGGGCCACGGCCTGGGCATGAGCGCGGTGCAGGGCATCGTGCGCAGTCACGGCGGTGCCATGAAGCTGGACAGCACGACCGGCCAGGGCACGACGATCCGCGTCTACCTGCCTGCCTCCGAGGAGCAGGTCGCGGTGCAGGCGACGGTCGCGTCGGCGGCGGAAGAGATGGCGGCGATACAGGGGACGGTGCTGCTGGTCGAGGATGATGACACGGTCAGGCTGGTGGCGAGCAAGATGCTGCAGAGCATGGGGTTCCGGGTGGTCGAGGCCTGTGACGGTATCGAGGCGCTGGATGTGTTCCGCAGTGCCGATACCGAAGCCCCGTTCGACTGCGTTCTCCTCGATCTGACCATGCCGCGCATGGACGGCGTCACCTGCATGCGCGAGATATCCAGGCTGCGGCCGGGCGTGCCCGTGGTTCTGTCATCCGGGTACAACCGCGACGACGATCTCCAGTGCCTGGGTGCGGATGCGGTCGCCTGGGAGTTTCTGAAAAAGCCCTATTCGTTCGAGACGATGCGCACGGTGATGGTGCGGGCGATCCAGGGAGCATCGCCTAGCAAGCGCGCATTGTCACCGCCGTGACATCATCGGCACCTATCCTTGCCGTCCGAATCCGAACGCGGAGGCTCGATATGGCGCCGGAAGACAGGCTTGAGATGCTGAAATGGCTGAGTGCGAGAAACGCGCATGTCCCCGTATCCGAACTGGCATTCCTGCTCGGGCTTCCCGTCGCCGAGGGCAATCGATACGAGATGGGGGACGAGCCGGATCGCGCGCCGGTGCTGTCGATGCAGTGATGCGGCTGGCCGGTCCGGTTCCGGCCGTTTCACGCCGAAGGCTGCAGCCGCCCTGCGGCCTTTTGCGTTTGCGCCGGCTTGCCCGCAGGTTGTCGGCATCGGCTCCGGGCCGTAGCGTGTCCACATCGGCCGGGTCCGACGGCCTGATCGCGGAGGATGGATATGGGTGAATGGATCACGCTGACCGCAGCGGACGGTCACCAGTTCGCCGCCTGGCGCGAGATGCCGGAATCGGCGCCGAAGGGCGGTCTGGTGCTGGTGCAGGAAGCATTCGGCGTCAATCATCACATACGTGGCGTGGCAGGGCGTTTCGCCGCCCTCGGTTACGAGGTCGTGGCACCGGCGATGTTCGACCGCTACCAACGCGGTTTCGAGGTCGGCTACAGCCAGGACGAGATCGCGCGCGGGATCGCGATGCTTCCGCAGGTGGACTGGGACAAGGCGCTGCTCGACGTCGAGGCGGCCCGGGTGGCGCTGACGGTGGATCTGGCAGGCCAGCTGGCCAGGGCCAGGAAACATATCGGCGTCATCGGTTACTGCTTCGGCGGCAGCATGGCCTGGCTGGCCGCCTGCCGCCTGCCGTTCGCCGCCGCCGTCTGTTACTACGGCAGCCGCATCCCGGCATTCTCCGAGCGGGCGCCGCGATGCCCGCTGATCGCGCATTTCGGGCGCCAGGACAAGTCCATTCCGGTGGAGCACGTCGAGGCCCTGGCGGCGGCCTATCCGGATATCCCGGTGTACCTGTACGATGCCGGGCACGGTTTTGCCTGCGATGAACGGGGGGCGTTCGACCAGGCCGCCCACGCCCTGGCCTGGCAGCGTACGGTCGATTTTCTGCAGACCAGGCTTGGATAAGCATGAAACGTTCCACGATGTTGGCGGCCGTGCTCGCCGTGTTCGTGTGGGCCCTGCCCCCGGCCTTCGCCATGGACCAGAGCGTGGCCAAGCGTCTGGAGCTGCAGGCGGAAAGCGGGGATGCCGAGGCCGCGCATACGCTGCACAGGCAGGCTGAGGCCGGCGATCCTGTGGCCCAGAACTTCCTCGGCGATTTCTACAAGCACGGTCGCGGGGTGGCGCGGGACAACGCCAGGGCGGCGGTGTGGTACCGCAAGGCCTCGGTTCAGGGCTACGCCCTGGCCCAGTCGAACCTGGGCTTTTTGTACTACGAGGGGCGCGGCGTGCCCCAGGACTATGCCAAGGCGGCGAGCTGGTGGATCAAGGCGGCCCAGCAGGGGGACATGCTGGCCCAGTCGAACCTGGGCGTTCTGTACTACAAGGGCCAGGGCGTGCCCCAGGATCTCGGCAAGGCCACGGCCCTGTGGCTGAAGGCGGCCCAGCAGGGAGACGGCTCGTCCCAGTACAACCTGGGCTATGCCTATTACAAGGGCCAGGGCGTGCCCCAGGATTATGTCGAGGCGTACAAATGGCTGACGCTGGCGTCCCAAAGTCTGGCGCGAGGAGCGATCCATGACGCCGCACTGGCCACGCGCGAGGTGGTGGGAGGGTCGATGACCAAGGAACAGCGCGCCAATGCGAGCCAGCTGGCGAAGGAATGGCATGCGAAGCCCTGATATCGGACGCAAATGTGATCCAGGTCGTGTTTCCTTGCGAATTTGAAGGTTTAGCGTGATAGTGCGCACATTATATTAAGGGTTCATACTTATGCTGATTTCGTGTGCGGCCTTGTCCAGGGAGGAGGACGGGGCAAAGGAGATCATCGGATGAAGACGATCGCATTGAAGAAACCTGTCTGGGCCATCATCGGCATGGTCGCGTCGCTGACGCTGGCGAGCCCGGGCGCCGTGGCCGCATCGTCCACCGATTCCGGCGCAGTGATGCCGCCGACCGTGACCGGAGGCGATACGGACCGGATCGACGGCGCCGACCGTACGGCCGATATCCGCACGCCGCAGGTGGTCGATCCGGATATCCGCGATGTCGAGGTGCCGGAGGTGGAGACGCCGGAGGTGGAAACGCCCGATGTCCATGTGCCCGTGGTCGAAGTGCCGGATGTGCACGTGCCCGAGGTCGAGACGCCCGAGACAAACTGAGCGCTTACCGGATGCCGCGCCCTCCATGGCAACATGGAGGGCGCTTGCGTTTACGGTGCCGGCCATTGGGTGATGGCCCGGTCGGCCATGGCCAGCCCGGCCCGGTAGCCCGCGCGCAGCTGCTGCTCCTGTGTGGAAAAGCGGCCCATACGGAAATCCGCCGGCGGACAGACATCGATGATGCGCACACCGGCCGGCGGAGAACGTAACAGGGTTGCCGTCTGTTCGGAGCGCTGTACCCGGCCCTGCATGGCACGCCGCAGCTGCGGATGCCGCCGCAGACGCCAGCGGATGTAGCGGTGCACCGGCGTGTCGCGCTTCACATGGTCTCGGGGACGGGCGCGTACCACCATGATGTTCCGTGCTCCCCGGCGTATGGCCTCGTCTACCGGGATCGCATCGGCCATGCCGCCGTCGGCCATGGCGCGGCCGTCGATCAGCGGGAAATCGCGGTAGAACAGCGGCAGCGCCATCGATGCCATCAGCGCATCCATCAGGTCGTGTTCATGCGTATCGAGATAGGCGGCCTCGCCGGTGGCCACGTCGGTGGCGCACACCAGCAGCGGCTTGCCCTGCCGGTGGACGCCGGCCAGGTCGATTCCCGAGGCGGCGAATTCGTCGCACAGCCATCGCAGATCGATCAGGTGTCCGCCGCGCAGGAAGCGGCTGCGGCTGATGAAGGCGGGGCTGCGCGCAGCCTTCAGGAACCATTGCAGGGCGCTGCCTTCGACACCGGCCCGGAAATGGGCGAGGACGGCCGCCCCGGCCGAGACGCCGATGTAACCGTCGAACGGGTCGAAACGGTGGCGCAGGAGGCCATCCAGCAGGCCGGCGGAGAACACGCTGCGCATGGCGCCGCCCTCCACTACCAGCATGTTCGTCAGGCGATGGCCGCTTGTATGTTGATCGCGCATGCTCCACTCCGCTTCCGGCTCCCGGCGATGTTGCGCCCCATGATCACCCCGAAGCGTCACACGGGTGTGACAGGACAAAACCGCCGTGCAAATGCGGCTACAATAGCGGCGCGGACCTTGGCCTGGCCGCAGGGGGTGGCGATGCGTGCCTATCTGCTGATCACCGGATCCATCTTCGGCGTGGTGGTACTCGGCCACGCGCTCAGGCTGATCCTGCACTGGCCGGTGCAGTTGGCGGGATGGACGGTGCCGATGTGGCTGTCGGGGGTGGCGATCGTGGTTGCGGGCAGCCTGTGCGCCTGGGCTTTCCGCCTCACCGGCCGTGCCCCGCGCTGAGCCGGGCATGCGCGCCATGGTCCTGGATGCGCCGGGCTCGGCCCTGCATCCGGCCGAGCTGCCGCGCCCCGCATGCGGCCCCGGGCAGGTCCTGCTTGCCGTCAGCGCCTGCGGCGTGTGCCGCACCGACCTGCATATCCTGGACGGGGAGTTGGGCGAGCCGAGGCTGCCGCTGGTGCCGGGACACGAGATCGTCGGCACCGTGGTCGCCAGGGGCGAGGGCGTCGAACAGTTCGCTCTCGGGCAGCGCCTGGGGGTGCCGTGGCTGGGGCATACCTGCGGGCATTGCCGTTTCTGTACCGGCGGGCACGAGAATCTCTGCGATGACGCCGGGTTCACCGGCTACACGATCGACGGCGGATACGCCGAATACACCGTGGCCGACGCGCACTACTGCTTCCCGATCCCGGAGGCGTACGGCGATGCCGAGGCCGCCCCGCTGCTGTGTGCCGGGCTGATCGGCTACCGCTCGCTGGTGGCGGCCGGCGACGCCGGCCGCCTCGGCATCTACGGCTTCGGGGCGGCGGCACATATCATCACCCAGCTGGCGCACTGGCAGGGGCGTACGGTCTATGCCTTCACCAGGCCGGGGGATGAGGACGGGCAGCATTTTGCCAGAGAGCTTGGGGCCGCATGGGCCGGGGACTCGGCCACGGCGCCGCCGGACGAGATGGATGCCGCCATCATCTTCGCGCCCGTCGGCGCCCTGGTGCCGGAGGCGCTCGGGCACGTGGCCAAGGGCGGCACCGTCGTCTGTGCCGGCATCCACATGAGCGATGTGCCGGCCTTCCCGTATGCGATCCTGTGGGGGGAGCGCAGCATCCGTTCCGTGGCTAACCTGACTCGCCGCGACGGCGAGGCGTTCCTGTCCATCGCCCCCAAGGCCGGAATCCGGCCCGAGGTCGAGATCTTCCGGCTGGAGCAGGCGAACGAGGCGCTCGCACGCCTCAGGGCCGGCCACATCCGCGGTGCCGCGGTGCTGTCCGTGCGCTGACGGCGGCGCCGCATGCCGGCCGGGATGCGTTGCCGGCAAAAAGGCATAGACTGCAAGCATGGCGAGGCAAAACCCCTATCCCGAACGCGAGGGCAATGCCTTCCGGCTGCTGCCGGGGCCCGATGCCTTCCTGCCCGTCATGGAGCTGGCCGTCCGCCATGCCCGCCGCTATGTGCTGTTCGAGCAGTACCTGGTCGGGTCGGGGGCGTTGGCGACGCGCTTCATCGATGCCTTCATCGACTGTGTCCGCCGCGGGGTGAAGGTATACGTGCTGATCGATCATTTCGGGGCCAGTGGTCTGTCCGTGGTCGACCGGCAGCGTCTCGCCGAGGCCGGCATCGAGCCGATCTACTACAATCCGGCCTATCTGAGCCACTTCTTCCGCGGCTTGCCGCGCAACCACTGCAAGCTGCTGCTCATCGACGGTGAGCTAGCCTTTACCGGTGGCGCCGGCATCAGCGACGACTATGTGGCGCACCAGAACAGCCCGCCATGGCACGACGTGGTGGTGGAGATGCGCGGCCCGATCGTCGCCGACTGGCAGCGGATGTTCGTGCATGTCTGGCGCCAGTGGCAGGGCCGGATCCGCTTGCCGAGGGAGGACATGGCGCCGGCCGGCACGCAGCGCGGCCGCCTGTCGCCGAGCCTGCGCGGGACGCGGAAGTTCGTGCGCAGGGAACTCATTTCCCACATCCGGCAGGCCTCCGACCGCATCTGGCTCGGGACGGCGTACTTCCTGCCGGGACGCGTGGTGCTGCGCGCCCTGCGTGCGGCCAGGAGGCGTGGCGTGGATGTGCGCCTGCTGCTGCCGGGACCGATCAACGACCATCCCACCGTCTACCATGCGGGCAGGCGCTACTATCACACCCTGCTGCGCCGCGGCATCCGCATCTTCGAATACCAGCCGGCCTTCATGCACGCCAAGATCTACCTGTGCGACGACTGGTGCTCCGTCGGCTCGAGCAACATGGATCGCTGGGGCCTGCGCTGGAATCTCGAGGCGAACCTGGAGAGTGACGATGCCGCGCTGTGCACGGAGGTGGATGCCTTCTTTACCCAGGCCTTCGCGCATTCGCGCGAGATCACGCTGGAGGAATGGCGGCAGCGCCCGCGCATGTATCGTCTCAGGGAATGGCTGTTCGGCTACATCGACCTGATGATCGAGCGCTTCGGCGTCAACCGCGAGTTGCGCAAGAAAGGTCGCTTCCTCGGCGGCCCCGCCGAACGCATGTTCAATCCCAGGCCCTGACGCATGCATGGATTCGGGGCTTAGGCCGCTTTGCCCCCTTCGTCCGAAGCATCCATGCCCACGGGGCTATTGGCCGCCGAAAGGATCATGCCTTTCAGTGTTTGCTGGTGCATCGCCTGCGCCACGGCGGTGTCCCTCGCCCGCAGCATCGCTTCCACCGCCGGCTCTTCCGGCAATCGCCACTGCATCATGCCACCGTTGCCTTCACCGGAGCGCACGGCATCGAGGATCTCGCCAACCTGCAAGGTCTCCAGATCCTGTGCAGGTACATAGGGCGGCGAGGGTTCGCTGGTCTGCAGGATCAGTTCGCGGGCATGCAGCTTGTTCAGGATCGTTTCGGCCACGTTCACCGGCACCCCGAGCCAGCGCGCCAGTTCGTCGAGCTGCCAGCCGGCCTGCTTCAGATAGTAGTGCCGTCCGATGAAGAACATCACCAGCAGCGAGAGCTTTTCCGTTTGCTCGGCGCTGATCTCCATATGATCGCGCCGTATCCCCAGATGTTCGGGGTGCTGGCAGTAGAAGGCGATGCTGGTCCCCAGCAGCAGGATCAGCCAGCTTACAAACAGCCAGATCATGAACAAGATCAGGATGGCGAAACCGGAATAGATCGCCGTGTAATTGCCGGAGTTGACGATGAACTTGCCGAACACCCAACCGGTGGATTCCCAGGTCACGCCGGCCACAGCGCCTCCAATCAGCGCCGGGACGACGCGCACCCGGGTGTTGGGCATGAAGACATAGACGAAGGTGAAGGCGAGAACCACCAGCGCGTAGGGGATCAGATCGCCGATGGAATGCACAACGAAGCCGACGCCCGGCAGGGCGGAGAGCTTCTGTACCACGCTGGAACTCAGCAATGTTGCGGTCATGCCAAGCGCCGAGAAGATCAGCAGCGGGCCGACGAGAATGACGCTCAGGTACTCGCTGAAGCGCTGGCCCAGCGGCCGGTGCGTGTCGATATGCCAGATGTAATTGAAAGACGTCTCGATCTTGTGCAGCAGCGAGATGACCGTATAGATCAACATGCCCAGGCCCACGGAGCCCAGCACGCCGACCTTGATATTGTCCACGAACCCGACGATCTGACGGGTGATCTCCGCCCCCTTGTCGCCGAGGGCGGATAACGCGTTCGCGAGCACCGGTTGGAGCTGGTCATGGACCCCGAATCCCTTGAGCACGGAGAATGTCAGTGCCAGCAGGGGCACCAGCGACAGCAGCGTGGTATAGACCAGGCTCATCGCGCGCAGGGTCAGCTGGCCTTCGAGAAAGTCGCGTACCACGGCGAAGCCCACCTGCAGCGTCCGCGCCAGCAGCCGCTCCCACCGCGGTAGCGATTCGATGTCATCCGGCCACAGCATCCTCAGTGTGGCGGCTTTCCATTTCATCAGTTGTTCGAAGATCGCACCCTCCCCTCGGCGAACTCGATTCCCGCCGGTATTGCTATCATGGACCAAAATCGGCCCGGGGAGATCCCAGTGGATCCAGGGGCCGGGAGCCGTTTGCCATGTGACCCGTCCCACAACATTCAGTCGGCATGGCCGTTACCATGGATGCATGGATACGGTGATCTGCACGCCCCAGGTGGTGGGCATCGACTACGGCCGGCTGCTGGCGCAGGCGGCGCGCTTCATCGTCCGGCGCATCCTGCTTCCCTTCGTGCTGTCCCTGCTGGTTGCCGGGTTCTCTGCCACGGCCGTGGCCGCCAGCTACCCTTCCCATGCGCAGCATGTGCGCCAGGCGCTGCTCGCCAAGTTCCACCACTGGCAGGGCACGCCCTACCGCTATGGGGGCATGAGCCACCGCGGCATCGACTGCTCCGGGTTCGTGCATGTGATCTACCGTCAGGCGCTCGGCATCGATGTGCCGCGCAGCACCGAGCTGCTGTCCCGCATCCACCACCCGGTGTCGCGCCGGCACCTGGTGGCCGGCGACCTGCTTCTGTTCCGCATCAACCGGCATACGCTGCATGCCGGCATCTATGTCGGCCACGGCCAGTTCATCCACGCCTCGAAGACGCGCGGCGTGATGCTCTCCAGCCTGCGCAACCCGTACTGGCGCGAGGTCTACAGCAAGGCGGTGCGCGTCATCGATACACGCGCCTGATGCGCAACATTCGCACGAAGGGGACAAGAAAAAGGGCTGCAAGCGCAGCCCTTTGGTTTTGTTGTGATGGAGCCGATGCGCGGACTTGCGCCGCCGACCGGCTTATTGCGAATCGGAACGCCGGATGCCGTCGATCCACGGCAGCAGGTCGTCCATCGTCCCGATCGTCCTGACCGGTGCGAGGTCGGCGTCGTTGCGGATGATCACCCGGTGCCCGGTGCGGACGGTCTCTTTTGCCAGGGCCACGAATGCCTCGATGATCCCAGGCTGATTCATGGCCCGCGCATCGGCGATGTCGTGGGTGTTCATGACCAGATCCATCTGTTGTGTCATGCCATTCTCCTGTTCATGTGGTTGGCGTACGCGCAACCCGGTACCTGAATTGGATGCGAAACCTGAGGGAGGGCTGTGAGCCCATGCTGAAGCCGACATTACAGGCCGGTAATCCAGGCCCTCGGCGGAAATGAAAAGGGGCCTACTTGCGTAAGCCCTTGGGGTTGATGGAGCCGATGAGCGGACTCGAACCACTGACCTGCCCATGACGCGTGAGCGGCTCTGCCAACCGAGCCATATCGGGTTGGAGGGACGCTTTCATTGCAGGCGTGTTCGGCATAAACAGGCTATAGATAGATGTATGCTGGAAGCGTTGTTGTCATATGGAGGACAAGTTGAATAGCAATGATAAAAGAATGTGCCTTGATGAATTGCAAAAGCTCACCGAGGAAAGCGATGAAAACCTTGTGCAAAGGGTTCACCGTGTCCGTAACAGTTTATTAGATACCATTTATGATAAGAACCATTCGAATGATGATAAAGACATGGAAAAGCTTGTGGTCGTGTTTAATTTGATCGAAGACTACGCCGATCAGTTCAGTCATTTGGGGAAGATCCAGGACCATGATGGTTTTGTGGGGAAGATTAGCCCATTGATTGAAAATCTCCGGCATAAATTTGGCGTGGATCAGCCAGATTAGCTGGCCTGCACAGGCCATTCGATCGATGATGCCTCAAACAATGCGTGCTATGTGTGAACGAAGAAGGGGGCTGCATGCGTAGCCCCTTTTCAATATGGAGCCGATGAGCGGACTCGAACCGCTGACCTGCTCATTACGAGTGAGCTGCTCTACCAGCTGAGCTACATCGGCCTGCCTCGCGCAGGGGCGGCATCATACCAGCGCCATATCGAAATGGAACACTCAGTCCAGCAGCGCCTGGATCGCGGCGGTCAGCGCCGGCGCGGCGGTCTCGGTGCGCAGGATGCGAGAGCCGAAGCGCAGGGGCGTGAAGCCCAGATCGGAAAGCCGGGCCAGGTCGCCGTCGCTCCAGCCACCTTCCGGGCCCACGGCCAGGCTGATGTCCCGTTGCGCCGCCATCTCCCCGCGCAGCTCCGACCACGGCGCAGCGCCCTCCGGATGCAGCGCATAGGCGGCGCCGACCGGTTCGACGGCCGCCAGGGCATCATGCCAGCGCACCGTCGGCAGCGCCGTGCGCCCGCTCTGCTCGGCCGCCTCGACGATGATGCGCTGCCAGCGCTGCAGGCGCGCCTCGCGTTTGCCGGGTTCGAGGCGGAAAGCGGCGCGCTCGCTGGCGCAGACCTGGAAGCTTGCGGCGCCGAGTTCGGTGCATTTCTGCAGCACCGTCTCGATCTTCTCGCTGCGGTTGGCGGCCTGGATGATATGGATGCGGCAGGCAAGCTCGCGATCGACGGGATCGAAGGATTCAGGCTCGCAGCGGGCATGGCGGCGGTCCATGGCCACGATGCGCGCCGGATACTCGCCGCCCAGGCCGTTGAACAGGATCACGCGATCGCCCGGCTTCAGGCGCATGACCTGGCGCAGGTAATGCGCCTGTTCCTCGGCCAGGTCGACGGGCTGGCGCGGGGCAAGCGGGGCGTCGGTGAAAAGACGGCTGATCGGCATGGGGCGATTGGGCCGCAAATCGGTTCGCCAGGCAAGTGCCGATGCACTTGACCGGGGGCAGGCGTGCCCCAAGATGCGGCCATGTCCTTCCCGTCCATGAACCCCGATGCCTATGCCTGGACGCCGGTGCGCCAGTGGCGCAGCGAGGGCCAGGGACTGGATGCCGAGGCGCCGCTGGTGCTGACCGTGACCAGCTCGCTGACGCGCTTCCTGGAGCGTCGGTACGGCATGCGCCTGGAGCTGAAGCTGCACGAGCAGTTCGTCGACCGCATGCGCCCGCGCGAGGCAGGCTTGCTGGGCGCGGCGACCGGCGAGGCCTGCCTCAGGCGCACCGTGTCGCTGCTGCACCGCAAGTCCGTGATGTTCGATGCCGAGTCGATCCTGCCGCTGGCCGGGCTGCCGACGGACCTGATGGAGGAGCTGGAGGCCGGCCGCAATCCGCTGGGCAACCTGCTGCTCGAGCGCGGCATGTCGCTGGCGCGCTCGGACCTGAGCATCGGCTACCGCAGGGAAGCGGGCGCCGAACCCCTGTGGGCGCGGCAATCGGTGCTGCGCTCGGAATCCGGCACGCGCGCGCTGGTGATCGAGTTCTTCCATCCGGAGATCTGGCGCCGTCTCGGGCGCGCCGAGCGGCGCTACTAGGACTCGGCGGCGGACTCGGCACGCCGCGTGCGCAGCCTCGGCGGTACGATCAGATAGACGGCGAGTCCGGCCACGATGGCCGGCATGGCTTCATAGGCCACGGCGGACAGGCCCAGTGCGCGCCACAGCAGGAACACGCCGACGCCGGTGCCCACCATCAGCAGCGCCATCGCCTCCGACGGCCGCCGGCCCAGCGCGTAGACGGTCATCAGCGGCACGAAGGCTGCCGCCAACAGCCCCCAGGCGATCAGCACCAGCGCGAACACGCTTTTATCGCCGGATAGCGCCAGCGCCAGTGCTACCAGTACCACGGCGCCGGTAGCGAGCTTGGTCGCGGCGTAGCCCGATTTGCGTTCGGGCAGCAGGTCGCGCGTCAGCGACGCCGAGCAGGACAGGATCAGCGAATCGGCCGTGGACATCGTGGCGGCGAACAGGCCGGCCAGCATCAGCCCCACGAGCACGCCGGGCAGCAGCTGTTCGGAGAGCATCGGCAGCGCCAGCTCGGCATCGAAGGAGCCGGCATCGGGCAGCAGCAGCCGGGCCAGCAGTCCGACGACGATGGTGGCCGAGTAGAAGGCGACGAACCAGCTGTAGTAGTACAGGCGGAAGCGCCCCAGATTGTCGACATCGTCGAGCACCATGTAGCGGATCACGATATGCGGCTGGCCGGCCACGCCGAAGCCGGCGAAGACCCAGCCGGCGACGAACAGCAGCGCCCCCGTCCACGAATGGCCGGGGAACCAGTGCATGTAGGTGGGCGAGACCTGCGCCAGTGCGTGCCAGATATGAACCGGGGTGCCGAGGCTGCCGGCGGCCGTCCACATCAGCATGGCCATCGAGGCCAGCATCACGAAGGACTGGGCCGCATCGGTCCAGATCGAAGCGCGGATGCCGCCGCTGTAGCTGTACATCAGCACCAGCAGGGCGCCGATGATGGCCCCGGTCGAGAGGTGCCAGCCGAACAGCACGTGCAGCGCCTTGCTGCCGGCGGTGAACTGGGCGGCGGCATAGGCGCCGAGGAACAGGATGGTCAGCACGCCGGTGACACGGCGCAGCAGGTTGAATTCGGTGTGATGCCACTGGGCCAAGAGGCCGCCGAAGGAATGCACGTCGTGCGTCTCGGTGGCCAGGCGCACCTTCTTCATGATCAGCAGCGAGGCCGCGAGATCGCCGAGGATCCAGCCGATCATCAGCCACACCGAGGACAGGCCGGTGGTGTAGGTCAGGCCGATCATGCCGATGAACATGTAGCCGCTGTTGTTGGTGGCCACCGCCGACAGGCCGGCCAGCCACGGCGGTACGTTGCGTCCGGCCACCAGGTAGTCCTCCGTCGTTTGCTGGCGGCGCATTGCCGACAGGCCGCCGATGACGGCGAACACGAGCAGGAAGAAGATGAAGCTGGCGGCGGTCACCGGCCACCCCGGACGGCAGGGCGGTGCATGGACGGATCATCGGACGCTCGGGACGGATCCTGCTTCGCGGTCTTCGAAAGCATTGCCGGCCACCCTAACGGCCCGGCTGCGGAATTCAAACCGGGTTACAGGCCCTGGTGCAGCCCCTGCATGATCATCTGCACGCCGATGCTGCCGGTCAGCAGGGCGGCGGCCCGGCCGGTGACGTCGATATAGCGTTCGAGCAGCTTGGCATTGCGCACCTTGATGGTGTCGAAGGCCAGTTTCAGGGCCATCAGCATCGCCACCGTCAGCGCCAGCGACAGGACGATCACCGCAGCCGCCTGCCACAGGCTCAGCGACTTGCCGGCGATGACGCTGGCACTGATGGTGCCCGGCCCGATCATGAACGGCATGGCGATGGAGCCGGAGATGTGCTCGGGGTCGCCGCCGCGCATGTTGCGGATGGCGTTGCTGCCGGTGAACATCATCTGCAGCGCGATCAGGAAGATCACGATGCCGCCGAACACCAGAAAGGCCGCGAAGCGGACCTGCAGCAGGTTGGTGAAGATCGCCTCGCCGCCCCAGGCGAACAGCATGAACACCGAGGCGCTGATCAGCGTGGCCCGCACCAGTACCCGCAAGAAGGTGCGATGATCCAGGTCCTGGATCAGGTCGAGCAGGTAGATGCTCATCAGGAAGGGGTTGAACAGCACCAGGAACAGCGCCAGCGATTTCAAGAACGGGTCCATGGCGGACGTGCTAGGCGAGGTCGGGGGCGGTGTCAAACCTTCAGCTTGCAGGACGGTGCCCCGAGGCGTTACAATGACCCAACTCAACGGGGGCGAACGGTTTCGACGGAAATGCTGAACCCTGTGGGGCATGCCGGGCAGGTACTCCCGTAAAAACGACCAACGGCATATAACTGCCAACGACGACATAGAACTCGCTTACGCTGCGTAAGTGACCCCGCGCTTGAGTCGCCCATTGCTTGGGTAGTCGGGGCCAATCAGGTGGGATCGTCCAGGAAGCCGGAGAGTCGTGGCGACCGGGATTAAAACTCAACGAGTCGGCTTGACGGGCGCTTTGTCCATTCGGCAACCGTCAGGCGCTATTTGAATGGAATAAGCATGTAGAACCATGGGCCGATGGTTTCCGGACGCGGGTTCGAATCCCGCCGCCTCCACCAGTTGCGATGGTCCGATCGCTGTCGCCGACGGCGCCGGAAATAGCCACACTGCGCTTGCCTTGACAGCCCTAGGGGAGGACTGTAGCAAGCTCTCCCCCCTCTTGGGGGAGCCAGTGCACCGGTGCTGGCTTGGGGGGAGGGCAATTCGCACGCACAGGGGGATGCATGGGTGCCGCATATCTGGCCAATGAATATGCGCCGATCTTTATCTTTATCCTGATCGCCTTGGCGATGGGGGTGCTGCCGCTGGCGCTGACGGTGCTGGTTGCGGAGCAGCACCCGGATTCCGAGAAGCTGTCGCCGTACGAGTGCGGCTTCGAGGCCTTCGAGGATGCGCGCATGCAGTTCGACGTGCGTTTCTACCTTCTGGCCATCCTGTTCGTCGTGTTCGACCTGGAGACCGCCTTCCTGTTCCCGTGGGCCGTGGTGCTGAAGGACATCGGCATCTTCGGCTTCGTCGAGATGATGCTGTTCCTGGTGGTGTTGCTCGTGGGCTACATCTACGCCTGGAAGAAGGGGGCCCTGCAATGGGAATAGAAGGCGTTCTTGAAAAGGGCTTCGTGACCACGACGGCCGACAAGCTGATCAACTGGGCGCGCACCGGCTCGCTGTGGCCGATGACCTTCGGCCTGGCCTGTTGCGCCGTCGAGATGATGCATGCGGGTGCGGCCCGCTACGACCTGGACCGCTTCGGCATCGTGTTCCGTCCCAGTCCGCGCCAGTCCGACGTCATGGTCGTGGCCGGCACCCTGGTCAACAAGATGGCCCCGGCCCTGCGCAAGGTGTACGACCAGATGTCGGAGCCGCGCTGGGTGATCTCGATGGGTTCCTGTGCCAATGGCGGCGGCTACTACCATTATTCCTATTCGGTGACGCGCGGCTGCGACCGCGTGGTGCCGGTGGATATCTACGTGCCGGGCTGTCCGCCGACGGCCGAGGCGCTCCTGTACGGCTTCATCCAGCTGCAGGAGAAGATCAAGCGCACCAATACGATCGCGCGGTGACGGCATGAGCGAGCAGACAACCATCGACAACGAGCAGAAGACGACGAAGCTGCCTCCGGTGCTGGAGGGGCTGAAAAAGCAGTTCGCCGACCAGGTGCTGGAGGCGTACGAGGGGCTGGACTGCCCGGTGGCCGTGCTGGCGCGCGGCGCCATCGTCGAGGCCTGCCACTTCCTGAAGCGGGAACACGGGTTCGAGCAGCTCGTCGACCTGTGCGGCGTCGATCTGTCCGAGCATCCCGAACGCCCCGAGGGCGCGCCCCGATTCGAGGTGGTCTACCACCTGCTGTCGGTCAGCCGCAACGCCCGCATCCGCTTGAAGGTCGGCGTCGACACCCGCGAGCTGGTCGATTCGGTGGTCGAGGTGTGGCCGACGGCCAACTGGTTCGAGCGCGAGGCCTTCGACATGTACGGCATCATCTTCAACCATCATCCGGACCTGCGCCGCATCCTCACCGACTACGGCTTCGAGGGACACCCGCTGTGCAAGGACTTCCCGCTGGTCGGCCGCGTGGAACTGTTCTTCGACGAGACGCAGTGGCGCTGCGTGTACCGGCCGAACAAGCTGGAGGACCGCGTGCTGATCCCGCGCGCCTGGCCGGGGGTCGACCGTGGCTGAGATCAAGAACTACACCATCAACTTCGGCCCGCAGCACCCTTCCGCCCACGGCGTGCTGCGCCTGGTGCTGGAGCTCGACGGCGAGGTCGTCGAGCGTGCCGAGCCGCATATCGGCCTGCTGCACCGCGGCACCGAGAAGTTGTTCGAGTACAAGACCTACCTGCAGAACATCCCCTATTTCGACCGCTTCGACTACGTGTCGATGATGGCCAACGAGCATGCCTATGCGCTGGCCGTCGAGAAGCTGCTCGGCATCACGCCGCCGGAGCGGGCGCAGTACATCCGCGTCATGTTCGCCGAGCTGACGCGCATCCTGAACCACTGCCTGTGGCTGGGCGCGCATGCGCTGGACATCGGCGCCATGACGGTGTTCCTGTACTGCTTCCGCGAGCGCGAGGATATCTTCGACTACTACGAGGCCGTGAGCGGTGCGCGCATGCATGCGGCCTATTTCCGCCCGGGCGGCGTCAACAAGGACATGCCGGAGGGTCTGCTCGAGAAGATCGACGCCTTCACCGAGCGCTTCCCCGGCTACGTGGACGAATACGAGACGCTCTTGACCGAGAACCGCATCTGGAAGCAGCGCACCGTCGACGTCGGCATCGTCGACCAGGAGGCCGCACTCGCCTGGGGCTTCACCGGGCCGATGATCCGCGGCTCCGGCATCGCCTGGGACCTGCGCAAGACGCAGCCGTACGACGTCTACGACAGGATGGACTTCGACATCCCGGTCGGCGTCACCGGCGACACCTACGACCGCTACCTGGTGCGCGTCGAGGAGATGCGCCAGTCCAACCGCATCATCAAGCAGTGCGTGGACTGGCTGGCCAAGAACCCCGGGCCGGTGAAGATCGACGACTACAAGCTGACCAACCCGCGCCGCGGCCTGATGAAGTCGGACATGGAGGCCCTGATCCACCACTTCAAGTACTTCTCCGAAGGCTTCCATGTGCCGGCGAACGAGGTCTATGCCGCCGTCGAGCATCCGAAGGGCGAGTTCGGCGTCTACATCGTTTCCGACGGCTCGAACAAGCCCTACCGCATGAAGATCCGGGCGCCGGGCTTCGCGCATCTGGAGGCGCTGGACTACATGTGCCGCGGGCACATGATCGCCGATGTGGTGACGATCCTCGGCACCCAGGACATCGTGTTTGGCGAGGTGGACCGATGAGTGCACAAGAGCAGGCCCAGCCGCGGTTCTCCGACGCGCGGCTCGAGGAGATCAAGGTGCTGGTCGCCAAGTATCCGCAGCCGCGTTCGGCGTTGCTGCCGGTGCTGCACATGGCGCAGCAGGATTTCGGCTATCTGTCGATGGCGGTGCAGCAGATGGTGGCCGACCTGCTCGAGCTGCGCCTGATGCACGTGCGCGAGGTCGTGACCTTCTACACGATGTTCCGCGAACAGCCGTGCGGACGGCACCTGCTGGAGGTGTGCACCAACGCCTCGTGCATGCTGAACGGCTCGGGTGCGCTGGTGCGCCATCTGTGCGACAGCCTCGGCATCAGGCTCGGCGAGACGACGCCGGACGGGCTGTTCACGGTGACCGAGGTCGAGTGCCTGGGTGCCTGCGGCGGCGCACCGGTGGTGCAGATCGACGGGCTGTACCATGAGAAGGTCGACGCGGGACATCTCGACGAGGTGATCCGCCAGGGCCGGTCCGAAGGGGGTGCGGCATGATCTCGTCCGATCCCAAGCAGGTGAAGGCCATCTGTTTCGACCGCATCCACATCCCCGACATGTGGAAGGTGGACGTGGCGCGCGCGCATGGCGCCTACGAGATCCTGCCGACCGTGCTGGACAGCTTCGAGCCCGACCAGATCATCAGCGAGGTCAAGACGTCGGGCCTGCGCGGCCGCGGCGGCGCCGGCTTCCCGACCGGCCTGAAATGGTCCTTCGTGCCGCGCAACACCGGCAAGCCGACCTATCTGCTGTGCAACGCCGACGAGGGCGAGCCCGGCACCTTCAAGGATCGCGACATCATGCGCTTCGATCCGCACCTGTTGATCGAGGGCATGATCATCGCCGGCTTCGCGCTCGGCGTACGCCATGCCTACATCTACATCCGCGGCGAGTTCGTGCGCGAGGCCGAGATCCTCAACGACGCCCTGCGCGAGGCCTATGCCGCGGGTCTGTTGGGCGAGAACATCCTCGGCTCCAAGTACAGCATGGACCTGACGGTGCATCGCGGCGCCGGGGCCTACATCTGCGGCGAGGAGACGGCGCTGATCGAGTCGCTGGAGGGGCGGCCCGGGCGCCCGCGCTTCAAGCCGCCGTTCCCGGCCGTCGAGGGCTTCTACCGCTGCCCGACCGTGGTCAACAACGTCGAGACGCTGGCGACGATCCCCGCGATCATGAAGCACGGCGGCGCCTGGCATGCGGCCATCGGCAAGGCGAACAACACCGGCATGAAGATCTTCTCGGTCTCCGGCCAGGTCAACCGGCCCGGCAACTACGAGGTGCCGCTCGGCACGCCGCTGAAATCGCTGATCGAGAACTATTGCGGCGGCCTGCAGCACGGCACCATCCCGAAGGCCATCATCCCGGGCGGTTCGTCGGCGATGTGGCTGACGGCCGATCATTACGACATCCCGCTGACCTTCGACGACCTGGCCAAGGCCGGGTCGATGCTCGGTTCCGGCGCCATCATCGTCATGGACGAGACGGCGGACGTGCTGGCCGTGGCGGGCCGGCTGGCGCATTTCTATGCCCACGAGTCCTGCGGCCAGTGCACGCCGTGCCGCGAGGGCACCGGCTGGCTGTACCGCGTGATGTCGCGCATCGAGAAGGGCGAGGGGCAGCCCGGCGATCTGGAGGTGCTGGAGGATGCGGCGCGGCACATGGCCGGGCGCACCATCTGCGCCCTGGCCGACGGCGCCGCGGCGCCGGTGCTGTCCGTGATCCAGAACTTCCCGGAGGTGATGCGGGCCGGCATCCGGGAGCGGGCCGCATGATGAACCGCTACACCACAGGCAATGTCCATGGAGGACGATTGGCATGACCACGCTGTACATCAACGATGAGGAAGTCACGGTCCCGGCCGGGACCAGCATCCTTGAGGCATGCCGGAAGCACGACGTCAACGTGCCGTATTTCTGTTACCACCCGCAGCTGTCGGTGGCGGCGAACTGCCGCATGTGCCTGGTCGAGATCGAGGGCTGGGCCAAGCCGGCGGCCTCCTGCTGCACCCCCGTGGCCGAGGGCATGCACGTGCGCACGCACACCGAGGGCCTGAAGAAGGATCGGCAGATGGTCATGGAGTACCTGCTGATCCACCATCCGCTGGACTGCCCGGTCTGCGACCAGGGCGGCAGCTGCAAGCTGCAGGACTACTCGATGGACTATGGGGTGGGCAACGGCCGCTACGTCGAGCCCAAGCGCGCCGTCGTCAACTACGAACTGGGGCCGTTCGTCAGCACCTGCATGACCCGCTGCATCCATTGCACCCGCTGCGTGCGCTTCGCCGACGAGATCGCCGGCACCGGCGACATGGGCGTGCTGAACCGTGGCGACCACATGACCATCGCCGGCATCGTCGAGGATACGCTGAGCTCCGAGCTCTCCGGCAACCTGGCCGACGTCTGCCCGGTCGGGGCCCTGCTCGACAAGCCGTCGAACGACGTCGCCCGCCCGTGGGAGGTGAACCGCCACAAGTCCACCTGTACCCAGTGCCCGAACGGTTGCGACATCAGCATCGAATCGCGCGGTGACGAGGTCATCCGCATCCGCCCGCTGCACGGCGGCGTGGAGCCCTGGATCTGCGACCGCGGGCGCTACGTCTACGACTCCTTCCGTTCCGATCAGCGCATCCTGGCGCCCAAGATGCGTATCGACGGCAATCTGACCGATGTGAGCTGGGACGAGGCCGTTGGCCGCGCCGTCGAGCTGCTGAAGGGCAAGCGCATCGGCATCATCTGCTCGCCGCTGTGGAGCGTCGAGGGCCTGACCTCGATCCGGCTGCTGCACGACGCGGCCTTCCCCGACGCCAAGGTCGCCTGCGACCTGTATCGCCGCGATTACCGTCCGTTCGCCTTCGAGGAAGGCTTCGCGATGACCGTGGAGCAGATCGAGTCCTCCGACCAGGTGGTGATCCTCGGCTCCGACCTGCGCCAGCGCCTGCCGATCCTGATGCAGCGCCTGCGCAAGCGCATGCACCAGGGCGGGCCGGTAACGCGCATCGGCGCCATGAACTACCGCACCAATACCGACAAGCTCAGCAACGACGCGCTGATCCGGCCGCGCGACTGGCCGGCGGTGATCGCCCGTGCCATGGAGCAGGCCAAGGAGTTCGGCAAGACGGCGGCCGGCATGGACGTGTGGATGAACGCGGTGGCCGAGCGCCACGAGGCCGGCAAGATCCTGGCCGATGCGCTGCTTGCCGACAGCTGCGCCCTGCTGGTCGGCGAGGAGATCCGTTCGCACCCGGACGCCGCGGCCCTGATCCATGGCCTGGACCTGCTGATGCGCGCCTGCGGCCATGCCGAGGCGGGCCGCGATGGGCGCAACCTGATCCCGGAGGGCATGAACGCCCAGGTGCTCGGCGCCATCTTCGGCGACGTGCGCAGCGGTGCCGGCGACATCTTCGAGGCGGCGGCGGCCGGCGACATCGAGGCCCTGCTGGTGGTCGGCAGCGACCCGATCGGCGACGGCCTGTTCCCGGTCGAGGCCAAGGCGGCGCTGGCCAAGGTGCCGCTGGTGCAGGTCGGCTCCATCGCCGGTGCCATCAGTGCCCATGCCGAGGTGCTGCTGCCGGCCGCGGCCTATTCCGAGATCGAGGGCCATTTCGTCAACATGGAGGGCCGCGTGCGCGAGGCGCGCACGCCGCTGGTGTCGATCGGCCAGGAGCGGCCGCTGTGGAAGGTGATGATGCGCCTGGTCCAGGCGACCGGCTGCGAGGTGCCGGCCATCAACCTCGAGGAGATGCGCGCGCATGTGGAGCGCTTCATGCCGGAGCTCGAGAAGGCGGCGGATGCCGAGATCATCGACGCCTACCTGGCGCCGGCGCGCCGCAACCCGAAGGCCGGATCCCTGCCGGCCTACAAGCCGAACCACGGTCTGGACGTGGTCAGCCGTTTCTCGATGTATCGCGAGGGCATGTGGGCGCGTGCCTCCACGCTGCTGACCGAGGCCGCCGACCTGCACCCGATCGGCGATGTCGTCGTCAATCCCCAGACGCTGGCCGCGCTGAAGCTCAAGGAGGGTCCGATGTCGGTGACGACGGACCAGGGCACGTTCCAGTGCAAGGTGTGCGTGCGCGACGATGTGTCCCCGGGCGTGCTGTTCGTGGCCAAGGGGGGTGCCGCCGGTGATCTGTGCAGCGCCGATTCGGCCTCGCTGAAGGGAGAGGGGTGATGAGCGGAGTGGACATGGCGATTCAGGCGGGCATCTGGGCCCTGGAGATCCTGGCCATCGCGGTGCCGGTGGCGCTGGGCGTGGCCTACACCACCTACTTCGAGCGGCGTATCATCGGCTGGGCCCAGGCGCGCAAGGGCTGCAACCGCGTCGGCTGGGCGGGGCTGCTGCAGCCGATCGCCGACGGCATCAAGCTGTTCTTCAAGGAAACCATCATTCCGACGCGGGCCAACAAGTTTCTGTTCGTGGCCGCACCCGTGATGTCGCTGGTGCCGGCCCTGATCGCCTTCGCCGTGATCCCGTTCGGCCAGACCTCGCTGTTCGGCCTGTGGGCCAGCCCGCACGTGATGGCCATCGCCAACCTGAACATCGGCGTGCTGTACGTGATGGCCATCTCCAGCCTCAGCATCTACGGCATCCTGATGGCCGGCTGGTCGTCGAACTCGAAGTACGCTTTTTTGGGTGCCCTGCGCTCCAGCGGCCAGATGATCTCCTACGAGGTGTCGATGGGCTTCGCGCTAGTGACCGTGCTGATGCTGGCCGGAAGCCTGAACCTGGCCGACATCGTACGCGCCCAGGCCGGCGGCTTCTGGCACTGGTACATGATCCCGCTGTTCCCGATGCTGCTGGTCTACTTCATTTCCGGCTGCGCCGAGACCAACCGCGTGCCGTTCGACCTGCCGGAGGGCGAGGCGGAGATCGTCGCCGGCTATTTCGTCGAGTACTCCGGCATGTGGTTCGCGGTCTTCTCGCTGGCGGAATACGCCGCCATGATCCTGATCAGCCTGATGACCAGCATCCTGTTCTTCGGCGGCTGGAACGCCCCGATCCCGGCGCTGGACATCGTTCCCGGCACCGTCTGGCTGATCCTGAAGGCCTGCTTCCTGCTGTTCGTGTTCATCTGGTTCCGTGCCTCGTTCCCGCGCTATCGCTACGACCAGCTGATGCGCCTGGGCTGGAAGGTCTTCCTGCCATGGACGATGGCATGGATCGCGGTGGTGGGCATCGCCATGTACACCCCGGGCCTGTCCGAGATCATCGGCTTCTGGCGTCCGTAGGAGGAGGGTATGAATCTGATCAAGCGTGCCGTCCGGACCTGGCTGCTGACCGAGCTGCTGCGCGGCCTGATGCTGACGGGCAAGTACATGTTCAAGAAGAAGATCACGGTGGAGTACCCGGAGGAGCGGACGCCGCTTTCGCCGCGTTTCCGCGGCCTGCACGCACTGCGTCGCTACGAGAGCGGCGAGGAGCGCTGCATCGCCTGCAAGCTGTGCGAGGTCGTGTGCCCGGCGCTGGCCATCGTCATCGAGTCCGAGGAGCGCGAGGACGGCACCCGGCGCACCACCCGCTACGACATCGACATGACCAAGTGCATCTACTGCGGCCTGTGCCAGGAGGCCTGCCCGGTCGACGCCATCGTCGAGACCCAGGAATTCGAATACGCCAGCGAAACGCGCGCGGCCCTGTACTACACCAAGGACATGCTGCTGGACAACGGCGATCGCTACGAGAGCCAGATTTCGGCGAACCTGGCTGCCGATGCGCGTTACAGCTGACGTCTGATCCGATCGAGGGAGGGGAGATGCTCGAGAGCGGTTTTTTCTATCTGTTTGCGACCATGGCCGTGATCGGTGGCCTGGGCGTCGTGCTGGCGCGCAACACCGTGCATTCGGTGATGTTCCTGATCTTCTGCTTCTTCAATGCCGCCGGTCTGTTCTTCATGCTCGACGCCGAGTTCATCGGCATCGTCCTGATCCTGGTCTACGTCGGTGCCGTGATGGTGCTGTTCATGTTCGTGGTGATGATGCTCGAGGTCAACGCTGTCAAGATGAAGGAAGGCTTCCTGCTGTACCTGCCGGTCGGCGGCGTCATCGCCCTGGTGCTGTTCATCGAGCTCATCGCCGCCGCCACCAGCGGCGTGTTCACGGTGCAGCCGGCCGCCGGCCACATGCTGCAGGAAGTCAACAACACGGTGGAGATCGGCAAGATCCTGTACACCAAGTACCTGCTGGGCTTCGAGGTGGCGGCCCTGATCCTGCTGGTGGCGCTGGTCGGGGCCGTGGTGCTGACCATCCGCAGCCGCAAGGACGCCAAGTACCAGAATATTTCGGCGCAGGTCAACGTCCGCAGGGAAGACCGGATGCGCAAGGTGAGGATGTAATGGTCGGATTGTCATCGTATCTGGCGGTCGGCGCCTGCCTGTTCACGCTCGGCGTGATCGGCCTGTTCCTGAACCGCAAGAACGTCATCGTGCTGTTGATGTGCATCGAGCTGATGCTCCTGGCGGTCAACATCAACCTGGTCGCCTTCTCGCATTTCCTCAACGACCTGGCCGGCCAGATCTTCGTGTTCTTCGTGCTGACGGTGGCGGCCAGTGAGGTGGCCGTCGGCCTGGCGATCCTGGTGGCCTTCTATCGCCTGCGCCGCTCGATCGACGTCGAAGACATCAACACCTTGCAGGGCTAAGGGGAGGCTGGGGTGCAGGAAACCGTTCATATGACGCTCAATACCGCCGAGCTACTGGCCATCCCGGCACTGCCGCTGGTCGCTGCCCTGACGGTCGGCCTGTTCGGCTGGGCCCTGAAGGACAGGCTGTCGCACTGGATCTGCTCGCTGGGCGTGATCGGGGCGGCCGTGCTGTCGATCCACGTGTTCCTGCAGGTGCTGGACGGGGCCTCCTTCACCGGCAACCTGTGGACCTGGGTCATCTCCGGAGACCTGCAGGTGCCGGTCGGCCTGCTGATCGACCGCCTGACGGCGATCATGATGGTGACGGTGACGGTGGTGTCGGCCTGCGTGCACGTGTACACCATCGGCTACATGCACGGCGATCCGGGCTATCCGCGTTTCTTCTCGTACATCTCCGGCTTCACGTTCTCGATGCTGGTGCTGGTCATGGGCAGCAACTTCTTCACGCTGTTCTTCGGCTGGGAGGCGGTGGGCCTGTTCTCCTACCTGCTGATCGGTTTCTGGTTCAAGAAGGAGAGCGCCAACGTCGCCTCGATGAAGGCCTTCATCGTCAACCGCGTCGGCGATTTCGGCTTCGCCATCGGCATCCTGGCCGTCTGGTACTACTTCGGCACCGTCGAATACCTGCCGGTGTTCAAGTCCGTGCAGGCCTTCGTGGCCACCGGCCAGAGCCTGGACGTGCCGTCGCTGGGCCTGCACGTCTCGGCCATCACCTTCATCTGCGTGGCGCTGTTCATCGGGGCCATGGGCAAGAGCGCCCAGGTGCCGCTGCACGTGTGGCTGCCCGACTCGATGGAGGGCCCGACGCCGATCTCGGCCCTGATCCATGCCGCGACCATGGTGACCGCCGGCGTGTTCATGGTCGCGCGCCTGTCGCCGATGTTCGAGTTCTCGGATACGGCGCTGCAACTGGTGACGGTGGTCGGCGGCATCACGGCCTGGATGTGCGCCACCATCGGCATGGTGCAGAATGACATCAAGCGCGTGATCGCCTATTCCACCTGCTCGCAGCTCGGCTACATGTTCGTGGCCTGCGGCGTGTCGGCCTATTCGGCCGGCATCTTCCACCTGGTCACGCACGCCTACTTCAAGGCACTGCTGTTCCTCGGCGCGGGCTCGGTGATCCACGGCATGATGGCCGAGCAGGACATCCGCAAGATGGGCCAGCTGCGCAAGTACATGCCGATCACCTACTGGACGATGCTGATCGGCGCCCTGGCGCTGTCCGGCATCTTCCCGTTCGCGGGCTTCTGGTCCAAGGACGTCATCATCGAGGCGGCGGCGGTGCGCGGCATGGGCTGGGCCAGCGAATTCGCCTACCTGGCGGTGCTGACCGCCGTGTTCATGACGGCGTTCTACACCTTCCGCATGTTCCTGCTGACCTTCCACAACTCGGACCGGGTACCGCCCGAGACCAAGTCGCACCTGCACGAGTCCCCGTGGGTGATCACGGTGCCGCTGATGGTGCTGTCCGTCGGAGCGGTGCTGGCCGGCTGGTTCGGCCACAGCGTGCTCGATATCATCCAGGACGGGCCGGGGGGCTACTTCGGGCACAGCATCTTCGTGCTGGCGGGGCACAATCCGATCGCCAAGCTCGAGGCGGCGGAGCACATGCGCGGGCACAGCATGTCGATGGGCTGGATCGAGTTCGGGCCGTCGATCCTGGCCATCCTCGGTATCGCCACCGCCTTCTGGATGTATTTCCGCGAGAACAAGGCGCCCGCGCGCCTGGCGTCCGCCATGCCGCGCCTGCACGCCTTCCTGCTCAACAAGTGGTACTGGGACGAGCTGTACCAGTGGCTGTTCGTGCGCTCGGCCCGCCGCCTGGGCACATGGTTGTGGCGCAAGGCCGATCTCGGCCTGATCGACGGCGGCATCATCCACGGCGGCATCGTCAACACCATCAAGGGGGGCGCGGCCAGGCTGCGCGAGATCCAGACCGGCATGATCTACCACTATGCCTTCGCCATGGTGCTGGGGCTGTTCGCCGTGCTGACCTACCTGATTCTGAAGGCCTGAGGGAGAAGAGATGGAGCAGCTGAACAACGTTCTCGGATTCCCCATCCTGTCTCTGAGCATCTTCCTGCCGCTGGCGGGGGCCATCGCCATCTGGCTGTTCGTGCGCGGCGATATGGCCGTGCGCTGGTCGGCGCTCGCCGTGTCGGTGGCGACCTTCATCGTGACCCTGCCGCTGTTCTTCAGCTTCGATCCGTCGACGCACCACATGCAGTTCGAGGAGCTGCACCCCTGGATTTCCAGCTTCAACATCAACTACCGGCTGGGTGTCGACGGCATCTCGATGCCGTTCATCCTGCTGACCAGCCTGCTGACCGTGATCTGCATCGTCTCGGCCTGGCGCTGCATCCAGACGCGCGTCAAGGAGTACATGCTGGCCTTCCTGGTGCTCGAGACGACGCTGATCGGCGTGTTCTCGGCCCTGGATTCGGTGCTGTTCTACTTCTTCTGGGAGGCGATGCTGCTGCCGATGTACCTGATCATCGGTGTCTGGGGCGGCAAGAACCGCGTCTACGCCACGATCAAGTTCTTCCTGTATACGCTGGGCGGCTCGGTGCTGATGCTGATCGCGGTGCTGGCCATGTACTTCAAGGCCGGCCACACCTTCGACATCCAGAAGCTGATGGCCTACCCCTTCGACATGCACTGGCAGATCTGGTTGTGGCTGGCCTTTTTGGTGGCCTTCGCCGTCAAGGTGCCGATGTGGCCGGTGCATACCTGGCTGCCCGATGCCCATACCGAGGCGCCGACGGCCGGCTCCGTGATCCTGGCCGGCATCCTGCTGAAGATGGGCGCCTACGGCTTCCTGCGCTTCTCGCTGCCGATCTGCCCGGACGCCTCGCAGTTCTTCGTGCCGCTGGTCGTGGCCCTGTCGCTGATCGCCATCATCTACATCTCGCTGGTGGCGATGATGCAGGAGGACATGAAGCGTCTGATCGCCTATTCGTCGATCGCGCACATGGGCTTCGTCACGCTCGGCACCTTCATGCTCACCCAGCAGGCCGTCGAGGGGGCGATCTTCGGCATGATCAGCCACGGCTTCGTGGCCGCCGCCCTGTTCCTGTGCGTCGGCGTCATGTACGACCGGCTGCACACGCGCCTGATCGCCGATTACGGCGGCGTGGTCAACGTCATGCCCCTGTTCGCAGCCGTGTTCATGGTGTTCGCGATGGCCAACGTGGCGCTGCCCGGGGCGTCGGCCTTCATCGGTGAGATCATGGTGCTGCTCGGCACGTTCAAGTCCGCCGCCGCGGCCCAGGCGCACCTGGCCATCTCCACCAAGTGGGTGGCCGTCGGTGCGGCGACCAGCGTGGTGCTGTCGGCCTGCTACACGCTGTGGATGTACAAGCGCGTGGTGTTCGGCGATCTGGTCAAGGACACGGTCAAGTCCATGCCCGACATGAACAAGCGCGAGTTCGCCTATTTCGTGCCGCTGATCCTGCTGGTGGTCTGGCTGGGACTGTATCCGAAGCCGGTGCTGAACGTCATGCATGCCTCGGTGGAGCACCTGGTGGCCCAGGCCTCGACCAGCAAGCTGCCGGCTGCGGCGGCGCTGGCCGAGAACGGCCAAGTCCATGAAATTGCGACGCTGAGGTAGATGATGGCCAATGTGACCTTCCCATTCCCGTTCCCCGAGCATCTGGTGACGCTGGTGCCGGAGATGATCATGGCCGTGTCGGCGATGTTCATCCTGATCTGGGATCTGTTCCTGCCCGCGAACCGCAAGCAGTGGAGCGGTTATGCGACCATCGCGGTCTGCGTGGTCACGGCCTTCGCGGTGGTGCAGGTGATGGCCGACAGGCCGCTGGTGGCCTTCTACGGCTTCTTCGTGCTCGATCCGTTCGCGGCCTTCGCCAAGGTGCTGATCCTGATCGCCACCGCCATCGCCGCGATCCTGTCGATCGACTACATGCGCGGTGAGTCCCATACCGGCGAATACTACGTGCTGATGCTGTTCGCGGCGCTGGGCATGATGCTGATGGCCTCGGCCAACACCTTCATCATGCTGTACCTGGGCCTGGAGCTGATGGCCCTGTGTATCTATGTGCTCGTCGGCTACCAGCGCGAGGTGCTGCGCTCGGGCGAGGCGGCGCTGAAGTATTTCGTACTGGGATCCCTGGCCTCGGGCCTGTTGCTGTACGGCATCTCCTTCCTGTACGGCGTCACCGGTTCCTTCGATTTCGCCGCGGTCGGCCAGGCGATCGCCGGCACCAACGGCGGCTCGCACACGGCGGTGATGCTCGGCATGGTGTTCATGCTGGCCGGACTGCTGTTCAAGCTGTCGGTGGCGCCGTTCCACATGTGGACGCCGGACGCGTACGAGGGTGCGCCGACGCCGGTGACGGCCTTCATGTCGGTGGCCCCGAAGGTGGCCGGATTCGTGTTGCTGATCCGGGTGCTCGTCAGCGCCCTGCCGGCATTGCAGCACGAATACGTCAGCGTGCTGTCGGCCCTGGCGGTGCTGACGATGGCCGTGGGCAACGTGGCGGCCATCGCGCAGCGCAACATCAAGCGCATGCTGGCCTACTCGACGATCGGACATGTCGGCTTCGTGATGCTCGGTCTGATCGCCGGCGGGGCCGCCGGTTATTCGGGTGTGCTGGTCTACCTGTCGATCTACCTGTTCATGAGCCTCGGGGCCTTCGCCGTCATCACCCTGATGCGGCGCGAGGGCATCCAGGGCGAACTGCTCGACGACTTCGCGGGCCTGGCCAAGGCCCGGCCGGGCTACGGCCTGGCCATGAGCCTGCTGCTGTTCTCCCTGGCCGGCATCCCGTTCCTCGGCGGATTCTGGGCCAAGTACGCGGTGTTCCTTGCCGCCGTCGAGACGGGGCACCTGTATCTGGCCATCATCGGCGTGCTGTTCTCGGTGGTGGGCGCCTACTACTACATCCGGGTGGTCAAATACATCTACTTCGACGAGGAGCGGGTGGCCTTCGATTTCGCCGAGAGCCGGCTGATGCAGGCCACGGTGGCGGTCACCGCCATCGCCGTCGTGGTCATCGGTGTCTACCCCGGACCGCTGATGGCGTTGTGCAAGAGCGTGCTGGTCGGCCTGGTATAGCCTTCCCCCGGCCGGATCGCATCGGGATGCTTGAAACCCGATGCACTTGGCGGTATAAATCGCGCCCTTTCGAAAAGACGGAGTAGAAACGTGAAAGCTGGCATCCATCCCGAATACAAGGCCGCCAAGATCGTCTGTTCTTGCGGCAATAGCATCGAAACGTATTCCACGCGCGGCGATTTCCATGTGGAAATCTGCTCGGCCTGCCATCCGTTCTACACGGGCAAGCAGAAGATCGTGGACACCGAAGGCCGCGTCGAGCGCTTCTACAAGAAATACGGCAAAGGCGCCAAGGCCTGAGCCCATCGAGGTTGATGGACATGTATGCAGTGATTCAGACCGGCGGCAAGCAGTACCGCGTGCAGGAAGGCGATGTCCTGCGCGTGGAGAAGCTGGATGCCGAAGTCGGCAACAAGGTGAACTTCGACCAGGTGCTGATGATCGGCGATGGCGGCGAGGTCAAGGCCGGCAAGGATGCCGAGAAGTTCAAGGTCTCGGGCGTGGTCACCGAACAGGGCAAGGGCAAGAAGGTCGTGATCTTCAAGCGCCGCCGCCGCAAGAATTTCCGCCGCACCAAGGGGCATCGCCAGATGTTCACGGCCGTGCGCATCGAGAAGATTTCCAAGCCGCGGGCTGCCAAGGCGGCGGCCGCAGCCGAAGACAAGGAGTAAGCCATGGCACACAAGAAGGCAGGCGGTTCCTCCAAGAACGGACGCGATTCCAACGCCAAGCGCCTGGGCGTCAAGCGCTACGGCGGCCAGGAGGTTCTGGCCGGCAATATCCTGGTGCGCCAGCGCGGCACCAAGATCCGTGCCGGTGAGAACGTCGGCGTGGGCCGCGACTACACGCTGTTCGCACTGACCGACGGCAAGGTTGAGTTCTTCAACCGGGCCGGCCGCACGCTGGTGCGCGTCGTCAGCTGACCTGCGGTCCCTCATGTTGCGAAAGGGCGTGCTCGTCGCGCCCTTTTCGCTTTTGTATCGCTTGTTTACATTCCGCCGACCGGCGATGATGATCTGAATCCATGGTGCGTTTCGTTGACGAAGTGAAGATCGAGGTGCGTGCCGGCCACGGCGGCGCGGGCTCCGCCTCGTTCCGGCGCGAGAAGTTCGTGCCCAAGGGCGGCCCGGACGGCGGCGACGGCGGCCGCGGCGGGCATGTGATCCTCGAGGCGAGCCGCGACCGCAACACGCTGCAGGAGCTGTACCTGCGCAAGCGCATCATCGCCGAAAACGGCAAATCCGGCGCCGGACGCAACCGGCACGGCCGCGATGGCGCAGATATCGTGGTCAAGGTGCCGGTCGGCACCATCGTCAAGGACGAGCAAGGGCATGTGCTGTCCGATCTGGCGGCGGACGGCCGCCAGTGGATCATGGCCAGGGGCGGCCGCGGCGGCCTGGGCAACAGCCATTTCGCCACCAGCGTCAACCGCGCGCCCCGCTACGCCCAGCCGGGCGAGGAGGGCGAGGCCGGCATGCGCTTCCTGGAGCTCAAGTCCATGGCCGACGTCGGCCTGGTGGGGCTGCCCAATGCCGGCAAGTCGACGCTGCTGGCGCACATCTCCAACGCCCGCCCCAAGATCGCCGATTATCCGTTCACGACGCTGGCGCCGATGCTGGGCCAGGTGTTCATGGACGACGGCGACGGCTTCGTCGTCGCCGATATTCCCGGCCTGATCGAGGGTGCGCACGAGGGGCGGGGGCTGGGACACCGCTTCCTGCGCCACATCGAGCGTACGCAGGTGTTGCTGCATCTGGTCGATGCCGCGCCGCCGGACGGCCGGGCGCTGGCCGAGCAGGTGCATGAGGTGGAGGCCGAGCTCAAGGGCTACGGCGACGCGGTGTGGCACAAGCCGCGCCTGCTGGTGATCAACAAGATCGATGCGCTGGGCGAGGATCAGCTGGCCGAGCGCCGGGCCGAGGCGGAGCAGCTGGGCCTGCCCGTGTATGCCGTATCCGCCGTCAGCGGCGACGGCATTCCCCGGCTGCTGCGCGATTTGTACGCGCTGGTGCGCGAGCAGCGGACGCGCCACGCGCCGCTGTCCATGGATACCGAGGAGGATGCGGCATGATCCGCTCGCGCGGGGACATCAAGCAGGTCGGGCGGCTGGTCGTCAAGATCGGCAGCTCGCTGCTGGCCGATGAAAAATCCGGCCTGAAAGCGGACGTCGTCGCCCGCCTCGTCGACGAGGTGGCGGCGCTGATTCGCCGTGGCCTGGACGTGGCCGTGGTGACCTCGGGCGCCGTGGCGCTGGGGCGTGTGCACATGGGCTGGGTGGGGCGTTCGCTGTCGGTGCATGAGAAGCAGGCGGCGGCGGCCATCGGCCAGCCGCTGTTGATGCATGCCTACAGCGAGTCCTTCGCCCGCCACGACCTGGCGGTGGCGCAGCTGCTGCTGACCAAGGACGACCTGCGCAACCGGCGGCGCTACCTGAACGCCAGCAACACCAGCCAGACCCTGTTCTCGGCCGGCGTGGTGCCCATCGTCAACGAAAACGACACCGTGGTGGTGGCGGAGATCAAGTTCGGCGACAACGACACGCTCGGGGCATTGACCAGCCTCGTCGTCGATGCCGACCTGATGGTCATGCTGACCGATGTCGATGGCCTGTACGAGGCCGACCCGGCTGAGCAGGCCTCGGCCCGGCGCATCGGCGAGGTGGCTGCCCTGACGCCGGAGATCCTGGCCATGGCCGGTGACGCCGGCTCGCATTTCGGTACCGGCGGCATGGCCAGCAAGCTGAAGGCGGCACGCATGGCCACGCGCGGCGGCGTGGCCGCGGCGGTCATCGGCGGCAACCGGCCCGGCGCCCTGGCGCGGCTGCTGGCCGGAGAGGACGAGGGCACGCTGTTCCTGTGCGGCACGGACCGGCAGGCCCGGCGCAAGCACTGGATCGCCGAGCTGTTGGCCCCGGCCGGCATCCTGCGCATCGATGCCGGGGCCGAACGCGCCCTGCTCAGCCAGGGCAGCAGCCTGCTGCCGATCGGCCTGACCGGCGTGGAAGGGGTGTTCGACAAGGGGGAGTGCGTGGAGGTGGTCGGACCGTCCGGCCGTGTCGCGCGCGGGCTTGCCAATTACAACGGCGAGGAGATGCGCCGCCTGATCGGCGTGGCCAGCCAGGATATCGAGGACGTACTCGGCTACCGCGACTTTTCCTCGGTGATCCATCGGGATAACCTCGTGTTGTGCCGGCAGGAGAAGGAAAAAGGAGCATCGGATGAGTGAGGCGAGCATGAGCATGCAGGTGCTGGGCGCGCAGGCGAGGGATGCGGCCAAGCAAATGCGCACGGTGGCGACCCGGGCCAAGAACCGGGCCCTGGAGCTGGCATCCACGGTGCTCCGGCGCGAGACGGGCGAGATCGTCGCCGCCAACGCGCTGGACATGAAGGCGGCCGCGGCGGCCGGCCTGGACGCGGCCATGCAGGACCGCCTGCGCCTGGATGCCGACCGCATCGAGGCCATGGCCGAGGGCCTGGAGCAGGTGGCGGGGCTGCCCGATCCCGTCGGGGCCATCGACAAGCTCGTCTACCGTCCTTCCGGCATCCAGGTCGGGCATATGCGCGTGCCGCTCGGCGTCATCGGCATGATCTACGAGTCGCGTCCGAACGTCACCGCGGATGCCGCGGCGCTGTGCCTGAAGTCGGGCAATGCCGTGATCCTGCGCGGCGGCTCCGAGGCCATCCATTCCAATCGCGCCATCGCCGCCTGCCTGCGCCGGGCCCTGGTCGACGCCGGCCTGCCGCAGGATGCGGTGCAGCTGGTGGACAGCACGGACCGGGCCCTGGTCGGTCAGATGCTCCAGGCCAAGGCCTACATCGACGTGATCATCCCGCGCGGCGGCCGCTCGTTGACCGAGCGCGTGGCCGAGGAGTCGCGCATCCCGGTGATCAAGCACCTGGATGGCGTCTGTCATGTGTATATCGACGAGGCGGCCGATGCGGAGATGGCCATGCGCATCGCCATGAACGCCAAGACCCACCGCTACGGCGTCTGCAATGCCATGGAGACGCTGCTGGTGCATGCCGGCGTGGCCGGGGCCATGCTGCCGGGAATCCTGAAGGCCATGCACGACAAGGGCGTGGAGCTGCGCGGCTGCGAGCGCACCTGTGCGCTGGCCGGCACGGTGCCGGTCAAGCCGGCCACGGAGGCCGACTGGGTCGCCGAATACCTGGCGCCGATCCTGGCCGTGCGCGTCGTCGACTCGCTGGATGCGGCGATGGCACATATCGCCGAGCATGGTTCGGGGCATACGGACTGCATCGTCACCGCCGACTACGATCACGGCCAGCGCTTCCTGCGCGAGGTCGATGCGGCCTCGGTGATGTGGAATGCCAGCACTCGCTTCGCCGACGGATTCGAGTACGGCCTGGGTGCGGAGATTGGTATCTCGACCGACCGGCTGCATGTGCGCGGGCCGGTGGGGCTCGAGGGCCTGACCACCGAGAAATGGGTCGTGTTCGGGCACGGCGAGATCCGGGAGTAAGGGCTGAATCGGCATACGGTCGGTGTCTTCGGCGGCAGCTTTGACCCCCCGCATGCCGGGCACGTCGCCCTGGTCGGGGCGGCGTTCGCCCTGCTCGGGCTTTCCGAGGTCTGGGTGGTGCCGGCCGGCCTGCCGGTGCACCGGCGCCTGTCCGGCCATGCCGGGCCGGCGCAACGCCTGGCCTGGATGCGGCGGCTGTTCGCCGCCGAACCCCGGGTCACGGTGATCGACTGGGAGGTGCGCCAGGGCGGGCCGGTGTCGTCGCTGCAGACGCTGCAGTGGATGCATGACGCGTTCCCGCAGGTGGTGCCGCTGTGGCTGATGGGCGCCGATGCCTTTGCGGGCCTGCCGTCATGGCAGGGTTATCCGGCGCACCGGCGCTACTGCAACGTGGCGGTGTTCGCCCGCGCCGGGGAGCCCATGCCAGGCACCATGGGCTGGCATGAATGCGATGCGGCGGCGGCGGCCGGGTTGCAGCAGCCGGGACACGTGACGCACGTGAATGCCGAGCTGCCCGATATCTCGGCCACGCGGTTGCGCGAGGAACTGGCAGGCGGGCAGGTGCCGCCCGACTGGCTGCCCGAGGCGATCGCCGACGAGGTGGTCGCGGCGTATGGACATTATGAACGACGGGAGCAGGTATGAGTGGACAAGAGCAGGAGGATCGCCTGGAGGCGCTGACGGCGGCCGTGGTGGAGGCCGTGGAGGACAAGAAGGCGCTGGATGTGGTGATGGTGGACGTGCGCGGGAACTGCGCCTTCGCCGATCGCTTCATCATCGCCACCGGCCGCACCGACCGCCAACTGAAGGCCATCGCCGAATCGGCGGTACAGGCGGCGCATCGCTTCGGGCTGCCGGCCCACATCGAGGGACTGGATGCCATGGAGTGGCTGCTGCTCGATCTCGGCGATGTCGTGCTGCACGTGATGTTGCCGGAGGTGCGCGAGAGCATGCAGCTCGAACACCTGTGGGGGCATGTACCCGCCGGCCGCAACGTGACGGAAGGCGCATCCGGCTGACCGTGAGGCTGCGTCTGATCGTGGTCGGGCGCGGCGCGCCGGAGCTGGCCGCATACGAGGCACGGTTCACGAAGCGCCTGGACGGCTTTCAGCTGGTCGAACTGCCCGAGGGCCGGGCGCGCCAGACGGCGCAGCGCCAGCAGGAGGAGGAGAGGCATATCCGGCAGCAATTGAACGGACAGCCCTACATCCTGTTTGATGAGCGGGGATCGCAGCTCGGCAGTACCGGCTGGGCGGATTTCTTCGCGCGCCAAGCCGGCTCGGCAACCCTGTCCTTTGTCATCGGCGGCGCCGATGGCGTCAACGCCTCGGTCAGGGACGGGGCATCGCACTGCTGGAGCCTGTCGCCGCTGACCTTGCCCCACCAACTGGCGCGGGCGCTGGCGATCGAACAATTCTACCGGGCCCTGAGCATCAACCAGGGCCACCCCTACCACCGGCCATGAATCGCCGGCTGATTCCGCTACTGGCCTGCATGCTGCTGTCGGTGGCCCTGCATGCGCTTCCGGCCGTGGCGGCGGAGCGCGCGGCCGACGCGCGGGCGAAGCTGGCCAAGATCCAGCAGGAACGGGTGCGTCTGGCCGACGTCCGCCGCCAGCTCGAGGCGCGGCTCGGGGCCCTGGGCCAGCAGATGCACACCCTGGACGTGGCCCTGGCCGCGGCGCAGCAGGCACTGCTGCAGGCCACGGCGCAGGTGGCCGAAACGGACCGGAAGCTGAAGGCGCTGGGGCTGCAGCAGCAGGGACTGCAGCAGCATATCGCCGACCTGCGCCAGGCCATGGTGGCCGAGGCCATCGGCGCCTGGCAGCGCGCCGGCCGCGATCCCGGATGGCTGGACGTGTTGCGCGGCGTGCCGATGGGGGAGATACCGAACCGCCGCTACATGATGAAGCAGGTGCTTGCCTCGCAACATGCCGATCGTCTCGATCTGCAGCGCAGCGAGGCGAAGCTGGATGCGGTCATGGCCGACCTGCAGAAGGAGCGGGACCGGCGCGAGACCCTGCGCCGGCAGCGGGCGCAGGCGGAGCAGGAGATTCGCCAGCAGATCGATGGCAAACGCGCGCTGGTGACCGCGGTGAAGAAGAACGCCAGCCTGCAGCGGCAGCGCGATGCCGAGCTGGCGCGGCAGGCCAAGGCCCTGAAAAAGCTGCTGGAGACGTTCGGGGGCGACCTGCTGGCCGCCGACCGCGTCAGCGAGGGGCCGTCGATCCGGGCCGAGAAGGGACGGTTGAGCTGGCCGCTGCGCCCGGCCCGCATCGTGGCCCGTTACGGCTCCCGGCCGGCCCGGCAGCACGATCGCCTGCACGGCGTGCTGCTTGCGCCCGAAGGCCAACGCCGTCAGGTTAAGTCGATTTCGGCCGGGCGCGTCCGTTACGCCGACTGGTTCGGAGGCTACGGACTGATGCTGATCGTCGATCACGGCCATGGCGTTATGAGCATCTATGCCCATAATGACGTGCTGTACAAGCATCTGGGCGACTGGGTCGAGAAGGGCGATGTGCTGGCTGAGGCCGGAAGCACCGGATGGATCGACAAGGTGCGGCTGTATTTCGAGGTGCGGGACAAGGGCAGGCCGGTGAATCCGGCGTTGTGGTGCCGCAACCGGAATCGGTGATTGAGTTGTCTACGAAAGGAGTTGGGACCATGAAGTCAGGGATGCGCCGGTTTGTGATAGTGAGCGGGTCGCTGGTCGCGTTGACGGCCGGCGTGCTTGCCTGGAACTTGGGTGACCATGGCCAGCAGGCTGCGGCGGCCACCAATTACCAGCAGTTGCAGAAGTTCTCCAGGGTCATGGACATCATCAAGCAGTCCTATGTCAAACCGGTGACCGACAAGGAGCTGATCAACGGCGCGCTGACCGGCATGCTGGAAAGCCTGGATCCGCATTCGGCCTACATGGACAAGGAGATGTACAGCCAGATGCAGGTCGACACCACGGGCAAGTTCGGCGGGCTCGGCATCGAGATCGCCGGGGACCAGGGGGGCGTGCGCGTCGTGGCCCCGATCGAGGACACCCCCGCCGACAAGGCCGGCATCAAGGCCGGCGACCTGATCATCAAGATCGACGACCAGCTGGCCAAGGACATGACGCTGCAGGAGGCGGTCAACCATATGCGCGGCAAGCCGGGGACCAGCGTCAGGCTGACGATTTTCCGCGAAGGCGAGACCAAGCCGCTCGAGTTCACCATCACGCGCGCCATCATCCATGTCCAGTCCGTGAAGAGCGACATCATGGCGCCGGGCTTTGTGTACCTGCGCATCACCCAGTTCGCCGATGACGTGTCCGATTCGCTGGCCAAGCAATATGCGGCGCTGGCCAAGAAGGAGGACGGCAAGGTCTACGGTGCCGTGCTCGACCTGCGCAACAATCCCGGCGGCCTGCTGGACCAGGCGGTCAAGGTTTCCGACCTGTTCCTGAACAAGGGCAATATCGTCAGCACCCGCTCCCGCGTCGGCAAGGACATGTCCTTCGACGCCACCAAGGGCGACATCCTGCACGGCCTGCCGATGGTGGTGCTGATCAACGGCGGCACGGCCTCGGCGGCGGAGATCGTCAGCGGGGCGCTGAAGGACAACCACCGGGCGGTGCTGATGGGCACCCGCAGCTTCGGCAAGGGCTCGGTGCAGTCGGTGATCCCGCTGTCCGACGGTACGGCCTTCAAGCTGACCACGGCCCTGTACTACACGCCGAGCGGGACCTCGATCCAGGCCACCGGCATCCAGCCGGACATCAAGGTCGAGGAGGTTCCGGTCAGCGCCCAGCAGGGCAAGGCTCCGGTGCAGGACGGTTTCGGTGTCTTCGAGAAGGACCTGAAGGGTCATCTGCAGAACGGCAATGGCGGCAAACCGGCGAAGAAGAAGCCGGCCGCGCAGCCTGATGGGGCCAGCCCGAAGATGCAGCAGCGCCTGAAGGTGGATGTGCAATTGCAGCGGGCGCTGGATCTGCTCGAGGGTCTGCACACCCTGCAGGTCAAGGGATAATCCGCTCAGGGGATATGTCGCTGCATGGCAAAGGCCAAGCTTAAGCCCCGTCTGCCGCCCTGGCTGCCAGCGGTACTGGTGCTGGTGCTGATCGTGCTGGCCGGGGCGCTGTGGCTGTCGTCCAGGCATGCCCCGCCGCCGATGCAGGCGCATGTGGGCAGCGAATGGAAGCCGGGCGCGCCCGCGTCCGTGCCGCCGGCGCACACGGCGTCCGCGGCGCCGGTGTACGAGGATTTTTCCCGGGTGCCGCCCGAGACGACCCAGAGCAGTATGCCGCCGGCGCCCCGAGCCCATGGGCTGGCCCTGATCCTCGACGATGTCGGCTACGATCTTCCGGCCCTGCGCCAGGCGCTGGCCTTGCCGTACACGATGGCCATTTCGGTGCTGCCGGATACCCCGCATGCGCGGGAGGCGGCCGAACTGGCCCATGCGGCCGGGCACGTGGTAATGCTGCACATGCCGATGGAGCCGGATTCGGTGCATTACCAGAAGCTGATGGACGGCTCGTTCCTGCGCGTCGGCATGCCGGACAGCGAGATCCGCAGCCTGATGCTCAGCGCCCTGGACAAGGTGCCGTACGTGCAGGGCGTCAACAACCACATGGGATCGCTGCTGACGAGCCTGCCCGATCCGATGGCCGCCGTCATGCAGGTCTGCCGCGAGAAGCACCTGTTCTTCGTCGATTCGCGCACGACGGCGGCCAGCGTGGCCTCGACGATGGCGGCACGTGCCGGCATCCCCTGGGCCTCACGCCAGATCTTCCTCGACAACCAGACGGATGAGGCCTCGCTGCAGCGGATGTGGAATCAGGCGCTGGCATGTGAGCGTCGATACGGTGCCTGCATCGTCATCGCCCACCCGCATCGCCAGACGCTGGCGTTTCTCGCGCAGCATACCGTCCAGGACCGGCATGTTCCCATGCTGGCGGTGACCGACGTCCTGCATGCCGGGGCGCTGGCGAAGCACGGCGATTAACATGCTCAAGCGCTATCTGATCGCGGGACTGGTGGCGCTGGCGCCGCTGGTCATCACCATGATGCTGATCTCCTGGCTGGTGGATTTCGCCAAGCGGGCCCTGCGCTGGCTGCCGCCCGAATTCCGGCCGGATGTCTGGGCCGGGGTGCACATCCCGGGACTGGACGTGCTGATCGCGCTCGTGTGCGTGCTGGCGGTCGTGATGCTGATCGGGGTGCTGACCACCAACTTCATCGGCGGTCATGTCATGCGCTGGATCGATGCCCTGATGGATCGCATCCCGATCATCCGCTCCATCCATTCGGCGGTCAGGCAGCTGATGGAGGCCATGCTGATGGGCAGCGGCAAGGCCTTTCGCGAGGTCGTGCTGGTGCCGTTTCCCATGCAGGGTACCTGGTCCATCGGCTTCGTGACCGCCGATGCCCGCCTGCCGGCCGAGGGCTTCCCGGACCGGGACATGGTGTCCGTGTTTGTGCCGACGACGCCGATCCCCACCTCCGGCTGGCTGCTCTACGTGTCCCGCGCGGATATCCGTCCGCTGGCGATGACGGTCGAGGAGGCGATGAAGCTCGTGCTTTCCGGCGGGGTCATCGCACCGCCTGCCGATACGCGTGACGCCCAGGACCGATGAGCGTGCGCTTGGCCTGTTCGTGCCGTCCGCGCATGCCTAAGATGCATGGAATGTGGCGGCTAGGGGTATTCTCGGCGATCATCTGTATGGCGGCGGCCTGCGCGGCGACGCCGGCCTGCGCGGACGGTGCGGGCGAGCCGCCGCGGGCCTCGTCGTCGATGCTGCAGGCCGAGGTCGCAGCGCATCCGAACGACTATCAGGCCTGGTTCCGGCTGGGGGTGGCCTATTCGGGCGAGGGGCATCTGCACCAGGCGATCGAGGCCTTCCGGCAGGTGATCAGCCTGCGCCCGGACCTGGCCGAGCCGCACAACAACCTGGCGGTCATCTACAACGAGGTCGGCGATATGGATGCCGCCGTCCGCGAGCTGCGTATCGCCCTGCAAAAGCAGCCGGGCTATGTGAAGGCGGAGGAGAATCTTGCCGATCTGTACCTGAAGCTCGCCATCGTGCACTACCGCCATGTTCTGGACCAGGCGCCGGACCCGCTGCTGTCGGCACGCTACGAGCGTCTGTTGCGCGTCCGGGACCCGTTGGCGGCGGTCGAGTCCTCCCGCGCGGCATCGTCGGTGGCGGCCGTGTCCGCATCACCGTCATCCGCCCCGGCGGCCCCGCCGGCGGTGACAAAGACCGCCGCAGTATCCACCCGTCCGCCGGCCGTGGCGGCTGCGTCCGCGCCTGCCGAATCACCGAATGCGCAGACGGCAACCAACAAATCGGCACCGACCCGGCCGGCCATTCCGTCCTCCGACCAGGCGGATGTCATGAAGGCCTTCGACGGTTGGCGTGCGGCCTGGAGCGCGCGCGACCTCGACGGGTATTTCGCTGCCTATAGCGCCGCATTCGTACCGAATGCGCGCATGGACCACGCGGCCTGGAAGCGCTACAAGCGACGTGTCATCATGGCCAAGGACTTCATCCATGTCGGCGTGAAGCACGTGGTCTTCACGTCGCTGCAGGCGGGAAAGCGCGCGCAGCTGACCTTCGACGAGCATTTCGAGTCCAACGATTACCGCGAGGATACGCACAAGCTGCTGGAATTCGCCAAGATTCACGGCACCTGGAGGATCACCCGTGAAGCCGATCTTTAGCTTCATCCTGGCACTGGCCCTGCTCGCCATGGCAACCGCCGCTGCGGCATCCGAAAGGCCCCTGCCCCCGAACGTGCGCCTAAAGGTGCAGCAGGCCCTGGAGGCGAACCAGGACCCCGCCGTCCGCTCCCTGGCGCCGAAGGAGCGCTCCATCCTGCTGGCGACGCTGGCGCTGGATGCCAACGAGCCGGATCAGGCGCTGCTCAGCCTCGACAGCAAGAAGTTCGGCGATGATCCGCTGGTGGCCCTGCTGGAGGCCGAGGCCCATCGCCGCAAGGCGGTTTCCGACGTGGAACGGGCCGGGGAATACGCGCGCTCGGTGCGCCAGGCCTCCGAAAAGCTGGCGGCGGCCAGCCTGGAGCCGGGGCTCGGCGAGGCCGAGGCACGCCTGCATGCCTTTGCCGACAAGCTCGACGGCGTCACCACCGGCATCCCCGAGGGCGTGTTGCAGCTCGGCTCGTACATCGACACCCTGTTCGTCGTCGACAAGGCGCGCTCGCGCATGTTCATCTACAAGCGCAGCAAGGACGGCGGCCTGACGCGGGTCGACGATGAATACGTGGCGACCGGCACCAACGGCGGCGACAAGGAATCCGAGGGGGACGGACGCACGCCCAACGGCATCTACCGCTTCGTCGAGCGCCTGGCGAGCAAGGCGCTCGTGGACAAGTACGGTCCCGTGGCCTTCCCGACCGATTACCCCAATGCCCTGGACAGGCTGCACGGCAAGGACGGGCATGGCATCTGGATGCACGGCTACGCGGAAGGGGTCGGCCGCCGCCCGCCGCGCGATACCGAAGGCTGTTTCGCCCTGCCCAACCCGCGTCTGCTGGCGGTGCAGGGCTATGTGCATCCCGAGCACAGCTGGGTCATCGTCGGCGACAATATCCCGTTCACCGATGCCAAGGCGCCATCCCCGGAGCTGGCCTCGATCCATCAGGCAATCGACGGCTGGATCAGGGACTGGGAATCGCTGAATGCGGACGCCTACCTGAGCCATTACGACAAGGCCTTCCGGTCGGGCAAACGGGACCTGGCGGCATGGTCGCGCTACAAGCGCCGGGTGAACGGCAGCAAGCGCTTCATCAAGGTCAGCCTCGACGACATGACCGTCATCCGCGATCCGAATCCGTGGCCGGAAGGCGAGATCGCGGTGGTCGAGTTCATGCAGCACTACGACTCGAGCAACTTCAGGGATTCCGGGCTGAAGCGCCTGTATCTCGTTCGCCGGTCGTCGCATGAACCCTGGCGCATCCTGATCGAGGAGGAGGCGCCATGAGCGATACCAACAAGCCGAACGGCCCGGCCACCGTCGAGGACATGTCGGTCCGCCGCATGCAGCAGCTGACGGAGGAGAACCGGGCGCTGCGCCAATATGTGTCCGAGGTCATGAAGCGGCTGCGCGACAACGAACGGCTGTTCTCGCGCCTGTTCGAACTGGAATCGCAGGTGCTGTCCGCGACCGATCCGGAGGACCTGTGCTTCGTGCTGCTGCGCGGCCTGCGTTCCGGCTTCGAGCTGGACCTGGTGCGCTTCTGGTTCGACCGCTCCAGCTTCATGGGCGGTCGCAAGCTCGAAGCCCTGTCCGAACGCGACCTGATCTGGCTGGAGAACGGCGAGATCGCCCAGGCCGGGCTGAACAAGGAACATGTGCGGCTGATGCGCGTGACGCCGAAGCGGACGTTCGAATGGCTGCACGAGCGGGACAACCACATCGGTTCCCTGGCGCTGCTGACCCTCGGCGATCTGGAACGGCCGTTCGGTGTGCTGGGCATCGGGTCGGACAACGCCGAGCGCTTCCGCCCGGATCAGGCCACGGACTTCCTGCAGCATCTGGCCCAGGTCGTGGGCCTGAGCCTCGAGAACGCCGTGGCGAGGGAACGTCTGGCGCGCCTGGCCGTGACCGATTCACTGACCGGCAGCCGCAACCGCCGCTTTTTGCAGCCGCACAGCCATCAGCCGCTGTCGCAGTGGTTCGGCGAGGGGGCGTCGGTCGCCTGCCTGTATCTGGATGTCGACGATTTCAAGGTGTTCAACGACCAGTACGGGCATGCCAAGGGCGATGCGCTGCTGGAGCAGGTCTGCCAGACGGCGCGGCGTTACGTGCGTGCCCAGGATCCCCTGATCCGCATGGGAGGCGACGAGTTCGTGCTGCTGCTGCCCGGCTGCGGCCGCGACAAGGCGGTCGAGATCGCCGGGCGCATCGTCAAGGCCTGTGCCGGAATCGGCGTCGGCGAGGAGGCCGTCAGCATCAGCCTGGGGGTGGCGGTGTCGCCGCCGGAGAAGGATATGCAGGTGCGCGAACTGATCGAGCTCGCCGATCAGGCCATGTACGTCGCCAAGGCCCTCGGCGGTTCCCGTTTCGAGGCCCCGGACCCGGATGCCGACTGAGCCCTGGCGGCTCTCCGATGCCATCGGCCGCTATCTGCAGCAGCTGGCCGATGTGCGGCTGGCCTCTCCCCATACCGTCAGCAACTACCGCCGTGACCTGAACCATTTCCTGGCCCATGCCGGCGACCGGCCCCTGGACGGGATCGGTCGCGATACCGTGCGCGACTGGCTGGTCGCCATGCATGCCGAGGGGCTTTCCGCCGCCACGCTGGCGCGTCGCCTGTCGGCACTGTCCGGCCTGCTCGGGTTCGCCGTCGAAGGCGGCCGGCTCGCCGACAATGTGGCCGCCGGCGTGCGTCCGCCCAAGAAGGCGAAACGGCTGCCGCGCAACATGTCCCCGGAGCAGACGGGGCTGCTGATGCACGGCACCGATGCCGTCGCGGAGCCGCGCGACCGGGCGCTGGTGGCCGTGCTGTACGGCTGCGGCCTGCGCGTATCCGAGGCGGTGGGCCTGGATCTCGCCGATGTCGACCTGCATGCGGGCGAGCTGCGCGTGCTCGGCAAGGGGCGCAAGGAGCGCATCGTGCCGATGCCGGCACAGGTGACGGCGCTGATCCGGGACTATCTTGCGCGGCGCCCGGCGGCCGGCAGTGAACAGGGACTGTTCCTGAACCGGCGCGGCGGCCGGCTGACGGTGCGCAGCGTGCAGCGCATGCTCAAGGCGCGGGCGCTGGCCACCGGTGCCGATATCTCGGTGACGCCGCACCGCCTGCGTCATTCCTACGCCACGCAGCTCTTGGCCGGCGGCGTCGATCTGCGCGCCATCCAGGAACTGCTCGGCCATGCCTCGCTATCCACCACCGAACGCTACACGCACCTGGATATCGCCCGCCTGACCGAGGTCTACGACAAGGCGCATCCGCGCGCCCGCAAGCGCTCCTGATCCATCCGGCATCGGGGTTGGCAATGGCGGGCGATGGTGCTAAACCCTTGCCTTTGCCAAGGAGGTCATCATGAAAACACGGCGTCTGGGGGCCAACGGACCGGAGGTCTCCGCCATCGGGCTCGGCTGCATGGGCATGAGCGATTTCTACGCGAATCGCGATGATGCGGAATCGATCGCGACCATTCACCGCGCGCTGGAGCTGGGCATCAACTTCCTCGATACGGCCGACATGTACGGGCCGCACACCAACGAGGAGCTGGTGGGGCGCGCCATCAGGGGCAAGCGGGACCAGGTGTTCCTGGCCACGAAATTCGGCGTCATGCGCAGCCCGACCGATCCGAACGTGCGTGGCATCAACGGCCGGCCGGAATATGTCCGAGAGGCTGTCGAGGGCAGCCTGAAGCGCCTCGGTGTCGACCACATCGACCTGTACTACCAGCACCGCATCGACCCGGACACGCCGATCGAGGACACGGTCGGGGCGCTGTCGGAACTGGTGGAAGCGGGCAAGGTCCGCTACATCGGCCTGTCCGAGGCCTCGGTGCGGACCCTGGAACGCGCCTCGGCCGTGCATCCGGTGACGGCGCTGCAGAGCGAGTATTCGCTGTGGACGCGCGATCCCGAGGAGGGGACGCTGGCGGCCTGCCGTCGGCTCGGCATCGGCTTCGTGGCCTACAGCCCGCTGGGCCGGGGCTTTCTGACCGGCGCCATCACCAAGCCGGAGGACTTCGCGCCGGATGACTACCGCCGTCATACGCCGCGCTTCCAGGGCGACAATTTCCGCCGCAACCTGGCATTGGTCGCCAAGGTCAAGGGGCTGGCGGCCCTGATGGGTTGCACGCCGGCGCAGCTGGCGCTGGCCTGGGTGCTGGCGCAGGGCGACGATGTGGTGCCCATCCCCGGCACCAAGCATCGGAAATATCTCGAGGATAATGCCGGGGCGCTGAAGCTGCGGCTCGGCCAGGCGGAGCTGGACGAACTGGAGGCCGTGTTCCGGCCCGGTGTCGCCGCCGGCGAGCGCTATCCCGAGGCGATGATGAAGGCCCTGAACGGCTAGGTCGCCGAAGGCCGGTAAGATGACCGTTGACGGTCATGCACCCGCGACGAAGTATCCGTTCCGACAGAGCGCCGTTTCGGCGGGGTCGTCTGTTGTATGCGGGCACGGCTTGTATTGCAGATGGTTGTTCTCTGGCCTTTAATGTATTGGAATAGCGTGACCGCCATGAATCATGTGGTGGAGGGTTCACAAGGAGGAGCGGATGAAATACGTGTTGCGGCTTTGTGTGCTGGCAGCAGCGATGTTGATGGTGGTTCCCGGTCCGGCGCGGGCGGCCGATATGGATGGTGTGAGCAATCTCGGCATCAATCCGTATATCGGCCTGGGTCTCGGCGTCTATGACATGAAGTTTTCCCAGACCGGATTCAGCCAGAGCAACAACGTGTTCGGCGGCTTTGCCAAACTGGGAGCTGATTTCAACGACTATCTCGGCGCCCAGCTGCGTGTCGGCCTGACGGAACCGGGTAAGACGACCTATACGGGCAGAACCGTTCAGCTGAGGACGGACTACCTGTTCTCGTATCTGGTGAAATTGCAGATTCCCGCCACCTCCGAATTCCATATCTACGGCCTGGTCGGTGGCACCACCGGCAAGGCCAATATCAGTGACTCATCCGCAGCGATCGCACCGGCTTCGGCCAACAAGACGGCGACCGGCTTCAGTTTCGGCGGTGGGCTGGATTACCGGGTCGACGATTTCATGCATGTCGGTCTTGAGTACATGCGCTACTGGAGCGGGGTCAAGGTCAACAAGACCGGATATCCCGCCAGCAAGATGGATGTGGATTCGTATGCCGCGACCCTGAAGATCATGATGTGAGCGGAGGCCGCCTCCGCGCCCCGGACAGCCCCGCTTCGGCGGGGCTGTTCGTTTTGAGGGGCCATGCCGCGGCTTTGAACGGCAGGCAGCGATTCGATAGGGTCGGCGCATGATCAGGTTTCTTGTTCCGGCCTGCCTCGCGGCCTGCCTTTATGCCCCGGTTTCCGCGTTTGCCATCGTCAATGTCGAGCAGGCCATCATCGGTCCCAAACAGGACGGCCTGCATAACCATGTCGAGGCCTCCGTCGATGGGGCCAGCGGCAACACCGTCAAGAACAGCACCAGGGCCGAGTGGCTCAGCGCGTGGCAGCATGGCCGGTACACCGAATTCCTGCTGCTGCAGTACGCCTACGGCCGAAGCAACGGTCAGATCGATACGAACCGTTTTTTCGTGCATCTGCGTCATCGCACCCAGGTGTCCACGCACTGGGCCGTCGAAGCCTTCGCCCAGGCCGGGCGCGATCCCTTCGCCAGGGTGGATCTGCGCACCCTGCTCGGAGGCGGTGTGCGCTGGACGCTGCTGGAGCAGGTGGAAAAGGCCGCCATCTACCTGGGGCTGGGGGCGTTCTATGAGCACGAAAGGCTGAGCCCCAGGCTCGGTACGACCGATCCGCTGGACAGCCGCCTGTGGCGCGGCAACGTCTATCTGGTGCTGAAGCGCCAGCTCAGTTCGCAGTTTCGCGCCTACAGCACCACCTACTACCAGCCCGCCCTGCGCTATCCCGGCGATTTCCGCTTGCTCGAGCAGCTGGCGGGGGTGGTCGTGCTGTATGAGAATCTGAACCTGAAGCTGAGCCTGGATGTGACCCACGACTCCCGCCCTCCGCAGGGCGTGAAGCCTACCGACGTGCGCTACAGCACCGGCATCACCATCGATTTCTAGTGTGCGGCGCTTACGACGCCGACCATGCCTGCAGATACTCCGCCACCTCAGGCAGCTCCAGCAGCGGCAGCAGCTTGGCATTGGCCTCCGGCATCGGGTAAGCCGCCAGATCCGCCGGCGCCACCCAGGCGGCCTCTGATTCGGGGCGGAATCCGGTCAGGTCGGGGCAGATGCAGACAAACAGCAGGAAATGGAGTTCGCGGTCCGCATAGCGATGGCCTGCCTTGCCGAGGTGGCGCCAGTATTTGCCGGCAAGCCCCGTTTCCTCGCCCAGTTCGCGCACCGCCGTATCCAGCGGCATCTCCTCGCCCTCGACCTTGCCGCCGGGCAGCGACCACAGGCCTCCGCAGTGGACGTCGTCCGGACGCTTGAGCAGCAGCATCTCCCCGCGCTCGTTGAAGGCCGCCACCAGGGCGATGACCTGATCGTTCATGTCCGTGTTCCCTGGCGGTAATGGGTTCTTACTTGGTCAGGCCGGATCAATACCTTCTGTTCTTTCTTGCTCGGCCAAGAAAGAACCAAAGAAGGCCGCCCGCGGATATCTGCCGTTTTCCTCGCCAAGGCTTTCCAAACGGGCACGAAATAGAACACGAATTTCGTGCTTTTCCGTTTGGAAAGCCTTACCTCGGGGCAGATATGGGCGGGGAGGGGGCCAGACCCTTGTTCCCGCCAGGATGGCGGGCGAATCCGCAGGGATTCGTGAGCCCGCAGAAAACCCCGCTTTTCTGCGGGCGTTCCGAGCAAAAGGCAGGACAAAAGGGCAGGATAGCCGTTTGGACGGCTGCTAAGCCGCCCGCAGGGCGAAGGCCATGGATGGCCTGAGTCACGCCTTTTGCGGATCAATCAAACACGTCCTACGTGCGGTATTCGGCATTGATGCTGATGTAGTCGTGGGTCAGGTCGCCGGTCCAGACACGGGCCGAGGCCGCCCCGAGGCCGAGGTCGATGCGCAGCGTGAACTCAGGCTTAGCGAACACGGCCATGCCGTCGGCATCGCGGTAATCGGGCCGCACGCCGCCCTTGTCGCAGATGTGCACGTCGTCGGCCCACAGCGCGATGCGCTCGGGTTCGATGGGCACCCCGGCATTGCCGATGGCCGACAGGATGCGCCCCCAGTTGGCATCGGAGCCGGCGAAGGCCGTCTTGACCAGCGGCGAGACGGCGATGGCGCGGCCGATGGTGCGCGCCTCCGTCTCGCTGCGGGCGCCGTTGATGTCGATGGTCACGAACTTCGAGACCCCCTCGCCGTCGCGCACGATCATCTGCGCCAGCTCGCCGCACAGCTCGCCCAACGCCTGCTCGAACATCGTGGTGTCGGCGTCGGCAAGCGGCGGATGTCCGAGGCCGATGCCGGCGGCGAGCACCAGCAGGGTGTCGTTGGTCGAGGTGTCGCCGTCGACCGAGATGCAGTTGAACGAGCGATCGGCCACGCGCCGGAGCATCGGCTTGAGCTCGGCGGCGGTGAGCGGCGCGTCGGTGGCCACGAAGGCCAGCATCGTGGCCATGTTCGGATGGATCATGCCGCTGCCCTTGGCGATGCCGGTCAGCGTATAGTGCGCACTGCCGATCTCGATCCGCCTGGAGGACCACTTGGCGAAGGTATCGGTGGTGCGGATGGCATTGGCGGCGGCCTGCCAGTTGTCCGGCGCCAGCGAGTCGACGGCCTGATGCATGCCGGCCTGGACGCGCTCGATCGGGAACGGGGTGCCGATGACGCCGGTGGACGCGGACAGCGTCTGCGACGGGGCGACCCCGGCCGCGGCGGCGCCGGCCTCGATCAGGCCCTGCGACCAGACGCGCTCCATGGCGCCGGTGCCGGCGTTGGCGTTGCCGGCGTTGGCGACGATGGCGCGGATGTGCTCGGCATCGTCGGCCAGTACCTGTTCGGCCATCCGCACACAGGCGGCGCGGAAGCGGTTCTGCGTGAACACGCCGGCGGCATGGCAGGGCACGTCGGCCACGATCAGCGTCAAATCCTGGCGCTTGCCCTTCAGCTCCGGCGACTTGACGCCGCAGGAGGCGGTGCCGACCCGGAAGCCGGGCACGGGCAGCGGAGGGTTCAGGGCGGGTGGGTTGACGGCCATGGCGATGCATCCTCGTGTCTGGGGTATCGGAAGAGGGCAACACTGAGGCCGTGATGAACGGCCTGCAAGCGCCCGGCGCTTGACCGGTTTTCCGGCCCTGCCGAGATTGGCCGGGGGAGGGCCCATGACGCTGGATTTCTATGTCGACCTCATCAGCCCCTACAGCTACCTGGCCGTCAAACGCCTGCCGCGGATGCCCGCTTTGTCGGGGGCCGACATGCGCTGGCTGCCGGTCAACCTGCCGAAGCTCATCAAGGATGCGGGCAACACGCCGCCCGCCGCCTGCCGTCCCAAGGCGCTGTACCTGCTGCAGGATATCAAGCGCTGGGCGGCGGCACTCGACGTGCCCTTGCGCATGATCCGGCCGGGAAGCTTCGATGCCAGGCCGGCCCTGGCGCTGGCCTGCATGCTGGAGGGTGCGGATCGCGTCCGCTTCTGCACCGCCGCCTTCGATGCCCTGTGGTCCGGGGCCATCGATCCGGTGCATGAAGCCGACTGGCTGGCCCGGATCGTCGCCGTTCAGGGTCTGCCGGAGGCCTGGCTGCGGCTTGATCCCGGTGAAGGCAAGGCCAGATTGAAGCAGAACACCGAGGCGGCACTGAAGGCCGGCTGCTTCGGCGTGCCCACGTTCATCCTGGGGGGCGAGGGACGCCCGCAGATGTTCTGGGGCGTGGACCGCATGGATATGCTGGCGGCCGCGTTGGTGGAGATTAGCCCGATTTCTTGACGAACTTGGTCAGGATGACGATCTGCTGGCCGTCGACGCGGCCCTCGATCTGCTCCGGGTTGTCGGCCACCAGGCGGATGTTGCGCACGGCGGTGCCGCGCTTGGCGGTCAGGCTCGATCCCTTGACGTCCAGGTCCTTGATCAGCGTGACGGTATCGCCGGCGGCCAGCTCCGTGCCGTGGCAGTCCGTGTGTTTCACGGCCGGTTCGGCGGCTTCACCGGCCTCGGCCCAGGCGCGGGTGTCGTCGTCGAGGTAGAACATGTCCAGCAGGTCCTGCGGCCAGCCCTCGCCGCGCAGCCGGTTCAACAGTCGCCAGGCCATGACCTTCACGGCCGGCACCTCGCTCCACATGCTGTCGTTCAGGCAGCGCCAGTGGTTGGGGTCCATGGTCTCCGGATGTTCGATCTGACCGCGGCAGGTGGCGCAGGCCAGGATGGACCGGTCGGCGCCGCCGTCTGAGGGCGCCACGGCGTAGACATCGAGGTCGTCGGCCGCGCCGCACAGCTCGCAGGCGTCACCGCTGCGTGCGCGCAGCGCCTGTTCGATACCGGCCGCCATGTCAGCGGGCACCGTGGCAGTGCTTGTACTTCTTGCCGGAGCCGCAGGGGCAGGGGTCGTTGCGCCCGACCTTCGGCTGGTCGCGCCGCATCGGTTGCGGCGGCTCGTTCTCGTCGATGATCTCGTCGCCGTGCTGGAAGTTCATCTGCTGGGGTTGCCGCGGTGCCTCGGGCTCGGGCGCGCGCTCGACCTGCACCTGGTGCAGCATCTGCATCGTCTCCTCGCGCACGCGCTCGATCATCGACGCGAACAGCTCGAAGGACTCCTGCTTGTATTCCTGCAGCGGCTGCTTCTGGGCGTAGCCGCGCAGGCCCACGCTCTGGCGCAGGTGGTCCATCGCCAACAGGTGCTCCTTCCAGTGGTGGTCGAGGATCTGCAGCAGCAGATATTTCTCGAAGCGCATCAGGCTCTCTTCGCCGACCTGGGCCTGCTTCTCGCCCATCATCGCCGTCAGCGCCTGCACCAGGTGTTCCTTCATGGCATCGCTGCTCTCGATCTCGTTGCCTTCGACCAGCGACCGGACGTCCACGTCGAGGCCGGCCTTCCCGATCAGGTCCTGGCGCAGACCGTCCAGGTCCCAGTCCTCGGCATGCACGTGCGGCGGCATGCGGGCATCGACGAGCCGGCCCACGAAGTCGGTCCGCATGTCCTCGATGACGTCCCGGACGTCGTCGGCCTCCAGAAGCTCGCGCCGCTGCGAGTAGATCACGTCGCGCTGCTGGTTCATGACATCGTCGTATTCCAGCACCTGCTTGCGGATGTCGAAGTTGCGGCCCTCGACCTTCTTCTGCGAGTTCTCGATGGCCTTGGTCACCCACGGGTGCTCGATGGCCTCGCCCTTCTTGAAGCCCAGCTTGTCCAGCATCCCCTGCATGCGCTCGCCGCCGAAGATGCGCATCAGGTCGTCCTCCATCGACAGGTAGAAGCGGGTCGAGCCCGGATCGCCCTGGCGGCCGGCGCGGCCCCTGAGCTGGTTGTCGATGCGGCGGGACTCGTGCCGTTCGGTGCCGATGATGTGCAGGCCGCCCACCCCCACGACCTCGTTGTGTTCGGCCTTGCACATGGCCCGGATCTCGTCGGCCTTCTTCTCCTGCTCGGCCTCCGGCAGCTGGGAGATCAGCATGTCCGGGTTGCCGCCGAGCATGATGTCGGTGCCGCGGCCGGCCATGTTGGTGGCGATGGTGACCGCGCCCTTGCGCCCGGCCTGGGCCACGATCTCGGCCTCGCGTTCGTGGTGCTTGGCGTTCAGCACCTCGTGCGGCACGCCCTGTTTCTGCAGCAGGTTCGACAGGTGTTCGGACTTCTCGATCGACACGGTACCGACGAGCACCGGCTGCCCGCGCTCGTGGGTGGCGATGATGTCGGCGAGGATGGCCTCGTACTTGTCCTCGATGTCGCGATAGACCAGGTCGCCCATGTCGGCGCGGATCATCGGCTTGTTCGGCGGCACGATGACCACCTCGAGCTCGTAGATCTTCTGGAATTCCTCGGCCTCGGTGTCGGCGGTGCCGGTCATGCCCGACAGCTTGTCGTACATGCGGAAGTAGTTCTGGAAGGTGATCGAGGCCAGGGTCTGGTTCTCAGGCTGCACCTCGACCCCTTCCTTGGCCTCCAGCGCCTGGTGCAGGCCGTCCGAGTAGCGCCGGCCCGGCATCATGCGGCCGGTGAACTCGTCGATGATCAGCACCTCGTTACCGCGCACGATGTAGTCGGTCTCGCGCGTGAACAGCGTGTTGGCGCGCAGCGCCTGCGTGGCCGCGTGCATCAGGTTGACGTTCTCCGGATCGTACAGGTTGCCGCTCTTGAGCAGCCCGGCCTGCTGGAACAGGGTCTCGATACGCTCCATGCCGGCCTCGGTGTAGGACACCACCTTGTCCTTCTCGTCCTTCTCGTAGTCGTCGGGGGAGAGCTGCTTGACCAGCTTGTCGGCCGCCTCGTACAGCCCGGTGGCCTGTTCGGCCGGGCCGGAGATGATCAGCGGCGTGCGCGCCTCGTCGATCAGGATCGAGTCCACCTCGTCGACGATGGCGAAGTGCTTGTCGCGCTGGACCAGCTCCTCCTTGCCGAAGGCCATGTTGTCGCGCAGGTAGTCGAAGCCGAACTCGTTGTTGGTGCCGTAGGTGATGTCGGCGGCGTAGGCGGCGGCCCGCTCCTCGTTGGTGATGCCGTGCACGATGACGCCGGTGGACATGCCGAGGAAGCCGTACAGCCGGCCCATCCAGTCGGCATCGCGGCTGGCCAGGTAATCGTTGACGGTGACGACATGCACGCCGCGTCCGGTCAGGGCGTTCAGGTAGACCGGCAGCGTGGCCATCAGCGTCTTGCCCTCGCCGGTCTTCATCTCGGCGATCTTGCCGTCGTTCAGGATCATGCCGCCGATCATCTGCACGTCGTAATGGCGCATGCCGAACACGCGCTTGCCGGCCTCGCGCACCGTGGCGAAGGCCTCGGGCAGCAGCGCATCCAGGTCCTCGCCGTTGTCCAGGCGCTGCCGGAATTCGACCGTCTTGCCGGCCAGTTCCTCGTCGGACAGGGCCTGCATCGCCGGTTCCAGGGCGCTGATGCGGTCGACGACCGGCACATAGTTTTTGAGAAGCCGCTCGTTGCGGCTGCCGAAGATCCGGGTCAGAACATTCAACATGGGGGAGTCATCTCCGTCCGAGTGCGCGTTTTTGCAAAGAGCCGAACGCTAGCACGGGTATGGGCTGGCACCAAGGCAAAGCGCGCCGGCGTGTGCAGGTTCAGCGGGCAGCGAGGAAAGCGGCGAGGCGCCGGATGCCCTCGCGGAGCTGTGTGAGGCTCGTGGCATAGGAGAAGCGCACATGCCTTTGCGCCTGGTAGCGGCCGAAATCCTCGCCCGGCGTGATGGCCACGCCGGCCTGTTCCAGCAGCTCCCAGCAGAAGGCCTTCGCATCGTCGGTGATCCGTTCGACATCGGCATAGATGTAGAAGGCTCCCTGCGGTTCGACGACGATATCGAAGCCGAGCCCGGGCAGCTCGGTGAGCAGCAGGCGCCGGCGCTCGTCGTAGGCGGCGCGCATGCGTTCGGTGTCGGCGCCGGCCTCCAGCGCCGCGATGGCCGCGTGCTGCGACAGGGTCGGGGCGGAGATGAAGATGTTCTGCATCACGCGCCGGCACGGATCGATCAGCTCCGGCGGCACGATGACCCAGCCGACACGCCAGCCGGTCATGGCCCAGCGCTTGGAGAAGCCGTTGACGACGATGGCCGCATCATCGAAGGCCAGGGCGCAATCGGCCCGCCGGCCGTAGGTCAGGCCGTGGTAGATCTCGTCCGAGATCAGCCGGCCGCCGCGCTCGCGGCAGATCTGGGCGATGCCGGCCAGCTCCGCGGCATCGATCAGGGTGCCGGTCGGGTTGCCGGGCGAGATCACCACCGCGGCCCGCGTGTGGTCCTGCCAGCGCGCCTCGACCGTGTTGCGGTCCAGGTGGTAGCGGCTCTCCGGGCCCACCGGCACCGACAGCGGCACACCGCCGGCCAGACGGATGAAATTGCGCTGGCAGGGATAACCCGGATCGGGCAGCAGCACCGACTCATCGGGATCGAGCAGGGCCGCGTAGATCAGGCTGAAGGCGCCGGAGGTGCCGGGCGTGATCAGGATGCGCGCAGGGTCGATGTCCAGCCCGTATTCGCGGCCATACCAGGCGGCCAGGGCTTGCTGCAACGCCGGCAGGCCGGTGGAGGCGGTGTAGAAGTTCCCGCCCGTTTCCAGTCGGACGCGGGCCGCAGCCAGCACGGGCTCCGGCGTCGTGAAGTCGGGCTCGCCGACCTCCATATGGACGATGTCCTTCCCCTGGGCCTCCAGCTCCTTGGCCCGCTCCAGCAGTTGCATGACCCGGAAGGGTTCAATGGCATCGATCCTGCGCATGGCGCAACAGCATAATCGTCCGTTTACGCAAGATCACGGGCTGATCGGCAGTGCCGGGGTCTGCGACCCATGCGGCGGAGCGGCTGACGGGCGGCATGCACATTCAGGCAGGATTCATTTGTGCCTCCCAGGATGCGCGTGCACCTTCGGGTGGATACCTGCAACTGGAGTGGATCATGAAGAAATGGTGGATACTACTGGCATTGCTGTTGCTGCCGGCCACGGCCTGGGCCGGGGGGCTGAAGCTCGATAACGCCATGTCGGTGGTCAGTTTCGTGTCGGTCAAAAAGGCTAGCGTCGGCGAGGTACATCACTTCACCCGCATCAGCGGCAAGGCCGATGCGCATCAGGCGAGCGTCCGCATCGATCTTGCCTCGGTCGACACCGGCATCGACATCCGTAACCAGCGCATGCGTTCCATGCTCTTCGATGTCGCCCGGTTCCCGTCGGCCACGATCCGTGCCGACATCGCGGCCCTCGACGTGCAGGGATTGAAGCCCGGCGGGCATGTGACCGGCGCGTTGACCCTGCATGTCGATCTGCACGGTGTCAGCAAGTCGCTGCCGGCAACCGTCACGGTGGTGCGTCTTGGCGATGGCGGCCTGCTGGTCAGCAGCCGGGCGCCGATCATCGTCAATGCGGCCGATTTCGGGCTCGAGAAAGGCATCGAGGCGCTGCGCCAGGTGGCCAAGCTGCCGTCGATCGCCACCGCCGTGCCGGTGAGTTTCGAGCTCTACTTCAGCCCCTGATCCCGGTTGCCGCGTGCATGGCGGTTATCGGTCGTCTGCCACCTGGGAGAGCTGGAAACGGATGGGAATCTGGACCCAGTGATCGACGGGGATGCCGCCGCGGGCGGCCGGGACGAAATGCCAGTGCCTCACCGCCTCGACGGCGGCATCGTCCAGCATCGCATGCCCGCTGCCGTGCAGGATGCCGATGCGCCCGCACTTTCCCGCGGCCAGTACCTCGACATGCAGTAGCACAAGCCCCTGCAGCCCCCGGCGGCGGGCTGCCGCCGGATAACGGGGCAGCGGGTTGTTCAGGTAGGCGGCGCTGTAGTCCGCCTCCCGGGTTCGCGGTGTCGGCTGGCCTGCGGACGCTTTCCGGTTCGCCGATGCGTCCCGGTCGTGTTGATCGGATGATCTCGGTTTGGCAGCGGGGCGGCGCGGCCGCCGCTTTGCTGGCTTGGATGCCGGCTGGTGCGCTTTCGGTGCGATATCGGTGGGTTTGGGCGACGGTGCCGGCTGTGGCGTTTCTGCGGCTGAAGAGGCGGATTCTGTTCGTTGTTCGGACTGCTTGATCAGCGAGAGGCTGATCTCCTGCGCGATGCGGGACTGCGGCATGCTTGCCGTCTGCGCCACGCTCCACAGCAGCCCCGCGTGCAGGGCGACGGAGAGGCCGCCTGCCAACAACCAGCCTCGCCAGCCCGCACCGGCCACCGATGCCCAGTCGATCATGTTCGGCCGCGATCCACCGTACCGTTCGCCCGGTACCGCCGGCCTAGAGGGAGACGTTCGCGCTCAGCCACAGGCTGCGCCCCATCTCGTTGACCTGTTGGGTGGTGACGAACCCGGGGACCATGCTGCCGGCACGGTTGAGGTGTTCGGCATATACCTTGTTGAACAGGTTATCGACACCGGCGGTCAGCTTGATGCCTTGCTTCGGCTTCCAGCCGGCATGCAGGGAAACCACGCCGAAGCCGCCCGTACGACCGATATCCTGACCGGCGATGTTGCCCTGGTTGACCGCGTAGCGATTCTGGGTTGCGGCCAGACGTAGCAGGATGCCGGCCGAATAGACATGGTCGTCATAGTCGAGTCCCAGGGTTCCTTGCAGCGGGGGCATCTGGGCGAGCGGCAGATGGTCGGTGTCGTTCTGGCCATAGACGTAGGCGAGCGATGCATTCGTCTTCCAGTTGTCGGCGAACATCCATGCCAGGCTTGCCTCGCCACCCCAGGTGGTTGCGTCCACATTGCGCGTGACCGTAGCCAGCCTGGCGCCCTTGACCACGTTCGACTGGATCAGGTTGTAGTCCTTGATCTTGTTGGCGAAGGCCGAAACGGAGGCCACGATCGTTTTTCCGTTGACGTTGACGCCGGTATCCACCTGCGTGGTTTTCTCGGGTTTGGTGTAAAAGGCACTGACCGTCGTCAGGCTCTCCTCGGCGATCATTTCCCAGTAGTCGGGGAAGCGTGCCGTATGGCCGACGCCGACATAAAGGGTGACCGGGGCGGTGGCCAGGTCGTGCTCATAGCGCAAGAAGCCGCTGCCGAGAGCCTCGTTGCGGGTGGCTCCATAGCTGGGGTTCGCCGTGGATGTCATGCCCGTCTGCACCGTGGCCCGCTTGTCTTCGGCATGCCAGAAATCGCTGCGGATGCCGGCCAGTACACGGTCCCGTTCACTGATGTCATGGGTGGCCTGCGCGAACAGGCCGACGTCGCGGAACACGGCATCCTGAAGCCGGACCATCGACTCGTAGGGCATCGTCAGCGCGTTCATGGTCTTGCGATCGCTGTGGATGTTCGACTGGTAGTCGACACCGATGGTTGCGTCGGTTGCATCCCCCAGCGCCAGGCCTGCGAGGAGTCTGCCACCGGTGGTTTTGCGGTCCGGATTGTTGGCGCTGGGATTGGGCATCATCGCCGTCGGCGTGAAGCTGCGCAGCGAGTAGTTATCCATCACATGGTCGATGTAGTTGTAATAGACCTGCGCCTCGACACGCTGCACAAGCGGGGAGATGTGACGCCTGCGGAATTTGAGGCCGACATTGCTGCGGTCGAACCTGACGCCGTCCATGGCGCGATCGGCATAAGCGGCCTGGCCGTTGCTCCTGGCTGCCGAGATCTCCAGCAGCGTATCGTCATCCGGCGTCCAGCCGAGGGCGGCGTTGGTGCTCCAGCGGGTATAGCGGGAGTGCACGGGGTCGCCGTTACCGTCCCTGTAGTCATCGGCATGCGAGCGCGTGCCGGTGATCTGCGCATAGCCGTCGGACGTACCGGCGCGCACGTCGAGCATCTCGTCATTGCGACCGAAGCTGCCGAGCGTCGCGGTGCCGTCGAGTCTGACGCCCGGCTCCTTGAACCGTTTCACATCACGCTCGAAGAGCACGACGCCGGCGGAGTTGCCCGGGCCGTACTGAACGGTCTCGGGGCCTTTGAGCACGGTGATCCTGTCGTAGGCGCGCGGATAGACATACGCGGTCGGCGGATCCATGCGCAAGGGGCAGCCGCCCAGGATGGTTTCGCCATCGAGCAGGATGCCGAGGCGGGAGCCGGCCATGCCCCGGAACACCGGGTCGCCGTCGGTGCCGCCCTTGCGGATCATCGAGAAGCCGGGGATGTTCTTCAGGTAGTCGGCGCCGTCATTGGCCGGCATCGGCTGGCGCGGCGCCTTCGGATCGGTCACGACCGTCAGCGGTTCGCTGCTTCGCGGGGCGGTGACCACGACCTCGCCCAGGCTATCCTCGGGTGCCGATGCCTCCGCGGCCCTGGCCGTGAGGCCCGCCTGGGCCGGGATGGTCGAAAGGCCCAATGCCAGCAGCCACGCGATCTTTCTCTCTCCTCCCATGCCGTCCCCCCTTTGTCCGAATGATGAGCTGCGAACTGTGGGGAGCGAGGTGCGACGGGTAAATGCGGCATAAGGTCGCGCGGCATCTTGCCGCACCGCGCAGCCGCCGATCGCAATCGGCCTGTGCGCCGATGGCATGGTGATGGCTTTGACGTATACTGGCCGCATGTCCGGGGAGCGCGAACTGCATGATCTGTTCGAGGCGGCGGCGAAGCGCGGCCATCACTGCCGCATCGTCTATCGCGATACGCTGGGCGAGCATCATGCCGTGATGGCCCTGCCGCGCGTCTGCCGGTTGGTGGAAGGCGCGACGTGGGCCTTCTTCCTTTCCGAGGCCGGGGAGGACATGGAGGTGCGCCTGGACGACATCGTGGCCATCGAGCCGCGCGCGTAGGAGGCAGGATTGCTCGACTGGTTTTCCATTCCCTGGGTCAAGGCCTTCCATATCATCGCCGTGGTGTCCTGGTTCGCCGGTCTGTTCTACCTGCCACGTTTCTTCGTCTACCACGTCAATCACACCTCGGGACCGGTGCACGAGCAGTTCTGCATCATGGAGCGCAAGCTCTATCGCTTCATCATGCGCCCGGCCATGGTGCTCACCGTCGTGCTGGGCCTGCTGCTGGCGGCGATCGAGTGGGACATGGTCGACGATGAGCCCTGGTTCTGGATCAAGATGGTGCTGGTGGCTGTGCTGCTCGCGTTCCACTGGCACAACGGGCGCGTGGTGCGGGCCTTCGCCGAGGGCCGCAACCGCTACAGCGAGCGCTTCTTCCGCCTGTACAACGAGCTGCCGACGCTGGTACTGATCGGCGCCGTCATCATGGTCGTCGTCCGCCCCTTCTAAGGCTCACAAATGAGATAGGAGGGTGATCGCAGAGGGCGCAAAGAAGATATGACAGTGGTCTCTGGCTTCCCCAATCCAAGCCTTGGGCCACTTCGCGCACTTTGGGGTTCCAGTTATCGCTTTCCCTCTCTGCCCTCCGCGTCCTCTGCGGTGAATGTGTCCGGTTTATGCCTGTTCGTTCCAGGTCAGTACGGGTTTGCGCGCCGCCGTCGTCTCGTCCAGGCGCGAGCGGAAGGCTAGGGTCGGCGCCTGATGCAGGAGCTCGACCTCGCCGGCCTCGACCTGGGCCGCGATCTCCAGCATGGCATCGCAGAAATGGTCGAGCGTGGCCCTGGATTCGGTCTCCGTCGGCTCGATCAGCATGGCGCCGTGCACGATCAGCGGGAAGTAGACCGTCATCGGATGGAAGCCGAGATCGATCAGGCGCTTGGCGATATCCAGCGTCTTGATGCCGTGGCGGTTCTGGATCTCGTCGGTCAGCAGGCATTCGTGCTTGCACAGCCCGGGGAAGGGTACGTGGTAGGCATCCTTCAGGCGCGCCAGCATGTAGTTGGCGTTCAGCACCGCGTCCCCGGCGATCATGTGCAGGTGGTCGCGGCCGAAGGCGGCGATATAGGCGGCGGCGCGCAGCAGCACGCCGGTATGGCCGAGCGAGCCCAGCATGGCGCCGATGCTTTGCCCGGCCGCGTGGACCAGGCGGTAGCTGTCACCCTCTTTCTCGATGCGCGGCACCGGCAGGAACGGGGCCAGGGCCTCGTTGACCGCCACCGGCCCGCCGCCCGGCCCACCGCCGCCGTGCGGCGTGGAGAAGGTCTTGTGAACGTTGATGTGCAGGCAGTCGATGCCCATGTCGCCGGGACGGGCGATACCGACCAGGGCGTTCAGGTTGGCGCCGTCGCCGTAGACCATGCCGCCGGCGGCGTGCACCAGATCGCAGATCTCGGCGATGTCGGATTCGAACATGCCGGTGGTGTTCGGGTTGGTCAGCATCAGTGCCGCCACCTCGTCGTTCAGGTGCGCCTTGAGCACCGCAAGGTCCATGCGCCCGTCCGGACCGGACTTCAGTTCGACGGTGCGCATGCCGCACAACGCGGCGGTGGCCGGGTTGGTGCCGTGCGCCGAATCCGGGACCAGCACGGTGCGGCGGTGCATGTCGCCGCGCGCCTCGTGGTAGGCGCGGATCATCATCATGCCCGCGAGCTCGCCGTGGGCGCCGGCCGCCGGCTGCAGCGTCACGTGCGGCAGGCCGCTGATCTCGCCCAGCCACTGCTGCAGCTCGTACAGCAGCGCCAGCACGCCCTGCACCGTGTCCTCGGGCTGGTCCGGATGCAGGTCGGCCAGCCCCGGCAGGCGCGCCAGGGACTCGTTGACGCGCGGGTTGTACTTCATGGTGCAGGAGCCGAGCGGATAGAAGCCGGTCTCGATGCTGTGGTTCCATTGCGACAGGCGCACGAAATGGCGCACCGCCTCGGGCTCCGACAGCCCCGGGATGCCGGCCGGCTCGGCGCGACGGAATGGCTGCAGGGCATCGCTGACGGGGCCGGCCACGCCCGGCAGGCTGATGGCGGTGGCGTCGTGACGCGCCCGCTCGAAGACCAGCGCTTCCTCGTGCGTCAGGCCCGTGGTGCCGGAGTACTTGGGCGTGCTCATCGCGAGGCCTCCAGCGCATCCAGGTAGTCGCCGATGTCGTCCGCCTCGATCATCTCGGTTGTGGCCACCAGCAGGTGCCTGGGCTCGATCCCGTCCCCGAGCTGCTCCAGCGGGATGCCGGCGAAGATGCCGCGATCCCGCGCCGTCTCCAGGAAGCGCGCGCGCCGCGCGCTGTCGGCGAAGCTCAGCACGGTCTCGTTGTAGCGGGCCCCGCCTGCGGCCTGCACGTCCGCCGGCAGCCCCGCGGTCAGCATGGCCAGGGCCGCGGCCGAATGCGCAGCCACGGTGGCCAGACCTTCGTCGCCGAGCAGGGCCATGTAGGTGGCGGCGGCGGTGCACATCAGGCCCTGGTTGGAGCAGATGTTGCTGGTCGCCTTCTCGCGGCGGATGTGCTGTTCGCGCGTGGACAGCGTCAGCACGAAGCCGCGGCGGCCCTGGGTATCCTGCGTCAGCCCCGCCACGCGGCCGGGCATCTGGCGCAGATGCGCCTGCTTGCAGGTCAGGATGCCGAGATGCGGTCCGCCGAAGCCCATCGGGATACCGAGGGACTGGCCGGAGCCGACGACGATGTCGGCCCCGAATGCGCCCGGCGGTGCGATCAGCGCGAAGGCGGTGGCGTCCGAGAAGGCGACGACCATCAGCGCGCCGTGCGCATCGCACAGCGCACGCACCTCGGTCAGGTCGTAGACGGCGCCGAAGTAGTCGGGGTACTGCACGATGATGCAGGCGGTCTCATGATCGACGGCGGCGGCGAGCCCCGCCATGTCGGTGCAGAAATCGTTGCACGCGGTCTCGGCCAGCTCGCCGTCCTGGCGCGACAGGTAGTTGCGCGTGACGGCCCGATAGCGGGGATTGACGGAGCCGGCGATGACGACCTTGCCGCGGCGGCTGATGCGCCGGGCCATCAGTGCCGCCTCGGCCACGGCGGTGGCGGCGTCGTACATCGAGGCGTTGGAGATCTCCATGCCGGTCAGGCGCGCCACCATGGTCTGGTACTCGAACAGCACCTGCAGCGTGCCCTGGGCGATCTCGGGCTGGTAGGGCGTGTAGGCGGTCAGAAACTCGCCGCGGCCGATCACGTAATCGACGACGGCCGGTACGAAATGATGGTAGGTGCCGCCGCCCAGGAAACAGCGGCTGTTGCCCGCGTGGCGGTTCCGGTCGGCCGCCTCGGTGAACTTGCGCACGATGCCGGCCTCGCTCAGCGCCGGCGGCAGGTTCAGGGCCCCGGGCTCGAGATGGAAACGCGCCGGGATGTCGGCGAACAGCTCCTGGATGCCGGAGACGCCGATGGTCTCGAGCATGGCCGTGCGGTCGGCGTCGGTATGGGGCAGAAAGCGCATCGTTCAGTCCTGTCTCTTATTCGCCGCAGAGGGCACAGAGGGAAAAACAAAAAAGGAACCGCCAAGGACGCGAAGTAGCGCAAGGTTCGGATGGAACCCCGAACATCTGTCATGCCTTCTCTGCGTACCTTCGCGTCCTCTGCGGTGAACTCTTTCCATCTCTGCGTGCTTCGCGTCCTCTGCGGTGAATCCGGGTTTTATTCTTCCAGGAACGCGGCGTAGGCCGCGGCATCCATCAGGTGCGTGGTGTCGGTGTCGGACAGCTTCACCCTGGCGATCCAGCCTTCGCCGTACGGGTCGGCATTGATCTTCTCGGGCTCCCCCTCGAGCGCCTCGTTGACCGCGGTCACCTCACCGCCCATCGGCGCATAGACGTCGGACACGGCCTTGACCGATTCGACGACCGCCATGCCCTCGGCCCTGGCGAGGTTGCGTCCGGTCTCCGGCAGTTCGACGAACACGATGTCGCCCAGCGCCTCCTGCGCGTGATCGGTGATGCCGAAGGTGGCGTCGTCGCCCTCGATGCGCACCCATTCGTGGTCCTTGGTGTATTTCAGATCGCCCGGAATGCTCATGTCGCTACTCCTTTTATTCACCACAGAGGACGCAGAGAAGAAAGAGATTCACCGCAGAGGACGCAAAGTTTCGCAAAGAAGACATTACAGATCATTAGACTTCCCGATCCGAACTTTGCGTAACTTCGCGTACTTTGCGGTTCCAATTTTTACTTTTCCTCTGCTCCCTCTGTGGTGAGTTTATTTCTTCACGCGGCTGCGCACGAATGGAGGCTTCATGCGCTCGGCCGGAACATGCTTGCCGCGGATGTCGACGGCGAGATCCCCTGCGCCGGCCAGCGCCGGTTCCACGTAGGCCAGCGCCACGCCGGCACCGGCCAAGGGGGAGAACATGCCGCTGGTCACCTCGCCGACCACGCGCCCGCCCGAGACGACGGGATAATGCTCGCGCGGGATGCCGCGATCCGTCAGCTTGAGGCCGACCAGCGCCTTGCGCTTTCCCTCGGCCTTGCGTGCGGCCACCGCCTCGCGGCCGATGAAGTCGCCCTTGTCGAGGCGCGTGATCCACATCAGCCCGGCCTCGACCGGCGTCACCGCATCGTTGATCTCGTGGCCGTACAGCGCATAGCCCATCTCGGTGCGCAGCATGTCCCGCGCGGCCAGCCCGATCGGCGCCGCGCCCTTCGCCAGCAGGGTGCGCCAGACGTCGACGGCGGCGGTGTTCGGCAGGTACAGCTCGAAGCCGTCCTCGCCGGTGTAGCCGGTACGCGAGATCATGGCCTCGGTGCCGTTCAGGCGTGCGGGCGCGAAGCGGTAATAGCCGATCGTCCCCAGGTCGATGTCGGCGAGCGGCTGCAGCATGGCCTGGGCCTGCTCGCCCTGCAGGGCCAGCAGGGTCGTGGCATCGGATTCGTCGGCCACGCGCACGTCGAAGCGGGCGGCCTGTGCGGCCAGGTGCGCCACGTCCTTGTGCCGGTTGGCGGCATTGATGCACAGGTAGAAATGATCGTCGGCGATGCGGTAGGTGGTGATGTCGTCGATGAAGGTGCCGGCCTCGTTCAGCAGCGCCGAGTACTGCACCTGCCCGTCGGTCAGACGCGACACGTCGTTGGTGGTCACGTATTGCAGGAAGGCCAGTGCTTCCGGCCCCGTCACGCGCACCTGGCCCATGTGCGAGATGTCGAACACCCCGGCCGCGCCTTCGCGCACGGCATGGTATTCCTTCAGCGCCCCCTGGCTGTATTGCACCGGCATCTCGAAGCCGGCGAAGGGCACCATCTTGCCGCCAAGCGCCACGTGCTCGGCGTACAGCGGGGTGCGGGAGAGTGCCTCGCCGCTCATGCCGGTTCGCCCATGTGCTGGCGGAAGGCATCGACGGTGTTGGCCAGCAGCATGGTGATGGTCATCGGGCCGACACCGCCCGGGACCGGCGTGATCCAGCCGGCGCGTTCGGCGGCCGCCGCAAATTCGACGTCGCCGCACAGCTTGCCGTCCTCATCGCGGTGCATGCCGATGTCGATGACCACGGCGCCCGGCTTGATCCACTCGCCCTTGACCAGCGCCTTCTTGCCGGCGGCGGCGACGACGATGTCGGCGCGGCGCACGTGCGACGCCAGATCCTCGGTGAAGCGGTGGGTGACGGTGACGGTGCAGCCGGCGAGCAGCAGCTCCAGCGCCATCGGCCGGCCGACGTGGTTCGAGGCGCCGACGACGACCGCCTCCTTGCCGTACAGGTCGAGCCCCGTCTCCTCGAGCAGCTTCATGCAGCCGTACGGGGTGCAGGAACGCATGGCCGGGATGCGCGCTGCCAGCCGGCCGATGTTGTACGGATGGAAGCCGTCGACGTCCTTGTCCGGCTTGATGGCCTCGATCACCGATTCCGGGTCGATGTGGGCGGGCAGCGGCAGCTGCACCAGGATGCCGTCGACCAGCGGGTTGCGGTTCAGCTCGCCGACCATGCCCAGCAGGTGCTGCTGGGTGATGGTGTCCGGCTCTTCGTAAGAGAAGGACTCGATGCCGACCGCCTGGCAGGCGTTCTTCTTGTTGCGCACATAGATCTCGGAGGCCGGATCGTTGCCGACGAGGATGACCGCGAGCCCCGGCCGGCGACCGTGCCTGGCGCCCAGGGCATCGATGTCCTGGCGGATGCCGGCACGCAGGCGTTCGGACAGGGCCTTGCCGTCGAGAATGGTTGCGCTCATGGGGCCGGATTGTGGCGGGGTCGTCGCCCGCCGTAAACCGCCGCATGCACGGTACTTGCCCGCAGGTCGGCCTCGGGGGCAGCATCGGCGCATGCGTCTGCAACATGTCGGCCTGATCGTGTCGGACCTGGAGGCCGCCGCCGCGTTCTACGAGGGCGTGCTGGGGCTTGCCCGCGATGCGCGGCCGGACCTCGGCTTTCCCGGCATCTTCTATGCCCTGGAAGGCGGGGCCCAGATCCATCTGATGCAGATCGACGATCCGTATGCCGGCATGGCCCGGCCCGCGCATGGCGGGCGGGACCGGCACCTGGCGCTGGCGGTGGCCGATGTGGGGGTGATCCGGGCGCGCCTCGAGGCCGCCGGCCTGGGCTACACGCCGAGCCGCTCGGGCCGGGCCGCCCTGTTCTGCCGCGATCCGGACGGCAACGCCATCGAGCTCTTCCAGGCATAGGATCGGAGACTTACCGCAGAGGACATAGAGGACGCAGAGAGAAAACGAACAGTAGAACCGCGAAGGACGCGAAGTTACGCAAAGGCCGAATGGAGATTCAGTCTGTACCTAACCTTCCCCCTGTCTTCCTTTGCGCTCCTCTGCGTCCTCTGCGGTGAATCTTTCGCGGGTCGAGCGATCCCCGCACACGGACGTGCGGCGGCGCCAGTATGGCGTCGTAAGCGCAGGCGGGCCTGTACCGCCGTAGCGGCTCAAGCGAAAGGCAGGAGCCTTTCGTGAGTCGAGCGTTCCCCGCACATGGACGTGCGGCGGCGCCAGTATGGCGCCGTAAGCGCAGGCGGGCCTGTACCGCCGCAGCGCTTGAAGCGAAAGGCAGGAGCCTTTCGTGGGTCGAGAGTTTCCCGCACACGGACGTGCGGCGGCGCCAGTATGGCGCCGTAAGCG
>CAZBLR010000003.1:0-104845 GCA_964492895.1 uncultured Zetaproteobacteria bacterium | reverse complement strand
TGACCGTGCTCTTGCCGGCACCGGACAGGCCGGTGAACCACAGGCAGAACGGCTTTCCGAATGTCGTGCTCATTTGACCCTCTTCCAAGTCGTCCCCCCCACCGTATCTTCGAGCACGATACCCATGGCCGCAAGCTCGTCTCGCACCGCATCGGCGCGCGCGAAGTCCCTGCCCCTGCGCGCCTCGGCCCGCTCGGCGATCAGCGCCTCGATCTTTGCGGCATCGGCATCGTCGCCCTGGAACCATCGGGCAGGATCCTGCTGCACGATGCCGAGCAGATCGCACATGGCGGCGAAGCTTCCCGCCAACGGCGCCACGTCCTTGCCCGCATCCAGCCCCTTGTTGACGGCGCGCGACAGCTCGAACAGCTCGGCCAGGGCCTCCGGCGCATTGAAATCATCGTTCATCGCGGCCACGAAGCCCTCGGGAATTGCACCCATCGGCACGTTCTTCCCCAGACGCCGGCGGGTCTCGTACAACCGATCCAGGCCCGCCTTGGCCGTATCCAGGGCCGCGTCCGAGTAATCCAGCGGCGAGCGGTAGTGCGTACCCAGGATGAACAGGCGCAGCACCTCCGGGTGGTACTGTTTCAAGACCTCGCGGATCGTGAAGAAATTGCCGAGCGACTTGCTCATCTTCTCGGCATTGATGTTGACGAAGCCGTTGTGCACCCAGACCTTGGCGAAGGGCTCGCCGTTGGCCGCCTCGGCCTGGGCGATCTCGTTCTCGTGGTGCGGGAACTTCAGGTCCATGCCGCCGCCGTGGATGTCGAAGCTGTGTCCGAGATGGGCGCAGCTCATCGCCGAGCACTCGATGTGCCAGCCGGGCCGTCCCTTGCCCCAGGGCGAGTCCCAGGCCGGCTCGCCCGGCTTGGCCTGCTTCCACAGCACGAAATCCAGCGGATCGCGCTTGGCCGCGTCGACCTCGACGCGGCTTCCCGCCTCCAGATCGTCTATATTCTTGCCCGAAAGCCGGCCGTAGCCGTCGAACTTGCGCACCGCATACATGACGTCACCGTTCGCCGCCACATAGGCATAGCCCTTGTCGACGAGCTGCCCGATCATGGCCACGATCTCGGGGATGTGCGCCGTCGCCCTCGGCTCCAGCGTCGGCCTCAGGCATCCCAGCGCGTCCATGTCCCGGTAGAAGGCCTCGATCATCTCGGCGGTCAGGGTCTCGGTCGCGATGCCGCGCTCGGCCGCACGCTTGATGATCTTGTCGTCGATGTCGGTGAAATTGCGCACGTAGGTGACGTCCAGCCCCAGATGCCTGAGCCAGCGGTAGATCAGGTCGAACACCACCATCACGCGCGCGTGGCCGACATGGCTGTAGTCGTAGACGGTGACCCCGCAGACATACATACCGACGTGCTCCGGGCGCATCGGTACGAAGGGCTCCTTCCTGCGGCTCAGGCTGTTGTAGATGGCAAGATTCATGGCCGATGCACTCTGGCATCTTTCAATCGCGCGATCACGCCTTCATGGCCGAGAAAGGCGACGATGCCCGACATCTCCGGCCCGTGCGTGGCCCCCGTCAGCGCTGCACGCAGCGGCATGAACAGTGCCTTGCCCTTCCTGTCGCTGCGCTGCTTCAGCGCCTCTATCCAGGCCGGCCAATCAGGCTGCGACAGGTCCGTCCATGCCGCCAGCGCCTGATCGAAGAATTCGCTGCCTGCATCTCCGACTGCCTGTTCGGCCTCGCCCGACAGTGAGGCTTCGCCGGCAAGCAGGCGCGCGAAGTCCCGCGCGTCCTCCACCCGCTGCAGGTTGGGCTGCACCAGCGCCGCAAACCCGTCGAGACGATCGGCCGGCACATCGGGGAACAACGGGCGCAGCAGATCCGCCAGCTGCCGATGGCCCAGGCCGTGCAGCATGCGGGCATGCCAGCGCCACAGCTCGTCGTCGGACCAGCGCACCGCCGAGGCCGACAGGTGATCCATCTGCAGATGCGGCAGCAGGTCGGACAGCCCCTCCGCCTGTTCCGGCAGGTTCGGATGGCCGATGCGGATCATCGCCTGCACCAGCGCCCCGGGCAGCAGCCCCGCCTGCCTGAGCTCGGCCACGCTGGTGCTGCCCGTGCGCTTGGACAATTTGGCCCCGTCCGCCCCGAGCAACAGCCCGTGATGCAGGTAGACGGGCGCATCCCTGCCCAGGCAGGACAGCAGCCAGACCTGGTAGGCGGTGTTGCTCAGGTGATCGTCGCCTCTAAGCACGTGCGTGACGCCGTCCAGGGCATCGTCGAGTGCATTGGGCAGCAGGAAGGTGAAGCTGCCGTCCGAGCGCACCAGCACCGGATCGTCCATGTCCCTGCGCTCGAACGTGATGTCGCCGCGGATCCGGTCATGCACGGCGACCCCGCCCTTCCCGGCATGCGCCGCCAGGCGCCAGACGTGGGCCTCGCCGGCCGCAGCCCGCCGCTCGGCCTCGGCCGGGGGCAGCTGGCGGCAACGGCCGGCATAGCGCGGCGGCAGGCCGCGCGAGGCCGCCAGCTTGCGGTCCAGCGCCAGCTGGGACTCGCTGCAGAAACAGCGGTAGGCGTGCTGGCGGGCGGCCAGGGTCTCCAGGGCCTGGCGATGCTCGGCGGCATGCGCCGACTGCAGGCGCGGCTCGCCGTCCCAGTCCAGTCCCAGCCACACGAGATCGTCCTTGATGGATGCGATGAAATCCTGCGTGGAGCGCCCGGCATCGGTGTCCTCGAAGCGCAGCAGGAAGCGCCCCTGCTGGCTGCGGGCAAAGGCCCAGTTCAGCAGCGCCGTGCGCACATTGCCCAGATGCAGCTGCCCGGTCGGCGAGGGCGCGAAACGGGTGACGATCATGGCTTCGTCGGCTGCGGCTTCTTCTTGTTGGGAAGGATCAGCATGTACTCGTCGGGATGCACGTAACCCAGTTCACGGTGAATCAGCTCCTCCAACGCCTTGGGATCGTTGCGCAGCTGCAGCACCTGCCGCGCCAGCTGCTCGCGCTCCTGGCGCATCTCGGCCACCTCGGCCTGCAGCTTCAACAGCTCGGCATGCTCCCGACGATAGACCAGGTAGCCGTGATCCGAGAAGATCAGGTCGTAGCCGAGGTAAGCGACCATTCCCAGGCCGAGCACCCAGCCGAGGGCCCTGGCCGCCCGCCTCAGGAGGATGCGCCTCCAAGGAAGGCTTCCCGGCCGGCGAAGCGGGCTGAGCTACCCAGCTCCTCCTCGATGCGCAGCAGCTGGTTGTACTTGGCCAGCCGGTCCGAGCGCGAGGCGGAACCCGACTTGATCTGGCCGCAGGCAAGGGCCACCGCCAGGTCGGCGATCGTCGTGTCCTCGGTCTCACCGGAGCGATGCGAGATCATGCAGCGGTAACCGGCATCCATGGCCATCGCCACCGCCTTGCGCGTCTCGGTCAGGGTGCCGATCTGGTTGACCTTGACCAACAGGGCGTTGGCGGCGCCCATCTCGATGCCGCGGGCCAGGATCTGCGGATTGGTCACGAACAGGTCGTCGCCGACCAGCTGCACCTTGTCGCCCATGCGCTCGGTCAGCATCTTCCAGCCGTCCCAGTCGCCCTCGTCCAGGCCGTCCTCGACCGACAGGATCGGGTACTGCCGGCACAGCGATTCGATCAGGTCGATCATGCCGCCGGCATCCAGTCTGCGACCGCCCTCGCCGGCCAGTACATAGGCGCCGTCGCGATAGAACTCGGAGGCCGCCATGTCCGAGGCCAGGGACACGTCCACGCCGGGCTTCAGGCCGGCCTGCTCGATGGCCTCGAGGATCACCGTGATCCCCTCCTCGTTCGAACCGAGGTTCGGCGCGAAGCCGCCCTCGTCGCCGACCGCCGTGATATGCCCGGCCTTCTTCAGGATCGACTTCAGCGCATGGAACACCTCGGCGCCCATGGCCAGGGACTCGGCGAAGCTCGAGGCACCGGCCGGCACGATCATGTATTCCTGGAAATCGATGCTGTTGTCCGCGTGCGACCCGCCGTTGATGACGTTCATGCAGGGCACCGGCAACAGGCAGGCGGACTCGCCGCCGAGGTAGCGGAACAGGGAGACCTCGTTCTCCGCCGCCTGCGCCCTGGCCGCCGCCATCGACACGCCCAGGATGGCATTGGCCCCCAGACGCGCCTTGTTCGGCGTGCCGTCCAGTTCGATCAGGGTGTGGTCGAGCCCGGCCTGATCGGCGGCATCGCGCCCGTGCACCGCCTTGGCGATCTCGCCATGGACGTTGGCCACGGCCTTCCTCACACCCTTGCCGCCGAGGCGCTTGCCGCCGTCGCGCAACTCCACGGCCTCGTGGGTGCCGGTGGAGGCGCCGCTCGGTACGGCCGCGCGCCCCATGGCCCCGGAGGCCAGCCTGACATCGACCTCGATGGTCGGATTGCCGCGGGAATCAAAGATTTCCCTTCCATGGACATGAACGATTTCGCTCATCGTGAGTCTCTCCTTATCACTGGCCGGGGCATCCTCGTGCGCAACCCGGCGCATTTCAACTTATGCGGCCTTGACCGCCTGATCGATTCGGGTCAGTTGCCCGAGCAGCGCCTCCAGATCGGACAGGCGCAGGGAATTGGGTCCGTCGGACAGGGCGCGATCCGGGTCCGGATGCACCTCCATGAACAGCGCCGCCACGCCGACGGCCACCGCCGCCCGCGCCAGGCCCGGCACGTACTCGCGATTGCCGCCCGTGGCACCGCCGAGTCCGCCCGGCTGCTGCACCGAATGCGTGGCGTCATAGACCACCGGCGCCCCGGTCTCGCGCATCACCATCAGCGAGCGCATGTCGGACACCAGGTTGTTGTAGCCGAAGCTGGCGCCGCGCTCGCACAGCATGATGTCGTGGTTGCCCGTGGCCAGGGCCTTGTCCAGTACGTGCTGCATGTCCCACGGCGCCAGGAACTGGCCTTTCTTGATATTCACCGGGCGGCCTGCGGCAGCCACGGCCTGGATGAAATCGGTCTGCCGGCACAAAAATGCCGGCGTCTGCAGCACGTCGGCGACCTCGGCCACGGCCGCCACCTGCTCGGGCGTGTGCACATCGGTGATCACCGGCACGCCGATCTCGTCCCTGACGCGCTGAAGGATGCGCAGGCCCTCGTCGAGCCCGGGACCGCGGAAGCCGTCCTTGCTGGTGCGGTTGGCCTTGTCGAAGCTGGACTTGAAGATCAGCGGCACCCCGGCCCGATCGGCCACGGCGGCGATCCCGGCCGCCACGGTCAGCGTGAAATCCTCGCTCTCGATGACGCAGGGACCGGCCATCAGCACCAGCGGCAGATCGTTGCCGATGTGCACGTCGCCGATGCGGATCACGTGCTGGGCGCTCACGCCTCGGCCTCCATGCGCGCCTTGCCGGCGCCGACGAAGGCCGCGAACAGCGGATGCGGCGCGTACGGCCGGGACAGGAACTCCGGGTGGAACTGGCAGGCGACGAACCAGGGATGATCGGCCAGCTCGACGATCTCGACCAGCGAATCGTCCGGCAGCGTGCCGGACACCACGAGGCCCGCATCGGCCAGGCGCTGGCGGTAGGTGTTGTTGAACTCGTAGCGATGGCGATGACGCTCGCGGATCTCGTCCATGCCGTAGGCTTCATGCGTCTTGGTTCCCGGCACCAGCCGGCAGGGATAGCCACCGAGGCGCATGGTGCCGCCGAGATCGTCGTCACCGGTACGGTGATGGAGTTCGCCATCCTTTTCCCACTCGGTCATCAGGGCGATCACCGGGTCGGGCACCTTGTCGTCGAACTCGGTGCTGCCGGCGTCACTGATGCCGGCGACGTGACGCGCGAACTCGACCACGGCCAGCTGCATGCCCAGGCAGATGCCCAGGTACGGCACGCCGCGCGTGCGGGCGAACTCGATGGCGCGGATCTTGCCCTCGGTGCCGCGATGGCCGAAGCCGCCGGGAACCAGGATGCCGTGCATGCCCTCGAGCATCTTCGTGCCCTGGTCCTCGATGACCTCGGCATCGACGTAATGGATCTCCACCCTGACGTGATGGGCCATGCCGCCGTGGATCAGGGATTCGTTGACCGATTTATAGGCATCCGCCAGATCGACGTACTTGCCGACCATGGCGATGCGCACGACCTGGCTCGGCTCGCGTATGCGCCGGCAGACGTCCTCCCAGACGGACACGTCCGGCTCCGGATCGGCGATGCCGAAATGCTCGGAAAGCACCGTTTCGAGCCCGCCCTTGTGCAGGGTCAGCGGCACGCCGTAGATGGTGTCCACGTCCGGTGCGTCGATGACCGCATGCTTGGGTACGTTGCAGAACAGGGCGATCTTGTCGCGCTGCGACTGCGGGATCGGCCGCTCGCTGCGGCACAGCAGCACGTCCGGCTGGATACCGATCTCGCGCAGCTTCTGCACCGAATGCTGCGTCGGCTTGGACTTCATCTCGCCGGCCGAGGCGATGTACGGCACCAGCGTCAGGTGCACATAGGCGGTGTACTTGGTGCCGAGGTCGAAGCGCAGCTGGCGGATGGCCTCGAGGAACGGCAGCGACTCGATGTCGCCGACGGTGCCGCCGATCTCGATGATGGCGATGTCCGGATCGCCGGCCCTGAGGCTCAGCACGGCCTCCTTGATGGCATCGGTGATGTGCGGGATGACCTGCACCGTGGCACCCAGGTAATCCCCGCGCCGCTCGCGCCGGATCACCGATTCGTAGATGCGCCCGGTAGTGAAATTGGAACGGCGCGTCATCTGCGCATGCGTGAAGCGCTCGTAATGCCCGAGATCGAGGTCCGTCTCGGCCCCGTCGTCGGTGACGAAGACCTCGCCGTGCTGGTAGGGGCTCATGGTGCCCGGATCGACGTTGATGTAGGGGTCGAGCTTCTGCATCATGACCTTGAGCCCGCGCGCCTCGAAAAGCGCCGCCAGACTCGCCGCCGCAATGCCTTTCCCGAGAGAGGAAACGACGCCGCCCGTCACAAATACGAATCGTGTTTCTCTGTTCATGACGGGCCCGGAACGTAACAGAAGCCGTACGCGAATACCACAACAATCGGCAAGAAAAATCGCCCCCGAAACCGGGGGCCCATGCGGTCACCCAAGCCAGCGCCGGGCATTGCGGAACATGCGCATCCAGGGGCCATCCTCGCTCCAGCCATCCGGCCGCCACGAATACTGCACCGAGCGAAACAGACGCTCCGGGTGCGGCATCATGATGGTCACGCGCCCGTCGTCCGTGGTCAGGCCGGCGATGCCGTCGGGAGAGCCGTTCGGGTTGTAGGGATAGCGCGCCGTCGCCGCGTCGTCCGGCCCGAGATATCGCAACGCGACCGATGCCGCCTTCCGGTCCGCCTCGCTGGCGAATGCCGCCCTGCCCTCGCCGTGCGCCACCACCAGCGGCAGCTTCGAACCGGCCATGCCGGCCAGCAGCACGGACGGGCTTTCGGGGATACCCGCCATCAACAGGCGCGCCTCGAACTGCTCGGAGCGGTTGCGCACGAAGCGCGGCCAGTGTCCGGCCCCCGGAATCAGGTCCTTCAGTTGGCTCATCATCTGGCAGCCGTTGCACACCCCGAGCGCCAGGGTGTCCTCGCGCGCGAAGAAGGCCGCGAACTGGTCGCGCACCCGGCCATGGAACAGCACGGAATTGGCCCAGCCGCTGCCGGCACCCAGCACGTCGCCGAAGGAGAAGCCGCCGCAGGCCACCAGGCCCTGGAACCCCTCCAGCGCCTGCCGGCCATCGATCAGATCGGACATGTGCACGTCCACGCAGGTGAAGCCGGCGCGGTCGAAGGCCGCGGCCATCTCCACCTGGCCGTTGACGCCCTGCTCCCTGAGCACGGCCATGCGCGGCCGGGACCGGTTCACGAACGGCGCCGCCACGTCCTCGGCCGGATCGAAGCTCAGCTCGGCATGCAGACCGGGATCCGCCTCATCCGCGATGGACTCGAAGGCCTCATGCGCGCATGCCGGGTCGTCGCGCATCGCCTGCATGCGGTACGAGGTCTCAGCCCAGATCCGCTGCCAGGCTTGCACGCGATCCTCGAGCAGCACCTGGCCGTCATGGGAGAACACCAGCCGGCGATCGCCCGCAACCTCGCCGATCACGTGCGCCACGCCGCCGAGCCCGGCCTCGCCCAGCAGCGCCAACACCCGCTCGCGATCGGCGCGCCGCACCTGCACCACCGCACCCAGTTCCTCGCAGAACAGCGCGCCCCAGGCTTCGCCGAGTGCCGCCAGCTCGAGGCGGGCGCCGGCGCGGCCGGCAAACGCCATCTCGCAGACGGTGGCGAACAGTCCGCCGTCGGAACGGTCATGGTAGGCCAGCAGCAATCCTTCCCGGCTCAGCTGCTGGATGGCCGCGAAGAAGGCCCGGAACAGGGCCGGGTCATCGAGATCGGGTGCCTCGGAGCCGGTGCAGCCGAACACCTGGGTCAGGGCCGAACCGCCCAGGCGGTTCCGGCCGCGCCCGAGATCGAGCAGGATCAGATCACTGTCCCCGAGATCGGTGCGCAGCTCGGGCGTCAGCGTGCGCCGGATATCGTCCACCGGTGCGAAGGCCGAGATGATCAGCGACAGCGGCGACGTCATCTCCCGAGTGGCGCCGTCCTGCTGCCAGACGCTCTTCATCGACAGCGAATCCTTGCCCACCGGGATCGAGATGCCGAGCGCCGGGCACAGCTCCATGCCCACGGCCCGCACCGTGTCGAACAGGCGCGCATCTTCGCCGGCGTGTCCGCAGGCCGCCATCCAGTTCGCCGACAGCTTGACGTCGCCGAGCTTTTCGATGGAAGCGGCCGCGATATTGGTCAGGGCCTCGCCGATGGCCATGCGCCCCGAGGCGGTCGCATCGAGCACCGCCAGCGGCGTGCGCTCGCCCATGCTCATGGCCTCCCCGCGATAGCCCTCGTAGTCGCGGGCCGTCACCGCCACGTCCGCCACCGGCACCTGCCAGGGCCCGACCATCTGGTCGCGCGCCACGAGCCCCGTGACGCTGCGATCACCGATGGTGATCAAAAAGGTCTTGTCGGCCACCGCCGGCAGGCGCAACACCCGCTCCGCCGCGTCGCGCAGGCCGACGCCCGCCGGGTTGAACGGCGCCGCCTGCCCCGCCACATGCACGACCTCGCGCAGCATCTTCGGCGGCTTGCCGAGCAGCACCTCCAGCGGCAGGTCGACCGGATCGTTGTCGAAGTGCGTATCGTGTACGGTCAGCACACCGTCGTCGGTGGCTTGCCCGAGCACTGCAAACGGGCAGCGTTCGCGCTCGCAAATCGCCGTAAAGCGCGGCAGGTCGTCCTCGTGGATGGCCAGCACGTAGCGCTCCTGGGCCTCGTTGCACCACAACTGCAACGGGCTCATGCCCGGCTCCATGTTGTGCACCCGGCGCAACTCGATCCAGCCGCCACGGCCGGCATCGTTGATCAGTTCGGGCACGGCGTTGGACAGGCCACCGGCACCGATGTCGTGGATGAACAGAATGGGATTGTCCCCGCCCAGCTGCCAGCAGCGGTCGAGCACCTCCTGGCAGCGGCGTTCCATCTCCGGGTTGCCGCGCTGCACCGAATCGAAATCCAGATCCTCGGCGTTGGCGCCCGCATCCATGCTCGACGCGGCGCCGCCGCCGAGGCCGATCAGCATCGCCGGCCCCCCGAGCTGGATGATCAGGCACCCGACCGGCACCGCGCGCTTGTGGACGTGCCGCGCATCGATATTGCCGACACCGCCGGCGATCATGATCGGCTTGTGATAGCCACGGAGCTCGTCCCCGATCTGCTGCTCGTAGGTGCGGAAATAGCCGCACAGGTTCGGACGGCCGAACTCGTTGTTGAACGCAGCCCCGCCCAGCGGGCCGTCGATCATGATCTGCAGGGCCGAGACGATGCGTCCCGGCCTGCCGAAATCGCTCTCCCACGGCTGTTCGAAGCCGGGGATGCGCAGGTTCGACACCGAGAACCCGGTCAGACCCGCTTTCGGCTTGGCGCCGATGCCGGTCGCTCCCTCGTCGCGGATCTCACCGCCGGAACCGGTCGCCGCACCCGGAAACGGCGAGATCGCCGTCGGATGGTTGTGGGTCTCGACCTTCATCAGGATGTGCATCCGATCATCATGCGTGCCGTAGGTGCCCCCGGCATCGGGATAAAATCGCCGCCCCGGCCCGCCCTCGATGATCGAGGCATTGTCCTTGTAGGCCACCAGTGTGCCGTCCGGATGCGTCTCGTGGGTGTGGCGGATCATTGCAAACAGCGAGTTGGACTGCCGCTGCCCGTCGATGACCCAGTCGGCGTTGAAGATCTTGTGCCGGCAATGCTCGGAATTGGCCTGGGCGAACATCATCAGCTCGACATCCGTCGGGTTGCGGCCCAGCCGCGTGTATGCACCCGCCAGATAATCGATCTCGTCCTCCGACAGGGCCAGGCCCAGGGACCGGTTGGCCAGCACCAGGGCCTCGCGGCCGCCGGCCAGCACATCGACATGTGAAAGCGTCGCCGGTTCATGATGGGCGAACAGACGACCGAAATCCGCGATGTCATGCAGCACCGATTCCGTCATCCGGTCATGCAGCAGTGCCGCCACCTCGGCCAGGGCGCCGGAAGGGATGCCGGCCGGCACATAGGCCGTCCCCGTTTCCAGCCGCTGCAGCCGGCCCAGATCGCACAGGCGGGCGATCTCCGTGGCCTTCGACGACCAGGGCGAGATCGTGCCCACGCGCGGCGTGACGTACAGGGCGTCATCCGTATTTCCGGAAAACGGCTCGACATCCCCGCCCAACAGCTGCGCCAGGCGCGCGCCGTCCCCGACCGACCAGCCGGCATCGACCTGTGCGATATAGACGGGGAAAACGTCCAGCGAACGGATGCCCGGCACCACCGCGCACAGTGCCGACAGGCGCTTTTCGCGGCGGAATGCGGACAGGGTGTCCGGCCCGCGATAGACAACGATGCGGTGGGAGGTGGGCGAGTCGGTCATGCGCGTATCCTATGAACACGGATACGGAAACCAAGCACAAAAAAAGCCCGCCTGGCGGCGGGCTTGTTCGCTCCGGAACCCCGAAGGGTCAGGACATGTTCTTGACGCGGGTGTTCAGGCGGGAGATACGGCGTCCGGCCTGTCCCGGGTGGATCAGGCGCTTGCGTCCGGCGCGGTCCAGCAGCGAGGTGGCGGCCTTCAGGGCGGTGGCGGCTGCCTCCTTGTCGCCATTGGACACAGCTGCCAGCACCTCCTTGATGGCCGAGCGCATGGCCGATTTCTTGGCACGGTTCATCATGCGGACCTTTACCGCCTGGCGTGCGCGTTTGGCTGCTGAAGCGTGATTCGCCACGTTTACTCCTTGGCATGCGCCATGACGGCGCGCTTGCCCTCTGAAATTCGAGGGGCGAACCATACGTCGGGTCCGCATATTGTCAAGCGCTTGCCAAGGAAATCCGGGCGGTCCAGCCTCCCATGACACGGGGATCACACAGGAGGAAACCGCATGGGTCCAGAAACGAACCCGACCGAGACCTTCGTGGTCGCGGTGCTGGTCGCCGTCTCGGCTCAGATGGCAGCGACCCGGCTTCGCTTTCCAGCCATCTTCTTCTGGCTGGTGGCCGGCATGGCCCTGGGTCCGTACGGCCTGCATCTGCTGCAGGTGGAATCGCTGCAGCCGGCCCTGCACACACTGATCGAACTGGGGCTGGCGGTCATCCTGTTCGAGGGCGGCCTGAACCTGGATCTGAAGGCCCTGCAGCAGCACCGGGGGGTCGTCAGCCTGCTGCTGGTGTTCGGCCCCCTGCTGAACATGCTGATCGGCGGCGGCGCGGTGCACCTGATCACCGGGCTGAGCTGGCCGCTATCCCTGCTGTTCGGCACCCTGGTCTCGGTCGGCGGACCGACCGTGATCATGCCCATCCTGCGCCAGGTGCGCCTGAACCGTTCCATCGGCGCCATCCTGGCCAGCGAGGCCATGCTGGTCGATGCGGTCGGCGCCATCCTGGCCATCGTCATGCTGGAGGTCGTGATCAGCCCCGTAATCACCCCCGGCTGGCTGGCCAGGGTGCTGTTCACGAAATTCCTGACCGGGGGCGCCGTCGGCTTCATCTGCGGCTGGCTGCTGTCCAAGGTGCTGGCCTCGGAAGGCTGGCTCAAGGATATGGAGCTGCGCACCATCGCCACCCTGGCGGCGGTCTGGGGAATCTTCCTGCTGGCGGACAGCCTCAGCTCGCACGCGGGGCTGCTGGCCGTACTGGTGGCCGGGGCCACGATGCAGCGCATGGAGCTGCCGGACATCCAGCGCCTGCGCCATTTCAAGGGCAGCCTGTCGGTGCTGCTGATCTCGCTGCTGTTCGTGCTGCTGGCCGCGAACCTGAACCTGCCCATGCTTTGGGATTTCGCCCGCGAGGGCCTGCTGCTGTTCGCCATCCTGGCCCTGGTCGTGCGTCCGCTGACCGCGTGGCTTTCCAGCATCGGCTCGCAGCTGCCCCGCAAGCAGGTGCTGTTCATCGGCGCCATCGCCCCGCGCGGCGTGGTGGCCGCGGCCATCGTGTCGCTGTTCGCGATCATCCTCCAGGACAGCGGCCACAGCGATGGCCAGATGCTGCAAGCCCTCGTCTATATCATCATCATCGTCTCGGTCATGGTCTACGGCTTCCTGGCTGCGCCGCTCAGCCGCTGGCTGGATGTGCGCGGAGCCGATGACCGTTCCGTGCTGATCATCGGCGGCGGCCACATGGGCGTCGAACTGGCGCGGGTGCTCAGCGAGGATCGCGAGGTCCGCTTCATCGACCTGAACGCCGATGCCGTCGCCACCATGCAGCGCGGCGGCTACCTCGCCGTGCGCGGCAATGCCCTGGATCCGCTGTACATGGAAATCGCCCATGCCGAGGAGGTCAGCGCCGTATTGGTCATGACCGGCTCCTCGGATCACAACCTGTTGATCGCCCGCATGGCGCGCGACGAATTCCACGTACCGGAGGTCTACGTGACGCTGCAGGAGGAGGACGGACAGAAGCATGCGCGGCTGATCCACCAGCTTCAGGCGCGCCGGCTGTTCGCCTCGCCCTACAACTACAGCTACTGGAACGCCGAGATCCATCGCAAGAAGCTGGTACACGAGAACCGCACCGTGGACCCGGATTCACCTCTGATCGGACGCAAGCTCTCCGGCGTGCGCATCACCTCCGGGGTGCAACCGCTGGCGATCATCCGCAAGGGCAAGAGCCTGATCCCGCACGACGACGTCGTGCTGCAGGAAGCAGACGAGATCTGCATGCTGGTGCGCCCAGAGCGCGTGCAGGAGGGACAGCCGCTGATCCTGCCCCCTGTCTCCGACGACAGCGCCGCCGGAAAGGGCCAGCGGCTTCCGGGCTGATCTTGACCCTGCGCACCCGCTTCGCCCCGAGCCCGACCGGCCTGCTGCATGTCGGCAACGCCTACTCGGCCCTGCAGTGCCGGCAGTGGGCCGAGCGCCATCATGCCCCGTTGCTGCTGCGTATCGAGGACATCGATACCACCCGCTGCCGCCCGGAATATGCGGATGCCATCATCGAGGACCTGGGCTGGATCGGGCTGACATGGCAGGGACCGGTGCGCAGGCAAAGCGAGCACGCAACCGACTACGCCGAGGCGATGGAGCGCCTGCGCGACATGGGCGTGGCCTACCCATGCTTCTGCACGCGCAGCGATATCCGCCGCGAAATCGGGCGCATGGGCTCGGCCCCGCACGCCGGGGAACATGCGGGGCATTACCCGGGTACCTGCCGCAGCCTGGCGCCGGCACGGCAGCGGGAACGGATGGTCCGGGACGCCTATGCCTGGCGCCTGGACGCCGGGAAGGCGATGGCCATGACCGGCCCCGTGCTCGCGTGGCAGGACGGACAGGGGCGATCCCACCCCGTACATATCGGCAGCGATGTCGTCATCGGCCGCAAGGACATCGGCTTCAGCTATCATCTGGCTGTCGTCGTCGACGATGCGCTGCAGGGCATCACGCACGTCATCCGAGGCCGGGACCTGGCCGAAAGCACCGGCATCCACCGCCTGCTGCAGGCCCTGCTCGGATTCGATGCACCGGTGTACATCCATCACGAACTGGTGCGCGATGCCCAGGGACAGCGCCTGGCCAAGCGCGACCGCGCCAGCACCCTGCGCAGTCTGCGCGAGGCCGGCGTGACGCCTGCGGCCCTGCGCGATTATCTGCTGCAGCCCGATCCCCACTGGCCATTCGCCGACGATCGGGAGGCGGCGAAACGACTGGCGCTTGGCAAGACGACATCATTATCACATACTGTGGATCGTTAATTAAAATGATTAACACTTATAGGAGTGTTGTTTGTCCACGATCCTCGACCAGATCGGCCACACGCCGCTCGTGCAGCTGGTGCGCCTGACCCGCCATCTGCCGGAGCACATCCGCATCTTCGCGAAGCTCGAACGGTTCAATCCCGGCGGCTCGGTCAAGGATCGCGCCGCGATGTGGATGATCCGCGACGGCATCGACCGGGGGCTTTTGACGCCCGACAAGATCATCCTGGATTCGACATCCGGCAATACCGGCATCGCCCTGGCCATGATCGGGGCCGCGCTCGGATACCGGGTACGGCTGGTGATGCCCGGCAACGTCTCGGACGAACGCAAACGCATCTGCCGCGCCTTCGGCGCCGAGTTGATCTTCTCCGATCCGCTCGAGGGATCGGATGGCGCCATCGTCGAGGCACGGCGCATCCACGCCCTCGAGCCCGACATCTATTTCAAGCCGGACCAGTACAACAACCCGGCCAACCCGCGCGCCCATGAGGAATCGACGGGCCCGGAGATCTGGACCGATACGAACGGGGCCGTGACCCATTTCATCGCCTCGCTGGGCACCTCCGGAACCCTGGTCGGCACCGGCCGCTACCTCAAACGCATGAATCCCGATGTCCGCATCGTCGCCGCCGAGCCGGACTCGCCATTCCACGGCATCGAAGGCCTGAAGCATATCGAGTCGAGCATCGTTCCCGGTGTCTACGACGCCGGCGTGCACGACGAGAAGCTCGGCATCTCGACCGAGGATGCCTACCGCTATACGCAGCTGCTGGCCTCCAGCGAAGGCATCCTGTCCGGCCAGTCGTGCGGCTGCGCCACGGCCGCGGCGCTCCGGCTTGCCGAGCGCCTCGCCGCCGACGACCGGCCCGCCACGATCGTGGCCATCTTCCCGGATGGGGGCGAGAAGTACCTGAGCACCCCGGTCTTTGCCAGCGGCAGCGTCCTCTACGCCGAAGGAATCTGAGCCCGGCCGCCGCACAAACCGGATTGAACTAGTCTACAATCAACGCAGCATGGCATGTCGGGTCATGCGCTTGCGATCGGGGAGGGTGGGTACTCGGACTCCCGAACGGAGGTGCAACCATGAAACGCCTGATCTATGTATTCCTAACCGTCGTTTTCGCCCTGCTGACACCGTCCACGGCCCATGCCTCGGCGCTGGGGGATTGCAGTCAGCAGATCAAGTACGGCGCGCCGAGCCATGACGGCCACCTGTTATGCCGCTTGGCCTATGTGCTGTCCTACAACACGGCCCACCGGACACCCGACTGGGTGGCCTACCATCTGACCAAAAAGGAAATCCACGGCAATTTCCTGCGTACCAAGGACTTCCAACCCGATCCCGAACTCAGCGCCGACGACCGCGCCGTCATCAGCGACTACCGGGGCAGCGGCTACGTCCCGGGGCAACTGGTGCCCGCCAAGGACATGATATGGAATGCCCGGGCCATCAACGAAAGCTACCTGCTCTCCAGCGTGGTTCCGCTGAATCCGGGCATGGCGCACGGCATCTGGCAGACCCTGCAACAGAAGGTGCGTGACTGGGTACAGGCACGCGGTGAGCTCTATATCGTCACCGGCCCGATCTACGACGGATCGCCGAAAACCATCGGCGCCAACCATCTGGCCGTCCCCACGGCCTGCTACGAGGTGGTCTTCGATCCTGTCCAGGTCTCCGCCATCGCCTTCATCATCCCCAACCGCACGGAAAACCCGCAGAACCTGCCCGATTTCATCACCAGCATACGCACGGTCGAGAAGCGAACGGGACTCGACTTCCTGCCGTTGCTGAATGACGGGGTGAAGATGCTGGTAGCATCGAATCCATCGCCCTTCTGGCTGCATTGAGCCCGCCATGCCCGCAAGCCGCGCCAACGGCTTGCGGGCTGCGGGATCATGGTCTAAAACAGCACTGTCCACGGCGATCCTGCACGATGGTTTCGCAGGCAGGGAGACCGCCACATGCGCTGCCCATAGCCTGCCGAAACAAGGAGGTGTGTTATGGCCAGGACATCCGCAAAACCCAGCAAAGTTGTGCACATCACACGGGAGAAGGCCAAACCGGCAGCTTCCGGATCGGCGTTGAGGCCGATGGATGAAATGGAACGGATGTGGGAGAATTTCTTCTCGCACAACTGGATGCGCCCGAGTCAGTGGGAACTCCCATGGCTGGGCGAGTTTCCGATGCCGTTCGAACGCCGGATGATGCCCAAGGTCGACATCGTCGACCGGGATCGTGAACTGGTGCTTCGTGCCCAGGTCCCCGGTGTCGAAAAGAAGGACCTGGAGGTCACGATGACCGATACCACGGTCACGATCGTGGGTTCCATCCATCAGGAGGAGAAGGAGAAAAAGGGCAATTATTTCCGCCGTGAATGCGCGTGGGGTACGTTTACCCGCAGCATTGCCCTTCCCTGTGAAGTGGACAGCGCCAAGGCAACGGCGACATTGGAGGACGGCATGCTTGAGCTGCATCTGCCCAAGATGACCGAAACCAAGCGTCGGACCGTCGCCATCGAATAGCTGGTGCTTGCCTGACAACGACGGGGCCCCGCCATGCGGGGCCCCGTCATTTCGGGATGTCGGCATCGATGCATTGTGCAGCAGCAGCAGTTCCCGTACTGTCTCGGACCGCACTTTGGCGACCTCGGCCGGGTATTCCGTGGAGATGGACGCTGCACATGGGAGCTGCATGAACGAACCAGCCCGTTTTCAAAGCCCTGAGTATCTGGCGGTCTTGAGTCCGGAGAACGCTCCGATGCATTGCACCTATGCGCCCGGATGCGTGGAAACGATGCGACGAGCCGCCGAGCAGGCCTATCCGCTGGAGACCTGCGGCCTGCTGATCGGCACCCTGTCCGCCGAAGGCTGGGCCGTGCGGGAGGCCCGTCCGGTGGCCAACCTCAACACCGAACGCGCCGCCGACCGCTTCCAGCTCGATCCGGATGGCTATCGCCGCATCGATCACGAGTTGCGCGGATCGGGCCGGGAGATCATCGGCGTCTACCATTCGCATCCGGACTGCCCTGCCAAACCGTCGCCCACCGATCTGGAAAGTGCCTGGGACGGCTTCGTCTACCCGATCATCAGCGTGCATCAGGGCCGGGCAACCGACGTGCGGTGCTGGGCCCTCGGTGCCGATGAACGCTTCTGTCAGGTCACGCTTCTACAGGAGAACGCATGAAATACTGGTTCCTTCGCGCCGCGCTCGTACTCGCCCTGACCGGATGCGCCGGCATGACCGCCCCTCCCCAGGCGGCCTCCAGGATCAAGCACGCGAAGCAGACCCAGTCCCTGCAGGAGATGGACACCGGCTTCCTTTACCTCGCCGCCCAGGACGCCATCCAGCACAATCAGCCGGAACTGGCGGCGCGTTTCCTCTCGGCACTGGTCACCAAGGACCCGACCGCCATCCGGCCGCGCATGGAACTCGCGGACCTGTATCTCCACCTGAACCAGCCCAAGCTCGCCCTGCAGCAGGTCGATGCCCTTCGCGCCAGTCCCGGCCTGAGCGATGAGGAGCGCATCCATACCAGCATGCTGTATGCCCGCATCCTGTTTGGCAGCGGCAAGATGGAGCAGGCCATCACCGAGCTTTCCAAGCTGGTGGACACCCACCCCGACCTGGACACCGCACGCCAGGTCCTGATCCAGTGGCTGGCCGGAACCGGGCGCCTGGATGAAGCCATGGCCGTGATCCAGCAAGGCATCCGGCATCAGGACAGCCCGGACCTGCGCCAGCTCGAGGCCCAGCTGTACATGAAGCAGGGACGCTTCGCCAAGGCCCGCAAATCCCTGCTGCGCATGCGCGCGATGGATCCGGACGACAACGTGCCGGTATTGATGCTCAGCGCCATCGCCATCCAGACGCACAAGCCGGCCGAGGCCGAAGCCTTGCTGCGCGACTTCCTGGGCACGCACCCGGACGACCTGCAGGTCGGCAACATGCTCGGGCGCCTGCTGGTGCAACAGGGCCGGATCAAGGAAGCCATCGACATCTACGAACAGATCAACCAGCAGACCGGCGGCGAACCGGACGTGCTCGTCGCCCTGGGACTGCTTTATTTCCAGCAAGGCGACTATGCCGCTGCTGCCAAGCAGTTCGAGAATGTCCTCGCCAAGCGGCCGGACAGCCAGACCCACTACTATCTGGGCCTGTCGCTGGAAGGTCAGAAAAAGGATGACCAGGCCCTGCAGCAATACCAGGAGATCAAGGCCGACAGCCCCCTGTACGCCGATGCCCAGCTGCGCATCGCCGACATTGAGTTCAGGCAGCATAAGGATGCCGCGGCCATCAAGCGGACCCAGGCCGTCCTGGCCGCCCATCCGGACAGCAGCGAGGCCTACCTGCTGATGTCGATGATCCGGCTAGCCAGGGAGGAATACCGGCTGTTGCTCGATGAAACGGCGCCGGCCATGAAGCTGAAGATCGTGCCGACGCGGTTGCTGTTCAACCGGGCCGTGGCCTTCGATCATTTCAAGCAGTACGACGAGCTGGAGAAAAGCCTGCGCATCCTGCTGTCCTCCCATCCGGACGATACGGAGGCTCTCAATTTCCTGGGCTATTCGCTGGCGGACCGCGGCGTGCGCCTCAGCGAGGCCGCGCAGCTGATCAAGCATGCACTGAGAATCAAACCGAACGACGGCTATTACCTGGATTCCCTGGCCTGGGTGTACTTCAAGCAGGGCAAGTACGCCAAAGCCATCGAGGTGCAGACCCGGGCGGTCGGCATCGTCAAGAATGATCCGGTCATGCACGAGCATCTGGGCGACATGTACTGGAAGCACGGCGACCATGCCAAGGCGCGCGCGATGTGGAAAGAGGCGATCCGCCTGAATGGCAAGGACCCGGATCTGTTGCGCCGGAAAATCAAACAGGGCATCTGAGCCGTTGCGCTACCTGCGCCTATTCCTGACGCTGGCGATGCTGGCCTGGCTGGCCGGATGTGCCATACAGCGTCCCCCGGCGGGCGCGGTCTCGAGCATCGGCCCGTATCCGTCCTTCTCGGGCCGGCTCATCGTCATGCAGCCCGTGCGACGCTGGCAGGTCCAGATCGACTGGCGGGCAGCCACGCCGTCCGAAGGCTGGCTGCGCCTGACACACGCGGCCTCCGGGCGCATCGTCGTGCTGACATGGCATGGCAGCACCCTGCACCTGAACGACAACCAGGACCCCACCCATCCCGACCGGATCGTCAGCGAGGCGACACTGGCCGACTACGGCATCGTGCTGCCCCCGCGCGAGCTGGCCGCCATCCTGTTGGGCCGGATGCCCCCGCAGTTCCGTCCCGCCGGGCCCGGACACTGGGAGGCCCACCGCCACGGTGATGTGATCCGCATCGACTGGAACGCCTCGGCCCGGCGCCTGACCCTGACCGATCTGGCGCGCGGCAACCGCGCCACGCTGCTGATCGGCAATCCGTAGCAGGCGCCATGCAGTCGTTCCCCGCTCCGGCCAAGATCAACCTGCACCTGCGTGTCGGCGGCATCCTGCCCGACGGCAGGCATGCCCTGGACACCAGCTTCGCCTTCGTGGATATCGCCGACCGCCTGGATATCGAGCCGGCCACGGCGATCGAGGTCAGCTGCAACCGTCCGCATCTGTCCGGACCGGTCAACCTGGTTCACCGCGTGCTGGAGGCGCTGGCCGCCGATCATGGCGTCGCCATGGGCCTGAAGGTGCATATCGACAAACAGCTGCCCGAACAGGGAGGGCTCGGCGGCGGATCCTCGGATGCCGCCACCGCCCTGTGGGTGGCCAATCGCCTGTGGGGCCTGGACCTCGGCAGCGACGAGTTGATCCGCTTCGCCGTACCCCTGGGCGCCGACATCCCCTGCTTCCTGTTCGGCGAGGCCAGCCTGGCCCGGGGCGTGGGCGAGCAGCTCACACCCTACCCGTCGCCATTGCCGGACACACCCATCGTGCTGGCGCATCCGGGGGAAGGGCTGTCCACCGCCGAGGTGTTCCGGCGCTTCGACGCGTTGCACAAGCCACCCCGGACCGATACCATCGCCGCCCGTTCGGAACAGGCCGCCATCGGCGGGATCGCCATCGGCGAAAACGATCTCGAGACCGTGGCCTGCGACATGTCCCCGGTGCTGTCCCGGATGCTTGCCGCCATGCGTGAACATGCGTCCGCAGCCTGGATGAGCGGCAGCGGCAGTACCTGCGTGGCCCTGGTCGGCGATGCCGGGCAAGCGCGGGACCTGGCCGGCGAGCTTGCCAAACGCGGATTGGCCGTCTGGACACATGTGGGACGCATGCGGCGCTTTCACCCCCTGCGGGATGAGGATTGGGGCGTAGCCAAGCGGTAAGGCAACGGGTTTTGATCCCGTCATGCGTAGGTTCGAATCCTGCCGCCCCAGCCAGACATAGCTTGCCGAAGCCCGGCTTCGGTGAAGGACGGGAAGGCAGGATGAGAACCGTGGAGGTTCGAGCCGAGCGGATGCGAGGCAACGGCGGCGCAGCGCGACGCCGGCCCCGAAGGGGTAAGGCGCAAGGCGCCGCATCATCCTGCCGCCCCAGCCGGTTTTGACTATGCTTATTGGTTTGATGCACACAGGAGCCGCCCGACCGATGAACAGCAAACGCCTCCGCCTATTTGCCGGCACCTCCAACCCCCCGCTCGCCGCGTCGATCTGCGAACACATCGGCCTTCCCCAGGGCGAGATCTACATCCAGCGATTCTCGGACGGCGAGATCTTCATGCAGTTCCGGGAGACCATCCGCGGCCAGGACGTGTTCGTCATCCAGAGCACCTCGGCCCCGGCCAACGACAACCTGATGGAGCTGTTGATCAGCATCGATGCCGCCAAGCGCGCCTCGGCCCGCCAGATCTGCGCCGTGATCCCCTACTTCGGCTATGCCCGCCAGGATCGCAAGAGCGCCGGCCGCACGCCGATCTCGGCCAAGCTCGTCGCCGACATGCTGACCACCGCCGGCGCCACGCGCGTGCTGACCATGGACCTGCATTCCGGCCAGATCCAGGGCTTCTTCAACATCCCCGTCGACAACATCTACGCGGCACCGATCATCCTCAACGATATCCGCCAGCATGCGCTGGACGACGTGGTCATCGTCTCCCCCGACGTCGGCGGTGTGGTGCGCGCCCGCGCCCTGGCCAAGCACCTGCACGTGGACATGGCCATCGTCGACAAGCGCCGCCCGGCCCCGAACGTGGCCGAGGTCATGAACATCATCGGCGACATCGACGGCAAGCACTGCATCCTGGTCGACGACATGACCGATACCGCCGGCACCCTGTGCAACGCCGTCAACGCCCTGTGCGAGCGCGGCGCCACCCGGGTATCCGCCTATGTCACGCACGGCGTACTCTCCGGACCTGCAGCCGAGCGCCTGAAGGCCTCGCCGCTGCACGAGCTCGTCGTCACGGACACCATCCTGCAGCCGAAGTCCATCATGGACACCGGCAAGGTGCGCGTGCTCTCCGTGGGCCCGCTGATGGCCGAGGCCATCGCCCGCATCTACGACGCCCGCTCCATTTCCAGCTTGTACAGCGAGTAAAAATCCCTAGACTGCCGCGCCTCTGCGGTGCCCGGCACCGCAGCCGGGGATGGCCCCGGCAACGCCGTCACGGGTCGACCCGACGGCGCACCACCGAAGGAGGCACTTATGTCTGATTATGTCATCGAAGCCGAGTTGCGCGAAAAGACCGGACGGGCCGAAACCCGCCGCCTGCGCCGTGCCGGCAAGCTCCCCGGCGTCGTCTACGGCGGCGACAAGCCCGAGCTGCCGATCGTCATGGACGCCCTGGCGCTGTCCAAGCTGCTGAACGAGGAGCATTTCCATACCGCGATGATCGAGATCAAGGTCAAGGGCGCGCGCGGCAAGAACGAGGCGCTGCTCAAGGACGTGCAGTACGATCCGCTGAAGGACACCCCCACCCACATCGATTTCTACCGAGTGTCCTCCGAGTCCATCGTGAACATGGAAGTGCCGGTGCACGCGATTAACCACGAGAAGTGCCCGGGCGTCGTCGTCGGCGGCACCCTGGAGATCATCCGCCACACCCTGCCGGTGCACTGCCGCGCCGACGCCATCCCGGACCACATCGATGTCGATTGCAGCCAGCTCAAGGTCGGCGATTCCCTGCACATCAGCCAGATCGCGCTGCCGGACGGCGTCGAGGTCCCGCATGACGAGGACTTCGCCGTGGTGCACATCGCCGCTCCGCGCGTCGAGGCCGAGCCGGCCGCCGAAGAGGGTGGCGAAGCCGCCGAGGAAGCGGAAGCCGGCGGCCAGTAAGCCGCCCCGGGACATTCGTCCATGCAGCTGCTGGTCGGACTGGGCAATCCCGGCGATCAATACCGGGACACGCGGCACAACGTGGGGTTCCGCCTGCTCGACCGTCTGGCCGAATCCGCGGGGCTGCGCTTTGCCGCAGCCCCGCGTTTCAAGGCCGAAACGGCGGCCTGGGAATGCGGCGGACGCCGCATCCTGCTGGTCAAGCCGCAGACCTTCATGAACAACAGCGGCGAGGCGGTGGCCCCGCTCGCCCATTACTACAAGGTGCCGGTGCAGGACGTGTTCGTTGTCTACGACGATCTCGACCTGCCGGCCGGCAAGACGCGCCTGAGACATGGCGGCGGCCACGGCGGGCACAACGGCCTGCGTTCCTTGCACCAGCACCTGGGCAGCGATGCCTACGTGCGCATCAAGATCGGCATCGGCCGGCCGCCGGCCGGGGGCGAGGTCACGCCGTGGGTGCTGGGGCGCGCCCAGGCTGAGGACCGGCAGCGCGAGCAGGCGGCCATCGAGGCCATCCTTCGCGAGCTGCCGGCGATCCTCGACGGGGAGCTGGCGCGCGCCGCCAACCGCATCCACCTGGCGCTGGAACCAAAATCGTAGACTAGCAGGCGCACACGCCTGTATCGGGAGAGATCATATGGCACTGAGCATCGGCATCGTAGGGCTCCCCAACGTCGGCAAGTCCACGCTGTTCAACGCGCTGGCCGGCGGCGGCGCCGAGGCGGCGAACTACCCCTTCTGCACCATCGATCCGAACGTCGGCATCGTGCCGGTGCCCGATTCCCGCATCGACGCCCTGGCCGCCATCGTCAAGCCGCAGGCCATCCAGCACGCCGTCGTCGAGTTCGTCGACATCGCCGGCCTCGTCGCCGGCGCCGCCAAGGGAGAAGGGCTCGGCAACAAGTTCCTGGCCAATATCCGCGAGTGCGCCGCCATCGCCCATGTGGTGCGCTGCTTCGAGGACGAGAACGTCACCCATGTCGCCGGCAAGGTCCATCCGCTCTCCGATATCGAAACCATCGATACCGAACTGATGCTCAAGGACATCGAGACGATGGAAAAGGCGATCGCCCGTGTCGAGAAGCTTGCGCGCTCCGGCGACAAGGATGCCAAGGTGCAGCTCGCCCTCTACCAGAAGGTGCTGGCGGGGCTGGAGGACGGCACCACCGTACGTCGCCAGGGTTTGAGCCATGACGAATTCGCCGACCTGAAGGAGTTGTGCCTGCTGACCGCCAAGCCGGTGCTGTACATCGCCAACGTCGACGACGGCTCACTGCCGGATGGCAATGCCCATGTCGACAAGGTCAGGGCGTTCGCCGACCAGGAGGGCGCACGGGTCGCCGTCGTGTCGGCCCAGATCGAATCCGAGCTGGCCGAGATGGATGCCGAATCGAAGGCCGAGTTCCTGGCCGATCTGGGACTTGCCGAGCCGGGGCTGAACACGGTGATCCGCGAGGCCTACGCGCTGCTGAACCTGATCACCTACTTCACGGCCGGCGTCAAGGAGGTCCGTGCCTGGACCATCCACCGCGGCGATACGGCGCCGCAGGCGGCAGCGGTGATCCATACCGATTTCGAGAAGGGATTCATCCGCGCCGAGACCATCGCCTATGACGATTTCGTCGCTTGCGGCGGCGAGGCCAAGGCCAAGGAGGCCGGCAAGATGCGCCTGGAGGGCAAGGAATACGTCGTCAAGGACGGCGACGTGATGCATTTCCGCTTCAACGTCTAGCCTGCGATTCAGGACCCGGGCGTTTGCTCCGGGCTGTCCACCTCGTCCGCTTCCGTTTCAAGCTCCGGCTCCGGCCCGGCCAGCCCGGCACGCCTGCCGAGCGACGGCAGCGCGTAGCTGAGCAGCAGGAACAGGCCGCCGAGGCCGGCGCTGATCAGGATGCGCCACACCGCCTCAATGCGCTTCAGGTCCACGAGCAACAGCTTCGCCGCCACCAGCATCAGCGTGGCCAGCGCCAGCCGGCGCATGCCGGCATGGCCGCTGCGCAGGGAGCCCAGCAGCAGCGCCGCACCGCACATGGCCCAGGCGGCGCTGACCCAGGCCTGGCCGTTGGTCAGCCCCGCGAACTCGCGGTAGGCCAGGGCCAGCAGCCCTACGTAGACCGAGATCGCGTACAGGTCGCGCCCGCTCTTGCCGGACAGCCAGGCGGCGATCACCGCCAGCCCCAGCACATCCAGATCCGTCAGCGCCTGGCGATTTATGAAGGGCATGCCCTCGGCGGCGTGCTGGAACAGACGCCAGAACACGACATACAGGCTGGCCGCGAACAGCGCATGGGCCAGCCGCCGCGGCCACGGCGAGGACAGCCTGCGGGCCAGCGCCATCAGCACGATGGCGGCGGTGGACGTGGCCAGCAGCAGCATGTGCTCGCCCAGTACGTGCCACAGCCCGACCCCGAGCAGCATCACGGCCATCAGCACATGCAGCCAGGACAGCAACGGCAGCCGGCGCAGCGCCCAGGCCAGGCCGGCGTAGACTGCGGCCACCCCGCCCCAGACCATGGCCCAGCGCGTATCGCCGAGGCTCCACAGCCGCTCGCAGAACAACAGCCCGGCCACCGGCGACGCGATCACCAGCGCCGCCTCGGCCGGCAGCTCGATGCCCTGGCGCCAGCCACGCAGCGGCAGCAGCGCGAACACGATCCAGAAGCCGATCGTCGCCAGGCGCATCGGCCATGTCGCATCCGGATCGGGCAGGCCGAACAGGCTGTGCCCGGAGATCGTCAGGGCGGCCACCAGCAACGACCAGGCGCCCACGACCGTCAGCCACAGCAGCGAAACCCAGCGGTGGTGCAGATAGATGCCGAGGCCGCCCAGCGTCAGCAGGGCCGCGTAGACCAGCAGCCCGGTGACGTTCTCCTGGCCTGTGTACAGCACGAACGGCGTCACGAAACCGCCGATGGTGCCCACCGCCGCGATCGGCGCCCCGAACCGGCCCAGGCTCAGCACGAAGGCACCCGCCGTGGCCAGCAGCATGCCGGCAAAGGCCGGCACGAGGCCGATCAGGTGATACAGCTCGAAGGCGGCGAACAGCGCCCCGTAGACGCAGGCGATGCCGCCGCCGGCCAGCGTGCGTGCCAGCAAGAGCCGCGAGGTGGCAAAGCGCAGCGCCAGCGCCAACAGCACGCTGCCGGTCGCCAGCACGATGCCGATGCGCACCCAGGGCGTCAGCCAGGCGCGGTCGATCGAGTACTTGAACAGGAAGGCCAGGCCGAACAGCAGCAGGGCGATGCCGAGCCGCTGCAGCCAGCGCTCGCTCGCCTCCAACCCCAGGCCGGCGGCCTCCTCCGGCACCTGCCTGACGGCGGCTGGCGATGGCGGGACGGGACGTGCCGGCTCGCCGGCGGCCAGCCGGGCCTCCAGGGAAGCCAGGCGGCGTTCGACGGCCTCCAGGCGCCGGGAAAGATCGGCTTGCGCTTGGTTTTCGGGCTCGGGATCGGCTGGTTCGCTCATCGTACCTCCGCCGGGCCAGTATGGACCAGGGGTGCTTCCAGGCCAATGGGGACAAGGCCTTAGGCCATGCCATCACCTTGTCATTTCCATATGTAGGGTGTTTACTTGCATATCGCCGCTGCGAGGGACAGGCGCCATTGCCTGGGGAGACATCCATGAAGCATGCACTGACCGACATTCCCGGCATCGGGGAGAGCACCGCCGCCATCCTTGCCGAGCACGGCATCGATTCGGTCAAGGCGCTCGTCAAGGGTGGCGCCAGGGGCCTGATGAAGGTGCCGGGATTCGGTGAGAAGCGTGCCGCCGCAACCCTGGAGGCCGCCGCCTCGCTGAAGACGGAGAAGCCGGAAAAAGCGAAGAAGTCCAAGGCCGACAAGCCCAAGAAGAAGGACGGCGGCAAGAAGAAGGACAAGAAAAAGAAAAAGAAGAAGGGCTGAGGTCAGCGTATGCGTCTTTCCTTCCACGGCGCCGACCGCAACGTCACCGGCTCCTGCCACATGGTCGAGGCCGACGGCCTCACCGTCCTCGTCGATTGCGGCCTGTACCAGGGCGGGCGCGAGCTCGACGAGGAGAATGCCGAGGATTTCGGCTTCGATCCGGCCGCCGTCGACATCCTGCTGCTGACCCATGCCCACCTCGACCACTGCGGGCGCATCCCGCTGCTCGTCGACCGCGGCTTCAGGGGCGAGATCATCGCCACGGGAGCCACACAGGAGCTGGCGCGCGTGGTGATGCTGGATGCCGCGCACCTGCAGGAGGAGGAGGCCGAGCGCCATGCCCGCCATGCCCACCGCCACGGCGAGGCCCCGCCGGAACCCCTGTACACCAAGCTTTCGGCCCTGAACGCCATGGGCCATTTCGGACGCACAGCGGAGTACGGCAAACCGATCCGGCTGACGGATCGCCTCAGCGCCACCTTCTACGACGCCGGCCATATCCTGGGCTCGGCCTCGATCCGCATCGCGCTGGACGGGGACAAGCCGAAATCGGTGATCTTCTCGGGCGATCTCGGCAGCAACGGCCATCCGATCCTGCGCGACCCGCAGCTGCCGCCGCCCGCCGATGCCGTGGTCATGGAGACGACCTACGGCGATCGGCTGCACAAGGCGCCGGTACCGTCGGTCGAGGAGCTGTTTGATGCCGTCACCGACACCATCGCGCGCGGCGGCAACGTCGTGATCCCGACCTTCGCGCTGGAGCGCGCGCAGGAGATCCTGTACTTCCTGCGCGAGGGCATCGAGAACGGCCGCCTGCCGCGGGGCCTGCCGGTGTTCCTCGACTCGCCGATGGCCATCTCGGCCACCGACATCTTCCGCCACCACCCCGAGTGCTACGATGCCGAGGCGCACGCGCTGTTCACCGAGGGCCGTGATCCCTACGCCCTGCCCAGCATCCACTTCACACGCGAGACCGAAGAGTCCCGGGCCCTGAACCGCCTGGCGGGCGGGGCCGTGATCCTCGCCGGATCCGGCATGTGCACCGGCGGACGCGTGCGCCATCACCTGAAGCACAACCTGTGGCGCGAGGATTCGAGCATCGTGTTCGTCGGCTATGCGGCCAAGGGCACGCTGGCGCGCATCCTCGTCGACGGCGCCAGGACGGTGAAGCTGTTCGGCGAAAGGATCCCGGTGAAGGCCAGGCTGTACACGATCAACGGCTTCTCCGCACACGCCGACCGCGACGAACTGCTGGCCTGGCACGGCGCGCTGAAGCCCAAGCGCACCATCCTGGTGCACGGCGACGAGGAGGCCATGGCAGCCTTCGCCGGCCAGCTACACGGCACCCAGGTCGCCATGCCCGAGAAAGGCGACGTCATCGACCTGTAATCCCTCCCCCCGCCGATTGGTCTATGCTGTGGCAAACCGATCGGAGCGAGGGAGGCGACATGATCCTGACCACCAGCAACGACATCGCCGGCCGCAGCGTCAAGCAGTACCTGGGCATCGTCCGGGGCGTCGTCGTGCGCTCGCCCAGCATCACGCAGGGCATGCTGGGCGGGCTGAAGCAGATCGTCGGCGGCAATATCGAGTCCTACGCGAAGATGTGCGACCAGGCGCGCCAGCACGCCTTCGACCGCATGGTCGAGCATGCGAACCAGCTGGGCGCCGATGCCGTGATCGCGGTGCGCTACGACGCCACCGACATCGGCCAGAACATCACCGAGGTCCTGGCCTACGGCACAGCGGTCAAGCTGGGCTAGCCCCGACCACGGCAGCAAAACCGGGTTGTGCGGTCCATTTTTTCAGTTTGGCGTTTGCGGCTGTTGAGCGGAGCTTTCCTGATATAGCGCGGTGAAGTTGAACGGCGCAAGCAACAGGGGAGAGAATCCTCCGTCGCTGGTCAACTGGCTGACGATCTGGCGCGTATAGGGGAAAATGATCGATGGACAATCCACGCCAAGCAGGACGGGAAGATGCTCCACCGGGATGTTTTTCAGCAAAAACACGGCTGCCTGCTCCACCTCAATCTCAAACATGACGCGATCGTCCTTGCTGCTTCGGGTAAGAATGGAAACCTTCAGCGAAACCTCCCAGTGAGCGTCGTCGATCTGCCGATTCCCGATATTCAGCTTCAATTCGACTTTCGGATCGGTATTGGCCGCCAGAAATACCTGGGGTGAATTGGGGTTCTCGAACGAGACGTCCTTGGTATAGATCTTCTCGACATTGAATAGCGCCTCGGCTTCGGCGTCGGCCAGCCCATGGTTCCCGTTTGACATGCTGAAATCCTTTCACTGTGATCGTGATAAACGGCGGTCGCCGTCAGGCCGGCATCTTCACCCTGGAGCACCGCGATCGCCGATACCGGCGTCGGATAATCTGATGCGCGAGAGCCGGCATGTCACGCAGGCACATGCGGAAATTTCCGGGACACGGGACGTCGCTCTGGTGGCTACTGGTTCATGTCCACCGTGGTGGCGGCATCGGCGGCTTCGCCGACCCTGGCCTCGGACTGCCAGAACGACCAGGTCACGGCGACCACGCCCAGCCAGTTGACCTTGCGCCTGACCAGGGGGCTATCGGCCACGACACCGCCGGACATGTCGCGCAGGCGAACAAAGGTACTGGCGGACAGGTAGGGGCTGAAGCGGTAACGCAGGCGGGCGTCGGCATACACCGAATGCCAGCCGCCCGTAGCCTGGTAGGCGGGACGGGTCGCGGTGGCGTAGATCGGATCGACCGCATAGTAATGCGCGTTGTAGCGCTGCGAGGCCCATAGCGCCCCGGCTCCGAACCGCCAGGACCACGGGCTGTCCGCCATCGCAGGCTCCCAGATCAGGCCCGGCTCGGCCACGGCCCCGACGTCGTGGCCCCTGATGTCCACCGCCTGGCGCCAGGCCAGGCGCGCGATCCAGCGCCCGCTGCGGTTGTCGGCCAACAGCCAGTTCAGGCGCGGGCCGGCCTCGACGGTCAGGTTCAGCGCCGGCATGCCCTGGCGGGCGGTGTTGCTGCCGGAGCTGACCGGCGGGCCCAGCGACAGGCCGAGGTCCAGGCTCAGGCGAGGCGTGGCCAGCAGGATGCCGCGCAGGCCGCCGCGGTCCAGGCGCAGGTAGCGGCTGCGGTAGATCACATACGGCACGCCCAGCGCCAGCACGCGCTGCTGGTCGCTGCCCATGTAGTCGGGGTAGCTGACGACGCCGGCGGCGAGGCCGATCTCCCATTTCGCGTCGGCAGCCACTTCGGCGCCCATCGCCGGATTCGGGACCGCGATCGCGAGCAGCGCCGCCAGCGCGGCGAAGGAACGGAGGCTGGCTATTATGGCGCCGGGTTGGGGTAGCGCTGGTGCACGGCCTCGATCTGGTCCATCACGTCCGCATTGAGGCCGATCCCGGCGCTGTCCAGGTTCTCGTTCAGTTGATCGAGGCTGGTGGCGCCGAGGATCACGCTCGTCGTGAACCAGCGGGTGCGTACGAAGGCCAGCGCCATCTGCGCAGGCCTCAGCCCCGCCTCGCGGGCGATGCGCACGTATTCCATCGTCGCCGACTGCACGTTCGGCTTGGCGTAGCGCTGGCCGAAGCCGGGGAACAGCGTGATGCGCCCGATGGCCGCGGGATCGGCCTGGTACTTTCCGGACAGCCAGCCGAAGGCCAGCGGGCTGTAAGCCAGCAGGCCGACCCTGGTGTGCCGGCAGACTTCGGCCAGGCCGCTCTCGAAGGTGCGGTTCATCAGGTGGTAGGCGTTCTGGATCGACACGACCCGCGGCAGGCGCATCGTATCAGCCAGGCGCACGAACTCGGCCACACCCCACGGCGTCTCGTTGGACAGGCCGATGTAGCGGACCTTGCCGGCCTGCACCAGCTCGCCCAGCGCCTCGAGCTGCTCGACGATCGGCGTCGCCTCGTGCTCCTCGGCCGCGTCGTAGCTGGTGCCCCCGAACATCGGCACGTAGCGGTCCGGCCAGTGGATCTGGTACAGGTCCAGGTAGTCGGTGTTGAGCCGGGTCAGACTGCCCTCGATGGCGGCATGGATCTGCTCGCGGCTGACGCGCGGGCCACCGCGGATCCATCCGAAACCGCGCGAGGGCCCGACGATCTTGCTGGCGATGACGAGCTTGTCGCGATGCTGGTGCTTGAGCCAGCTGCCGATGTAGGACTCGGTGCGGTGCACGGTCTCGGCGCGCGGCGGCACCGGGTACATCTCGGCGGTGTCGATCAGGTTGACCCCGCGCGCCACGGCCAGGTTCAGCTGCGCATGCGCCTCGGCCTCGCTGTTCTGCTCGCCGAAGGTCATCGTACCCAGGCTCAACACGGATACGGAGAGATCGGACTCGCCCAGTTGCCGGTATTCCATATCGACCTCCCTGATTTTTCGGGATACGTTCGCGCAGGGCCTATTCTAGGCAAGCACGAGGCATTGCAACCTTGACCTGCCTAAAGTTTCCAGCGTCAGCGGCCGGCCCGGTTCGTGCCCATCCCCCGCTAGCGGTCAGCCGGGACCATGTCCGGAAACGGAATAGAGCGGCGGAGCCGCGGCCGCTTCCGGACATGCAGGACCGGGGAGCCGAAGGCCTGACCGGTTCCGGGGTGCCCTTCTTTGGTTCTTTCTTGGGCCCGCAAGAAAGAACGCTTGGTTCAGTGATGCGACAACCAGCGCTCGGCGTCCAGCGCGGCCTTGCAGCCGTCGCCGGCGGAGGTCACGGCCTGGCGGTACACGGGATCGGCGACATCGCCGGCGGCGAACACGCCCTCGACCGACGTGGCCGTGCCCTTGCCCCTGGTGATCAGGTACCCGGTCTCGTCCATGTCGAGCTGGCCCTTAAGGAAATCGGTGTTCGGCGTGTGGCCGATGGCGATGAACACGCCGTGCACGGCGAGTTCCTCGGCGCTGCCATCCTCGGTCGACTTCAGGCGGATGCCGGTCACGCCCGAATCGTCGCCGAGGATCTCGTCGGTGACGCGGTTCCACTTCACCTCGATGTTCGGCGTGGCGAACAGCTTGTCCTGCATGATCGGCTCGGCACGCAGGCTGTCGCGGCGATGGATCAGCGTCACCTTCGTGCACAGGTTGGCCAGATAGATCGCCTCCTCGACCGCCGTGTCGCCGCCGCCGACCACGGCGACCTCCTTGCCGCGGTAGAAGAAGCCGTCGCAGGTGGCGCAGGCGGACACACCGCGGCCGTTGAAGGTCTCCTCGCTGGGCAGGCCCAGGTACTTGGCCGAGGCGCCGGTGGCGATGATCAGCGCATCGCAGCTGTATTCGCCCTCGTCGCCCTTGAGGGTGAACGGGCGCTTCGACAGGTCGGCCGCGTTGATGTGGTCCCAGATGATCTCGGTGCCGAAGCGCTCGGCCTGGGCCTTGAAGTCCTCCATCATCTCGGGGCCCTGCACGCCGTCCTTGTAGCCCGGGTAGTTGTCGACGTCGGTGGTCGTGGTCAGCTGGCCGCCGGGCTGGATGCCCTGGATGACCACCGGCTTCAGGTTGGCACGCGCCGCGTAGACGGCGGCCGTGTAACCGGCGGGGCCGGAACCGAGAATGATCAGGCGATGGTGCTGCGCGTCGGCCATGGGGAGAACCTCCTGGGAATGGGTCGGCTAGGTTAGCCGCGCCTTACAACCCGGTCAAAACGAAAACGATGGTGCCACGCGATCACCAGGATCGGGCCGGACGGTGTATCATGAAGCCATGATCCTGCCGCGCCTTCGCCGATTCCTGCCGCTGGCCGCCGCACTGCTGATGGCCGCCTGCAGCGCCGCGCCAAGACTGCCGGCGATCCCGGCCGACGGCGTCATCCTGGCCTTCGGCGACAGCCTGACCTATGGCACCGGGGCGGCCGGGGACCAGAGCTATCCGGCCGACCTCGCCCGCCTGAGCGGACATGAGGTGGTCAACGAGGGCGTCCCGGGCGAGACCAGCGCCCAGGGTCTCGCCCGGCTGCCTCATGTGCTGGACGAGGTGCAGCCGGCGCTGCTGATCCTGTGCCACGGCGGCAACGACATGCTACGCAAGCTCGATCCCAGGCAGACGGAGGCGAACCTGCGCGCCATGATCCGGGCTGCCCGGCAGCGCGGCATCCCCGTGGTGCTGATCGGCGTGCCGAAGCCGGGCCTGCTGCTGGGCACGGCGGAGTTCTACGAGCGGATCGCCAGCGACATGCACGTGCCGCTCGAGGGCGGGGCGTTGGCCACGATCCTGCGCCAGGGCAATCTGAAGTCCGATTACGTGCACCCGAACGCCAGGGGCTACCGGCAGCTGGCCGACGCCGTGTACACGCTGCTGAAGAAGGACGGGGCGCTGCGCTAGCGCCGGGGCTAGCGGTCCCGGTAGCGCAGCAGGATGTCCCCGTACATGTCGATACGGCGGTCGCGCAGGAAGGGCCACATGCGCCGCACCTGTTCCGAGCGGGACAGGTCGACATCGGCCACCAGCACCACCTCGGCATCGGCCGGCGCCTCGGCGATGAGTTCGCCCTGCGGGCCGGCCATGAAGCTGCCGCCCCAGAAATCGAGTCCGCCCTCCTCCCGCTCGGGATTCGGCTCGAAGCCGGTGCGGTTGGTACAGATCACCGGCAGGCCGTTGGCCACGGCATGGCCGCGCATCGACAGCTCCCAGGCCTGGCGCTGGCGGACCAGCTCGTCCTCGGGCTCGGCGCGGTCCCAGCCGATCGCGGTCGGGTAGATCAGCATCTCGGCACCGGCCATCGCCATCAGACGCGCCGCCTCCGGATACCACTGGTCCCAGCACACCAGCACGCCCAGGCGGCCGACGCTGGTGTCGATGGGCATGAAGCCGAGATCGCCGGGCGTGAAATAGAATTTCTCGTAATAGGCCGGGTCGTCCGGGATGTGCATCTTGCGGTAGATGCCGGCGATCGAGCCGTCGGCCTCGAGCACCACGGCCGTGTTGTGGTACAGGCCGGTGGCGCGGCGCTCGAACAGCGAGGCGACGACGACCACGCCGAGCTCGCGCGCCGCCTCGCCGATGAGCTCCGTGCTCGGCCCCGGGACCGGCTCGGCCAGATCGAAGATGGCCGGGTCCTCGACCTGGCAGAAATACGGCGTGGCATGCAGCTCCTGCAGCACCACCAGGCGGGCGCCGTCGGCGGCCGCCTCGGCGATGCCCTCGATGCTGGCCGCGAGGTTCGCGACGCGATCGCCGCCGCAGCGCTGCTGCACCAGTCCGACGCGCAGGATATTCCGGTCACTCATGGCAACACCTTCCCATAGATTCTGAGAAACACCCTCCATGGATGTTTCTCAGTACGCAGAGGCCACCATGCGATGCTTGCCTCTACTCACAATTTCGCGCACGTTCCGTGCCGAAATTGGCGGGCCGTCCATGGTCCGCGCTGACCGTACCCTCAGAGTACGCCGGCAGGCAGCTGCATGGTCATGCAATGCAGGCTACCACCCTGTTCGATCAGCGGCGAACAGGGCACGGCGACGACGACATGCGCGGGAAAACAGTCGGCGATGATGTCCAGTGCATCGGCGTCGGCATCGTCGCCGTAGACCGGCACCAGCACCGCATCGTTGATGATCAGGAAATTGGCATAGGACGGCGCCAGGCGCTGGCCGAAGCGGTTCATCCGCCCCTTCGGCCACGGCAGCGCCACCAGTCGGTACGGCTCCCCGGCCGCGGTCGTGAACGCGGCCAGATCCTCACGCATGGCGGCGAGCTCCTCGAAATGCTCGTCCTCGGCATCGTCGCAATGCATGTGAATGATGGTATCGGGGGAAACGAAGCGGGCCAGGATATCGATATGGCTGTCGGTGTCGTCGCCGGCGAGCCTGCCGTGGTCCAGCCACAGCACGCGTTCGGCCCCGAGATGCGCTTTCAGCGCGTCTTCGATGTCGGCCTTGGACAGCTCGGGATTGCGGTTCGGTGAGCCGAGGCAGGCGGTGGTGGTCAGGATGGTGCCGGCGCCGTCCGTATCGATCGATCCGCCCTCGAGCACCAGATCCAGCGTTTCCAGCGCATGCTCCCCGAACACGCCCAGCCCGTGCAGGCGGCGCGTGACCAGGTTGTCCCGGTCGGCGGCGAACTTCAGGCCCCAGCCGTTGAAGACGAAATCGAGCAGCATGGGCTGTCCGTCCGCGATCACCGTGATCGGCCCGAAATCGCGTACCCAGGTGTCGTTGGTCGGCAGCTCGACGATGCGCACCCGCTCCATCTCGGCCCCGGCCACCATCAGCCGGGCCTGCACCCGCGCCATGTTGTCGGCGACGATCAGCACCGGCTCGAAGCGGCTGATCTGGGTGGCGATATCGACGACGCAGGGCTCGACCAGATGCATCAGCTCGGCCCAGTCGCTGTCCGCATGCGGCCAGGAAAGCAGCACACCGCTCTGGGGCTCCCACTCCGCCGGCAGGCGCCGTGGGGATGCCGTCACAGCAGGAACATCGTGGCCAGGCCCAGGAAGGCCGCGAAGCCGACGATGTCGGTGACCGTGGTCAGGAAGATGCTCGAGGCCAGGGCCGGATCGATGCCGATGCGGCGCAGCGTCAGCGGAATCAGGGCCCCGAACAGGCCGGCCGCGCACATATTGGTCAGCATGGCCATGGCGATGACCAGCCCCAGCTTCCAGCCCAGGGCCGGGAACCAGATCGACGCCACCGCGCCCATGATCAGGCCCAGGGCCAGGCCGTTGATGATGCCGATGCCGATCTGGCGAACCAGCACGCGCCGGGCGTTGTTGAAGCTGATCAGGCCCAGGGCCAGGCCGCGCACGACCACGGTCAGCGTCTGCGTACCGGCGTTGCCGCCCATGCCGGCGACGATCGGCATCAGTACCGCCAGCGCCACGATGGCGGCGATGGTGTGCTGGAAACGGGACACCACGTAGGAGGCCAGGATCGCCGTCAGCAGGTTCACGAACAGCCAGATACCGCGGCGCCAGGCGCTGCGGTACAAGGGCTCGGTCAGATCGTCGGCATCGGACAGGCCGGCCAGTCGGAACATGTCCTCGGTGGCCTCCTCCTGCACGACGTCGATGATGTCGTCGGCGGTGATGCGGCCGACCAGCATGCCGTCCTCGTCGACGACCGGCAGGGCCAGCACGTCGTACTTGTCGAAGATGTGCGCCACCTCCTCCTGGTCCTGGCCGGCGATGGCGCGCGGGAACTCCGCGTCCATGACATCCCCGACCAGCACCTCCGGCTCCTGGAACAGCAGCTCGTGCAGCGGGATGACGCCGGCATAGCGGCCGTCGTCGTCGACGACATAGGCGTAGTTCAGGTCCTCGATCTCCCGCCCCCAGCGGCGCAGCACGCTGAGCACCTTGGCGATGTTCCAGTCGTGGCGCACCTTGAACAGCTCGGCCTGCATCAGGCCGCCGGCCGTCTCCTCGTCGTGGGCCATCAAGGGCTCGAGCCCGCGCCGGTCGTCCGGCTCCAGGCGTTCGATGACCGCCTGCGCCACGTCCGGCTCCACTGACTGCAACAGGTCGGCGGCATCGTCCGAGTCCAGGTGGCGGACCACGGTCTCGATGTGCTGCGGATCGAGCATCTCGAGCAGGTTCTCGCGCATGTTCTCGGGAAGTTCGAGCAGGGTCTCGCCGCGCAGGTCCGGCGGCACGGCCAACAGCAGGCGCCGGCGCTGGTCGTCGTCGCTGCAATCGAGGATCACGGTGGCGATCTCGCGCGAATGCATGTCGGAGAACCGACGGCGCAGTTCCTCGGCCGAGACCTCGGCGAGGTTCAGGGCCTCCTCGGCCCGCAGCAGTGGTTCGTGCTTGGTCTCGTCCGACATGAGCCGAGCCTCCGGGAATTCGCGCCTTTTCCGCCAGCCGATCGGTGCCCCGGAAAAGGCGGCGAACCCTAGCACAGAGCACCTTGCGAATGCACCGCCTTTCCGTGGTGGATGGCGTGGCGCGCGTGCCCGGCAACGTGGCAATCGCGAGCCGAATGCGGCATGATCCGCCGCCCATGAGCGAGCGCACCGTACAGCCGATCCCCCCCGGCTTTTCGTACCAGCTGGCCGGTCTCGCCCGGCGCCCGGGCCTGACGGTGTTCGTCTGCGCCGACCTGCGCCGCTACCGCCAGCTGTCCGAGGAGCTCGGCTTCTACCTGCAGGATGCGCCGGGGCGGCTGTGGCGCTTCCCGGCCTGGGAGACCCTGCCGTATGACCGCAGCAGCCCCCACCACGCCATCGTCGGCGAACGCTTCGCCACCCTGGGCCGCCTGCTGCGCGAACCCGATGCCCAGGGCCTGGTGCTGACCGCACTGCCGGCCTGGCTGCAGCGCATCGCCCCGCCCGAGGCCATCGCCACCCATGTCTGGCAACTGGCCGTCGGCGACGCCATGGATCTCGGCGCCCTGGTGCGCCGCCTGGCCGAGGGCGGCATGCAGGCGGTGGAGCGCGTGCTCGGCCGCGGCGAGTTCGCCGCCCGTGGCGGCCTGCTGGACATTTGGCCGGCGGCCGAGGAACAGCCGCTGCGCATCGACCTGTTCGGCGACGAGGTCGAAAGCATCCGCCGCTTCGACATCGAGAACCAGCGCTCTGGCGAGTCGATGGAGCGCTTCACCTCGGTGCCGGTACGCGAGGTCATCCTCGACGAGGCCGGGCGCGAGCGCTTCGCCGCGGCCTTCCGCGAGCGCTTCCCACAACTCAGGAAACACCCGATGCTGGCCGCGGTACAGGCCGGACGCCCGCATCCGGGCATCGAATCGCTGCTGCCGCTGGCCTACGAGGCCACGGCCAGGCTCACCGACTACCTGCCGGACGGCTGCCGGTGCCTTGCCGATACCGGCATCGATCAGGCCCGCGAGGCGTTCGCGGCCCAGGTGCGCGCCCAGTTCGAGCTGATGCGCCTGAGCCAGGAGCCGGTGATCTCGCCGCAGGAGCTGTATGCGGTCGAGACAGCGCTGGGCACCCGGGACATCGATGCGCCGGTCCTGGCCGCCGCCCCGGCGCTGGACGACTTCCGCGAACGGGCCCAGCCGTTGCACGCGCTGCTCGCCACCCTCAAGGATCGCCTGGACCAGGGCTGGCGGCTGCTCCTGGTGGCGCACGGGCCGGGCCAGCAGGAGCGCATGTGCGAGACCTGCCAGCCCCTTATTGGAACCACCAGCTCCGGGAACAATCCCGAGGAGATCCCCGTCATCCACGGCTGGCCGCAGGCACCGGCCCCGGTGCAGAGCACGATCGGCTATCTCGATGCCGGCTTCGCGCTGGAGGACGAACGGCTGCTGGTACTGACCGGGCGCGAGCTGCTGGGCCAGCGCCTGCCGCGGCGCCAGCACCGGCGCTCGACGGTGCGTGCCGACGTGTTCAACAGCCTGCAGGAACTCAAAATCGGCGACCCGGTGGTGCACGAGGACCACGGCGTGGGCCGTTACCGCGGCCTGTCGACGATGGACATCGACGGTGTCGCCGCCGACTTCCTGCACATCGAGTATGCGAATGAGGCCAGCATCCACCTGCCGGTCGAGGAGCTGGACCGACTGCACCGCTACACCGGCGAAGAGCAGCCGAGCCTGAACCGCCTGGGCAGCGAGCAGTGGCGGAAGACCCGCGAACGCGTGCGCCGCGACCTGCTGGACATGGCCCACGAACTCGTCGACACCGAGGCCGCACGCCAGCAGTCGGCCCGTGCGCCGTATGCCCTGGACGGGGACTTGCTCGAGGCCTACGAGGAGTTCGCCGCCCGCTTCCCGTTCGAGGAAACCGACGACCAGGCCGAGGCCATCCGCCAGGTGCTCGGCGACCTGCAGCGGGAACGGCCCATGGACCGCGTGATCTGCGGCGATGTCGGCTTCGGCAAGACCGAGGTGGCGATGCGCGCCGCCTTCGTCGTGGCGCGCGCCGGCCGGCAGGTGGCGCTGCTGGCGCCGACCACGGTGCTCGCCAACCAGCACTATGCCAGCCTGTCGGACCGCTTCGCCGGCACGGGGCTGGCGATCGAGATGTTGTCGCGCGTGCAGGGGAAGAAGGAGACGGACCGCATCCGCCGCGAGCTGGCGAACGGCGCCATCCGCATCCTCGTCGGCACGCACAGGATGCTGGCCAGCGAGTTCGCGTTCGCCGACCTGGGGCTGGTGATCATCGACGAGGAGCAGCGCTTCGGCGTCAAGGACAAGGAGCGGCTGAAGGCGCTGCACCATGCCGCGGACGTGCTGACGCTGACCGCCACGCCGATCCCGCGCACGCTGCACCAGACGCTGTCGGGGCTGCGCGACATCTCGATCATCAGCACCCCGCCGGCCGAGCGCGAGGCGATCCGCACCGTGGTCACCACCTTCGACGAGCAGCTGGCCGTCGAGGCCATCCGCCGCGAGATGTACCGCGGCGGCCAGGTCTATTACATGCACAACCACGTGCAGAGCATCGAGCGCATCACCCGCCGCCTGGGCGAGCTGCTGCCCGAAGCCGAGATCGGCATCGCCCACGGCCAGATGGGAGCCGCCCAACTGGACCGGCGCATGCTCGATTTCTACGAGGGTCGGCTGCACATCCTGGTATGCACCACCATCGTCGAATCGGGGCTCGACGTACCGAACGCCAACACGCTGATCGTCGAGCGCGCCGACCTGCTGGGCCTGTCCCAACTGCACCAGATCCGCGGCCGCGTCGGGCGCAGCCACCAGCAGGCCTATGCCTACCTGTTCGCGCCGGATGCGCGCGCCATGACGCCGGACGCGCGCGAGCGCCTGGCCGCCATCGCCGAATACACGGAGCTCGGTGCCGGCTTCATGCTGGCGCGCCAGGACATGGAGATCCGCGGCGCCGGCAATCTGCTCGGGGCCCAGCAGAGCGGCCAGATCGAGGCCATCGGCCTGGACCTGTACATGGAGATGCTGCACGAGGCGGTGGCCGAGGCCAGGGGCAAGCGGCCGGAACCACCGCAGCCACTGGACCTGCACCTGGCGGTCAACGCCATCCTGCCGCCGGACTACATCCCGCAGATCGGCGAACGCCTGTCGCTGTACCGGCGCATCGCCCGCGCCGCCGACGATGCCCAGGTGGGGCTGCTGTTCGAGGAGATGACCGACCGCTTCGGGCGCATGCCGCCCGAGGCCAGATTCTGTCTGGAGACTGCACGCCTGCGCTGGCGGGCCAGGAAGCTGCGCCTTTCCCGGCTCGATGCCCCGGCATCGGGCATCCGCCTGCTGTTCACCGAGGACTCGCCGATCGATCGCATGAAGCTGTTGGCCCGGGTGCAGGCCGACCCGCGCCACCATGCGCTCAGGCCGGACGGCAGCCTGACGCTGCTCGGCGACTGGGCGGACGCCGGCGCACGCCTCGCGCACACCGTCGCCTTCCTCGACGCGCTGCTGAAGGACTGAGCCCGGCGGCACCGCCTGCCGATTGCCATCGCGGGGAAGCTCATGAAGGATGCGGACGATGACGCTGACACCGCCCGCCAACGCCCCGCTTCTCTCCGAACCCGGCCTGCTGTTCATGGACATGGACTCGACGCTGATCCAGTGCGAGTGCATCGACGAGATCGGCGACTTCCTCGGCATCAAGCCGCAGATCGCCGCCATCACCGAACGCGCCATGCGTGGCGAGCTCGATTTCGCCGCCTCGCTGACCGAACGCGTATCGCTGCTGGCGGGCCTCGACGAATCCGTGCTGCACACGGTGTACGAGCAGCGCATCCGCCTCACCGACGGCGCCGAGCGGCTGATCGACACGGTGCATGCGCACGGCTGGAAGGTCGGTCTGGTATCCGGCGGCTTCACCTTCTTCACCGACCGGCTGAAGCAGCGCCTGGCACTGGATTACACCCTGTCCAACGTGCTGGAGATCCATGCCGGCAAGCTCACCGGCAACGTGCTGGGCGACATCGTCGATGCCGCGGCCAAGAAACGGGCCCTCTTGAGTCAGGCCGCGGCCTGGACCATCCCGATATCGCAGACAGTGGCCCTCGGCGACGGGGCCAACGATCTGCCGATGCTGCGTACGGCCGGGCTCGGCATCGCCTTCCACGCCAAGCCGAAGGTGGTCGCCGAGGCCCCCTACGCCATCAACGACGGCGGCCTGGACCGCACCCTGGAGCTGCTGCGCCGCTAGCCGCCGGCCGGGCTACTTCCACAGCAGCTCGCCGTCGGTGCCGATCAGGTTGTCCCGCCAGGTCTGGTGGATGTTGTTGACCAGGTCGTCGGACAGCGTCACGTAATCGATGAGCTCGGCGTACAGGCCGCCCTCGCGGTAGCACCAGTCGAAGAAGCGCAGGATCTCGCGCGCCACTTCCGGGTGAGCTTGCTGCTTGTACATCAGGATGAAGGTGGCGCCGGCGATCGGCCAGGTGGTCGGCCCCGGCTTGTCGGTCAGCACGATGTCGGCGTCCTTGCGCGACCAGTCGACGCCGTCGGCGGCGGCCTGGAAGTTGGCGCGCCCGGGCTTGACGAACACGCCGTCATGGTTCTGCATCATGGCGTAATTGACGTGGCTCTCCACCGCGTACGAATACTCGCAGTAACCGATCGCCCCGCTCGTGGCATTGACCTTGTCGATGATGCCGCCGTTGCCGATGGCGGCGACGCCGACCGGCCAGTCGATCAGCTTGTGGTTGCCGAGACTCCGGCGCCAGGCCGGGCTGACCTTGCTCAGGTAATTGGTGAAGATCCACGTGGTGCCCGAGCCCTTGGTGCGGTGCACGACCGTGATCGGCAGGTCGGGCAGGTCCATCGTCGGATTCAGCACCCTGAGCATCGGATCGTTCCAGCGCGTGATCCTGCCGAGGAAGATCTCGGCCAGTACCGGCCCGGTCAGCTTCAGCTGACCGAACGGCACGCCCGGCACATTGATCGCCGGCACCACGCCGCCCAGCACCGTCGGGAACTGGATCAGGCCGTACTTCTGCAGCTCCGCCGGGGTCAGGGGTGCGTCCGAGGCGCCGAAGTCGACCGCCCGGCTCTCGATGCGCTCGATGCCGCCGCCGGAGCCGATGGCGTCGTACAGGATCTTGGTGCCGCTCTGCCGGCCGTAGCGCAGCGCCCACCAGGCATAGATCGGATACGGGAAGGTGCCGCCGGCACCATGGATGACGATGCCCGCCCTTGCCTGGGGCACACCGCCCGTGATCAGGCACAGCGCCACCGCCAGCACCATCAGCGTGGATCGCATCAGCATCGTCGACTCCTTGTCGTCCCTGGGAAACGGCGGCCCAAGCGCCGCTGTCCCGAGGCGAGGTTCCCTCCCCACAGATGGGCACGCAGGCTAGGAATGGCGACTCGGAATACAAGTAAGTGGAAGCCCGTGACTCCGGTATGTCACAGGGTCGGGACCCGCGGCTACAGGCCCTCGGTCAGGATCGCGATCTCGCGCTCGGAGAATCCGGCCACGCGGCGCGCCGGCAGGTTGTAGGGCCCATGCAGGCCGTCCGGGAAATGGCGGCCAAGCAGGTCGAAGAACGTGGATGCGGGCTCCAGGCCCCGTCCGTCGCACAGGTGGCGGAACCAGCGCGTGCCGGACGCGACATGGCCGACCTCCTCCGCGTAGATCACTTCCAGCACCCCGGCCGCCTCGTCGTCCCCGGCCTGCCTGAGCCGGTCGATCATGCCCGGCGTCACATCCAGGCCCCGGGCCTCCAGCACCCGCGGCACCAGCGCCATGCGCACCAGCACGTCGTCGGCCGTGTTGACGGCCATCTCCCACAGGCCGTCATGGGCCGGATAATCGCCGTAATCGGCCCCGTGCACCTGCAGGTAGGCGCGCACCATCGCGAAATGGCGACATTCCTCGTCGGCCACCTGCAGCCAGTCGGCATAATAGGCGTCCGGCATGTCGCGGAAGCGGTGCACCGCATCCAGCGCCAGGTTGATGGCATTGAACTCGATATGGGCCACCGCGTGCATCAGGGCCAGCCGGCCCGCCGGGCTGCCCATGCCCCGGCGCGGCACCAGGCCCGGGGCCACCAGCTGCGGGCGTTCGGGCCGGCCCGGGGCACGCACGTCGATCATCCCGGCCAGCGCGTCGCGGCGCCACCGCCCGTGGCGCACATCCTGCAACAGGCCGGCCACCTCGACCGCCTTGGCCCCGAAATCGGTCAGCAGCAGCGCCCGGCCGGCACGGACGAACAATCCGTCCCCCATGCGGCCTGCTGCGGCTTGTTCGCGTGTCGGCATGCCGACACAATAGCGCCATGCCATCCGAGCTCAACCGGAAGGGTCCCCGAAGCCATGCGCGCGACCGTGCCGTGGCCTTCGCCGCATTGGTGCAGGCCGCATACATGGTCGACGTCATCGCCCGCAAGGGCACGGTCGATGCCGACGATTTCGAGACCTGCGTGCACAGCATCCTGGCCGAGGCCGCCGACAGCCCGGAACAGGCCTATGGCGGCCTGCGCCGGCTGCACACGGGCCTGCACCTGGCCATGCGCATGCTCAAGGGGGCGCCGGTCCCCGAAGCCAAGGCCATCGTCGCCTACGGGGCCAGCCTGATGCGCCTGGAGCGCCGCCTGTGCAGCAAGCCGGACATGCTGGCACGGATCGCCGGCGGCATCGGCCGGGCCCGCTCCCAGGCCGATTACTTCGCCAATCCCACCCACCCCTCCGTGATCGCCGGCCTGGCCGCGCTGTACGGCGACACCCTGAGCACGCTTGCGCCGCGCATCATCATCCACGGCAAGACCGAGCACCTGTCCCAGGCCGCCAACACCGACAAGGTGCGCACCCTGCTCCTGGCCGGCATCCGCGCCGCCCACCTGTGGCGGACATCCGGGGGCGGACGCCTGCGCCTGCTGCTGGGCCGACGCCGGCTCCTGGCCGAGATGCAGGCGCTGCTGAAGGATCCGCAGCTCTGCTAGCGCCGCGTCGGACCGCAAACATTGATGCCAGGGGCAGGCGCGCTAGCATGCCCCGATGAACATCGATGTCGCCATCCTGGGATCGACCGGGTACACCGGTGCCGAGCTGATCCGCCTGCTCGATGCGCACCCGCATTTCCGCATCGTGCATCTGGGCGCCCACAGCCAGGCCGGCAAGGCGGCCGGCGAGGTGCTGCCCGGCCTCGGCGGCCCGGTCGCGGCCATGCCGCTGCTGGCCTCCGATGCAGCGCTGCCCGATGCGGTGCAGCTGGTGTTTACCGCCCTGCCGCACGGGGCCGCCGCGGCCAGCGTGCAGGCGGCACTGGCCGCCGGCAAACGGGTGGTCGACCTGAGCGCCGACTTCCGGCATGCCACCACCGAAACGTTCCGGGCCGCCTACGGCGCCGAGCATCCGCATCCGGAGCTGCTGGGCGAGGCCGTGTACGGCCTCAGCGAGTTCGCGCGCGAGCAGGTCAAGGGGGCGCGGCTGGTGGCCAATCCCGGCTGCTATCCGACCTCGACGCTGCTGCCGCTGGTGCCCCTGCTGGAATCCGGCCTGATCGCGTCCGAGGGCATCATCGTCGATTCCAAGTCCGGCACCTCGGGCGCCGGCCGCAGCACCAGGACGGACCTGCTGTTCTGCGAGATCAACGAGGGCGTGCGGGCCTACGGACTGCCGCGGCACCGGCATGCCTGGGAGATGGACGAATGGGCCTCGAATTTCTCGGGGACATCCGCCACGGTCCGCTTCGTGCCGCATATCCTGCCGATGACCCGCGGCATGCTGACCACGCTGCACCTGAACGGCGAGGCGCCGGAGTCCTGGCACGCGATCCTCGCCGACGCCTTCGCCGGCGAGCCGTTCGTGCGCGTGTTGGCCGAGGGCCGGATGCCGTCGACGCAGGGTGTCAAGGGCAGCAACCGCTGCGATATCGGCGTGTGCGTCACCGGCCCCGATTCGGCCGTGGTCGTCAGCTGCCTGGACAACCTGCTCAAGGGAGCCGCCGGGCAGGCGGTACAGAACGCCAACCTGATGTTCGGCCTCGACGAGACGGCCGGCCTGGCTGCGCACGGCCTGTGGCCCTGAGGGGATGAACGTGTTCAAGGCCATCGGCCACGCCCTGTGGCGCCCCCGCCAGCTGATGATCATCGACCAGTATGCGGGCCAGCCGACCCGCTACCTGATGCTGCGGCCGATCACGATCATCGTCGTCGTGATCCTGCTGGCCGGCGGCGGCTATCTCGGCGGCCTGTACCAGCGGATGCCGTCCGACCCGGAACTGATGCCGCAGTACCTGCAGCTTCAGCGCGACAACAGCCGGCTGCAGTCGAAGCTCGCGGACCGCGAGGCCTCGATCGCCATCAAGGATGCCCAGATCGCGCAATACGAGAAGGACAGCAAGACGATGCGCGCCAAGATCACGGCCCAGGACAAGCGCATCAGCGTCTACGACAGCATCCTGGAGGCCATGAAGCAGTCTGGCATCCAGCTGGTCAATTCCGCCGCACAGTGGCGTAACTCACAGACGCTGGCGTACAGTTTCATTGTCGTGAAGGGCGGTAATTACCCGAGGCATGTGGTGGGGTACTTCAAGTGTTATGCTACGAACCCGGCCGACGGCAACCCGATGGCGCTGCCGTGGTACAACGGCCAGGAGAACCTGCCGTACCAGATGGACAACCATGCGTTCGTGGACGGGGAGATAGCATGGACACAGACGTGGAAGCCCACGTCGCTGCTGCTGATCCGCTACGACCCACAGGGTAGAGAAAAGGGGCGATACACGATCGCCATTCAAGGAGGAGACTGATGAAGATGAGTAGTAAAACGGCCAAGCCTTCGATGCGTGGCGAGGGCCTGCATATCGATACGCTGATCGGCTCGCACGCCCATTTCGTCGGCGAAATGGACTTCGAGGGCGCCGTGCGCATCGACGGCCATTTCGAGGGCAACATCCGCTCGCAGAACGAGGGCACGCTGATCATCAGCCTGAATGCCGAGGTCAAGGGCGAGGTCGACGTGCCGCACCTGGTGCTGCACGGCACCATCCGCGGCAACGTCCGCGCCACGAAATCCCTGCAGGTCGGCGAGAAGGGCCAGCTGAACGGCGACGTCGAGTACACGATGCTGACCCTGGCCGAGGGCGGCGCCATCAACGGTCGCTGCAACCGCATCGTCGAGCAGAAGGAAGCGGCCAAGCAGCCGCACGTCGTGGCCAAACCGGAACAAAGCGAGCACACCGCCCCGCAGGCGGCATGATCGCCTCGTACCGGCACTGGACACCGGACATCGCCGAATCGGCGTTCATCGCCGATTCGGCGGACGTCATCGGCCGCGTGTGGATCGGCGAGGCGTCCAACATCTGGTACCAGTGCGTGCTGCGCGGTGACGTGCACGACATCCGCATCGGTGCCGACAGCAACATCCAGGATTTGACGCTGATCCACACCAGCGAGGGCATCACCCCCTGCGTCGTCGGCGACCGCGTCACCGTCGGCCACCGCGTGATCCTGCACGGCTGCGAGATCCAGGACGAATGCCTGGTCGGCATGGGCGCGATCGTCATGGACCGCGCCGTGCTGGAAGCCGGCTGCTTCCTGGCCGCCGGCGCCCTGGTCCCCGAGGGCAAGGTGCTGCGCGGCGGCTACCTGTACGCCGGCGTACCGGCCCGCGAAATGCGCGCGCTGACCGACGAGGAGAAGGCCTTCCTGCCCCGCTCGTCCGCCCACTACGTCGAACTGGCCCGGCTGCACCGAACCGAAGTCCAGCGCCTGGGCTAGGGACCGTTCACACGCATATGGGGGGCATCCGCGCCGCCGTCGACATCGGCTCGAACACCCTGCGCCTGCTGATCGCCGAGCCCTCCCCGTCCGGATCCACGGCCCCCTGGCAAACGATTTACCGCACCCATCGCATCGTCCGCCTCGGCGAGGGCCTGCACGCCACGGGCCGGCTGTCCGAGGCGGGCATGGAACGGGCGCTCACCGCCCTTGAGGAATTCGCCGGGCTGATCACCGAACACGGCGCCAGCCTCGCCGGCACCCATGCCGTGGCCACCGCCGCCATGCGCGAGGCCGGCAACGGCCGGGCGTTCCGCGACATCATCGAACAGCAGACCGGCATCCGGGTGCGCATCATCGAGGGCGAGCATGAGGCGCGGCTGTCGCTGGCCGGGGCCACGGCCGTGCTGCACCCACAGACGCGCGGCGACATGCTGCTGTTCGACATCGGCGGCGGCAGCACCGAGTTCATCCGCGTGCGCGACGAGGTCCTGGTCGACGCGGTCAGCCGCAAGATGGGCGTCGTGCGCCTGGTCGAGGCGCATCTGACCAGCGACCCGCCGTCGTCCGAGGATTACCGGGCCATGGTACGCACCGCGAACATGCATCTGGATGCCGTCGCCGACGGCTGGCCCGACCGCAAGGCACCCCAGCACCTGGTCGGCACCGCCGGCACCGTCACGACCCTCGGTGCCGTGCATCTGGACCTCTATCCGTACGACGAGGAACGCATCAACAACCACACGATCCCGCGCGCCGAGTTCGTCGCCCTGCGCGACCGGCTCTTGGCCATGACCCACGACCAGCGCCAGGCCATCCGCACCATCGAGCCGGGACGCGCCGACCTGATGGTGGCGGGCCTGGCCATCATCGATGCCGTCTTCACCCGCTGGCACTACCCGGAGCTGATCGTCGTCGACGCGGGCCTGCTCGAAGGCGCCTGGCTGGAGGCACTAGCTCACTGAATCGACGAGATGACGGTCAGCGCGGCGCGAAGATGTCGGTCATCGCGTGGATGTCCGGATCCCTCGCATGATTCAGGTAGTGCAGGCCGAAGCCCTGCTCCAGGGACTTGAGCAGGGAGAAGTGGTTGTAGGCGCGGGCCGAATGCATGCCCTTGGACTGGTAGTTGGTCATGACGATCACCGGGATGCGGTTGTTGCCGGTGGCGCTGAAATCGTTCTCGTCCCACATCACGATGATGGCGTTCCGGCCCGTTTTCCACACGGCCGAGCCGGTGATGGCACCGACCAGCGCCTGCACCTCCCTGTCGCCGTCGCGGATCAGGGCGTGCGCCTGCGAGCACACGGCGGTGCCGTGCATGTCATGGCACTGGTTGGGCGCGATGAAGTTGAAATCGGCGACGGTGCCGGCCGTCAGATCCCTGGCGAGTTCCCCGCCGATGGCCTTGCGGGACAGATCGGATGCATAGCCGACGATGGCGCTTGAGCCCTGCGTCGACCGGAAGTATTCGAAGGGGTTGTGCTTGGCCGCATAAAGCGGGACACCCTGATTGACCTTGTCGCCATCGGAGGTGTCCACGCCATAGCCGCCCCGGACCGGCAGCGATTCCTGATACGTCTTCCACGTCTTGCCTGCCTGTTCCAGCTGGTCGGCGATTGTTTCCCCGACGAAGGGCGCCCCGCCGGGCACCATGTAACCCAACCGGTCGTCACAGCAAGCCTTGGCATAGGCGAAGGAGCTGCTGGCGATGTCGGTGCCGCGGGTCGGGATGAAGCCGTATCGGTGCTTCATGTTCTCTGGCGAGCCCCAATGCGGGAACAGGTCCTGGTTGACCCCGAAATTCGATCCGCCGACGACCTCCAGGTAGTTGGTCAGGCTGGGATGGCCGACCGCCAGGTAGTTCGTGGCCAGGTTGTACTTTTTGGCCATGGCGTTGATGTACGGCGCGTCGGCCTCGTTGTTCAGGATGGCCGGCACCCGGCCCGGCTCGTCGTAATCATGGTTCTCCATCATGATCAGGAACACGTGGTCCAGCTGCGGCACTTGCTGGTCGGCTGCGTACCCTTGCAGAGGAACCAATAAGGCCGAGGAAACAAGCAGCGTCGACATCCATTTCTTCATGACGGTCACCCCTGAACGAAGGATGGCGGCTTAACCGCCCGCTGCAATACCGGCATCCCATCTTTGCACCGGCATGTCGAAGTTCAAGGTTTTCCTCGGACGCTCGTTGCGTTTCAATCGGGCCCTGTGTTTAATATCCGCGTATCCACAACCGATATGTGGGCTTGGAGAAACCATGGCAGGTTCGCATTTTTCCGCCGGAGACGTTTGGCTGGGGCTTTCCCTGGTCATGATTCCACTGGAGTTCTTGACGGGGACGACCTTCGCCATCGCTTCCGGGATCGCCTTTGGTTTTACCGGCCTGTTCTCTCTGATGTCGTTTGGCATCCTGGATGTGCGCGACCAGTTCATGCTGCTGTTTGCGTTCATGGCCCTCATCCAGACCGGGGCCTACCACCTGTACAGGCAGCGCGTGCGCAACTCGAACCACAAGGATTGACGCGGCGCAGATTCTCAGCAACGACCCTGTCGCGTACACAGGGTCCGGCCACGAACACGCCGCGTGGGCACGACGGCGCCTGGTCGGGTTAAGACTTCGGCAGGCTGTATCAGTCCCCCATCACCAGATCGAACAGGGAGATGATCGCTCCGGTGACGGCAATGAGCAGGAACAGGCCGGCGCTCATCTCCCAGATGTAGAACGCCCCGGAATGCCGACCGTCCGTCAAGGGATACGGGCCGATCAGCTCGGAAGCCTTGTGCATGGAGTAGAACCCGAACACGGTACAGAACGCATAACTAGCCCAGACCCACTTCATGAACATCTCCCCTTAGTCCATACCTTCAATCCAAGGCAATCTACTCCCGTTTCCAGGCCCTGTTAACAGGCGCGTCCGGAAAGCCACCGGTCGGCTGCCTACAGGAATGCCCCGCCGCCGTTCACCGCGAGCGTCTGACCGGTGATGAAGGCGTCGCCGACCAGAAGCATGACGGCCTGCGCGATCTCCTCACCGGTGCCAACGCGGCCGACCGGGATGCGTGCGCCGACGCCCGCCTCGATCAGCGGCTTGCCCATCTCCGTATCGATCAGGCCCGGGGCCACCGCGTTGACCGTCACGCCTTCCGGCGCAAGGCGCGCCGCATAGCCTCGCGTCAGGCCTTCGAGCCCGGCCTTGGAGGCGTTGTAGGCGACGCTGACGCCACCCGCACCGCGCGCTGCAATCGACGAGATGTTGATGATCCGACCCCAGCGCCGCACCCGCATGCCTGGCAAGACGGCTTGCGTACAGAGGAAGGAGGATTTCAGATTGACCGCGAGGGTGCGGTCGAAATCCTCCTCGGTGAGATCGTCGAGTCCGCGCATCGCCGCCATGCCGGCGTTGTTGACCAGGATATCGATCGGACCAAGCTGCCGTTCAATGCCGGACACCATGTCATGGACGGCACCGGCAACCGACACATCGGCCGCGACCGCCATCGCCCGGCCGCCGCTCCGATGGATGGCTTCGATCACGGAGGCCGCCTCATGGCTGCGCTCCCGATAATTCACCGCGACCGCGGCGCCCGCAGCGGCGAGCGCCAGGGCGATCGCCTTGCCGATGCCACGCGAGCCGCCGGTAATCAGCGCGACGCGATTCCTTAGGTGTTCAGACATACCAAGCCCCCGGGTGTCTTGAAGGCGCAGCGTCCCCCAAGCTCCAGGGTGAACCTTACTACGATGCCGTGAACGTTTGCGCCCTCTTCTTATGACTGATATCGGCCGCGTCGGCCATCAATCGAAATAGTCGTCCGCCTGCGCCGCCTCGTCGCGTAACAGACGGCGCGAAGCGGCAGGCCGCTCTTTCTCGCCAACAGCACGGTGCCGGGGTACACCCCTCACGCGGCCCCTTCGCTGCACGAATCAAAAAACGAATCGACCCTCCCTGAAAATGGCTATGCATGCGTTGACAACTGCTTCGTCGTATAAGGCAGACTTTCCATTATTGATTTCATTTAGCGCTGCATCAATTCCAAGCGCTGGTCTGTTAGGGCGAGGGGATGCCATGGCCTCCACCACATCCGCGACCGCCAGTATCCGGGCACCGAACAGAATAGCGCCGTCCTTAAGTCCCAAAGGATACCCCGAACCATCCAATCTTTCGTGATGCTGGTGCACCATTTCCGCGATTGGCCAGGGAAATTTGATGTCTTTCAGAAGTTCGTAACCGACTACAACATGCTCTTTCACTAGCGAGAATTCCATATCACTTAATTTGCCGGATTTGGACAGAATAGCTGCCGGGACTTTTATTTTTCCGATATCATGCACGATTGCGGCGAGAAATATTCCATGTGCCTCGTCGACACTCATTCCCAGTTCCCTTGCCAGAAGTCTCGCCAAGCCAGCCACTCGTTTTTGATGCCCAGAGGTCAATGGGTCGCGCATTTCAATCATCGTGGAAATCGCTTGCATCGCGTCTTCCAGACTTTGTCTAACAATTTTTTCGTGTTGCTCTTCAAGAAGAAGAAGTCGGTTCTTTTCATCCTTGGTGCGCAACATCTCGATACCGAGCGAAATGTCGGAAGCGGTTTCCTTCAGGTATTCAACTTGTTCTTTGCCGAACTCGTTTCTGAGGTGGGCACTGAGGATTAAAGCACCAAAGGGGGTTCCTCCCAGATGCAGCGGCAGCATGATCACTGAACGGAAGCCATATTTTTGTGCTTGCTCGCCAAGCTGCCTGTATACCGATTCGTAGGCGGTATCGTTGATGATCAATACCTTGTCCTCTCGCACGGAAGCGATGATGGGCCCCGAGGCATTACCCATTTCGTTCCAATCAATCCTGCCAATTTCGTCGTCGGACTGTGGATAGTGAGCCACTTTATGCAGATACATGTCATTCGCCGGACCGGCAAGCCCTATCCATGCCGCCATATATTTGCCCTTTTCCACGATCTCCTGGCATATTCTGTCCAGCAGTTCCGTTTCTGTCTTGGCGACCAGCAATGATCGGTTCCCGGCTGAAAGCACAAGCAGGGTGCGATTAACTCGATGCAGCTTATCATTGGCCGCCTTGAGCTTGATTTCCCCGGCCTGTAACGCGTTAGCCATTGTATCGATGGATTGGGCCAGATGGCCAAGCTCGTCCTTATTCGCCATATTGATCCTGACAGACAGGTCCCCGCCAGCAAGCAACTCCGCCTCATGTTTGATGGCCCCGACCTTTCTCAAGAAGGACCTGTCGCTCAAGTAATAAGCCAGGATGAGTATCAGGACAAATACTACGACGCTGATCTGAAGCTGATTGATCAAACCACGATACGCGGGCTTTAACAGCTCTGAATAAGGGGTATCAATGATCACGCGCATTTTGCCTGATCCGCTTCTGAATTGATGCGTTACGATGAGGCTTTCGGCTCCGAACAAGCTGGAACCTTCAAAAAACGATGATTTGGCAGTAAGGACCTGTTTGTAGAACCTGGTGCCAACCAGGCTTTTGCCTACCCGATTGGCCAAATTTTCGGTCCCAGCGATCATTGTCCCATTGTCATCGACCAGTATCAAATGGGTCGTTGCCGCCAAATGAGTCGTATCGATTGCCTGCTTCATCCAGGAAAAGTCCACGCCTACCAGGATGACTTTCAATGCCTTGCCACGATTGCGCATCGCGTGCGCCATGATGGCGGCATATTGTTGAGCGTTTTTGTTATCAGCCTCTGAAAGATAACCAAGACCAACTCGTTTGATCGCTTGTGTGAAGTAGGCTGTGTTGGCGACATTATCAATGGTTAGCCACGGAATGGAATTACATGAAACCTTCCCGTCAGGATCGGCAAGGGCGAATTGACCAAAACCCCGATCGAGCCCAGGTTCGCCAACGATGCCCTGGCTGCATATCTTCTGATTCAAACCCTTTCGAAGATGATTCATCACCATGAAGGAAACCATGCGGGCCTGGGCAAGGTGACGCTGTGCCTCGCTCCCGATCCATGTGGCAGCAAATCGAAATTCGGCCTGTTTGTCTTTCTTGACTTGCTCGAAACCCTGAAAAGCTCCAATTATCGATAGCGAAGTCAGGCATAGAAACATCAATGCCAGCAACGCGATAGCTTTGGCACGAAGACCAAGAGACGGCAAGTCCATAAGTATTTTATTGATTATGAGTCAGTCCCAATACGGTCGCAAGCCAGATGAGCGAGTTAAGCTGCTGATATATATCGGATGGAAGCCATAAACACCCGAATTGTTGCCTACGTTCTGATGAATGACCGGAAGCGGCCATCAGTCGAAGTAGCTGTCCGCCCTGGACTGGACCTCGTCCATGGCCTGCTGGAAGCGGCGCAGGCTCTCGGCATCGTCGTCGCTGTCCGCATATACCGGCTCGCCGATTACGAACACGCCGCGCGTGAACGGCAGCGGCAGGTAGAAGCGGTCCCAGGAGTTGGCGCGCCGGTGCCGCTTCGTGGCATAGCAGACGGCGCGCAGCGGCAGGCCGCTCTTCTTCGCCAGCTGCACCGTGCCCGGCTGCACCACCTCGCGCGGGCCCTTCGGGCCGTCGGGGGTGATGCCGAGCGCCCGGCCGCTCCTGGCCAGGCGGATCATCCCGAGCAGCGCCCGCGCCCCGCCCTTGTTGGTCGAGCCCCGACTGGACTCGATGCCCATCAGCTGCACGGCATCGGCGATATAGGCGCCGTCCTTGTGCTCGGAGATCAGCATCGAGCCGTTCCAGCCCCTGTAGGCGTACGGCATCATCAGGAGGCGCGCATGCCAGAAGCTCAGGATGTAGGGCGCGGCCCCCGGCCGGTAGCGCTCGCCCACGAACTCCCAGCGGATGGTCACCGCGAGAAACTTGTGAATCAGATAGATGAGTCGAGGGATTAACCAGTCCATTCATTTACCGTCCAAAGCCAATGGACCTAATTTATCGTGATGGCTGTGCCGGGTGAATCACTTTTTTGGCTGAACGCGGCGTTTATTCGAAATAGCTATCGGCTTTTGCCTGTGTTGCATCCATCACCGCTTGAAAGCGGGCAAGCGTCTTTTCATCCGTATCTTCGAAGACAATGGGATCACTGAGGACAAACACCCCACTTGTAAAGGGCTTGGGGATGTAGAAACGATCCCACGACCCGGCGCGCCAGTAGCGTCGGGTCGCGTAACAGGCCGAACGAAACGGTATCCCGCTCTTCCTTGCCATCTGCACGACACCCATTTTCATCTCTTCGGCCGGCCCCTTCGGTCCGTCCGGCGTAACGGCGATCGGAAATCCCGCCCTGGCAATCCGGATCAGTGCCAGCAGCGCCCGCGAACCTCCGCGGGTGGAAGAGCCGCGGGTGGAACCGAAACCCATCATTCTGGCAGCGTCAGCGATATAGCTGCCGTCCTGGTGATCCGAAATGAGGAGCGAGCCATTCCAGCCCGGAAAGGCGTATGGGAGCATCAGAATCCTTGCATGCCAGTACCCGAGAACGAATGGCGGCATCGCATTGTCATAGCGATCCCCGACATACTCCCAACGGATCGTCTTGCAGAGAAATCGATAGATGAGATAGATCAGCTTGGGAACCAACCAACCGAGGAATCGCTGCTTCACTCGAGTTCCTGCGACTCGAACTGCATGTGGTACAGCTCGGCGTACAGCCCACCCGCGTCCAGCAGCTCCTCATGCGTGCCGACCTGGGCCACCCGCCCCTGGTCGAGCACGACGATGCGGTCGGCATGGCGGATCGTGGACAGCCGGTGGGCGATGACGATCACCGTACGGCCCTGCATCAGGCGGTCAATGGCCTGCTGCACCAGGCGCTCGGACTCGGTGTCCAGGCTGCTCGTCGCCTCGTCGAGAATCAGGATCGGCGCGTCCTTGAGCAGCGCCCGGGCCAGGGACAGGCGCTGGCGCTGGCCGCCGGACAGGATCACGCCGCGCTCGCCGATCAGCGTCTGGTATCCCTGCGGCAGCCTGGCGATGAACTCGTGCGCGTTGGCCGCCTTCGCCACCCCCTCGACCTGCGCCATGTCGACCTCGCCCAGGCCGTAGGCGATGTTGTTCAGCACCGTATCGTTGAACAGGATCACCTCCTGCGTCACGAAGGCCATCTGCGCGCGCAGCGAGGCCTGCGTCAGCCGGCGCACGTCGTGGCCGTCGATGCTGACCGCACCGCCGCTGACGTCGATGAAGCGCGGGATCAGGTTGACCAGCGAGCTCTTGCCGGCGCCGCTGCGCCCGACCAGGGCCACGATCTCGCCGACGCCGACCTCGAAACTGACATCCTGCACCACCGGCCGCTCGGCGCCCGGATACTGCAGGGCCACGTGCTCGAAGCGGACCGATTGCCTGAACGCGGGCAGGGATATCGCATCGGGTGCGTCCTGCACCGTCACCGGCTCGTCCATGATATCGAAGATGCGCTCCGAGGCCGCCATGCCCTGCTGGATCTGGTTGTTGGCGCTTGATAGGCGCCGCACCGGCTCGTAGAGCATGATCAGCGCCGCCAGGAACGAGATCAGCGTGCCGGGCGTCGTCTCGCCGGACGCGACCCGGAGGCCCCCGTACAGCAGCACGCCGGCGATGCCGAAGCCGCCCAGCAGCTCGATGATCGGGAACGACAGCGCGTTGACGCGCTCGGCGCGCAGCTGGTGGCGCAGGAAATCCCCGGTGAAATGCTCGAAGCGGCCGCGCTCGTAGTCCTCCATGCCGAAGGCCTTGACCACGCGGATGCCGCCGACCGTCTCTTCGACCAGGCTCGACATCTCGCCCATCGACACCTGACCGTCGCGGCTGGCCCGGCGGATATGGCGTCCGAAACGGGCGGTCGGCCAGACGACGGCCGGGAACACCGTGAAGGCGATCAGTGCCAGCAGCCAGTCCTGGTACAGCACCACGCCGACCAGGAACACGATGGTGGCGATATCGCGCATCAGGGCCGTGACGCTGGTGCTGACCGCCGCCTGCACCAGCGTCACGTCGTAGCTGAGCCGGGCCAGCAGCTCGCCGGTCTTGCGGTGGGCGAAGAAGCCGAGCGACTGTTCGGTCAGGCGGTGATACAGCACATTGCGCAGGTCGAAGATCACCCGCTGGCCGACGAAGGCCATCAGATAGGCCTGCCCGTAGTAGGCGATGCCCTTGATGACGTACAGGCCGATGACCAGGGCCGGGATCAGGTAGATCATCTCCCGGCTTTTGCCGCCCAGGGCATCGTCGAGTGCCGGCTTCAGGGCCCAGGCCAGCGCCGCCGTGCAGGCGGCCAACACGATCATGCACAGCATGGCCACGATCAGACGGGCGTAATACGGGCGCAGGAATGCCAGCAGTCGGCGGTACAGCTTGGGGGTGTTCACGAGTTGGAGTCCGGCAGTGTCAGTTCCTGGCCGACCCTAAGATCAGAGGAATTCAGATGGTTGGTTTCGCGGATATCGGCAACGGGCACGCCGTAACGGCGCGCGATGTCCCAGAGGCTGTCGCCGGGCCTGACCACGTAGACGCGGCGCCTGGCCTGCGGTCCGCTGACCTTGGCCAGGCGACCCTCCTGCACCAGGAAGGAGGTGCTGGCCCGGCTCAGGGCCTGGGCCAGCTTCTGCCGGTAGCCCGGCTCGCCGAGCAGGCGCTCGCGCCGCGGATTGGAGATGAAGTCGAGCTCGACCAGCACGCTGGGCATGCGCGGCTCGGTCAGCACCATGAAGCGCGCGGCCTTGGCCTCCGGATACTTGATCGGACCGACCTTGCCCAGGTCGTGCAGGATGTCTTTGGCCAGCATGCGGGCGCTGTTCAGGCTTTCCCGCTTCTTCAGGTCCACGAGGATCTCGTTGACGACGGGGTCCTGCACCTCCTGCGGCATGACGCCGCCGATCGAGTCGGCCGCGTTCTCCTTGTCGGCCAGGATCTGCGCCACCTTGTCCGAGGCCTTCTTCTCGGAAAGCATGTACACGCTGGCCCCCTTGACGTGACGATCATGGGGGGCGGAATTGGCATGGATGCTGATGAACAGGTCGGCATGCGCGTTCACGGCCAGGCGCACGCGTTCCTTCAGGGGCACATAATAATCGCCGGTGCGGGTCAGGAAGGCCCGCATGCCGGGATGGGCGTCGATATCCCTGGCCAGGGCCTTGGCCACCGCCAGCGTCACGTTCTTCTCCTTCAGGCCGTGCGGCCCGATCGCCCCCGGGTCCTCGCCGCCGTGGCCCGGATCGATGGCGATCACCACTTCCTTGCTGGTGCTCTGCGCCGTGATCGGCGTCTGGTCCTTGTTCCCCTGCTCCGGACGCAGCAGGTCGATGACCAGGCGGTAGGGCTTGCCCTCCATCGGCTTGAGCAGGAAGGAGCGGGGCTGCACCTGTTCCTTGACGTCGATGACCATGCGCAGCACGTCCGGCTTCGGCGAGCCGTGGCGGATGTCCTGGATTACCGGATCGGGCAGGGCCAGCCCGTCCATGCTGGCACCGAGGCGTGTCTGGTGCATGTCCACGACGATGCGTTCCGGGTTGTGCAGCCGGAACAGGTCATAGTCGATGGAATGGTCCAGATCGAACACCAGGCGCGAATTGTCGGGGGCGGTCCACAGGCGCACGTCCTTGATGGTGGCCGCCTCGCCAGCCTGCATGCCGGCCAGCATCAGCCAGCCGGCCGCCATGGCCAGCATCAGCCTCTTGCCCGTGATCGACCTCATGTCTGTATATCCTCACCCTGTCCCGGCAGTTTGCAACCCGGAAGTTTCCGGTTCGGCCGCAGGCTCGGTCTCCCGTTCCTCGTCCCGCTCGACGAGCATGGCCGCCAACAGCAGGCCGAGCAGGATCATGAACGGTTCCATGATGCGCACGATGATGAAGGTATTGGCGCCGATGGCGTGGAACAACAGCCCGCCGTAGCCGCACAGGGTCCCGAGCGCAACCCCCTTGAGCACCGGATCGTGCAGGCGCCGATAGCTCTGGCGCAGCAGGAACCAGACGCGCTGCAGGAACCACAGGAACAGGCCCAGGCCGATCAGCCCCGTCTCGGACAACACGCGCGGGTACTGGGCATCCATGAACTCGCCGCCGGTCACGCCCACGCCGAGCAGTGGATGACGCGGGAAGTCGCGCTCCAGCACGCGTTCCCAGGAGCGCAGGCGCTCGCTGGTCGAGGTGTCGATACGCATCCCCCCCACCGAGATCTGGCCGGACTCGCGGGCCTGGTCGAAGGTGTACATCACGCGCGTAATCACATTCTGCGGCACCACCACCGGCACCAGGATCACGCCGACCAGGCACAGGATGATCAGCAGGCGTTTCTTCTGGGCGAAGATCAGGAACAGCAGGATCGAGGCCATGAAGGCCAGGTATGAGGAGCGGGACTCGGTGAACGCCAGCGGTACCAGGATGGCGCAGCCGAGCAGTGCCAGCCTGAGCTTCCTGGCCTTGTCCTCGACGTGCAGGAAGATGCCGAGCACGACGGAGAACATCAGCACCAGATAGCCGCCGAAGGTGTTCGGTTCCCCTTCGGATCCCTCGAACGGGGCTGAGACGCGGGCCCCGCTGGGGATCTGCGCGATACCGATGATGCTGACCACCAGACAGGTGAACAGCATCACCTTGACGTAGCGCCGGATCGACTGCTCGTCATGGATCTGGTTCACGATCATGTAGAACAGCACGAAATACTCCAGGTACTTGGCCACGAAGAAGAATCCGTACATCCCGACCCTGCCGGCATAGAAGCCGGCCAATGTGGCGAAGGCGGTGGCCATCCAGTACCAGGCGATGGGCTGGTTGATCGGGGTCTTGCGCACGGTTCCCAGGTTCTTGAAGATGGCCATGCGGAACAGCCAGGTCAGGCAGATCACCGACAGCAGGATATCGTCGAGGCGCAACGTGATGCCGCGCGAGGTCGTGGTGCTGATATGCTCGGCCACCTGCTGGGCGGCCGTAGCGCCGCCGAAATCCAGCTCCGGGGACAGCAGCGTGGACAGGATCAGCAGATACAGCGTCAGCTCCACGCTGGAAAAGGCCACGATGATGACCATCAGCCCCGACAGGATCAGGGCCGGGGTGCGGATCTCCCCCGGTGCCATCAGGTAGGCGGCGTACAGCAGCAGCGCCACCAGCAGCAACGTGATCAGCACGGCCGGCGGAAAGGGGATGCGGACCTGGTTGGGCAGCCTCATGGCTGTTCCCCCGGCTGTCCCTTCCTGTCCTGGTCCATGGGCTGGTAGTCCTTGTTGTACGGGCCATGGAAGCGGTCGGCGCAGGACCGCATCAGTACGACGAGCATGGCCCCGAGCAAGGCGGCGACGATGATCAGCATCAATTGCCGGCGCCGGCGGCGACGGAAGCGGAAGCGGTTAAGATCCCGCTGCATCCTTGCTCCGGCTGAACAGGCCACGGGTCCGCCGCCAGATATTCGCGATGACCTTGCGGACCGTCTCCCCGGCCTCCGAGCCGAGCCACGCCTTCCGCTCATGCGACTTTTCGCCATAGGCATAAGCGTAATAGCGATCCATCTTGTACTTGGCGTAATCGGGCGTCACCTCGCCGCGCACGCCGTTGAGCACCAGGCCCATGACATGGCCGCCGACGTTCTCGATCGTGGACTTGACGCGCTTGAGCGCGCCGCGGACCACGGCGCCGATGTGATAGACGAGCACGACGCCGTCGACCAGCGGCGCCAGGATGGTGGCGTCCGTCGTATGCAGGGTCGGCGGCATGTCGATGACGACCACGTCGTATTCCTTGCGCACCTCGTCCAGGATCCTGCGCATCATCGGTGCCGCCAGCAGGTCCGGAGGATTGGCCTTGACCCGCCCGCTGGTCAGGATGTCCAGCTGATCCAGCCCCGGGGTCAACAGGGCGCTGTCGATGCCCATGTCGCCGAGCATGACGTCGGAGAAACGGCGCACGGCATCCCGCCACCCGATCTGCTCGATCAGGCATTCGCTCAAGCCCGGCTCGCGCTCGATGCCGAAGGTCCGGTGCTGGATCGGCTTGCGCAGGTCCGCGTCGATCAGCAGCACGCGCGCGCCCTGCTGGGCCACGACCACGGCCAGGTTGGCCGCGATCGTCGACTTGCCTTCCTTGATCGTGGCGCTGGTCACGAGGAGCACGCGCTTCTCGCCGCTCTGGGAGAACTGCAGGTTCGTGCGCAGACTCCGGTAGGCCTCCGAGATGGTCGAAGGCGGCGAGAAATGCGTGATCAGGCGGATCTGGCGCTCGAGCTGGGGGCCGGAGGTGGCCAGTCCCTCGACACCCGAGAACAGCTCCACGGCCTCGTCGTCGGACAGGTACGGCACGAAGCCGATCACCGGCAGCTCCAGGAAGGATTCGACCTCCTCGATGGTGCCGATCGACGTATCCATCGTCTCCAGGATCAGGGCGATGATCAGGCCAAGCACCAGGCCGAGGATGCCGCCGGCCGTCGTGGTCTGCATCGAGCGCACGGGATTGATGCGCACCTTCGACAGCATGGCCGGCCGGAGGATCGTGACATCCTGGACCTTCTCGGCCTCCTTGATCAGCACCTCCTGGTACTTCTTCTCCAGCAGGTCGAACAGGTCCTCGTTGATGCGCACCGTCCGCTTCAGGCGCTGCAGTTCGAGCGCCTGCTCGGGCAGGCCCATGTACTGCCGCTCGGTGGCCTCGATGCTGGTCTGGATGTCCGCCATGCGCCGCTTCGTGATCTGCACCTGCCGGGCCAACTCGTCGACCATGCTGCGCAGGATCTCGACCGCCTGTTCCCTGAGCTCGATCATCTGCGGATGCTGATCGGTGAAGTTGGTGGCGAGCTCCGTATGCTTCAGCGCCAGCTCGACCAGGCGCTGGTTCAGGCCGTCGAAATAGGTGCTGACCTTGTCGGGCACGGATACGGCCTGATAGTCCCAGGTATTGCTTTTGACGCGCGCGCGCAGCTGGTCCAGGGCGAAGCGCAGGCTGTTCAGCCGCTGCACCTCGTGGCGGTAGGACAGCTCGAAATCGGCGACCATCTTGCCCATCGCCTCGGAATTGGCGCCGATATCGGACAGGTGGTTGGTCTGCCTGTAATCGCGGACCGCCTCCTCCGACTGGCGCAGGCGATCCTGAACCAGCGTCAGCTGTTGCTGGATGAAATGCTTGGCGTCATAGACGCGGCGGTTCTTCTCCTGGATATTGAAGGACTTGAACTCCTCCGCCACCGCCTGCGCCAGATCGCGGGCCACGTCCGGATAGATCGACACCGCCGTGATCGTGATGATGTTGGTGTCGGACTCCTGCTCGGCGCTGACGTCGTCCTTCAGGGCCATGATCTCGTCCATGTACCGCGGGTTGGCGAGCATCTCCTCGGAGGTCAGGCCCTTGGGAATCCGCCCCATGTGCTCGGCGACCCGCTCCATCAGGGCGAAGGAGTTCACCATCATCAGCTGGGTGCGCATGTTGTCCGTACGCGTCACGGCCCCGCCCTGCAGCAGCAGATCGGCGAGGTTGGTGTCCTGTTCGATCTTGACCGTGGCGCTGGAGCTGTACAGCGGCGGCGGCTGGTTCAGCCACGTGAACAGCCAGCTGAAGAGCGCCATCGACACGGCACAGAAGACGATCATCCAGCGCCGGCGCCGGATGATCTGCCAGTACTCGCCGAGGTTGAGCTCGTAGCCGCTCGTGGCCTGCTGGGTCGCCATCAGGGAAGCTGCTTCTGCAGCGCGCGCACCGTCAGCCATTCCTGGGACACGGACAGCGGCTTGAGCAGCAGGTCCAGTGTCGGGCTGATCTGCTGGATGTAGTGGTTCCAGTTGCCGACGGGGCTGCGCGGCACGATGATCACGTCCTTGTCCTGCAGCGCCACGTTCTGGGTCAGGTCACCCATGGTCATGAAGCGGTTGAACGCCACCGGCAGGATCTCGGGATGGTCGCGGCCGGCACGGATGATGCGGATGTCCTTCAGGTAGGCGGTATCCCCGAAGCCGCCGCTCTTGGAGATCGCATCCAGGAAATTGATGTCGCCGGAGAACTCGACGATGCCGGGCTTCTTGACGTCGCCCAGCACGTACACGCGCCGCTTGGACTGGGCCAGGGACGGGATGAAGATCGTGTCACCGTTGTTCAGGATGGCGTTTTCGCTCCAGTCGCCCTGGCGGATCGCCCGGTCGAGATCGAGCATGACCGTCTGCCCGCCGCGCAGGATCTGCACCTTCGTCAGGTCGGCGTCCTTGGTCGGACCGCCCGCCCGCGACAGGAACTCCACCAGCGATTCCTTGCCGTTGAGATAATAGGTGCCCGGCCCGGTCGGCTGGCGCAGCAGGCTCTGTACCTCGCCGAAGATGCTGACGCTCTTGCTGTGGGGCTTGAGCACCATGACGTCCACGCGCGGATGCTTCTCGTATTTGGACAACAGATGCGTGATCTTCTGCTTGATCTCGGTCGAGGTCAGGCCGCTGACCTTCAGCGCCTCCTGATACGGGAGGGACACCGTGCCGTCCACCTGCACGATGACCTTGTGCACGTCGCTCTTGCCCCCGAGCCAGAACGTGAAGGACAGCTCGTCGCCCGGCCCGACCCGGTATTCGGGAATGCCGTCGATGGTCTTGAACACGTCGTTCTCGCTGACATGGAACAGGTCGCGCTTGGACAGCCCCGGCTCCTTGTCCAGCATGCGCACATGGCTCTGGTCGAAGACGGAGATCCTGACCCGGCGATTCTGCTCGAGCGCGGCCGGGTTCGTTCCCGCCGGCAACGGATGCTCGTCGCCGGCGGCCACGATGCGGATCTGATCCGGACCCACGCCCCTGTGCTTCAGCCAGGCCGCCGCCGCCTCGGCGCGGGCCCGGGAAAGCGCCATATTGTTCGGAAACAGATCGGAATGGACAGGCCGCACGTCGGCCCGTCCCTCGAGGCGGAACAGCAACGGCGCGCCCGTCTTGGGCAGGGCGTCATACCACGACTGCAGCTGCCCGGTGGCGTCGGCGCCGAGTTCCGCCGAGCCGGAGGCAAAGAATACGGACACGGGCTGGCCGACCGGACTGCCCGCGATGCCGACCAGGGGCTGGGCGGCCGCCTGCAGGCCGGACCATACCTCGACGGCCCCGTCGGCGCGCACCGCCGCGATATCGAGATGGCCATTGCCGAACACGTCGCCGAGATCCATGCCCAGGTAATCGCCGAAATCGGGAACCAGCCCCTGCCTGGCGACGAAACGTCCGTTCCCCCAGTTCCAGATGCCGATTCCCTTGCCGTCGGCCGAGGTGGCCACGACCTCGCGCCGGCCGTCGCCGTCCAGGTCGCCGATCCGTACCGATGTCCATGTATGCTTGCGGGTGATGGCATGCCTGGCCCAGCCGGATGCGGTGCCGAACCAGGCCTCGATGCCCTGCTGGTACATGCCGGCCACGATATCCAGGCGACCGTCGCCATCGATATCGCCCACCGTGACCGATTCGGCATCGCCGTCGCCGGGCAGGTTCACCGGGGCCCAGCGGCCGGTGCCGTCTCCCTGCCAGATCTGTACGCCGCCCACTTCACGCCAGACGCCGTCCGTCTTGACCGCGCCCATGCCGCCGCGGCGGGAAGCCACGATGTCGACATGGCCATCGTGGTTGACGTCGGCCACGGCCACGCCGGTGAACTGCCCGCTGACCATGGGACCGACCGACGCGAACCAGCCGCCGTGGCCGTCGTTGAGCCAGACGTAGATGCCGCCGGCCGGCGGCGCATCCTTTCGCACGGCCACGATGTCCGGCCAGCCGTCCTCGTTGACGTCGGCCAGCTTGGCGTCGTAGAAGATGCCGGTATCCACGGGGGAGGCGAGTTGCCGCCAGTGATGGTCCTTGGCATCGCGGGTCCAGATCTGCAGGCCCTTCTGGTCGCCATCGCCGCCGATCAGGATGTCCGGATGGCCGTCGCGGTTCACATCGCCGACACAGATGAAGCGGGGCTTGATGCCGCTGCGCGGCCCGATCTGGGATGCCCACCGGCCCTTCCCGTCTCCGGCCTCGATGCGGACGCCTTCATTGTCTCCCCGCCCCCCGATCAGCAGGTCCAGCTTGCCGTCCTGGTCCAGATCCGCAAAACGGACCGCACGCGAGGATTCGACGCGCTGGGGACCGATCTGGTGCATGGAATACCCGGCACGGGCCTGGGCAGTGCCGGCTAGGCGGAAGGTCGGTTCGGGAACGACGGTATGACAGGCCGACAGCAGCACCAGGGTAGCCGCCATCACCGCCCAACGCGTACCTGATGATCCCATTCCCGTCATGGTGACAGTCAACACCAAACCGACGAATCAGTCAATGGAAGTCTTGCGTTGAATTTTTCATACTTTTCAATATTATACAACCACTTCTTTCTGTACTTCTTCACTTGACTTCTGTTATATCCTTCCCGCATAGTTTTTAGCCATGATGGATTCGTGCCGTCGGATCACCCGGAAAGCCGCGTTGCCCCATGCCTTTCGCATTCGGGCCGACGCCGGTTTTGCCGGGAAATCAGTAACATGGCCCGATCCATCGCCGGTACGGCGGTCCGACGCCGCCGGATCCAGGCCGGCGTAGTCCCATGTACCTGGAATACTGGCATCTGAAGGATTTCCCGTTCGATAACTCGACCGGAGACCGGTACTTTTTCGAGTCCCCCCAGCACCAGACCGCATACGAGGATCTGATGGACGGCATCCAGCGGCGCAAGGGTGTGATCCTGCTGACCGGCGAGATCGGCTGCGGCAAGTCCACGTTGCTGCAGCGGGCGCTGCTTTCCCTGCCGGCGAGCGAATACGACATCGCCCTGATCGCCTACCCCAGGCTGGAGCCGGGGGAAATGCTGGCCGAGGTCGCACGCCAACTCGGGATCCACGAGACATCGAAGGAAACCCGCGTCCTGCTGCATCGCATCCAGGATCTGCTGGCCGTCAATGCCGAGCAGAATCGCCACACCCTGATCTGCATCGACGAGGCCCAGAGCATCCCCGACCTCGAAACCTTCGAGGAGCTGCGCCTGTTGCTGAATTTCCAGCTGGACGGGCGTTTTTTGATCACCCTGATCTTTGTCGGCCAGCCGGAACTGTCGACCATGGTCGCCGAACTGCCGCCGCTGCGCCAGCGCATCGCCCTGGCCCTGCACCTGCGCCCCTTCGATCTGGAGGGGACCACGCACTACATCCTGCATCGCCTGCGCATGGCCGGTTACAACAGCCCGTTTCTGACCCGCCAGGCCGTCGAAAACATCCATCGCCTGACGGAAGGCGTGCCGCGGCGCATCAACCACCTGATGGACAGCTGCCTGGTCATGGGCATGCGCAAGCAGGTCAACCGCATCGATAGCGCCCTAGTCTCGGACGCGGCGCAGAGGTATGCTCTGGTATGAGCACCTACATCGACATGCTGCGTGCCCATCGGGCCAAGCTCAAGGCGGCCGCCGAAAAATCCGAAGACGCCCCCGGCACAGCGCCCGCCGAGGATCAGCTGCAGCCCGCTGCCCCGCAGGAAACGCCGCTGCTGTCGAACGATGATGGCGCACCAGAATCATCCATGCCTGGCTCGCCGCTGGACGACGAGATTTCCGATCTCGCCCGCACGGCCATGCAGCAGGTGGCTGACGAATCGTCCGCAACCTCGTCCCGCGACGCGTCGACGTATATCGACATGCTGCGCACGCATCAGGAACGGGCCGGTGTTGCCGGACCGGCAACGCCTGCGCCGCCAACGCTGGCGGAAGAGCCGGTACAGCAACCACCCCAAGCCATGATGCAGGAAGAATCCCCGCAAGCACCCGCCGATGCGGACGATGCGGATGCATTCGGATCCGGCTCGCCCCTGGCGGACGAGTCTGCCGACCAGCCGACGCACAAGAACCCGGACCTGACGGAAACGATCAGCGCCACCGCCCAGGCCGCATGGCTGTCCACCTGTGTGGCGCTGCTGCTGCGCATCTACGAGGAAGCCGGGCACAACCACCCGTCGGACCTATCGCCGCTGCTGATGCATCTTGGGAAGTTCACCGATGCCGTCTACGAGGATGCCGAGCGTCTGAACGCCCTCGAGCTGGAGATCTCCAACCATATCGATGAATTCCGCGACCGCCACATCACCTGCGGCGACCTGCTGGAAAAGGCCGTCATGATGATGCTCTACGGCATCAAGGTCTGCATGCAGATGCACATGGAGCCGCAGGAGATGACGCGCCATGTGGCCGCATCGATGCTGCACAACATCGGCATGGCCCTGATCCTCGTCGACACCCGGCTGAAGGAAAGCACCCTGAACGACGTCGAACGCGCCCTGATCCGCAAGACGCCCGCGAAGAGTCTCGAATACCTCAGGGACTGCGGCGTGACGGACCCGATACTGCTGCAGGCCGCCGAGCAGGCCCAGGAGCGTTTCGACGGCAGCGGCCCACACGGCCTGTCCGGTACCGACATCGCACTCAGCGCCAGGATCACCGGGCTGTTGTCGATGTTCGAGGCCCTGGTGCATTTCCGCTCCTACCGGGAACGCCTGCTTCCGCGTGATGCGATCCGGGAGCTGGTGAACCGGTACAAGAACCAGTTCGACCCGGCGATCCTGAAGGTGCTGATCGAATCCGTGTCCCTGTATCCCGTCGGCACCTATGTCCAGCTCAATTCGGGCGACGTGGGCCAGGTGATCCGGGTCCAGACCCGCCTGCCTCTGCGGCCGCGGGTGCTGCTGACGCTGGATCGGCACGGCAACAAGATCCATCCCCGGGAGGTCGACCTGCGCGAACAGCCGAACCTGATGGTGCAACGCTGCATGTATGCGGCGGGACTGGCATCGCTGAAGCAGGCAGGGAACAAGGGCTGATGGACACCGACACCGACGACACACCCCTGCCGATCCGAAGGGAGCGGAAGGCCAAGAGCGAAAATGAGCAGCTGGAGGTCTACGCGGATCTGGTCCGGATCTACCCCGACAACCCCTCGTATCTGCGCCGCTATGCGGAGCTATTGCTCGAGGCCGGCCGGGCCACGACGGCCACCGAGGTCCTGCGCCGCCTGCATCAGCAGCTGACCGAACAGCATCAGGACGACAAGGCCCGCCAGCTGGTGCGGGAGTTCCCGATCATCGGCAAGGTGATCGCCCCGGATGAAGAGGGTGTGAATGATCCGATGATGCAGATCCTCGAGGGAAATCTCGGCCGGCTCTGGACGCTGGCCAATCAGCGCAAGGTCCGCGAAGGGCGTCATATCTGCCGCGAAGGGGAATTCGGCGACACGATGTTCATCGTCATCAAGGGCGAGGTAGCCGTGTTCAAGAAGGACGAACGCGGTCGCGCCATCCTGCTGAACCTGATCAAGGAAGGCGACATCGTCGGGGAAGGAGCCTTCCTGAATCCCGGTCCGCGCGGCGCGGATGTCGTGGCCAACAAGGACAGCGTCGTCATCGAGCTTCCGCGCAAGAAGACCCTGGAATTCGTCCTCAACCACCCCCACCTGCAGCAGGGGCTCGAGATCAAGGCCGAACTGCGCCATATGACCGGGCTGATCTCGGTCAACGGGGTGCTGCGGGACATCCCCATGCACATGCGCCAGCACCTGGCCGGTGAGGCCCGCATCAAGCATTACCCGTCCAGGACCATGATCCATCACGCCGGCGAAGAGCTGACGGAGGTGGACATGCTGCTGCGCGGCAAGGCGGCCTATGTGATGAAAAACGGCGCCGGGGAGCGCTCCATCCTCGAATCGCTGCGCATCGGCGAGCTGATCGGCGACACCTCCGCCCTGTTCAAGGCCTCCTGTCCGGCCGACCTGATGGCCCTGGAATACGTGTCCATGGCCCATATCCCCTACGCGGCCTTCAAGAACGTGGTCGAGGCCTATCCTCCGCTCAGGGAGGACCTGTTCCGGCATGCTGAGGAGCAACGCGCGCGCTTCATGCGTCAGGTCAGCAGGAAGCCCCGTGGCTGAACCCGCCGATCAGGACAACCTGTCGCGCAAGGCGGCGATGTACCAGCAGCTGACCCTGGTCTACCCGGAGGACACGCGCTATCCGCGGCGGTATGCGGAGCTCCTGCTGCAGCTCGGCCAGGATATCAAGGCCAAGATGGTGCTGGACAAGTTGCGCAAGCGTTTCGAACAGCTCGACAGGACGAACGACGCCCGAGCCCTCGAACAGCTCCAGAAACTGATCGGCAATTCCGACGAGGCGTACCCCCCGGCGACCACCAGCCCCCTGCTCCCCTATGCCGGCAGCAAGTCCTGGCCGATGTTCGGGGAACGTCCGAAAGAGATAAAAGTCAGCGAGGGAAGCTATCTGATCCGCAAGGGCGGTAGTGACGAACACGTCTACGTGCTGCTGGAGGGAGAGCTGTCGATCTGGCTGCCCGGCGAGGATGGCAAGCCGGCCACACTGGTCGATATCCTGCAAAAGGGGCAGACCGTCGGCGAAGGCGCCATACTCGACGGCGTGGCCCGCAATGCCGATATCCTGGCCAACAGCGATTCCACCCTGATCCGCTTCAGCCCGAAGCTGATCACGCGCCTGTTCCTCGATCACCCGGAGATCGAGGTGTCGGTGCGCAACGAGCACAGCATCCGCCAGCGCATGCTGATGCTCAGCGGCACCCCGGTCATGGCCACGGTGCCCGCCACACTGCGGCGGACCCTGGCGGAACGGGCGAAAACGAACCGCTACGAGATGTTCCAGCTGATCACCGAGGCGGGAAAACCCATCCGGGAGGTCGGCTTCCTGATCTCCGGCAAGGCCCGCCGCATGACCGACGACAAGGAAGGCAACAGCCACCTGTTCGATTCCCTGAAACCCGGGCAGATGATCGCCAACGAGGCGGCATTGCTCACCGGCTCCGTGCTCGGCTCCGACACCTTCCTGACCTCGATCGTGGCCATGGAGGATTGCATCGTGCTGACGCTGCCGATCGATATCTTCCGCCAGGCGCTGGATGCCCATCCGCCGCTGCTGGCCGCCATGCTGCGCCAGGCGAGCCACGCCCTGACGGGCACCATTCAGGTCATCAACAAGATCAACAAGACCCCGCAGCCGAAGTAGGCCGGCGCATCACGCCGCAGGCGGCCGGCGGATCAGATCGTGCACCGACACCACCCGGTCGATGAACAGGATGCCGTCCAGGTGATCGGCCTCGTGCTGGATGACCCGGGCCTCGAAGCCCGTGGTCTCCAGCTGCTGCCACTGCCCCGATCCGTCCTGATAGCGTACACGGATCTCGGTGGCCCGCGGCACCATGCCGACCCAGTCCGGCACCGACAGGCAGCCTTCCCGGCCGAGCACCTGCCGCCCGCCGGGCTCGATCTCGGGATTGATCAGATGAAGCAGCCCGTGGTTGCGGCACGGTCGCCGGGCCAGCCGGCAGTCGACGATGACCGCCCGCATCGGCCAGCCGATCTGCGGCGCGGCGATGCCGACGCCGCCCGGTCCGGCGCGCATGGCCCGTTCCAGCTCGGCGAGCATGTCGGCGGTTTGCTGATCAAAGCGGGTCACCGGCTCCGACCGCACCCGCAAGCGCGGATCGGGCAGGGTCAGCACGGGGGATGGCAAACGTCAGAGCACCGCTTCGTCGATGTCGTGCACGGCGATGTCCACGCCCAGCCGGGACGCCACGGGCCCGAGGGCGTCGCGCAAGGCCTGGCACCGCCCTCCCGTATGCACCTCCAGCGCCATCATGTACACCGCCTGCTCCCCGCTTCCGTGCATGCGCGTCGACAGGTCGACCACCGAGCCGCCGCTGGCGGCCACCACCTCGGTCACGGCATGCACGATGCCCATGCGATCGGCGCCGTGCACGGTCACGACGCAGTCCGGGTCGGCGGATTCCGCGCCGGCCTCCTCATCGCTGACCGGCTGCGACTGGATGGTCAGACCGGTGCGCTGTTCCAGCTCGGCCAGGGCGCCCTTGAGGCCGCCGAGGCCGGCCTGCTCCGGCAGGCGCACGATCAGCATCATCGTGAACCTGCCCCGCAATGCCGCCATCGACGAATCCTCGATATTGGCATCCAGGTGCAGCAGGGCCTCGGCCACGTCGCGGACAATCCCCGGACGGTCATGCCCCGAAACGGACAGCAGAACGTATGGCATGGATCTCCTCCCCCCGGTTTCGGTCCACGGCAAGCATGGCCGTCCGGACGGTAAAAGTCGATGGCCTGATCAGACGGTGAACGATATCCCGCAGCCGCATTCGCCCTTCTTGTTCGGATTGATGAACACGAAGGCCGAGGACAGCAGATCCTGCTGGAAATCGACCCGCACGCCCTTCAGGGCCGCGGCATAGGACGCGTCGTCGACATACAGGTCGAAGCCGTCGAAATGCCGTACCAGGTCTCCGGCCTCGGGTGCCGGCGCATAGGCCATGACATACTCGTAGCCGGAACATCCGGCCTGGCGCACGCTGAGGCGGATACCGCCGCCGGCGGCATCGCCCGCTTCCTGGCTAAGCACCTTCAGCGCCTGGCTGCGAGCCGCGTCGGTGAATTCAATATCGGGAACCATGGGCATCGTCTCCATTCCTTGTGTGATGATCAGGCCGTGCGCCTGAGCCCTGCCATCGACTGCAGGCGGCCGTATGCCGCCTCGATCGCGTCGATCAGCGCCTGGACATCCTCCATGGCATTGCCGGGGCCGAAGCTGATGCGCAGGCTGCTCCGTGCCTCGTCGACGGATGCGCCCATCGCCAGCAGCACGTGCGAGGGCTCGCGCTTGCCGGACGAGCAGGCGGAACCGGAGGCGACCGCGAAGCCGCCCAGGTCCAGCTGCATCAGCAGCGTCTCGCCGTCCATGCCGGGCAGGTGGACCATACTGGTGTTCGGCAGGCGCGGGGCCTCGGATGCGAACACGCGTGCGCCGGGAACCCGGGCCAGCAGCCCGCCCTCGAACGCGTCACGCAAGGGGCGGGTCGCCTCGAAATCGATCCCGCCGAGCGCGGCCGCGAAACCGGCGATCCCCGGCGCGTTCTCGGTGCCGGAACGCCGCTTGCGCTCCTGGCCGCCGCCCGGCGCCAGCTCCTGCAGGGCCTGCCCGCGGCGCACGATGAGAGCGCCGACGCCCTTCGGTCCGCCGATCTTGTGCGCGGACAGGGTCACGAAATCGGCATCCCAGCCCTTGAGGTCCAGGGGCAACTTCCCGAGGGCCTGCACCGCATCCACGAGCACGGGAACGCCCATGGCGCGGCAATGCGCGCTGACCGGTCCGACCGGCTGCAGTGCACCCGTCTCGTTGTTGGCCGCCATCATGCACACCAGGCGCGTATCGGCATCGATCGCCGCTTGCATGGCCTCGGCCGCCACCACACCATCCCGGCCGGGCCGCACGCGTACCAGCTCCCAGCCCTGGCGCTCGAAACGCTCCAGCGGGCGCAGCACCGACGGATGCTCGATCGCCGTCGTGACGATGCGCGCGGGCTCCCGGCCGAACAGCGTGCCGAAGATCGCCAGGTTATTGGCCTCGGTGCCGCCGGAGGTGAACACCACCGCCCCGGACTCGGCCCCGACATGGGCCGCCAGGGCATCGCGCGCGTCGTCAAGGACGCGGCGGGCGGCGCGGCCGGCCCAATGCAGGCTCGACGGGTTGCCGAAGGCCTCGCGACTGGTCTGCATCACCGCCGACAGCGCCGCATCGGTGGCGGCGCAGGTGGCGTTGAAATCAAGATAGCGTTGACGCAAGCCTCGGCTCCATGGTCACGGGCACCGCATTCGTTTCCTCGTCGTCATCCACGAGGTAGTGCTCGACCGGAGGAAGATCGATGGCATCCAGCCGCACATTCTTGTCGACCACCTGCTGGATGGTCACCACATCGAGGAAACGGTAGATATGCTTGCCGAGCGCCATCCACAGGTTGTGGGTGGAACAGCGGTTGCCGCGATGGCAGCCGCGCATGGCGTTGACGCACTTGGTGGCCTTGACCTCTTCATCGACGGCGCGGATCACGTCCGATACCGAGATGTTCGCGGGATCATCGTTGAGCAGGTAACCGCCACCGGGACCGCGGACGGAGCGTACGAGCCCGCCCTCGCGCAGGCGACGGAACAGCTGTTCGAGATACGACAGGGAAATGAACTGGCGTTCGGCAATCGCCGCCAACGTCACCGGGCCTTCCTGCTGGTGCATGGCCAGATCCACCATGGCCGAAACGGCATATCGTCCTTTACTTGTCAAACGCATGAATACCTCCGAAGGGAAAAACCCCACTCGGCCCTATGGTCATATACCGTACTTTTTTAGTCAAGTATTAGGGGTAATGCTAGATGTCGCTGCCGAAGAAACGGTCCAGTTCCTTGTGCTCTTTCTCCATGTCCGCCGCCAGCTTCTTGTCCGAGGCATCCGTCCGGCGCCCGGGATGGATGGCATCGACACGCGCGTTGACGTCATCGACCATCTGCACCACGTGTTTCAGGGCCTCGGCCACGGGGTTGGGCATCTGGTGATGGTCCAGGTTCAGGCGACCGTCGGCGGTCACCAGCGGCTCGGCCTTGCCGACCACCGTCCCCGGGATGCCGACCACGGTCGAATGGGCCGGGATATCGCGCAGCACCACCGAGTTGCTGCCGATGCGGGAATGCTCGCCGATGGTGATCGGCCCGAGGATCTTGGCGCCGGCGCCGACGACGACGCCGTCCTCTATCGTCGGATGCCGCTTGGTCTTCTCCCAGGTCGTGCCACCCAGGGTGACGCCGTGGTACAGCGTCACATCGTCGCCGATCTCCGTCGTCTCGCCGATGACCACGCCCATGCCGTGGTCGATGAAGAAACGCCGGCCGATCGTGGCCCCGGGATGGATCTCGATGCCCGTCATCCAGCGCCCGACATGGGATACCAGGCGACCGAGCAGATACATCCGGTGCCGCCACAACCAGTGCCCGAACCGGTAGAACCACACGGCATGCAGCCCCGGGTAGCAGATCAGCACCTCCAAGGTGGAACGGGCCGCCGGGTCACGCTCGAAGGCCATGCGGATATCGTCGCGCAGCGTTTGCCTGAAACTCATCCGATCACCCTATCAGCGCGCATTTGCCGCGTGCAAGCTGTCCGCACCCCGCCGCAGGGCTTCCTCCGGGCCCGAAAGCGTCCACAGCGGGCGCTCGGCCAGATGCGCATGGATCCAGTCCTGCACCGCCCCGACGGAAACCTGCTGCAAGGCCTCGGCCCAGTCGTCCGGCGAGCGCAGCACCGGCTCGTCCAGCCGTCCGCCCAGGTACAGCATCATGCCCTCGACCGAATCCATGCCCATGCGCATCTGGATCTGCAGCTGGCGCCTGGCCCGCTCCAGCTCGTCCGCATCCAGCGAGCCGGCGAATGCGGCCAGCGTGTCGGCGATGACCGCCACGCTATCGCCCAGGCGCTCCGGCTCGGTATCGCAGGTCACCGTCCACACCCCCAGATCGGACAGCAGGGAAAGATGCGAGCCCACGTGATAGGCCAGTCCGCGCTTCTCGCGCACCTCGCGGAACAGGCGCGAGCTGACGCCGCCGCCGAGCAGCTGGTTCGCCAGCCAGGCCAGCGGACGTTCAGCGGACGCGGCCGGCACCGCCGGATAGGACAGCACCAGGTGCGCCTGCCCGGAATCCCGCGCCAACAGCTGCACCCCGGATGCCGGCTGCACCGGCGTGCGTAACGCCTGCCCGCCCGTGCCCTGCGGCCAGTCGATGCGGCGCACGGCCTCGGTGAGCTGTTCATGCCCGATGCCGCCCGCAGCCGCCACCATCAGCCGCGGCGGCCGGTAGTGGGCATGCAGGAAGGACGCCAGCACCTCCCGGTCCGCCGCCAGCAGGCTGTCGCGCCGACCCAGCACCGAACGGCCCATGGGCGCGTCGGGGAACAGGCCCTGCATATGCTGCTCCATGGTCCAGTCGTCCGGCATGTCCTCGACCATGGCCATCTCCGAAAAGATGACCTCGCGTTCCTTGGCCCATTCGTCCGCGGGCAGGGCCGGATAGCGCAGCATGTCGGCAAGCAGTCCCAGGGCCTCGGGCCAGTCCTCGCGCATCACATGGATATGGAAGCAGGTGCGTTCCCGGGATGTGAAGGCGTTGGCGGTGCCGCCCAACTGGTCGAGCCGTTCGTTCAGCGCAATGGCGTCGAGATCGCGGGTGCCCTTGAACAGCATGTGCTCCAGCGCATGCGCGATTCCCGCCTCGGCCGGTGTCTCGTCGCGGCTGCCGGCATCGACGAAGAACCCCAGGGCCACGGTATGCGCCCGGGGCATGGCGTGCGACACCACCAACGGTCCTTCGGCCAGCTGCGTTTCCTCGATAAAGGGCATGGTCATCCTCTCCAACGCAAGAGAGGCGGGAACGACCCGCCTCTCTGACATCCGTCATCGCCCGGGCGAGTGCGGTCAGGCCTCGCTCGACTCTTCCATCAGGGCCTTCATGGACAGGCGGATCTTGCCGCTGCGGTCCACCTCCAGCACCTTCACGCGCACCGTCTGGCCTTCCTTCAGCTCGTCGCTGACCTTCTCCACGCGGTGGGGGGCGATCTGCGAGATGTGCACCAGGCCGTCGGTGTTGCCGAGGATGCGCACGAAGGCGCCGAAATCCATCAGCTTGACGACCTTGCCCTCGTAGATCTTGCCGACCTCGACCTCGGCCACGATGTCGTTGATCAGCTTCTTGGCCAGCTCGCCGGCTTCGCCGGTGACGGCGAAGATCTTGATCGTGCCGTCGTCCTCGATATCGATCTTGGCACCCGATTCCTCGACGATGCCGCGAATCACCTTGCCGCCGGAACCGATGACCTCGCGGATCTTGTCCGGGTGGATCTTCATCGTGAACATGCGCGGCGCATGCTCGGCGATCGTCGCACGGGGCTCGGCGATGCACTTGTTCATCTCGTCCAGGATGTGCATGCGGCCCTTGTGCGCCTGGGCCAGGGCCTCACGCATGATCTCGCGGGTCAGGCCGCCGATCTTGATGTCCAGCTGCAGCGTGGTCACGCCGTCGCGGGTACCGGCCACCTTGAAGTCCATGTCGCCCAGATGATCCTCGTCACCGAGGATATCGGTGAGCACGGCATAGCCGTCCGACTCCAGGATCAGGCCCATGGCCACACCGGCCACGGCCGCCTTCACCGGCACGCCGGCATCCATCAGGGCCAGCGAAGTGCCGCACACGGAGGCCATCGACGAGGAGCCGTTGGACTCCATGATCTCGGACACCGAGCGGATGGCATAGCCGAAATCCTCATCGGACGGGATCACCGCCTCGATGCCGCGGCGGGCCAGCCTGCCGTGGCCGATCTCGCGGCGTCCCGGAGGACCCATGCGGCGGGCCTCGCCCACGGAATACGGCGGGAAGTTGTAATGCAGCATGAAGCGCTGCTTGGTCACGCCCTCCAGCGATTCGGTCATCTGCATGTCGGATTCGGTGCCCAGCGTGATGGTCACCAGGGCCTGGGTCTCACCGCGCGTGAACAGCGCCGAGCCGTGGGTGCGCGGCAGCACCCCGACCTGGCAATCGATGGCACGCACCTGATCGGTCGCCCGGCCGTCGATGCGCGGATTGCCGGCGATGATCGAGCGGCGCACCACGTCCTTCTCCAGGCTCTTCAGGGCCGCGGACACATCGTTGGAGGCATACGCGCCCGGATTCTCTTCGGTACCGGCCAGCTTTTCCTGGGCGGCGAGGCGGAAGGCCTCGATCTTCGCGGCACGCTCGGACTTGTCCTTGATCGCATACGCGGCGCGCACCTCGGCCTCGAACGCGGCCTTGACGGCGGCCTTGACGTCATCGTTGCTGCCGGCCAGCTCGATGGCCATCTTCGGCTTGCCGGCCTGGGCGACCAGCGCCTCGATGGCGTCGATGACCGGCCGGTAGCCCTCCTGGCCGAAGATGATCGCGTCGATCATCTGTTCCTCGGACAGCTCCTTGGCCTCGGACTCGATCATCAGCACGGCGTCGCGCGTACCGGCCACCACCAGGTCCAGCCTGGATTCCTGCATCTGCTCGTAGCTCGGGTTCAGCACGAACTCGCCGTCGATCAGGCCGACGCGCGCGGCGGCGATCGGCTCGGCGAACGGCACATCGGAAATGGCCAGGGCGGCGGAAACGCCGTTGATGGCGACGATATCGGGATTGGTCTGTTCATCGGCGGAAATCACCGTGGCAATGACCTGGGTTTCGTGGAAGAAACCCTTCGGGAACAGCGGGCGGATCGGGCGATCGATCAGGCGGCTGGTCAGGGTTTCCTTCTCGGAGGGGCGTCCCTCACGCTTGAAGAATCCGCCCAGAAAGCGGCCGGCGGCGTAGGTCTTTTCCTGGTAATGCACCGTCAGCGGCATGAAATCCACGCCCTGCAACGGGGTCTTGGCGGCGGTGGCGGCCACATGCACGACGACATCGCCGATTTGCGCCAGCACCGAACCGCCGGCCTGTCGGGCCATGCGCCCGGTTTCGAACGAAATCTCGCGGCCGCCGACGGTCGCCTTCGTAGTTTTTACATCAAACATCTTATACATCCTTCGCAGGATTCATGTCTCTGGCAGCGGGGAACAGCGAAGGGAAAAAGCAAAGGGCGGCACCGATGGAGCCGCCCCGCGCAGTCATCAGCGCCGCAATCCAAGCGTATCGATCAGCGTCCGATAGCGGTTGAAGTCGCTCGACTTCAGGTAACTGAGTAGGGAGCGTCGGGAACCCACCATCTTCAGCAGCCCGCGGCGGGAATGATGGTCCTTGTGATTGTCCTTGAAATGGCCGGCCAGCGCATTGATGCGCTCGGTCAGCAGTGCGATCTGCACTTCAGGGGAGCCGGTATCGCCCTCGTGGCGACCGAACTTCTTGATGATCTCGATTTTTTTATCCGCAGCCAAAGACATGAATCCTGTCTACCTCTTTTTTTCTTCTCTATGGGCGGCGCAATCTAGCGCCCGGTTCCAGCCGGCGCAACAAATACTGTGCGGCGATTCGCAGGGCCCGGAACGGCGCTCAGGCATGCACCGAGACGGCGATCCCCGTCTTCCCGATGCGCCGGGCCAGCGCCTCCAGCCAGGATGCGGGCACGGCCGACAGGTGGGCCGCCTCCGGCTGCTGCATCGACGGACGCGCCAGGCCGTAGAGCATGACGCCGCGGACCGGCACGCCCCGCCCCTGCAGCCCGGCCAGAAAATCCACGTAGGCATCGACCTCCGCCGACGCCGGCGGCGCACCGTCCCAGGCGAACATGCAGCTCTGGATCCACGTCGGACACAGGCCGGCGGCGATCTCGACCTGCCGGGCCAGCTGCGCCGGCGTCGCGCTGACGCCGTTGACGCGGCGGATGCCGGCCCGGCTGGCCCGGTCGACCTTGATCCACACCTCGCCGCCGATACCCGCCATCAGACTCAGGCCCCGCTGCACATGGGACTTGCGCATATACGAGCCGTTGGTGATCAGGCGCAGCGGGATGTGGCCGGCCAGCCCGAACTCGCGCATGACGCCGCCGATGAGCTCGACGATGGCGGCGAACTGGAGGCTGCTGGTCGGCTCGCCGTTGCCGGAGATGGCGATGTCGCGCAATTGGCGAAGGCCCTCCGGCACGTGTCTGGCCATGAAATCGCCGTGCACGAGGTCGTGCAGAAAACTCCGCAGCTCCCCGGACAGCAGCGGCAGGTCGATGGCCGGGGCCGTGCCGCGCACCAGATTGGGCACCTGGCAATAGATGCAGCGCCAGTCGCAGGCATTGTTCGGATTCAGGTTGACACCGACCGACACCCCGCCGGCCCGGCGCGACACCACCGGATAGACGTAGGTCAGGCCTGCGGCGGCCCGGTCGTGGTCGGTCGTGGACAACGTGCCGGCCCTAGGCTCAGCCACGGACCGCCTCCCGCATCGCGGTCGTCACCCGGGACAGGTCCCCCGGCTCGATCACATAGGGCGGCATCGTGTACAGCAGGCGCCCGAACGGGCGCAGCCACACGCCGCGCTCCACCAGGGCCCGCTGGGTCGCCGCCATATCGACGGGCTCGGCCATCTCGATGACGCCGATGGCGCCGAGCACCCGCACGTCGGCGACCGCCGGCCCATCGCGCGCCGGCGCCAGTTCCTCGGCCAGCTGCGCCTCGATGGCCGCCACGCGTTCCCGCCAGGGGCCGGATTCGAGCAGGTTCAGGCTGGCCTCGGCCACGGCGCAGGCCAGCGGATTGGCCATGAAGGTCGGGCCGTGCATCAGCACGCCCCCGCCGTCGGCGTGGATGCCGTCGCAGACCCCGGGGGTCACCAGCGTGGCGGCCAGGGTCAGGTAGCCGCCGGTCAGCGCCTTGCCGACGCACAGGATATCCGGCGTGATGCCGGCATGCTCGCAGGCGAACATGCGGCCGGTGCGCCCGAAGCCGGTGGCGATCTCATCCGCGATCAGCAGCACATGGTGTTCGTCGCACAGTGCCCGCACCTGGCGCAGGAACTCCGGGGCGTAGAAACGCATGCCGCCGGCGCCCTGCACCACCGGCTCCAGGATCACCGCCGCCAGCTCGTGCGCATGGGCCTCGATGCGGCGCCTGAAATCGGCGATGTCGGCATCCGTCCACTCGGCGTCCGAACGGGCTCGCGGGGCATCGGCGAAGACATGGCTGGGCAGGACGTTCGCGAACAGGTGATGCATGCCGGTCACCGGGTCGCAGACCGCCATCGCCCCGAAGGTGTCGCCGTGGTAGCCGCCGCGGATGGTCAGCAGGCGATGCCGGCCCGGCTTCCCCTGCGCCTGCCAGTACTGGATGGCCATCTTGATGGCCACCTCGACCGATACCGAGCCGGAATCGGCGAAGAACACGTGCGCCAGCCCCGGCGGGGCCAGATCGAGCAGGTGCGCGGCGAGCCGGGCGGCGGGCCGGTGCGTCAGGCCGCCGAACATCACGTGCGCCATGGACTTCAGCTGGCCCTCCACCGCCGCATTCAGCACCGGATGGTTGTAGCCGTGGATGGCGCACCACCACGAGGACATGCCGTCGATCAGCCGCCGCCCATCCGCAAGCTCCAGGCGCACGCCGTCGGTGGCAGCCACGGCATAGGCCGGCAGCGGATCGTGCATCGGCGCATACGGATGCCAGACGTGATCCCGCTCGAAGGCCAGCCAGTCGGCGGCGAGCTGATCACGGTACGTGCGGCTCATGCAGCCTCCAGCCGGCCCGGGGTCACGAGATCCAGGGTCAGGCGCTCCAGCACCACGCGCTTGTCCTCGACCGAGGCGCCCTTCAGCAGCATCTCGGCCTGAAGCGTGCGGTGCAGGGCGGCGATCAGCTCGGAGACCTTCCAGCGCTTCGCCTCCTTCGGCACCAGCCGGCGTGCGTCGCCGAACAGCCGCGCCTTCTGCGCCGCCCCGGCATCCCCCTTGGCCTCGAACCAGCGGTACATCAGCAGTTGCTGCAGGCGCGTGGTGATCCAGCTGACCACCTGCACCTCGGCCGCCTGCTGGCCGTCCAGCAGCTTCTTCAGCATCGACAACGCCCCGGCGGAGCGCGAAGCCACGGCCGCGCAATAGGCGTCCAGATCCACGGGAATGCGCTCACCGAGCAGGTCGCCGAGGACGGGCAGGTCGATCGCCTCTCCCGCTCCGGCATCGTACCAGCGCATGCGCTCGGCCAACTGGCGGGCGGCCATGCGCATGCCCTGCAGGCGCTCCGCCGCCAGGATCAAGGCCTCGTCCGTCATCCTGAGGCCCTCGGCCGCCACCATGTCGGCAAACCAGCGCCGGAAGGCCTCCAGCCCCGGCGCCGCGAACTCGCAGCAGGCCACGGCATCGATGGCCAGCATCTGCTTGTGCATGGCCTTCTTCCAGCTGACCTCGGGGGCGCAGATGATCAGACGGTGCGGCGGGGCCAGGCTGCCGGCCAGCCGCAGCAGATGTTCGCCCTGTTTCGGGCTGGCGGCCTCGGCGTTGCGCACCAGTGCGTGGCAGCCGGCGTTGGCGAACAGGCCCTGGCTGCGGGTCTCCACCTCCACGCGCTCCAGTTCGGACACGTCCAGGCGCAGGCGCGTGACCGCCGGGTCACCCGCCGCCAGCAGCATCTGTGCCGCCTCGAACAGGGCATCCCGATCCATGCCGTGCAGGTAATAGACGGAGGCCTGGACGGACGGCAAACGTTCGGGGGAACATTTCATCGGATAGGAAACCCCATCAGAAACACCCTATCAGAAACCGGATTGCAGCCGCTCCCACGCCTGCCTGGCCCACTGCCGCCGCATTTCCTGCGCCACCCGGTCCCGCGAGGCCTCGACGCTGGCCGGGCCACCCGTCACGTAGACGTCGCCGGCCGCCGTCATCGGCCCGCTCTGCCACAGCGCCGTCTGGTCGCGATACAGGCTCACGGAGGCGCTCAGGGTCAGGCGGTACTGGATCGCGATGCCGGTGCGGTCGTAGGCCGCGGGCACGAAGTGGACCGAGGTGTTCTCGATGCGCAGCTCCACGGTGCCTGCACCCGTGGCATGAGGCGCATCGGCGCGTTGCAGGGTGTAGTCGGAGCCGACGCGCATGCGCGCCATCAGCTCCTGGGCCAGGCGGTTGGCATCCAGGCCGGCCGCGCGCACGACGACCGTCTGCGTCCCGGGCGGGATGGCGCCATGCGCATCGCCGTGGCCGGCCAGGTGATAGCCGCAGCCGGACAGCACCACCGCCAGCACCAGCGCGGCGCACGACCGCCCCATATGGGCGCTCATGCCGGCTTCACCACCACGTTGAGCAGCCGGCCCGGCACCAGGATCACCTTGACCACCGCCATGCCTTCAAACCAGCGGGCGATCGCCGGCTCGCCCCGGGCGGCATCCATGGCCGTCGCCTCGTCGGCATCCGGGGCCACACGCACCTCGCCGCGTTTCTTGCCGTTGACCTGTACCACCAGATCGATGGCCTCCTGCACCAGGGCCGCAGGGTCCACCGCCGGCCAGTCCGCCAGCACGGCCATGCCGTCCTGGCCCAGGCGCTCGTAGCATGCGCAGGCGAAGTGCGGCACCAGCGGCGCCAGCATCTTCAACAGCGCTTGCACGCCCTCGCGCAGCACCGCCCGGCCTTCGCCACCCACGGCCTCGAAGGCATACAGGGCGTTGGTCAGTTCCATCAGCGCCGCGATCGCCACGTTGAAGGCGAAGCCCTGCTCGAAGGCGTGGGTGACGCGCTGGATCGTGGCGTGGATGGTCCGGCGCATGGCCTTGCATGCCCCGGCATCCGCCACGCCCCCATCATCCCCGTCCAGGCGCTCCAGCAGGCGCCAGACGCGGTGCAGGAAGCGGTTCGCCCCCTCCACGCCGGCATCGCTCCATTCGAGGTCCTTCTCCGGCGGAGCCGCGAACAGGATGAACAGGCGCGCCGTGTCCGCCCCGTACTGCTCGATCAGGGCGTTGGGATCGACCGTATTGCCCTTGGACTTGCTCATCTTGGCGCCGTCCTTGAGCACCATGCCCTGCGTCAGCAGGCGCATGAACGGCTCGTCGCCGCCGTCGGCTGAATCGAACAGCCCCTCGTCGCGCATCAGCTTGTAGAAGAAGCGCGCATACAGCAGGTGCAGCACCGCATGCTCGACGCCGCCGATGTACTGGTCGACCGGCAGCCAGCGGCGAACCGCCGTCCGGTCCAGCATCGCCGTCTCGTTGCGCGGGCTGGTGTAGCGCGCCATGTACCACGAGGACTCCATGAAGGTGTCGAAGGTGTCGGTCTCGCGCCGCGCCGGCTTGCCGCATGTGGGGCAATCGGCGTGCACGAAGGCCTCGCAGGTGGTCAGGGGGCTGGCGCCGCCGGTCGGCTTCAGATCCTCCGGCAGCACCACCGGCAGATCCTCGTCGGGCACCGGCACGATGCCGCAATGCTCGCAGTGGATCACCGGGATCGGCGTGCCCCAGTAGCGCTGCCGCGACACCAGCCAGTCGCGCAGCCGGTACTGCACGCGCTGCTCCCCGCGCTCGTGCTGGGCCAGGTGCGCCGTGATCGCGGCCTTGGCCGCTTCCGAGTCCAGGCCGTCGAAGGCGCCGGAATGCACCAGCACGCCAGGTCCGGTGAAAGCGGCCTGCTCGACGTCGGCGGCCGAGCCGTCGGCCGGGGCGATTACCTGCTTGATCGCCAGGCCGTACTTTTTGGCGAACTCGTGGTCGCGCTCGTCGTGCGCCGGCACGCTCATCACCGCGCCCGTGCCGTAGCCCATCAGCACGAAGTTGGCGACCCATACCGGCACCGTCTCGCCGGTGATCGGGTGGATGGCATCGATGCCCAGCGGCATGCCCTTCTTCTCCATGGTTTCCATGTCCGCTTCCTTGGTGGAGACATGGGAACAGGCTTCGATAAACGCGGCGATGCCGGGATCGGATTCCGCCGCCCTGCGGGCCAGCGGATGGCCGGCGGCCACGGCCATATAGGTCACGCCCATCAGCGTGTCCGGACGCGTGGTGAAGATATCCAGCATCTCGTCGGAGCCCTCGATCGCGAAGAAGACCTCGGCGCCGGTGGAACGGCCGATCCAGTTCTTCTGCATCTCGCGCACGCGCTCCGGCCAGCCGGGCAGCTTGTCCAGGTCGTCCAGGAGCTCCTCGGCGTAATCGGTGATGCGGATGAACCACTGCGCCAGGTTCTTGCGCAGCACCGGCGTATCGCAGCGCCAGCAGACGCCGTCGACGACCTGTTCGTTGGCCAGCACCGTATGGCAGTGCTCGCACCAGTTGACCTCGGCTTGTTTGCGGTAGGCGAGATTCTTCTTCAGCAGGCGCGTGAACAGCCACTGCTCCCAGCGGTAGTACTCCGGACGGCAGGTGGCGATCTCCCGGCTCCAGTCGTAGGACAGGCCGAGGCGCTTCAGCTGTCCGCGCATCTGGCGGATGTTGGCATAGGTCCACTCGGCCGGCGGGCGGCCGTGCTTGATGGCGGCGTTCTCGGCCGGCAGCCCGAAGGCATCCCAGCCCATCGGCTGCAGCACGTTGAAGCCCTGCATGCGCTTGTAGCGCGCCATGGCATCGCCGAGGCAGTAGTTGCGCACATGGCCCATGTGCAGATTGCCGGACGGATACGGGAACATCGCCAGGCAGTAGAATGGCTCGCGGGAGTCGGCCGGATCGTCCGAGGCCGCATCGGCGGCAAGCGCTTCCCAACGTTGCTGCCATGTGCGCTCAATGGTTTGCGCATCGTATCGTTCACTGCCGCCGGACACCGTTCTCCTCCGTGTTGTGGGGTGCGGCAATGATGGGGGCTAGCCGGTCCAAAGGAAAGCCTTGGCGACCCGGTGGCGCGACGCGATCGGGATCAATCGGCGCCCGGATGCGGGCGGATGGCGGAATGATCTAGGCGGCGAGCGACTCGCGCAGGCGTTTCAGGCCCCTGGCCTCGAGCTGGCGCACCCGTTCGATCGACACGCCGAACTGCTCCGCCAGCTGCTTCAGCGTGGCCGGCTCATCGGACATGTAGCGCTGTGCCAGGATATGGCGCTCGCGTTCGTCCAGGTGCGCCATGGTCTCATGCAGCCTGGCGTGGCGGTGCTGTTCCCAGTCCGATTCGATCACCGCCTCTTCGGGGGTCGGCTCCAACGCCTCCAGGGCAGCCACCATGGCATGGCCTTCGACATCGGCATCCAGCGACACATCCCGCTGCAGGTAGGCATTCGCCGCTTCCCGGAATTTCTCACCGCTGATGCCGAGATCCGCCGCCACCTCGTCGGCGCCATGTCCCTCCATGGCCGCGATGGCGGTGCGCGCCTGCTTCAGGCCGGCGAAGACCCGGCGCTGCAGCTTGCTGGTCCCCAGCTTGACGATGCTCCACGAACGCAGGATGAAGTCATGGATGGCCGCGCGCACCCACCAGGTGGCGTAGGTCATCAGCCGGAATCCACGTTCCGGATCGAAGCGTTTGACGGCATGCATCAGGCCCAGGGTTCCCTCCTGGATCAGGTCCATCTCCGGCAGGCCGAAGTGGCGATACTCGCGGGCGATGCCGGCCACGGCGTACAGGTTGGCGCACACGAGTTGCTTTGCGGCATCCAGGTCGCGCTCGGCATGCCAGCGGCGGGCCAGCGCCAGCTCCTGATCCGTCGTCAGCCGCTCGACACGACGGACGTCGCGGTAGAACAGGTTCAGGCTCGACATATCCACAGCCGGAGCAATCATGGCACCTCCATGCATCGGTTTAGCACTCATAATGATTGAGTGCTAATTGAAGCGCAACCGGGGCTTTTCGTCAATATGCGCCCAGGGCCTAGTAATCCACCAGATCGGGGGAAACCCTGCGCATGGTGGCGACGACGGCGCCGACGAACCCCGTCACGGCTCCGCCCAGCGCCAGCACGGGCAGCAGCACGCCCAGGTGCGGCTGCACCGCCAGCATGTGCAGCCAGCCACCGAGGCCCCAGAGCAGCGGCCACTGCATCGCCCAGGCCAGCACCCCCGCCACTAGCCCGAGCAACACGCCCTCGAGCAGGAACGGCATGCGCACGAACCATTCGGTCGCCCCCATCAGGCGCATCAGATGCAACTCCTCGGCCCGCCCGATCAGGGTGATGCGCAGCGTGTTGGCGATGATCAGGGCCATGGCCAGCGCCATCACCCCCTCCACGAACCATGCCAGGCTGCGCAGGTTCTGCAGCCAGTCGTGGGCCCGGGCCAGGCTGACCTCCTCCTGGTTGACGCTGGCCCCGAATTTCTGGGCGACATCGCGGATGTCGCGGAACAGGAACTTGCCGGCATGTTCGCCGAACGACACCTCGAAACTGATGGGCAGCCGCTTGGCCAGCGTGGCGTCGTTGATCCCCGTACCCTGTAGCCAGCGGTGCATCCAGGCCAGCGCCTCATCGGGGGAGATGACCTGCACCCCGGTCACGCCCGGAATGCCGGTCAGGGCCTGCTGCAGCTTGTCGGAGCGGGCCGCAGCGCTATTGTCGAGATAGACATGGATGCGGATCTCGTCCTGCCAGTTGCCGACCCACTGGCCGACCATCTGCACACCGAGGCCGATCAGGCCCATGGCCCACAGGGCGACCGCCACGATGCCCAGCGCCAGCACCTGGTGCATCCCGAACGGCGGCAGGTTGAAACCGCCCGGCAGCCTCAGCCGTACGCCGGAGGGGATATCAGCCGACATGGCGCCGCCCGGCATGGGAATCGGAGGCAAGCCCGCCATGGTGCAGCTGGATGACCCGTCCCGGATACGATTCCAGAAGCTGCAGGTCGTGCGTGGCCATGATCACGGTCGTACCCAGGGCATTGAGCCCCATCAGGTAATCGAGAACCCGGTGCGCCGTGTCGATATCGAGGTTCCCCGTCGGCTCGTCGGCCAGGATCATCGGCGGATTGGCGCTCATGGCCCGCGCGATGGCCACGCGCTGCTGTTCGCCGCCGGACAGCGTCTCGGGATAGGACCACAGACGGTCGCCCAGGCCGACGAACTCGAGCACCTTCTGCACCCGCGGCACCAGGCGATCCCGCTTCCACCCCTGCACGCGCAGCGGCAGGGCCACGTTCTCGAACACCGTGCGCGAGAACAGCAGCTTGTGATCCTGGAAGATCACCCCGATGCGCCGTCGCAACTGCCGCACCCGCGATGCCGCCGCGGAGCGCATATCGGTCTGCTCCACCTTCAGCACCCCGGAACTGGGCCTGACCCCGCCGTAGAGCATGCGCATCAGCGAGGACTTGCCGGCCCCGCTCTCCCCGATCAGGTACACGAACTGGCCCTTGGCGATGTCCAGGGAGATCCCGGAAACGGCCACCTTGCCCGTTGGATACCTCAGCATCAGCTGTTCCATCTCGACCTGCAGCGGCACCTCGCTCATGGCGGATAAAGTAGCCAGCCATCCGCAGGATGTCACCTGCCGGGCTGACAATAAGCCGCCGAGCGGTCAGCATGCGCGCATGCGCATCGCCTGTCCTCATTGCCAGGCCATCTACGAGGTGGCATCCACCGAGCCGGATGTCAGTTTCCTCTGTTCACGCTGCCACCATGAATTCCGCATCGGCGACTCGATCGGGGGCATGGCTGGCGAGGGCCACGAAGAGGCGCAGGTGCCGGACGTCCAGCTGGGCCTGTTCGAGTCCCCGCGCCCGGCGACCACAGACGAGGCGGCGCCGGATACGGCCGAGACCCGCTATCACCCGACCGAATCCATCCAGCAACCGCCACTGTTCCTGGAGCGCCTGGCCACCACCGACACCCTGACCCCGGCCACGCATGCGGCCCGGGCGCGGATGGCGAAACAGGATGCGCCGCCGCCCCGGCAGCCCCCCGCACCCGAGCCCACGACCGATGCGGCCGCCATGCCCCGGAACGAGGCGGGCGACGAGCCGGTACGGCGTGCCCCGCGCATCCTGAACTGGCTTTCCGTGGTCATGATGCTCGTCGCCGTGGCCGGCTTCACCTACAACCACGCATCCTGGTCGGACAACGTCTGGTTGCGCAGCATCCTGCTGAACCTGCATGTCCCGATCACGGTGCATGCAAAGGACTGGCGCATCCCGCCGGGCAGCGTGCATGCCGAATGGCTGAAACGCGATGACGGCAGCGCCGTGCTGGTCATCGAGGGCAGGGTCGACAACCTGCTCCACGCCGAACTGGCCACGCCGTGGATCGAGGTCACGGTCTACGACGCCTTCCACTCGAACAAGACCATCAAGCGCAAGACCCTTCCGATCACCCTGCCGCCAGCCATCGATGCCATCCGGCACGCGCCGTGGACGCCGCCGCCCCAGGACAATGTGCCGGTGGCGGCTGCCGGCAGCCGCGGCTTCGTGCTGGTCATGGACAACCTGCCCGAGCATGCCGGCGAATTCACGCTGGACGTGGTGCCGTCGCTGCTGCGCTGAGGAATTTCATTTGGTTGATCGACCTAATGTGGACGAACCACGACGGTCAGCTATCGGCCAAAAGCAGACATTCAGATTCAATCGAGTCCGTCCCCATTGATCCTTGATCTGCCCGAATTGTACTCAGCCCATAGTCGCTTTGCCGGAGATTGAATTTGCATAAGCAGGCATCATAATGCCTACCATGGTGAAGCCACCATCCTCCGTAAAACAGGGCGAATGGGTGCTGTTCGCGCTCTTCGCCGTGGCAATCGCCTCTTTCGTGCTGATCAGCATCGGCTACGGCATCATGGAATACAATGGCTCATTCGGGGGGTATTAGGGCCTTTTCACTACCAATGCGAGCAATCCATGGGGTCAGACCCGATGGATCTTGAATAACCGTTTCTGGCCGGAAGCAGACATTCGCTAGACAGCACCGGTGGCTGGATTGAAGCCTTCATAGATGGCTAGGTTGCCACCATAATGGCTGCTCGCATTACGCGTTAAAGCCCGATCAGATCCCTGAGGCGCAGGGCGAGCGCCTGGATACGCCGGCGCAACTCATGCTGCACCGGTCCGGAGACGTGCCCCGGTTCGGCCAGCACGATCTCGCCGTCGCGCTGTCCGTACTTGAGGCCGTCCATGGCCTGCAGCGCGTTCAGGAAGCGGTCCGCATCGGCATGGCCCAGGGCCTGATGCCAGACATCGAGCTTGAGGCTGATCCCCTCCCTGCGGCCGCCGGCACCGCTCTCGAGCACGAACAGCACCGGACGCTGCTCGCGCACCGCCGTGCGGGCACACAGCGCCACGTCCCCGCCATCGGTCCAGGTCCACGGCAGCCCCGCCTCGGTCCATTCGTGGATCAGGGTCGAGAAGAACTCGCGATGCGCGGCATCGCAGGCGGCGTAGAACTGGCGGATGTCCTGGGTATCCATCATGCCTCCCCGGCGGGCACGAGCAGCGCCACGGCATGGGCTGCGATGCCCTCCTCGCGGCCGACGAAGCCGAGGCGCTCGGTCGTGGTCGCCTTGATGTTCAGTCGCGCCACGGGCACCCGGCACAGCGCGGCCAGATGCTCGCGCATGCGCGCGATATAGGGGGCGAGCTTCGGCGCCTGCGCCGCGACCGTGATGTCGGCATTGCCGAGCCGCCAGCCGGCCGCCGCCGCCTTGTCCAGCACGGTGCCGAGCAGCGCCGAGCTGTCCGCACCACGGTAACGTTCGTCGCTGTCGGGGAAATGGACACCGATATCCCCGAGCCCCGCCGCGCCGAGAATGGCATCGCACAGGGCATGGATCAGCACGTCGGCATCGGAATGACCGGCCAGCCCGCGCGTGTGGTCGATCTCCACGCCCCCCAGGACCAGGCGGCGTCCCTCGGCAAAGGCATGCACGTCAAAGCCGTGTCCGATACGAATGTCCACGCTCCCTCCTAGTCCCGCCGGGCCAGGAACCGGCGCAGCCATGCCAGATCCTCGGCCGTGGTGATCTTCCGGTTCTCCTCCTCCCCGGGACTGACATAGACCGGAAACCCGGCCGCTTCAAGCAGGGAGGCATCGTCGGTCCATTCCGCCCCACCCTGCGCCAGCCTCAGGGCCTGATCAAACCACGACCGCCTGGCCACCTGGGGCGTCTGCACCGCGCGCAGGCTCGCGCGCGGCAGCGTGTGCATGACCTTGCCGCGGGCATCGACCTGCTTGATCGTATCATGCACCGCCAGCCCCGGCACGGCCGCGCCATGGGCGCCGGCCATATCCAGCACCGCGGCGAGCAGCGTCGGCGACGGGATCGGCCGCGCCGCATCGTGCACCGCCACCCATTCCACATCTTCCGGCAGGGCTGCCAGGCCGTTGCGCATGGAATCCGTCCGCTCGCGTCCGCCGCCGACGGGGGGCAGCAGGGTATAGGGAAGATTCGCTTTCTCCACCACGCCGGCATAGCGGCGGTCATCGGCGGCGATCACCGGCTGCACCGCTTGGATCCTGGGCTCGCGCGCCAGGCTTTCGAGGGCCAGCAACAACAGCGGCTTGCCATCGACCGACAGATACTGCTTGGGCACATCGCCACCCATGCGATTCCCCCGTCCGGCTGCCAGCAACAGAACCCCCACCTTCATTCGCCGATTTTGACCGGCTGCCGGCCGGCGTCAACCGCATGCAGGGCGGCAGGGTGGCGTTGCGGATTGCCACAGCATCGGATATAAAACGGCCATGAATATCCTGAAAGATTGCTGCCCTGTCGCCTGACGCGTCCCCGATTCCATCCCTCCGATGACATCATCCATCCTGTTTCCGCTTGCCGGCATCCTGACAGCGCTCTGCGCCGTCCTGTTGTGGGCCAACGTCTGGCACCTGATGCCGGACTGGCTGGCCAGGCGCACCCACATTCTGGTGGCAGTGACCATCCCCCTCACCATGGTGCTGACCTTCTGGGGCTGGACGGCGCTGGAATCCTTCAATGCCACCGGCTTTTTGTTCACATTATCGACGGCCGTGGCCATCTCCACGCTGCTGGTACAGGGCATCTATTTCGTCGGTGCCCTGCGCCACCGGCACGGGGGGCTGGGCCTGTTCGTGCTGCCCGTGATCGCCGTGCCGCTGATCCTGCTGCCGTTCCTGCCGCACGACGCCACCACGGAATGGATCCAGACCCGCTCGCTGCTCGAGACCGGCCACATGATCATCTCGTTGTGCGGCTATGCCGTGCTGACGCTGTCCGCCCTGCATGCCGTGATGCTGTGGCAGCTGGACCGGGCCCTGAAGCGCAAGTCGATCAGCCCCCTGATCGAGGCGATGCCGTCGATCATCGAGATCGAGGCGCACATGATGGCGCAATTGCGCCTGGCGGCCTGGCTGATCGGCATCAGCCTGATGACGGGCCTGGCCTGGCAGTGGGAGGCCTTCTCCCATCTCCGGCTGATCAGCCACAAGGTGCTGCTGGCCATCTTCTCGTGGATCGTGATCATGGTACCGCTGATCCGCCGCAGCCGGGCCTCGATGCACGGGCGCAAGTCCGCGATCATGGTCATCACGGCCTATATCCTGCTGCTGCTGGCCTATTTCGGCGTCAAAATGATCAAGGCATGGCTCCACCACTGAACGCCCCGTTGTCCACGCCATTATCCGCCCATGGATGAATTCTTCCTGTCCATCCCGGTCGCCGTCGGCATCCTGTTCCTGCTGCTGTTGGTGTCGGCGTTCTTCTCCGGATCGGAAACGGCCCTGACCCGGGCCAGCCGCCCGCGCCTGAAAACCATGCAGGAGAACCGGGTCCGCGGCGCCAAACGGGCGCTCGATCTGGCCCGACACCCCGAGCGGATGCTGGCTGCCGTGCTGCTCGGCAACAACTTCGTCAACATCGCGGCCTCGTCGCTGGCCACGGCGGTGCTCGTGACCTACTTCGGGGAGGCCGGCATCATCTATGCCACCATCCTGATGACCACGGTGGTGCTGATCGTGTCGGAGATCCTGCCCAAGGCCATCGCCGTCGCCCATGCCGAATCCTTCGCCGTCAAGGTCGCGCCCGTGCTGTACTGGACCCAGCGTCTGCTGTCGCCGGTCATCGCCGTGCTGATGGCCATGATCGGCCTGATGCGCCGCATCTTCCACATGCCGGACAGCCATGAACCGATCATCACGCACCAGGAGCTCGCGACCCTGATCGACATGGGCGCCAAGGGCGGCCTGCTGGACAGCTCGCGCGAGCAGATGCTGCTGAGCAGCCTGCGCCTGCACGAAGTCAATGTGCGGGCCCTGATGGCCCCGCGCAAGAACATGATCCTGATCGATGCCGCCCGCAGCGTCGGCGAATGCCTGACCTATGCCATGGCCAAACCGCACTCACGCTACCCGGTCTACCATGGGGAGCCGGATAACCTGATCGGCATCGTGCACCTCCGCGACCTGATGCGCCTGAAGAACCGGGACATCCCGCTGGTGCAGGCCGTGATCTGGCAGACGCCGTTGTTCATCCCGTCCTCGAAGAACGCCCTGGATATGCTGTTCGAGTTCCAGACGCGCCGCCAGCACATGGCGATCGTCGTCGACGAGTTCGGCGACATCGACGGCCTGATCACGCTGGAAGACATCCTCGAGGAGATCGTCGGCGAGATCACCGACGAATGGGATATTCCGGAGCAACCGGACATGTGGCACAAGCCGGACGGCTCCCTGGTCGCCGAGGCCATGGTCAGCATCCACGACATCAACGACGAATTGGGCTGCAACCTGCCGAAGAACGAGGCCACCACCATCGGCGGCCTGATCGTGCAACTGCTGGGAGAGCAGCCGGACGGTCCGGTCTGCGTGGCCGTCGAGGACGTGCGGCTGGAGGTCATGGAGCTGAGCGGCGGCTGGATTCAGCAGGTGCGCATCCGCCTCCACCAGCCCGAGGAAGAGGAGTCCGTCGTCTAGGACGACGCGCGCAGCGTCTCGGCGATGACCTGCAGATCCTGCCAGACATGCGCCTTCTGCTGCGGAGAGCGCAGCAGGTAGGCCGGATGGTAGGTGGCACGCACCTTCACACCCCGGCTTTCGTGCCAACGCCCGCGCATGGCCGCCATCGGCGCATCGCCCCCCAGCACGGCCTGGGCCGCCACCTTGCCCAGCAGGCAGACGACCCGCGGCGAGATCGCCCGCCACTGGGCATCGAACCAGTGCGCACAGGCCTCGATCTCGGCGGCCTCCGGATTGCGGTTGTCCGGCGGGCGGCACTTGACGACGTTCATGATGTAGACCTCGGATCGATCCAGGCCCATGGCCGCCAGCATGCGGTCGAGCAGCTTGCCGGCCCGGCCGACGAAGGGCTCGCCGAGGCGGTCCTCATCGCGGCCGGGGGCCTCGCCCACGAACAGCAGGCGGGCATGGGGATCGCCGACCCCGAACACGGTCTGCGTGCGGCCGGTGGCGAGCGGACAGTCCGTGCAGCGGCTGACCGCCGCCGCCAGGGCCTCGAGGTCCGCCGGTCCGGCGCCGTCATGCGCGGCCGCCTCCCCCACCGAAGGCCGTGCTTCCGTCCCCGCGACGACCATCCGCGACAGCGGCGGGCAGACCCCGGCCTCGCGCAGGTATCGGCTCCGGAAATCGTCGGCGTCAGGCACCCGTTATCCGATCAGCGGGTCCACCGCCGAGGCGGCGCCGAGGAATACCGGCACGCGCTGGTGCAGGCCCTCGGGCTGCACCTCGAGTACCGGCCGGTCCATGGCCCAGGCCTTGCCTCCGGCCTGCTCCATCAGAAAGCCCATGGGGATCGCCTCGTACAGCAGGCGCAGCTTGCCGTTCTCGTTCTTCTTGTCGGCCGGGTACAGGAACACCCCGCCCTTGAGCAGCGTGCGGTGGATATCGGCCACCATGGCGCCGACATAGCGCATACCAAGCCCGGTCTTCTGCTTCATGACCTCGAGCTGGATATCGACACCGTGCAGCCATTGCGAGGCGTTGGCCTCGTTGACCGAGTAGTAGCCTCCCTTCTGGGGGATGCGGATGTCCGGATGGCTCAGCTCGAAACGGGCGGTCGCCGGATGGAAGGTATAACCGTGGACACCGGCGCCCACCGACATGACCAGCATCGTCGCCGGTCCGTACAGCACGTAGCCGGCGGCCACGATGTTGCGCCCGCTCTGCAGCGTATCGGACTCAACGGGACGGCTGGTCTTCGGGGACTGGCGGCGCACCACCGAGAAGATGGTGCCGACCGGACCATCGACATCGAGGTTCGAGGAGCCGTCCAGCGGATCGACCAGCACCAGCCAGTCGGCATCCGCATATTCCTCGATCACCTGCAGCGATTCCTGCTCCTCGGAGCCGACGGCGCAGACATCGCCGGTCGAACGCATCTCCTCGAGGAATATCTCATCGGACAGCACGTCCAGCTTCTGCTGCTGTTCTCCCTGCACGTTGGCGCCACCGGCGGCCCCGAGGGCGCCGTGGAACACCGCGCCGCGCAGCAGGGCGCTGATCTCGACCGCCGCGCGGCCGACGCCCTGGATGATCGGCATCATCGCCGCCCCGTTCGTACCCTGCTGGGCAATGTGATTCAACGTCGTCGACATCGTTACCTCCCCGCCTTCGCGGCCCCTAGTTCCCAAACTATGCCAGTCATGATGCACAAACAAAAATAGGGACTGTCGGAACAGTCCCTATCGGGCGTGGCGGAGCGGACGGGACTCGAACCCGCGACCTCCGGCGTGACAGGCCGGCATTCTAACCGACTGAACTACCGCTCCGTGGTGGGCGAAACAGGGATCGAACCTGTGACCTACGGCTTGTAAGGCCGCCGCTCTCCCAGCTGAGCTATTCGCCCCCGGAAAAGGAACAAGGGCTCGGTCAAGCCCTTGTTGCCGTAAGTGCAGCAGGGGCCCTGCAACCCCTACCTATATGTAGGTATTACTTTACCGCGTCCTTCAGGGCCTTACCAGCCTTGAACTTCGGTGCCTTGGAGGCACTGACCGAGATGGTCTGGCCGGTACGCGGATTGCGCGCCGTACGGGCTGCACGCTGCGCCACAGAGAAAGTTCCAAAACCAACCAGGCTGACCGCGTCGCCCGTCTTCATGGCGCCCGTGATTCCTCCCAGAACAGCCTCAACAGCGGCACCAGCCGCAGTCTTGGTCAGGCCAGCCTCAGCGGCCACATGATTCACCAGATCTGCTTTGTTCATTTTTCCTCCCGCAAGCTGCGTTCGATGGGCGCAAATATAACCAACGCTCCCCATCTCCTGTCAACGTTTTTTCTAATTGTTCAATGTGCTTTCTGGGACGCCGCAGCCCCATCATCCAAGTAAATTCCCTGAATCAATTCCGGCACATAATCTGCGGCCATACTCATGCCCTCCGGAATCCGAGTCAAGGCATATTTGAGGACTTCGTCCATGTGGGTGACGCTGCGAATCGTCAGCCCCTCGAGCACGCCCTTCTGGATATCCTTCAGGTCCTTGAGGTTCTCCTCGGGAATCAGCACCTCGGTCAGGCCGCCGCGCAGGGCCGCGAGCAGCTTCTCCTTCAGCCCGCCGATGGGCAGGGCCTTGCCGCGCAAGGTGATCTCGCCGGTCATGCACACATTGCGCTTGACCGGGATGCCGGTCAGCGCCGAGACGATGGACGTGGCCATGGCCAGCCCGGCGGACGGGCCGTCCTTGGGGATGGCGCCTTCCGGCACATGCACGTGCACATCGACATGCTGGTAGAAATCCGGCTTCAGGCCGAGGCGCGTGGCACGCGAGCGCACATAGCTGAACGCCGCCTGCACCGATTCCTGCATCACCTCGCCCAGTTGCCCGGTGACGGTCAGCTTGCCCTTGCCGGGCATCAGGCCGGTTTCGATCTGCAGCAACTCGCCGCCGACCTCGGTCCAGGCCAGCCCCGTCACCACGCCGATCTGGTCGTCCTCTTCGGCCATGCCGAAGCGGTACAGGCGGACGCCGAGGTAATCCTCGATATCCTTGGCGGTGATGGCGATGGCGCCCTTGCCCCCGGCCTGCACCAGCTTGCGCGCCACCTTGCGGCACAGCTTGGCCAGCACGCGGTCCAGGCCGCGCACCCCGGCCTCGCGGGTGTAATAGCGGATCATCTCCAGAAACGCATCGTCATCCAGCGCCAGCTGACCGGGCTTGAGGCCGTGGTCACCGAGCTGCTTCGGCAGCAGGTGCTGCTTGGCGATCGCCAGCTTCTCGTGCTCGGTATAGCCGGGGATACGGATGATCTCCATGCGGTCGAGCAGGGGGGCGGGGATGCTCAGGGTGTTGGCCGTGGTGATGAACATGACCTCGGACAGGTCGTAATCCACCTCCAGGTAATGGTCGTTGAAGGTGTGGTTCTGCTCCGGATCCAGCACCTCCAGCAGGGCCGCCGAGGGATCGCCGCGGAAATCCGCGCCCAGCTTGTCGATCTCGTCGAGCAGGATCAGCGGGTTCTTCGTCCCGGCCTTCTTCATCGACTGGATCACCTTGCCCGGCATGGAGCCGATGTAGGTGCGGCGGTGGCCGCGGATCTCGGCCTCGTCGCGCACGCCGCCGAGGCTCATGCGCACGAACTTGCGCTTGGTGGCCCGGGCGATGGAGCGGGCCAGCGAGGTCTTGCCCACGCCCGGCGCCCCGACGAAACACAGGATCGGGCCCTTCATCTTGCGCACCAGCTGCAGCACGGCCAGGTGCTCGAGGATGCGTTCCTTGACCTTCTCCAGGCCGAAGTGGTCCTCGTCCAGCACCTTCTCGGCCACGCCGATGTCGCGGCTCATGCGGCTGCGCTTGCTCCACGGCAGGTCGAGCAGCCATTCGAGGTAGGTGCGCACCACCGTCGCCTCGGCGCTCATGCCGGGCATCATGCGCAGGCGCTTCATTTCGGTCTCGGCCTTGGCCTTGGCCTCGGCACTCAGGCCCGCCTTCTCGATGCGCTCGGCCATGCGGTCCATCTCGGCCTGGGTGTCGTCCTCGCCCAGCTCCTTCTGGATCGCCTTGACCTGTTCGGACAGGTAGTACTCGCGCTGGCTCTTCTCCATCTGGCGCTTGACGCGCGTGCGGATGCGCTTGTCCACCTGCAGCATCTCGATCTCGTCCTCGAGATACGCGTACAGCCGCTCCAGGCGCTGCATCACGGACGGGATCTCCAACAGCTCCTGCTTCTCCTCGAGCTTCAGGTTCAGGTGGGCGGCCACGGTGTCCGCCAGCTTGCCGTTGTCCTCGACCGCCGATACCGACACCATGACCTCGGGCGGGATCTTCTTGTTCAGCTTGATATAGCCCTCGAACTGCTGCACCAGGGCACGCGCCACCGCATCCTGCTCGCGCGCGTTCTCCTCGGCCACCGGCATGGCCTTGTAGTGACCGCGCAGGAAATCCTCGTCCTCGTGGATATCGTCCACGATGACGCGGACACCACCCTCGACCAGCACCTTGATGGTGCCGTCCGGCAGCTTCAACAGCTGCAGGATGTTGCCGACGGTGCCGACGGCATACAGGTCGTCCGCGGCGGGATCGTCCATGGCGGCATCCTTCTGGGCCAGCAGCAGGATCTTCTTGCCCTCGCGCATCACCCCTTCGAGGGCGCGCACGGACTTCTCCCGGCCGACGAACAGGGGCACGATCATGTGCGGGAACACCACGATGTCACGCAAGGGCAGCACGGGCAGCACGCCCGTCTGCTCGCTCATGTCCCGTGTATCATCGGATGATGTTGTATCCCATTCAGCCACTTGCTACTCCTCGGCGGCAACGGCACGCGTTCAGGTGCCGTACGCATCCATCAGTCTGTCAGTGCGGTAGAACAAAGGGAGCGCCGTCACCGGCGTCCCGTATCAGCTTCCCGTTCCGGAACGGGCCGGAGCCTCTTCGCCACGGTAGACCAGCACCGGCTTGCCTTGGCCTTCCACGATCTCGCGGTTGATCACGCAGGTTTCGACGGTGCCCAGGGTCGGGATGTCGTACATGACGTCGAGCATCACCGCCTCCATGATGGCGCGCAGACCGCGGGCGCCGGTCTTGCGGGCGATCGCCTTGTCCGCGATGGCCTCGAGCGCGTCCTCGGTGAACGTCAGCTCCACCTCGTCGTACGACAGCAGGGCCTGGAACTGCTTGACCAGGGCGTTCTTGGGTTCCGTCAGGATCTTCAGCAGCGCCGCCCGGTCCAGCTGCTCCAGCGTCGCCACCGCCGGCAGACGACCGACCAGCTCGGGAATCAGGCCGTAACGGATCAGGTCGTCCGGCTCCACCTGGCGCAGCAGCGAGCCGATGTCCTTCGCATTGTCCCCGACATGGGCGCCGAAGCCGATGGAGCGGCGGTTGATGCGCGCCTCGATGATCTTGTCGAGCCCGTCGAAGGCGCCACCGAGGATGAACAGGATGTTCGTCGTATCCACCTGCAGGAATTCCTGCTGGGGATGCTTGCGCCCGCCCTGGGGCGGCACCGAGGCCACGGTGCCCTCGATCAGCTTCAGCAAGGCCTGCTGCACGCCCTCGCCGGACACGTCGCGGGTGATGGACGGCGATTCGGACTTGCGCGACAGCTTGTCGACCTCGTCGATGTAGATGATGCCGCGCTGGGCCTTGGCCACGTCGTAATCGGCCGCCTGCAACAGCTTCAGGATGATGTTCTCGACATCCTCGCCGACATAGCCGGCCTCGGTCAGGGTCGTGGCATCGGCCATGACGAACGGCACGTCGAACACCTTGGCCAGCGTCTGGGCCAGCAGCGTCTTGCCGCTGCCGGTCGGGCCCAGCAGCAGCACGTTGCTCTTGCTGATCTCAACCTCGCTCTTCTCGTTGTGGCCGATGCGCTTGTAATGGTTGTACACCGCCACCGACAGCAGGCGCTTGCTGGCCTCCTGGCCGATCACGTAATCGTCGAGGTAGGCCTTGATCTCCGCAGGCTTGGGCAGGCCGCCGGTATCGCGCTTCGGCTTGGCCTCGGTGCCGGCCAGCTCCTCAACGATGATCTCGTTGCACAGCTCGATGCATTCGTCACAGATAAAGACGGTCGGACCAGCGATCAGCTTCTTGACGTCGTGCTGGCTCTTGCCGCAGAACGAGCAATACAGTGTGGTGTCCGCGCCCTTATTTCCTGTGGCCATCCTTACCCCCGGCTGCGCCGCCGCCCTTCTCGGGCTCGCGCGATGTCAGCACTTGATCAATCAAACCGTAATCCCGCGCTTCTTCAGCGGTCAAGAAATAATCGCGCTCCACGTCCTCGGCGATCTTCTCCACTGGCTGGCCGGTATGCTGGGCCATCATCTGGTTCATGCGATCCTTGAGCTTCAGGATCTCCCGGGCGTGGATCTCGATATCGGTGGCCTGGCCCTGGAATCCGCCGAGCGGCTGGTGGATCATGATGCGGGCGTTCGGCAGCGCGAAGCGCTTGCCGGCGGCACCGGAGGCCAACAGGTGCGCCCCCATGCTCGCGGCCTGGCCGACGCACAGCGTCGAGACGTCGCAGCGGATGTACTCCATGGTGTCGTAGATGGCCAGCCCCGCCGTCACCAGTCCGCCCGGGCTGTTGATGTACATGTAGATGTCCTTGTCCGGGCCCTCCGCCTCGAGGAACAGCAGCTGCGCCATGATCAGGTTGGCCATGTGATCATCGACCGGCCCGCTCATGAACACGATGCGTTCCTTGAGCAGCCGCGAATAGATGTCGTAAGAACGTTCACCGCGCGATGTGCGCTCGACGACCATCGGGACGAGATTCATGTCTACTTCTCCTGGCCCTGTTCCTGTTCGGCCTGCCATTCGGACAGGCCCTTGGCCTGCTTCCTGGCCTTGGCCTTGTCCACTATATAGGCGATGCACTTCCGTTCAAGCAATTGATCGGCCAACTCCTGCATGCGCTCGGGCTGACCGCGCATCCAGCGTTTGAACTCCTCGTGCTGCTCCTCCGGATACTGCTTGGCCTGCGCGGCGAGCTCCGCCTCGATGTCGTCCTCGGTCACCTCGATCCCGGTCTCGTTCCGGACGGCCTGTAGCAAAACCGACAATTTCAGGCCGCGCTCGGCCCGACCCCGGACCTCCTTCTGGAACTCGGGATCCTCGAACATCGACTTGTCCGGTTGCAGGCCCTGCTGGCGCATGTTCTGGGCCACGCGCATCGTGGTCTGCTTGACGTCCTCGCGCACCAGCGCATCGGGCAGCTCCACCGCATTGGCCTCCAGCAGGGCATCCAGCGCCGCCTGGCGGGTCGCCGTGTAACCGGCCTGCTCCGCCTCGGCCTGCAGGCGCTGGCGGATATCGGCGCGCAGGGCAGCCGCATCGTCAAAACCGACGATGGTGGCCAGATCGTCCGCGTCCTTCGGCGGCTCGGCCCGCGCCACGGTGCGCACCGTCACCTCGAAACGGGCGGCCTTGCCGGCCAGGTTCGCCGCCTGGTAATCGGCCGGGAAGGTCACGCTGACCTCGCGCTGATCCCCGGGCGCAGCACCCATCAGTCCGTCCTCGAAACCGGGGATGAAGCGCCCCTCGCCCAGCACCAGGGCCACGTTCTCGCCCTTGCCGCCCTCGAAGGCCTCGCCGTCGACGTAGCCGGTGAAATCGATCTCCAGCCGGTCCCCCGCTTCGGCGGCGCGCCCGTCGACGGGCTCGTAGCGCACCTGCGAAGTCATCAGGCGTTCGACCACGGCCTCGACGTCGGCATCACCCGCCGTCACCTCGGTCGCGGTGAACTGCAGCTTGCCCAGGTCCTTGATCTTGGCTTCGGGCCAGGTCGTCACCTTCAGGGTGAAGGTGAAGCCGCTTCCCGGCTGCACCGCCGGCAGTTCCAGCTCCGGCTGCACCGCCGGCTTCAGGCCGGTGGACTCGATGACCTCCGTGTAATGGCGCTGCACGAGTTCGGATGCGGTGTCCTCCAGCAGCTGGCCGGAGAACTGGCGCTCGATCAGCGAGCGCGGCATCTTGCCCTGCCGGAATCCCGGCTGCTTGACGCGCGAGGCGATCTTCTGCAGCTGCTCGGCATAGACGGCATCGTAGTCGCCCTGCGGCACGTGCACCTGCACCAGGTGTTCGTGCTTCCCTGTGGCCTTGACCTCGGTCTGAATCATGTTGCGTCGCTCCTGTCGTCTGCTCGATGTTGGTGCGAGGGGGGGGAGTCGAACCCCCACACCATGGGTACTGGAACCTAAATCCAGCGCGTCTACCAGTTTCGCCACCCTCGCCTGATGGCCGCCACGCCGGCTGCCTGCAACCGGACGCACGGTGCTGAAAAGGTACGGAACTATGCCGAGACGGCGCGCCGGACGCAAACCGCGCGCGCGTCCTGCCGGCCGTTGTCAGCCGGCGTTCCGGGGACGGCCGCGGGCAAAAAAAGAGGGGCTGCCGACGCAACCCCCTCCGATGCATGGTGGGCCGTGAAGGGCTCGAACCTTCGACCCGCTGATTAAGAGTCAGCTGCTCTACCAACTGAGCTAACGGCCCATGCGGCGGCGGATACTAGAGCATCGACCGCGTATTTGGAACATCCGAAAATCATGCTTCCATGCATGTTTTTCTCTACGCCGAGGCAACATCGCGGTGTTGCCCCGGCTCACAAAATCAGGCACGTACAGCGCCTGGTTTTGATTCGCGGCATCGTGCCGCTCACCATGGCCGGCGGGACGCCTCGACGGCTTCAACGCATCCCGCAACTGGGGTGGACGAGGGGACTCGAACCCCCAACCACCGGTACCACAAACCGGGGCTCTACCATTGAGCTACGTCCACCATCCCCGCTGGCGCGCCTGGCAGGACTCGAACCTGCAGCCTACAGCTTAGAAGGCTGTTGCTCTATCCGGTTGAGCTACAGGCGCCTGTTCGGTGCATGTCTCGTATCCGACCCGGACTGGTCGGGGCGGCAGGATTCGAACCTGCGGCCCTCTGCTCCCAAAGCAGATGCGCTACCAGACTGCGCTACGCCCCGCGTCGCCCTTGCCTTCCTTGCCTGCGAAGGCGGCGGACGATAGGGATCGGTCCCCGTTTCGTCAATCCCCGAACGACCCCCAAAGCGACCCTTCAGGCGTTCGGCTGCATGGCGTAGACGCGTTCCAGGATCTCCCGTCCGCCGGCATCGAGCACCTGTGTGGCCAGCGTGCGCCCGAGCTGGCCGGCATCCGCCCGCGCACCCTCGATCGTCCGCCTGATCAGCAGCGAGCCGTCGACCTCGCCGACCAGGCCGCTCAGATGCAGGCGATCCCCTTCCAGCACGGCATAGGCGGCGATCGGCACCTGGCAGCCGCCCTCGAGCGTGGCCAGGAAGGCGCGTTCGGCGCGGGTGCGGTCGACGGTGTCCGCATGGTTCAGCCCGTCGACCAGGGCGTTGGTCGCATCGTCGTCGTCGCGCGTCTGGATCCCGAGCGTGCCCTGGGCCACGGCCGGCAGCATCACGTCCGTGTCCAGGAACGCGTGCATCCGGTCGGCGATCCCGAGCCGGCGTACGCCGGCGGCGGCCAGGATCACGGCATCGACCTCACGGCCGACCTTGTCCAGGCGCGTCTGCACGCTGCCGCGCACCGACACGAACTCGAAGGACGGGAATCGCGCCTTCAGCTGGCACAGGCGGCGCAGGCTGGAGGTACCGATGCGCGCGCCCGCCGGCAGGCTGGCCAGTCCCCCGCCGGTGCGCGTGGCCACGGCGTCGCGCGGATCGGCCCGCTCGGGGATGGCGCGGATCGACATGCCGGGCGGCAGTTCGGTCGGCACGTCCTTCATCGAATGCACCGCCAGATCGGCCCGGCCGTCGGCCAGCGCCGCGTCGATCTCCTTGGTGAACAGCCCCTTGCCGCCGACCTTGGCCAGCGGCACGTCCAGGATCTTGTCGCCGCGGGTGGTGATCTTCACCAGCTCCGTGGTCAGGCCCGGATGCAGGCGCGCCAGCTCCGCGGCGACGAACTCGGCCTGCCACAGGGCCAGCGGGGATTTGCGGGTGGCGATGCGCAGATGGGTCAAGGGAACACGCTCCGTCGGGTAAATTCGGCGACCAACCCTAGCGTCCGGCCAGGGCAAAGTCAGCGACGATCCCGAGGAAGATCACCGCACCCACCCAGTTGTTGTGCAGGAAGGCCCGGAAGCAGGCATCACGCCCGCGCCCGCGGATCAGCCATTGCTGGTAGGCGAACAGCGCCAGTGCCGCCGCCAGCCCGGCATCGAAGGCCCGGCCGAGCCCGTAGTGCACGCCGAGACCCGCCAGCATCGCCAGGAATCCCGCCTGGAACAGGCCGATGATCAGCCGGTCGAAGCGGCCGAAGCGGATGGCCGTGGACTTGATGCCGACCTTCAGATCGTCGTTGCGGTCCACCATCGCATACTCGGTGTCGTAGGCGACGATCCACAGGCAGCTGGCCGCGAACATGCCCCAGGCGCCGGCATCGAGGCGGCCGGACTGGGCCGCGAAGGCCATCGGCACGGCCCAGGCGAAGGCGAACCCCAGGAACAGCTGCGGCCACTGCGTCCAGCGCTTGGTGAAGGGATAGAGCGCGGCGAGCAGGACGGCCACGAAGGACAGCATGACGGTCAGCCGGTTCATCGTCAGCACCAGCGCGAACGACACCAGCGCCAGCACCAGGGCCACGGCCAGGGCCTCCCACGGCCGGATAGCGCCGGCCGCCAGCGGCCGCTGGCGCGTGCGCTCGACATGCGGATCGAAGTCGCGGTCGGCGTAATCGTTGATCGCGCAACCGGCCGAGCGCATCAGGAACACCCCGGCCACGAACACCAGCAGCACGTAGCCGTCCGGGTGCCCGTTGCCGGCGATCCACAGCGCCCACAGCATCGGCCACATCAGCAGCAGGCTGCCGATGGGCCGGTCCAGCCGCACCAGTCGGCCATAGGCACTCAGGCGCTGGGCCAGCGCAGCCAAGGCTCAGTCCCCGCAGATCATGCCGGCGCCGACGGTGTTGTTCGTGAAGCTGTCGATGATGATGAAGCTTCCCGTCGCGTGATTGTCGGCGTAGGCGTCGTAGAACATCGGCTTCTGCAGCTTGAATGCCACGCGGCCGATGTCGTTCATGGCCATCTCGCCGACCCCCGCCTCCCGCTCCAGGGTATGGATATCGGTGCGGTAGACGATGTCGGTGACCATCGCCTTAAGCGCATGGGTCGTATGCTTGATGACATATTTCTTGCGGGCTGTCAGCGGCTCCTCGCCCATCCAGCAGACCATGGCCTCGACGTCCTTGGCATCCCTGGGGCTGTCGCCCGCATGCACCAGCATGTCGCCGCGCGAGATATCGATCTCGTCGGCCAGCGTCAGCGTCGTGCTCATCGGCGCGAAGGCCTCGTCCAGATTGCCGTCGAAACTGACGATCTCCTTCACGCGGCTCGTCTTGCCCGACGGCAGCACCGTCACCTCGTCGCCGACCCTGACGGTGCCGGAGACGATGCGCCCCATGAAGCCGCGGTAGTCGGGCCACTCGGACGTCTGCGGCCGGTTGACCAGCTGCACCGGGAAGCGGAACGGGGCGGCATCGACGTGGTTGGCCACATCCAGCGATTCCAGCGTCTCCAGCAGCGTCGGCCCCTGGTACCAGGGCATGCGCTCGCCGCGCACCGTGACCATGTCGCCGTTCAGCGCCGAGATCGGGACCGTGATCAGATTGCGGATGCCCTGCCTGGCACAGAATTCGGCCAGCTCGTCGCGGATCGATTCGAACGCGCCCCGGTCGAAACCGACCAGGTCCATCTTGTTCACGGCCACGATCAGGTGCGGCATGCCGAGCAGGCCGAGGATGTGGGTATGGCGCTTGGTCTGCTTCATGACGCCGTTGCGCGCATCGACGAGGATGATGGCGGCGTTCGCCGTCGAGGCGCCGGTGACCATGTTGCGCGTGTACTGCTCGTGCCCCGGGCAATCGGCCATGATGAACTTGCGCTTCGGCGTCGCGAAATAGCGGTAGGCCACGTCGATGGTGATGCCCTGCTCGCGCTCGGCGGCCAGGCCGTCGGTCAGCATGGCCAGGTCGATCTCGGCCGCCGAGGCGGCGACGTGGTCGTCGCCCTTCTTCTTGCGCACGGCCAGCAGCTGGTCCTCGAAGGCGCCCTTCGTGTCGACGAGCAGGCGCCCGATCAGCGTCGACTTGCCGTCGTCGACGCTGCCGACCGTCACCAGCCTGAGCAGCTCGATCTCCTGGCTCAGCTTGAAATTGAATTCCGTCATCGTTCAAAACCTCATTTCACCGCAGAGGACGCAGAGGTCACAAAGGAAATAGAACCAACCAGTCCCTTTGTCACCCTGATGCACTCCGCGCGCCGTCAAACTGCAACACCCTTCCACCCAGGACGGGTGGCGAATCAGCCCCGCCGATTCGTGAGGAAGAAGAAAACCGCGCTTTTCTTCTTTCGTCCAAGCCGAAGGACACGGATGGCCTTCGGCGTATCAATCAAAAATACCCTTCCTTCTTCTTGTCTTCCATCGAGTTCGATCCATGGTCGATGATGCGCGTCTCGCGCTCGGAGCGCCGCGCCGCCGCCGCCTCGGCCACGATCTCGTCGATATTGGTCGCGGTGGAACGCACGGCCCCGGTACAGGGGCTGCAGCCCAGCGTGCGGAAGCGGCACATCACCGGCACCGGCGTCTCGCCCTCGTTCAGGTGCCGCTCGTCCTCGACCGGGATCAGCAGCTCGCCGCGCACGACCATCGGCCGCTCCTCGGCGTAGTACAGCGGCACGATGGGGATGCCCTCCTGGCGGATGTACAGCCAGATGTCCATCTCCGTCCAGTTCGACAGCGGGAACACGCGTACCGACTCGCCCTCGTGGATGCGGCCGTTGTAGATGTCCCACAGCTCCGGGCGCTGGTTCTTCGGGTCCCACTGGCCGAACTCGTCGCGGATCGAGAACACGCGCTCCTTGGCGCGGCTGCGCTCCTCGTCGCGGCGGGCGCCGCCGAAGGCTGCGTCGTAACCGCCGGCCTCCAGCGCCTGCAGCAGCGCCTCCGTCTTCAGCGCCCCGCAGCAGCGGGCCACGCCGTAGTCCTTCGGGTTCATGCCGCGGGCGATGGCCTCCTCGTTGCGGTGCACGATCAGCTCGGCCCCGATTTCCTGGGTAACCCAGTCGCGGAACTCGTACATCTCGCGGAACTTGTAGCCGGTGTCGACGTGCAGCAGCGGGAACGGCAGCGGCGCCGGATGGAAGGCCTTGCGCGCCAGGTGCAGCATGACGCTGGAATCCTTGCCGACCGAATACAGCATCACGGGGTTGCGGAACTCCGCCACCACCTCGCGCATGATATGGATCGATTCCGCTTCCAGCGCCTTGAGCTGGGTCAGCCGGTGCTCGCTCATCATCTACTCCTCAGATTCCTTCGCCCGCTTCGCCTTCGACCTGCTTCAGGATCGGGCTGGTCACGTGCAGGCCGCATTCTGCCAGCGACTCCCCGTTTTCCCACCACCAGCGGCCGGCGCGCTCATCCTCGCCGACGGCGATGGCGCGCGTGCAGCACTCGCAGCCGATGGAGTGGTAGAAGTGGTCGTGCAGCCTGTTGTAGGGCACGTCATGGGCACGGATATATTGCCAGATCTCGTCCCAGCTCCAGGTCAGGAGCGGGTTGTACTTGGTGAGCCCGTAGACCGGATCGTGCTCGACGGCCTCGAGGCCGGACCGGCCGTCGGACTGGCCGTGGCGGCGGCCGGTGATCCACGCCTGCCTGCCCGCCAGGGCCCGGTTCAGCGGGTTCACCTTGCGCACCTGGCAGCACAGCTTGCGTTCCTCGACCGAATGCCGGAACAGGTTCACGCCGTGCTCACGTACCATCTGCTCCACCTCGTGCTCGTCCGGGAACACCACCTGCACCTGGATGCCGTAGCGCCGTTCCACCGCCTCGATGACGTCGTAGGTGGCCTGCGGCAGGCGACCGGTGTCCAGCGTCAGCACCGGGATCTTCAGACCGTTCCTGCCGATCAGGTCGATCAGCACCGAGGCCTCGGCCCCGAAACTGGACGGATAGACCAGCCCGTCCCCATGCCTGGCCAGGGCGCTGCGCAACAACGCCGCCGCCGAATCGATCTTGTCCTGCAACACGTCCACTCCTTGGCTCATCCGATACCCACGCCGGCGACCGGCCACCAGAACCTCGCCGTCAATACATACAGTAGCAGCGCGGAGAGCATCATCACGCCGCCGTAACGCAGCATCAGCCGCAGATCCACATAGCCGGTGCCGAACACCATGGCATTGGCCGGCGTCCCCATCGGCAACGTGAAGGCGAAGCCGGACACGATGCCGACGGACAGCGCGACCAGCACCGGATCGAAGCCGGAGGCCGACGCGAGCGGGATCGACATCGGCAGCAGGATGGCCACGGCCGCCGAGTTGCTGATGGCCTCGGTCAACAGCAGCGTCACCAGCGCCAGCAATGCCAGCAGGGCCAGGCCGGAAACGCCGTGCGGCCACAGCTGGGCGGCGAGCCAGCCGGCCGCGCCGGTCTTCTCCAGCGCCCGCGCCACGGCGATGGCGCCGCCGTACATCAGCACCACCCCCCAGTCGACATGCGGCTGGATATCGCGCCAGCCGACGATGCGCAGCGCGAACATCGCCGCCACCGCCAGCAGGGCGATGCCGGCCAGGCCGACGGATTCCCCCATCCAGATCCAGGCTCCCATCGTGGCCAGCATCAGCGCCGCCATCAGGCGACCGGAAAGCCCGAGCTGCCCCAGTTCCAGCTGGCGCTGCTCGATGCGCCGGCGCGCCCCGGCCATGTCGACCTCGTCCAGCGGCGCCATGCGCAGCAGCGTCACGGCGGCGATGACCAGCATGCCCAGAACCATCGGTGCGGCCGCGACGACCCAGCCACCGAACGAGAACGCGCGACCGGTCATCTCCTGCACGATGGCCATGGCCAGCGGCCCGCGCGCGCCGCCCAGCA
>CAZBLR010000002.1:0-157408 GCA_964492895.1 uncultured Zetaproteobacteria bacterium | reverse complement strand
TCTCAGCGACCCGAAGATGAAAAAGGCCGGCTGCAAGATGGTCGATCCCAGGACCCGGGGGAATCACTTCAGCTACACGGCCCGCTGCACCAGCAAGGATAAGCGCGCCGTGACCGCAACCCATTACGACATGACCTTCCATGGTGACCATATGGACGGAACCTTCACGCAAACCCAGACGCTGGATGGCGAACAGAAAGGCACGTCCAACGGCACCGTGGACGGCAAGCGCACAGGCCCCTGCACGAAGAAGAAGTGAGGCAGGTGCTGTCGCGCACGCTCCATCAGAAATAAGCGACTGAACTTCAGCGGCGACCGGGCCTCCGGTCGGTGGCCGAAGCGCCGCGACTGCAACGGCGGGCGCTTAGCGCATATGCATGGGCACCATGGGCGCCAGCTTATGGCTGTTCTGCTGCTGGCCCGATGACGGTGTGCCCATATGTGCGCCGGGCTTCACCTGCATGCCGCCGTGATACGGCGTCGCCGCCATGATCGGCTCCTGCACGTCGAAACTGCGCCACGGTGACCAAGGGCCATACTGATCGTAGTGCTCTTCACGCACGCGAAACATGTAGCGGTAACCGAAGGTGTGGTCGTGGGGGCGAATCTCGTTGTATAGAAAGCGGCCATGGAATGAGGGGCCATGCTCTTTGACGCCAAGGGCATCATTCGAAAAGAAACCCTGGCCCGACCAGGGGGTCGGGGGCGTGGGAAAGGCCGAGTGCCCGGGCGTGTGGGCCTGTGCGTATGCGTTGTTCTCCGGTGCTACGATGACCGCACGTTTCCATTGGAAGAAGCAGCATGTCCACTCGCCGTAGGCGCTGTGCGGCCCCACACTGCCGGAGATATTGATGGGACCGCCGTGGAACACATACCCCTGCGCCGGCATCGTGATCGCGGGCGGCTTGACCCCCGTCATGTCGACCTTGATGTGCGGTGAGCCGACCGGGCTTCGTTCCATGCTCATCCCCTTGGTGCCGGTGAATACGGCCCGATGCGTATCCTCGACCAGCGTACGATGCCAGGCGCTCCAGCCGCCGAAGAATTGCGTTGGGCCCTGATTTTCCGCCCAGTACAGCCTGACGCGAACATATACGGTTCCCGGGGCGAAGCGCTCGCCGCGGACCGGAAAATAAGCCGAGCCGCTGGTAAGGGTGGATACGCCTGGCTTGTACATTCCGCCACTGTTGTCTTCCAGTTGACAATCGCCTTCATGGCCTGGCCATGGCGTGGGGGTCGCATTGCCTACAGGCGGGTTGTCCTTGCCCGGCAGACAGGACCACTGCTGAACTTGTTCATTCAGACCATAGCCCGATACGGTCAGAGGTATTGCGGAAAAGGAGAAATTTACAGTTCGGTGCGGTCCTTCCGGCACACGGCTAGGCGTATTGACGATGTGTGGAACCGGCAAAGGAGGGAGGTTATCGGCAATCGCCACGGCCGGCGCCATGGCCATCAGGACCATCAGCTGAATCGCAATGCGTCTTTGGATCATACTCCCCTCCCTCTATGTAGGCATGATAGACCAAGGTGCCGCCCTTCACTCATTGGCGGCAGGCTCCGTGCACGACACCGACGATAGACGGCCGAACCGGCATCGGTTCGTTGTTGCTTCCCGTCCATGCCTGCCCCACTCGCTGAGCTCCTATCGAAGCTGTACAGCCGGCAGCGACATCTGGTGCCTGGGTGCCGGTGGTTCGGACTGTGGGTTCAGCTTGGGGTTGGCTTGCTGACATTTGACGCCGACGCATGGTGAAGGCGGATAGCTGCCACTCATCTTCGGATGCATCGCGGCCGGCGAACCCATCTGCAGATGCGGCTGGCAGATACCCGCCGAAAAGGTGATCGGCGACAGCAGCGTCGTCGCCTTGTGGCCTTGGCCCTGCGAGATCAGCTTCAGCCAATGCGTGCCGGGCAGCTGGGCGATACGGCTCTTCAGCACCAGCACCGGAACCGACACATGCGCCTCTGCACGGGGACCCATGGGCGGCACCCAGACGCCCCCGCTGGAAAGACCGGCGCCGCCACCCTCCATCACGTACAGCTCCCACTGGTGCATCTTCAGCGGCCCGCCGTCGTTACGCACCGTGGCGTCGATGACGATCAGCTTATGGGTATCATGGCAGCTCTGATCGACGATGGTCCTTTCACCCAGGACCCGTACGTTCGGAGGCGGCAACTTCAATGTGGTCCGTGCCTGCATCGTACCGGGGTGCCCAGGGCTGCTCGTGGCAGGGGCCCGCATGCCGTTCGGGGCGATGCGGCCCGCCGGAGAAGGTGGGTATGAGGAGCCGATGTGGAGATTGCCCGCATTGCTACGAGCATTTCCCGCAGTCATCTTGCGATTCGCAAGCGAAGGCCCGTGCTTCTTGCCCGCATGTGCTGAGGATTTCTGGTGGTGCGATGATTTCTCGGATAGCTGCGCGGCCTGTTTGGCATTGACCCTGCCCATGGTGATGGGGTGCTGGTCGAGGATATCGGTGATGGGATCATAGACCGTGGGCGTTTTTCCCAGCTGGAATGTCTTGGAGCACTTCGCGTGCGGATGGAGCCATGGATCGTCGGTGCAGGTGTACTTGGTGCTCCAGCCACCGCCGCCCTCGTTGGGCTTCGTCAGCACCGTGACACCCTCCTCGGCTTGCTGTGCCTGGGCATCCCATGAGCCGTTGGCCAGGACATGCGTGACCTGAAGCCCGCCGCTACCGTCCTGGGTGTGGTACAGCTCGCAGGTACCGCTGAACTTATACGTACGTATATTGCCACCCGGCACACCTGTTGCAGCCGTCAGATGCAGGCCGCTGCAGTTGATCGAACCATTGTGCTTGGACAGCCTTTTGGCCTGGGACACCGTCGCCATCCCCAGCAACAGCGGCCTGCCATTCACTGCGGAGGCGGCAAAACCACCGTTCTGGTCGCCCCAGCCCGTGGCGTTGTAATGGCTGACCAGGGTGCAAACCGCGCCCTTGTGGATCACAGGGTCCACATCGCAGTTGAAGGTGGCATCTTCCGCACCCGTGCCCACATGGGGTCCTTTGTTGACATAGGTCGATGAACTAAAAAGGCTGCCACCGTGGGTTATCTTTTGGGTATCGGCGCCACCCGGAAGGTGCACGTGCTCGCTAAAGGTATGGTTGTTGCCGTCCCATCGCGCCGACGCCACGGCAGGCCCTGTCCCGGTGTACTCGTCGACATTTTTCTTCGGATGAGGATCATCCAGATTGCACGTGCCCGCGAAGGTGTAGTTGTGCGTGCTGCTGCCGGGTACACCCGAGGCTTTCGTGAGCTTCAACCCTGAGCAATCGACACTGGCAGTGGCCTGGGCCGGCACGGCGTACAGCATCGCCCAGATCAGAACCAGCGTACCAGCCAGGCCCTGTAGCCAACCCGATCCCAGACGGTATCGATCACATTCGACATTACGGCGATATTTCATGGCTCACTCCTTCGTTCATGTCCTACCTTAATTGCACGGCCGGCAGCGACATCCGGTGCTCGGGAGACGTCGATGCTTTCGGGCTTTCCATCTTTCTCCCATTTGCACCCAAGTGATTGGGCTGCATCTGATGCATCGGGGCCGTCGACTTGGCGCCGCCCGGTTGCATGCGCATCCCAGCCGGCGAGCCCATCCGCAACTTCGGCTGGCAATACCCGGCCGGGAAATTCACCGTCAGCCGCAGCGGCCGTGGCGGCACGTAGGCCAACGAACTCTTGAGCGCATTCGTCGGACCGATATGCAGAATCAGCTGGTGCATGCCGGGCAGCCTCGCGAACGCCGATTTATCGGTCCCGACCTGCAGGGTCGAATTCCACGTCTTCCCGGGGGTCATGGCGGGCAGGCCGACGCTTTTGCTTTTTAAACCCGCGCCACCGGATTCACCGGCCTCGATATAGCCCAGATTGCCTCCGGCGGGATGATAGAACCCCGCATCATCATGAACGGAGAATGTCACCCGAACCAGGTTATCCGCGGCACATGATCGGGTCAGTTGGGCATAGCCGGAAATCGAAAACTTCGGCTTGGGCATATGCGGCTTTCGCGAAGCCGAGGCACCGGCTTGATGCGCACCCCCCATTGTGCTCAAGGCAATACCCGCCTTCTTCGACTTGCTCCCTGCCTTGAGCAATGTTGCAACCTGTGCCGGATTGGCCCTGCCTGCGGCAATCGGGCGCTTGGCCCGCAGGTCGGTGATGGGGTCATACACCGGCGACACCTTGTTCAGCGGTTGTTCCAGCGAGCACTGCACATTCCCGTGGACAAACGGGTCGGCTGCACAGTTGTAATCGGCCATCTTATACAGGCCGCCCCCCTCGTTGCCCGGCGCAAGGACGTTGAAGGTCTCCCGGGCCACTTGCGCTGGCGCATTCCAATAGCCGCTTACCAACACGTGGGTCAAGCGCAGGCCGCCGCTGCCATCCTCAGTGTGGTACAACTCGCAGGTGCCGTCGAAATGATACGAACGTGTGCCTTTGATATCTTTTACGGACTGCAGCTTCAGGCCATCACAACTGATCTGCGGGCGCTTGTTCTTCTGGGAAAGGGTGGCCGCTTGTGATTCCGTGGCCAGGCCCAGCAACAGCGGCCGATTGTGATTCGCACTCCAGGCGAAGCCGTCCACCTGGTCTCCCCCGTTTTCAAGATATTTGGTCTGATAAGGGGTCTGCCAACCGGTATCGTTATACTGGGATTCGAGCGTGCAGTGCGCGCTATGGTTGATCACCGGATCAACGTCACACTTGAAGCTCGCCACCTCCGGATAGGTGCCGACCTTCACTGAGGAGACATCGGGGGCTATATCCTTGACGGTTATTGGCGCCAGCAGGTGCAAGGATTCGGTATAGGTATTTGACGCCTGGTCCCAGTGCGCACTCCCGACCACCGGTGGCACCGCTTGAGTACCTGGTCCATCTGTGGACACAACACGAAGGTTGCAAGCCCCCCCGAACGCATAGGTGTGGACCGCGCCACCGGGCACCCCCGTCGCCTGCTTGAGGTGCATGCCTCTGCTACAGTCGACATCCAGCTCTTCTAACGCGACAAAGTGCACAGCCCATGCCGGCACGGCGTGCAGCACTGCCAAGATCAGAACCAGGGCACTGGTCAGGAGTTGGAGCCGAGCGAATGAAGACCGGCGATGCCCTTTGATCTTCGCGTGATGATCTTGCTTGTTTTCCATGGCATTGCTCCTCTGGTCTGTTCATCGAACGGCCGGCAGCTACTTGGACGAAGGTGGCTCGGGCTGCGGGTTCAGCTTGGGATTGGCCGGGACGCGCGTCCCCGTCTGCATGTGCATCCCCGTCGGTGTGCCGCCCATCCGCAGCATGGTGCGGGAATTACCGCATGTGTTGTCCACGTCTGCGATAACGCGGAACAGATTATTGTTCTCGTTCGATTCGGCCACGGCATTGCCGTCATCCAGCGATACGCTGATCGCATACCGGCCGGCCGGCATCGTCGGCTCCGTGTCCAGCGTCTTCGTCTCACCTGCCTTCAGGCTTAGCCCGGAATTGACGGCCACCAGCTTGCCGCGTTCGCGCAGGCGGTTGACGAACTGCGGCGCCGTATCGGCCTTGCCGTCGTTGCTCATCTGGTACACGAAATCGAAGACGCATTGGCCGTTCTGGATGCGCTTGGCCTCCTTCCGGCCGAGCCTGACGCTGCCGCCCCACGGCACGAACTTGCCGCCGATCTGCGGTCCCTTGTGACTGGTGATGTCCGGAAGCAGACCGCAGAAGCCCACCGGCATGGTGACCTCGGCCATACGGTCATTGTTGTTGTAATTGGACTCCATGACCCATTTGCCGGCATTGACCGTCACCTTGAAGCGATGGAAGCCCAGCATATATCCCGGGTCGCCCTGCAGGTAATAGACGGGAATGTGCACCACGGTACTCTGGCCGGGGGCCAGCGCCGGCAGACTGTGACCATTGCCCCAGTTTTTGCCAACGGTGTCGCGCGCCTGCACCATCCCGGCGTTCGACACGGCGTGGCTCGCCGCTTTGCCGATGTTCTGCACGGTCACGTCGACTTGCAACGCCGGGGCGCCCGGGCGGCAGGGCTTTTGCGGATAGAAGTTGACCCCTTGAATGACCAGGTCCGGCAGATGCATGGCCCGCATCGCCGGGCCGGTGCGCTGGACGGGTGTTTCGATACGGAGATCGGCCGCTGCGGCCGGTTTGGCAGCGAGGCCCAGCATCAATGCGGCTGCGCCTATCAGATATACGTTCCTTCCCATGGTTCCCTCCCTTGGGCCATCGCTGTGATGGCGGACATCGCGCCCCCCTCCGGTGCAATATCAGCGCACATAACCATGGCACGAAGCGATTTCATGGTGATTTCACGGCCGGATCGGGAATGGGAAGTTCAGTGGCTGTCCAATTTGATGGTGTCCGATCGGATGAGCAGTGCCTCGGCCAGGGACTGATGGCCGCCCTGGCGTAGTTTGTCGGCCATAAGGTGCATCGTGCTTTGCAGGCGGCCGGACAGGTGCGTGCGGCGCTCGACGATCAACTCCCCTTCCTCTCCCGGAAGGAACTCCCCCAGTTCGGCGGAAAGCAGGCGTTCGGCAAGAAGGGGAAGCTGGTCCGGTTTGGCGCCGTGCGCAGCGGAAATCATCTGGTCCAGCCTCTGCACGTCGCTATGGCAGATCTGGGCATTGAGGCTTGCGCGCCCATGGACCACCTGGACTGCCGAATCATGGCCAACAAGCTTGCGCAAGCGATGCAGATTGGTGCGCAGATTGCGCATCGCCACGTCGCCGTCCGCATCGGGCCACAGAATCTCGGCCAGATGATATTCCGCGATACCATGCGGCCCGACGGCCACGAGCTGCTTCAGCAAGGCGCAGGGCCGGCCGTGTTTGCCGCCGGACAGATCCACCGGCTCGCCATCAACCTCGAGTGAGAAGTGACCGAGCGTGTGAATCCTGACCGGCCAGGGCCAGTTGTCGCAGGCTCCGCCTTCCGGGGGAGGAAGATGAAGCCGCCCGATGAGATTTCGGACCAGAGGCGCTTGCACATCGTGTTCCAGCGCCAGGGCGCAAAGCCGTGCCATGACTGGTGGACGCCATCCGTTGAAGGTCACGAGGCCGTGCTGGCGCAACTGGTCCAGGGCCTCTCGTAACGGCGCCAGGGCCGCCGCCCGGTCGCCGCCATCGAGGGCGAACTGCGCCCGAGCCAGCGTGCACTGGAATGCCATGGTCCAGCTGCCGAACCGTTTCCCCAATGCCTGCGCCTGCAGCAAATGTTCGTTGGCCAAGGCGGAATCACCCACTTCATGCCACACCTGCGCCATGCCGAAATGCGCCTCGGCAAGGGTGTAAACGGCACCGAACTGTTCGGCTGCAAGCATGGCGCGTCGCTGATAACTCAGAGCCTGTGGCGTATCACCGCGCAGCAACTCCGCCCAGGCCCGATCGATGAAATAATAGACCTGGTCCATATCCCGCATCTCCGCCACAAGCGGTTCGATCTGTGCGAGATAGCCGTCGGCCTCGTCGACCGCACCGTGAATCAGGGCGTTGGTAACCCCCTGCAACCAAATGACGACGTTCCAGACCCGGACGCCGGTGTCTTCGGCAAATTTCACGCCGCGGGCGAATGTATGCCGGCATGCTTCATCGCGCCCCGATGTCCAGTCCAGCCAGGCCTGCATCAGGATATTCGCGGTCGCTGCGAGCGGCGGCAAGGATTCCCCGGCCCGATTGGTGCGTTCGACGAACGCGGTGGCCCGTTCGAGGTCACCGCTCCATATATCGTGCGTGCACAGATAGAAACCGCTCAGCGTACGCAGATTGGCGTCCGTCATCCGGGCGACCGCCCGCTCAGCGAGTTCTCTCCAACGGCCCAGCTCGGGGTGATCCGGCTGGCGCAACATCAGGATGCTGGTGATGCGCGATTCGATCTGTCCGATGATTTCCTCGTCCGGATCGGCACCGAGGCTTGCCAGCAACGGCTCGACACGCGGCAGCCAGATATCCAGGCGCGAGACCTCGCTGAGGGAGAAAATAATCGCATCCACCGCACCGATCCAGGCGAGGACGGCGCCGAGCGCATCGCCGATTTCGCTGAAACGCCCGTATGCGCGAGCGTACAGATCGTAACTGGCGAAATAATCGGTGGGCAGGCAACTGGTCGCTAGCCAGAAATCCAGCCAGGGTGATTCGCCGGCAACCTCCCCGGGAATCTCCTGCAGCCAACGTGCAAGCTCCCGGTGACGCCCCTGCGCCATCATTGCCGGCGCTGATGCCAGCAGCACGCTGATGAACCGCTCCCAGTCGGCGGCATCCCGCAACAACGGCAGGGCCATGTCGGGCTCATTGCGCTCAAGCAGCAGCAAGGCCGTACGCTGCCGGTGCTGCTGAAGCCTGTCCGCTTGCCACTCACGGCGAAGCACCCGCAGCAGGAAATCACGGAACAGCGGATGGTAGCGATAGCTCCCTTCCTCTTCGTAGATGAAGAAATTTCTCCACAGCAGCCTTTGCAGCATCTCGGCCGCATGCGGCATGTCGCTCAACGCCTGGGCCAGCGCCTCGTCGAATTGCACCGGCAACGCGGTTGCCATCAGGAATTCCCGTTCCGGGGCATCGAGACCTGCCACCACCTCGGCGGCGAAATAGTCGAAGATCGTGCTGGCGTTCAGAACGGACCACTCCCCCAGCAGCGTTTCGCCCAGGTTCTCCAGCGTCAATACGACGCCGGCTGCCCAGCCCCGCATCTGCCTGTGCAGCAGTTCGGCCGATACCTCCGAACCGATCACCCCCGGCCAGGCAGCGATCATGGCGGCCGTCTCGGCCTCATCCAGGCGCAATTCCGCTTCACCCAGTACGGCGATCTGCCGGTTGGCGCGCAGGCGTGCCACGACGGCCGGTGGGCCATGACGACTCAGCACAAACACGTTACAGGTGGATGGAATGCTGTCGAAAATCGCACCCATCAGCGACTGCAGCGACGCATCCTCCGGCAACTCCTGGAAATCGTCGAAGACCAGGACAGCGCCATCCGGCGCACTCGCGCACAATGCCTCGATGAAGTTGCGTGCAAAGGCCTTCTCGCCACCGGCATACTCGCCGGTCAGGGCGGGCAGGCTCTTGATCGCCGCAAAGCCACGCTGACACGCCGCCTCGCGCAGGCGATGAAAGAAGGCGCCGGGGTCGGTATCCCGGTCGTCGATCCGGTACCACAGTACCGGGCGCTCGCGTTCGCTGAGATAACTGGCGACCAACACGGTCTTGCCACTACCGGCCGGGGCATCGACCCAGACCACGGGCGATGCAACAAGCCGGTCCAGCCGCACGAACAAACGCTCCCGCTTAAGCCAGTGGCTTGATCGCGGCGCCGTGTATTTGGACAGTCCCTGTATCGAGTTCCGCGTCGCTTTCGTTGCCATGGCGCACGCCGGCCGTTTACGTATGAACCGGGATCATCCGTGAGTGCCGCATGCCCACCAGAAGTTGCCGACGGTTCATCAACCTGACTACGATGGTTCTGACATCCATGCGCTCCCTCCGCGCAACAAATTGGAGCCCTCAAGTCGTCCCATGATCCCTATCGTTCCTTGGTATCATTCCCCAACCCGGTTGGCAACAATTTATTCAACAGCGCGAATGCTTCATGGCAGGTGCGCAGCGACGGCGGGATGGACGGCACAGCACCATAAAAAAGGCCGGGATAAACCCGGCCTTTTTCATCCTCCCCCCAAGGAAAGTGTGGACATTAGCGTACCGGCGTCAGCCAGTCCAGATGTTGTTTGCTCCGCCCATGCACCACGTCGAAGTACTGCTTCTGCAGCTGCGCCGTGACCGGCCCGCGTGATCCCGTGCCGATGGTGCGGCCGTCCAGTTCGCGGATCGGCGTCACTTCGGCGGCGGTGCCGGTGAAGAAGGCCTCGTCGGCGATGTAGACCTCGTCGCGCGTGATGCGCTTCTCGCGCACCGTCATCCCCGCCTCCTCGGCCAGCTGTATCACGGTGGCGCGCGTGATGCCGTCCAGCGAGGCGGTCAGCTCCGGCGTATAGATCACGCCGTCGCGCACGATGAAGATGTTCTCGCCGCTGCCCTCGGCCACGAAGCCGTCCACATCGAGGAACAGCGCCTCGTCATAGCCGTCGCGCAGGGCGTCGGACAGGGCCAGCATCGAGCTGATGTAATTGCCGTTGGCCTTGGCCTTGCACATGGCGATATTCACATGATGACGCGCGAACGAGGAGGTGCGGATGCGGATCCCGCGCTCCAGCGCCTCCTTGCCCAGGTAGGCCCCCCAGTTCCAGGCGGCGACGATGACGTGCGTCTTCAGGCCGTCGGCCCTGAGCCCCATGCCTTCCGATCCATAGAAGCACATCGGCCGGATGTAGGCCGAGTCGAGGCCGTTCTCACGCACGGACGCGACCTGGGCGGCGGTCAGCTCCTCCCTGGAGAACGGCATCGGCATGCCCATGATCTTGGCCGAGCGGAACAGGCGCTCGGTGTGCGCATCCAGGCGGAAGATCGCCGTGCCCTGGTCGGCATGGTAGGCGCGCACACCCTCGAACACGCCCATGCCATAATGCAGCGTGTGCGTCAGCACATGCACCTTGGCCTCCCGCCACGGCACCATCTCGCCGTCAAACCAGATCACCCCATCCATATCGGCAAAGTTCGGCATCGTCCTATCCTTCTCCATCCGTATTCAGCAGCACCTCGAAGGCGTCACGCACCTGCCGCATGCGCTCGCGCAAGGCATCCACGCTCTTGATCGGCGCATGACGCCTGAGCGTCTCCCAGGCCGGCGCATCGTCATCGGCCGGCAACCGGCCGATCGAATCCCATAGCTGGACCCGCAGCACGTTCTCCATCTGGCGATAGTCGGCAAAGGACTGCGCCAGAAAACCCGCTCGCTGCCGCCAGAGCTCCGGGGCCGCCGCAGGCAGCGCCCGCAGGGTGGCGGCCATGCCGGTCGTCTTCCCTCCGAAGGCAAGCCTCGCATACTGGGCAAGGAATTCGATGTCGACAAGACCGCCCTCATCCTGCTTCAGGTTGATCCGGTCCTGTTGCCGGCTTCCCAGGTGCTCGGACATCTTGCGGCGCATGTCGACGACCTCGGAAGCCAGCCGCCGTGGATCGCGGGGCATGGCCAGCGCCTCGTCGACCACGGCCATCACGGCCCGGCAGGCGGAGGCCGGGCCGGCCACGGCACGCGCACGGCACAAGGCCTGGTGCTCCCATGCCTGGGCCTCATGCAACTGGTAATCGCGAAAGCCCGTCAGCGTCGTCACCAGCACCCCGGACACGCCGGATGGGCGCAGCCGGGCATCGAAGGCAAAACCGAGTCCGAAAGGCGGCTCCATCGTCAGGTGCTGGATCACGCGCCGGCCGAGGCGCTGCGCCCACTCGCGCTGGTTGCGCCCCCTGGGGCCGGGCCGGGTCGGATCGTCGCTCGCCAGTACGAACACCATGTCCAGATCGGATACCAGCCCCATCTCCCGGCTACCGTGTTTGCCCATGGCCAGCGCCACCAGCGGGAAATCCGCCGGCAGCCCCAACTGCCTGACGGCGATGGCGATGGCCTTGTCCACGGCGGCATCGGCGATGTCGGCAAGCCAGCCTCCCACCGCCTCGGACGCAGCCGGCGGGTTGTCGACGATGGCCATCGACGCCGTGATCCGCCCCTGATCGACCAGCCGGCCCAGATCGGCCAGGGCCTCGTCATCGTCCAGGTGCGCGGCGTCCAGGGCCGCGATCTGTTGGCTGATGTGCCGGATGCGCCCTTCCCCCCGTTCCGTCTCCAGCGGCCACTCCAGCCAGGAGGGATCGTGCACCACATGCGTGGCGATATAGCGGCTGGCCGACAGCACGGACACGAGCCAGTTGCGCACGCCCGCATGGGTGGCCAAGAGATCGACCCATGTGGCGCGTCCGGCGATGCCCTGCAGCAGTTCCGCGAACATCTCCACCGCCTGCACGCCGTTGGCATCCCGAATCCACGACGACATGGCATGGGACAGGATGGTATCGACGCCGGCATGACAGCGCTCCGGCAGCAGGCCGCGTTTGAGCTGGGCGGCGATGCGCGCCAATGCGTCGAGGATGCGTTGCTGGTCCGGGGCATCGAAGGCCGCCAGCTGTGGACCCAGGCTGGCCCGGCTGCCATGCAGCCAGGAGACAGACTCGGGCACCGCCTCGGCCATATCGGAAAACTGGCCGGCAAACAGCTGGTGCACCGCCTCGGCATGGCGGTGCATGCGGCCGGACACATCGTCCATGTCCAGCACACGCGACAGATAGGCCTCGAAGCCATCGGGCAGACGATGGGTATGCTCGCCCAGCCTCGCCTGCAGGGCATGCTCGATCCGCCGCCAGAACCAGTAGGCCTCGGCAAGCATCGTCGCATCCTCTGTGGACAGGTGGCCGGCAGCGGCCAGGGCCTCCAGCGCCTGCTGACTGGGCTGCACGCACAGCTGCGGCTCCCGGCCGCCACGCAACAGCTGCATGGACTGGATGACGAACTCGATCTCGCGGATGCCGCCGTGGCCACGCTTGACGTCGAAACCGGGGCCGATCGCCCGCGCCTCGGCCTGCACGTCGATGCGCCGTTTCATCTCGGCCAGCGCCTGCACCGTCGTGAAATCCAGGTAGCGCTTGAACACGAACGGATGGATGCCGGCAATGAACGTCTCGCCGAGCGCAGTGTCGCCGGCCACCGGCCGGGCCTTCAGCAGCATGGCGCGCTCCCATGTCTGACCGTAATCCTGATAGTGGGACAGCGTGGCATCGAGGCTCAGGCAGATCGGGGCGCCATCCCCTCCCGGACGCAGGCGCATGTCCATCAGCCATGCCTCACCGTCCACCGTACGCTCGGCCATCAGCCGGATCAGCAGCCGGGACAGATGCTGGTAATACTCCCCCGCTCCGACCGAACGCCGCCCGTCGCTGACGGCATCGGGTGGGGCCTGCCAGATGAACAGCAGGTCGACATCCGACCCGAGATTCAGCTCCATGCCGCCGAGCTTGCCCAGCGCGATGATGACAAAGCGGCCGCTGGGCAGCGATCCGTAGCGTCCGGCATGCAGACGCATCGCCATCGCCAGTGCGCTCTCGAGCATCCCCCCCGCCCACACGGACAGGTGCCGGGCCGAGGTACCGATGTCCCCGCCCAGACCCAGCTCCCACCAGATGAACCGGCGCAGGCCGTCCCGCTTGGCCAGGCGAAGCGCCTGCTGGCAGGCGGCCATGTCCTCGCCGTCGAGCCGAGGCAACCATGCGGGCGAGTCATCCGGAAGTGCGACGGCATCGGCGGGGCGGAGCACATCCCGGCATGCCGCCTCGTCGGCGCCGCGCATCAGCGTCAGGAAATACGGCGCTTCGTCGGTCAGCATGCGCAGCCGCCCGGCAAACCCCGGTGCCGCCGCGATCAGCCGTACCATCGTTTCCTCATGCATCGCACCGAGTATAGCGGCGCACACCGGCCACGAAAGCCACGTGCAAATCACATTTGCAACCGTTACATTCCGCCCATGATCCGCGGCGAGAAGCTGACCAAGCGCTTTGGTTCGACAACGGCCCTGGATGCGGTGGACATCCAGATCCAGGAACATGCCACGACCGTGGTCATGGGCGGTTCGGGCTCGGGCAAGACCACGCTGCTGCGCCTGCTGGCGGCGCTGGACCCCCCGACCTCCGGCCATGTCTGGTTTGCCGGCGAGGACCTGGCCGCGGTCCCGCGCAAGCGGCTGTACGAGCTCCGGGAACGCATGGGCATGGTGTTCCAGTACTCGGCGCTGCTGAACTCGCTGAACGTCTACGACAACATCGCCTTCCCGCTGCACGAACACACCGATCTCGACGAGTCGGTGATCCACACCATGGTGACGATGAAGCTCGAGCAGGTGGGCCTGCGCGGTTTCGAGCACCTGATGCCGTCCGAGCTGTCCGGCGGTATGGCCAAGCGCGTGGCCCTCGCCCGGGCGCTGTCCATGGATCCGGACATCGTGTTTTTCGACGAGCCGACCTCGGGGCTGGATCCGATCTCGGCCGGTGTCATCGCCACACTGATCCGCGACATGACGCAAAAGACGAGGATGACCTCGGTGGTCGTGACCCACGATGTGCAGGCGGGACTGGCCATCGCCGACCATGTGGTGCTGCTGTGGCAGGGCGCGATCATCGCCGAGGGCGCACCGGACGACATCCGCCGCGCCGATGACGAGCGCGTGCGCCAGTTCATCGAGGGCCGTCCGGACGGTCCGATTCCCTTCTCGCGCAGTAGCACCTCCTATGTCGACGACCTGCTGCACAGCCCCGGCACCGTGAGGATCGCATGACGGCGATCATATCGATGTTCGGCTATCTGGGCCGGCGATTCCTGCGCCTGCTGCAATGGCTCGGCGATGCCGCCACGCTCTCGTCCTCGGCCCTGGTCCTGCTGTTCGCCCGCCCGTGGCAGGGCAAGCATTTCGTGCTGCAGCTGTACGCCCTGGGGGTCGGTTCGCTGGTCATCATCGCCATTACCGGGGCCTTCACCGGCATGGTGCTGTCCCTGCAGGGCTATTACACACTGACCAAGTTCGGCTCCGAGTCCCTGCTGGGTTCGGCGGTGGCATTGTCGATCATCCGCGAACTGGGGCCGGTGCTCGGCGCCCTGATGGTGGTCGGGCGCGCCGGCTCCAGCATCACGGCCGAAATCGGCATCATGCGCGTCACCGAGCAGATTGACGCGCTGGAGATGATGGCGGTCAATCCGCGTGCGCGCATCCTGCTGCCGCGCATCGTTGCCACCACGATGGCCGTGCCGCTGCTCGTCGCCTTCTTCGACGTCATCGGCATCGCCGCCGCCTATGTGCTGGCCGTCAACCTGCTCGGGGTCAACCGCGGCTCGTTCATCGCCGAGATGGTGGCCAAGGTCACGACGCACGACCTGAACACCGGCTGGATCAAGGCCGTGGCCTTCGGCTTCATCATCGGCGTGATCTGCACCTATATCGGCTACCGCGCCACCCCGACCACCGAGGGTGTGGCCAAGGCCACGACGCAGGCCGTGGTGATCGCCTCGGTCAGCGTACTGATTTTCGATTACATCCTGACATCCTTCTTCCTGTGAGCGTGCACCATGAATCCCTATAGACGCATTGAAATCACGGTCGGCATCTTCGTGTTCCTCGGCATCGTCAGCATGGGCTACATGGCCCTGAAGCTCGGCGAGGTGGGCGGCCTGGGCACCACCGGCTACGTCGTGGATGCCTCGTTCGGCGACGCCGGAGGCATCCGCCCGGGCGCGGACGTGATGATGGCCGGCGTCGTCATCGGACGGGTCGAGAACATCGGGCTGAAGAAGGACAAGGCGTATCTGACGCTGCGCATCAACAATGACGTGCGCCTGACCGACGACGCCATCGCCTCGATCCGCACCAAGGGCATCATCGGCGACCGCTACGTCCGCATCTCCCAGGGGGCCGATACCCAGTACCTGAAGAACGGTGACGAGATCGAGGAGACCGAGTCGGCGATCAACATCGAGGACCTGATCAGCAAGTACATCTTTTCCCCCGGCGGGAAGTAAAGCTTCCGCTTATCATCGGCCGGGGTCTCGGATACAATGAATGGGCAACCCAGCACTCGCGCTGAAAGGAGAATATCATGTCACGCATCCTGAACCCGGTCCGCACTGCCCTGGCCACTGTGGCATTGCTTGCCAGCATGGTGCTGCCGGCCCAGGCGGCCCAGGCCAACACCCCGGATACCGTGATCCGCGATACGGTCGAGGGCATCATCCATGTGCTGGATCACCGCACCGACAAGAACCGGATCAGCGAGGTCGATCGTGTCGCCATCCGCAAGATCATCAGCGACCATTTCGATTTCCATGCCATGTCGCGGCTGTCCGTCGGTGCGCCTTGGAACGACGCCACGCCCGAACAGCGATCCCGTTTCACGACGCTGTTCAAGGAACTGCTCGAATACTCGTACGGCAACCGTCTGAGCGCTTACCACGGTCAGACCATCCATTACGATGCCGCCGAATACAGGGGAAACCGGGCCCGGATCAAGTCGATGATCATCGATACCGACAAGCAAACGCCGGTGGAATACCGCCTGCTCAAGGACGGCGATGACTGGCGGGTCTATGACATCCGCATCGAGGGGGTCAGCCTGGTTGCCACCTTCCGCACCGATTTCCAGAACGAGATCGACAGCGTGGGATTTGACGGGCTGTTGAAATCCCTGGCAAAGAAGGTTGACGAACTGAAGGCCAAGGATCAAGAACATCACCAGGGCTGATCCGCCCCGGTGAGACTGCTGCCTTCACTGCGCCGCTGGGCCGTCGTGGCCCGCCGCATGGCCGTGCTGACCCTGTTCGGCCTGACAGTGCTGGGCAGCTGGATGTACTGGCATGCCCCGAGCCTCAACGAGCTCAAGCCGGAGATCGGGCGTTACCTGCAACAACGCTTCAACCTGTCCGAGCTCAGCATGGGCGATCTGTCCTGGTACTGGGCCGGTTTCCTGTGGCTGCATGCCGACCATCTGAGCTTCGCCACGAAAGACGGCCATGTCCGGCTCGATGACGGCCGTCTGGCGGTCCGGGTTCCCATGTGGCGGCTGGCATTCGGCGAATGGCGCCCCAACCGCGTCACCCTCAGCAGCGGCCAACTGACCGTCGCCCTGCCTGCCGGGGCGGGCGGCGGCGAGCGTGTGGCCGGGCTGCTGCCTCAGCTCTTCGGACAGAACCTGCATATCCAGGATACCGACCTGCATTGGCAATACGGTGAGATGCACGGCCAGATCACCCGCCTGAGCCTGAACATCGATGCCGATGAACGCGGCATCGAACTGGCGTGGCCGGGGCTGCAGCTGAATGCGCGACTGGACGCACGCATGCTCCCCCAGAGGCTCGACCTGGCTGTGGACAGCCTGCATTGGCTGCCCGAAGCGCTCAAAAAGCCGTTCCAGGGCACCATGCAGGCCCGGGTCCGCGTGCGCGAAACGGATACCGGGCGCTGGCTGTGCGACGTCGCCGCCCATTCCGATGACGGCGCCACGCTGGTGCTGAAGCCTGACGCCATGGAACTGCACTTCCAGCAGTTGAAGATGCGGACGGTCCTGGTTGCCGACCCTGCGGCATCGGACGCCGGATTGAAGGAGATCCGTATCGAACCCCTGGAATGGACGCAGGGGAACAACCATGTCCGGCTGTCGGCGACCTGGAATGCCGGCGTGCTCGAGGTCAAAGGCCATTCGGAGCATCTGGACATGCCGACCATGTGGCGCTGGCTTCGCCCGCTGGGTGACGCCGGTTGGCGGCATTGGCTGGCCAGCATGCATCGCGGTACGGCCACGCATGTCCAGGCGGAAATGGCCATGCCGTGGGCACAACCGGCAAAGGGCATGCCGACGGATGGCGAATGGAAGCGGCTGCAATACCGCGTAGATGCCGACGTGGCCGGCGCGGATATCGCCCTGGGCCTGAGCGGGGATGCCCTGGCCGATACCAATGCCCGGGTCGAACTGGATGCAACCGGCCTGAAGGCCGACATCTCCGCCGCCGACCTGCCCCGGGGAATCGGATCGGTGCAGGGAACGCTGTTGATTCCCTGGTCAACGCTGACGCTCGACATCCGCGGCCAGGCGGACATCCGCGATGTCGCATCCCTGATTCGCTGGCAACGACCGGACCCGGCGGCCGACTGGTTCACGGCGACGAGCCGGGCCAAGGGCAACTTCGCCCTGCAATGGAACCCCGACGAGAACAGGCCGCGCTCGGCTCAGGCCACCCTGCATCCGGATGGCGACTGGCCGATGCACATCGGCGGCCTGGATCTTGTCGCGTCCGACGGCCGGATCCGGTGGGACATCGACAAAGGGCTGCAGATCGACCAGGTGCATGTGACGACCAACATCATGCAGGGGTCGCTTTCGATGGACATGGGCGCGGATGCCAAGGGCCAATGGATACTGCGTACGCTGGACACCAGCCTGCAGGGGAGGATGGCCGATCTGGTCAGCCGCTTCCGCCTGCCCGTGGCGGCGCCACAGGGGCGATTCTCCCTTGGCCTGCACTACAACGAAGGCTGGCAGGGAACGGTGAACCTGACCGATGCCGGCTGGTCCAATATCCTGGGTACCACCAAGGCCAGCGGCGAAGCGTTCATGATCCACATGGACGGACAGGGCGGTACGCATCTCGGTGTGGACACGGTCCGCATCACGCATCTGAGCGCCGATTCCCACCTGGTCCGCTTCGACGGCACTGGCCTGCTGACCCCGGACAGCCTGCATCTGCAGCTGCAATCACTGAAATCCTACGCCTTCGACGGCAGCGTACAGGTGCTCGCTCCCTTCGGGCCCGAACCATGGGAAGTCAATGTGCAGGCCAAATACATGTCCCGGGCCGCCCTGCCGAAGCAGCTGCAGCAGGAGGCCGAGGTCCCGAATGTGAAGCCCTGGGCCCTGCGCGCCCGTATCGGCCGCTTCGACTGGGATGCCGCCACCATCCTGCAGGCGAAGCTGCAACTGGCCTCCTCCACCAGCAGCATCGGCGTGTTCGATGCCAAAAGCGTCGAAACCGGCGGCATGCACATCCAGAACGTCCATGCCGTATTCACGCTGCCGGGCTCGGGCGCCATCGACCTGAGGCAGTGCACGGGACGGATCGAACGGGAAAACATCGAATTATCGGCCGAGATGACGCCCCAACAGGACGGGCCCGGGATGCACTGGCGCGGCTATGCCTTCGTCACCGGCGATTTCGGACACCTGCTGAAGCGGGCCGGCATCTCCAAGCGTTTCCTGCACGGCGACATGCGCATGCTGTTCGCCGGCCAGGGGCAGCTGAACAAGGACAAGCCCTGGTGGCAGGGCCTGGACGGTCGCCTGCGCCTGCGCGTGGATGACGGACGCATTCTCGAGGGTGGCACCCTGACTCGCCTGCTGGCGGCCATGAATCTGGCCGACCTGCCCAAGCTGTTCATCGGCCAGCGCGGCGATCTGGCCGGGCCCGGCATGATGTACGACCGGCTGCAGATGGAATCGACCATGCACGGCCAGGAGGTGCAGCTGCACAAGATCGCCCTGCGCGCCCCGGCCATGGACCTGGCCGGCAACGGCCGGATGACCCTCGACAACGACAATATCGACATCATCCTCATTGCTCGGCCCTTCCAGAACCTCGATGCCATCCTGTCCAAGATCCCTCTGTTGCGGGATTTCCTGGGTGGCGGCAGTTATACCCTGATGCGGCAGGTCTACTGGATGCACGGGCCCTTCACCAATGCCACCGTCGAGCGGATCCCCCCGGAAAAGGCCGGACTGGCGCCGCCCGGACTGGTCGAGGCCCTGCTCACCCTGCCCGAGCGCTGGTTCGGCAAAAGCACCCCGGCCAAGCCCCCCAAACCGTCTCCCGGCCAGCGCTAGAGCGCGCGTTGGCATTTCGTCCCTGCCGCCTATAATACCTGCATGCGTCTGATCATGCTGGACACCGAGACCACGGGCCTGTCGCCCTTCAGCGGTGACCGCATCGTCGAGATTGGTGCCGTCGAGGTCGTCCACCGCAGCCTGGAACAGACCCGCAACTTCCATCATTACGTCAACCCGGGCCGCTCCATCCCCGATGAGGTGGTGCGCATCCACGGCATCAGCGATGCCCATGTCCAGGACAAGCCGGGATTCGCCGACATCGCCGGTGAGTTCCTGGAGTTCATCGCCGGCGCCACGCTGGTGATCCACAACGCGCCGTTCGATCTTGGCTTCATCATGAACGAGCTGCGCCTGGCCGGGCTTTCCGGCATCGACACCGTGCCGGTGATCGACACGCTGGATCTCGCCCGCAAGCGTCACCCGCATCAGCGCAACAACCTCGATGCGCTGTGCGACCGCTACCGCATCGAACGCGGGCACCGCACCCTGCACGGCGCCCTGCTCGACTCCCAGCTGCTGGCCGAGGTCTACCTGGCGATGACCGGCGGCCGCCAGTTCTCGCTGACCTCGGACGTCCAGCCGCACCCCGCCTCGACATTCGTGCGTATGCCCGAACAATCCAGCCGGCGCGACGAAAAGGCCGAAACCGCCACCCTGATGCGCCGCGATCCGCCCCCGATCCATCCCCAGGAAATGGAGGCACACATGTCGCTGATGGCCCGCATTCATGAGGAAAGCAATGGCAAGGCCATCTGGCAGCAGCCGAGTCCGAGCCCGCAGGGCTGATCGCGGGCGTGCAGGTTCCCGCCCCCATCATGATGGTCTGTGCCGGCAACCTGTGCCGCAGCCCGTTTGCCGAAGGGCTGATGCGTCAACGACTGCAGCAGGCGGGCATCGAGGCCGAGTGTTACAGCCGGGGGCTGATCGCCATGCCCGGCCGCAAGGCCCCGGATACGGCAGTGAAGATTGCCGGTGAGTTCGGCGTCGATCTGTCCTCCCATATTTCGCAATCCGTGCTTCGCCCGGACATCGAACGGGCTGGACTGGTGCTGGTGATGGAGCCGGCACAACGGCAGCATCTGATCCGGATGAACCCGTCCAGCACCGGCAAGATCTTCATGCTTTCCCAGCCGACCCACGGCCGGGCCATCCCCGACCCGGTCGGCCAGGACGAGAACGTGTTCCGGGCCGTCTATGACGAGATTTCGGATCATATCGGCGCCTGGCTGCAGCGCTTCGGAATCGCATGAATGCCGGGCACATCCTTGCAGGGCATCCCGGTTTGCCTACAATGAGCCGCCGCGCGGGTGTAGTACAATGGTAGTACAGCAGCTTCCCAAGCTGAGAACGAGGGTTCGATTCCCTTCACCCGCTCCATTCCCCCGCCTCCAGCCATGAACGCGCATCCGCCCGTCCTGTGTTCGCTCCGTTCCGACCTGCAGTCATCGGCCATCCATGCCGGGGAGATGATCCTGGTTACCGGGCCGGTGGGCAGCGGCAAGACCCGGCTGCTTTGCCGGCTGGCCGGCCTGTCCCCGTTTCCCGCCGGCATCAAGCTGGACTGGAACACTGCCGTGGGCACGGCGCGCATGCTGTTCGATCATTCCCCGCCATTGTGGCTGGCACCAACACTCGACGAAGAACTGGCGTTCGGCATTCATCCGGCGCCAGCAGCCGAAGACATCCGCCGCATACGCAAGGCCTGGCGGCTGGAGTCACTGGTCGACGGCACGCCGGTCGAGGCCCTGAACCGGATCCAGGCCATCCGCCTGGTGCTGGCCGCGATGGAACTGTCCCGGACGACGCTGGCGCTGCTCGACAACCCGACCGCCAGCCTACCGCTGGACGATGCCGAGACACTGAGGAAGGATATCGCCGCATGGACAGGGCGAAGCACATGCAGCGTCGTCATCGCATGCAACCGCGAGCAGGACTGGCAGCCTTGGGTGCAGCAGGTCTGGCGGCTCGCGATGGATGCAGACATGCCCGAGGCGGAATCCCGGAATGACTGAGCTGGTCCGCTTCTCCTACGCGCTTAGCCCGCGCATGCAGGCGTTCATCGAATTGCGCAACGGCCTGTACTGCCTGGACAAGGCCGTACAACAGGGAAATGCCCATGCCTGGCTGTGCGCGGCCTCCGACATCCGGGCCTCCCTCGTCGGCGACCAGGGCCGCAAACTGGCCCTTCCCGAGGTCGTCGGCCTGCTTGTCGCCATGCAGGCCCATCTGCAGTCCCTGGCCAAGGATTACCCGCGCTACGGCCAGACGATCCAGAAGGCCTGCGATCGTCTGGATGCACACATGCAGAACCTGCACGGCGGCCACAACGAGGCCATCGACTGGCTGTACAATGACGCGTTGGTTTCCACGCATCTGAATGCGCTGAAGAAGCAGGACTGGCTCGGCCACAAGCCCGCCCTTCCCCAGTGCCTGGACGCCTTGTGGCATCCCGACCATGAACGCGTGATGCATCTGAACCAGGTGCTTGAGCCACTGCGCCAGGCCATCCACAGCCTTGATCAGATGCTGCACGAATACGTGCAGTGGAACAGCCGCAAGGCCGAGGACGGATGCGACCAGATCACCCCCCAACGCGGCATCAACTACGGCCTGCTGGTGATCGGCCTCGACCAGGCCTTGGTCGAGGCCGGCATCACCCCGGACATCTCGGGCAACCGTGTGGCGGTCCGGGTACGCTTTCAGCAATGGCCGCCCGGGGAGGCGGCGCGCGATGTCACCAACACGATCGACTACGCCATGATGCTGGTGCCGTTCGCCTGAGCCACCCTTGACCGTCCCGCCTTCCTCTTCACCCGCGAGGGCCACGTATGTGGATGTCTATCTGCTGGTCAGCGCCGTGCTGCTGCTGCCAGTGCTGTTATGGCCGGCCATGCTGTTGACCGGACTGGCCCTGAACCCCGGCGCCAACATCGTCGGCCACTGGCGTGTGGCGGCGGCCGCGATGCTGCTGGTTGCCGTTTCGGTCGACTCCATGCTGGCCACGCATGCCGACAGGCCGCGGTCACTGGTCCCGCTCGCCGCCTGGCTGACCGGCATGGGCCTGTGGGGTGCCTGGGCCTGCAACGAGCCAAACGGGCACCTGATCCTCGGCGCACTGTTTTTCATCCATTCGCTGCGTTCCGCACATCGTCTTTGGAACGGCGGCGCCGAATGGTGGCTCTGGCCTGCCTGGGGCCGGGACATGACCGCCTGCCTGGCTCTGTTCCTGTGGCCCGGGTTTCTGGCTTGACGGCTTACCCGCTGATCCTGGCATCCACCTCTCCCTTCCGCCGGGAACTTCTGGCCCGCCTGCAGATTCCCTTCACCGTCGAAGATCCCGGCTTTGTCGAGGCCGCTGCCGGCAGCATGCCCGCCCATGAACTGGTTCGCCACAACACGCTGGGCAAGGCCCGTGCCGTCGCTTCCCGTCACCCCGAAGCCTGTGTCGTCGCCTCGGATCAGATCGCCGTCTGCGGCGATACCATTCTGGGCAAGCCCGGGAGCGCCGAGCAGGCATGCCGGCAACTGGCCGTGCTGTCGGGCCGTACGGTCGATTTCCTGACCGGCCTGGCGATCCTGTCGCCGGATGCCCAGCACTACGAAACCGTTGCGTACCGCGTCGTGTTCCGCACCCTGAGCCGGCATGAGATCCGCACCTATGTGGATCGGGACCGGCCGCTGCACTGCGCCGGCAGCTTCAAGGCGGAAAGCCTGGGCATCAGCCTGTTCGAACGCATGGAAGGAGAGGACCCGACCGCCCTGATCGGCCTGCCGCTGATCCGGCTCAGTGCCTGGCTGCGGCCCTTGCAGCGCGCCTGACGGCGCGGGCGCTATTCAAAGGACCTGCTTCTCCGGCCACTGGCATTCGCCGGCGATCGGGCAAACGGCACACCTGGGTCGTCGCGCCGTGCAGATGTAGCGACCATGCAGCACCAGCCAGTGGTGGGCATGACGCCGGAACCGCTTCGGGATGACCCGCATCAGGCCCTTCTCCACCGCCAGCGGCGTCTTGCCGGGCGCCAGTCCCGTCCGGTTCGCCACGCGGAAGATATGCGTGTCGACGGCGACGGTCTCATCGCCAAACACCACATTGAGCACCACATTCGCCGTCTTGCGCCCGACCCCGGGCAGGCGTTCGAGGGACTCGCGTTCCCTCGGCACCTCGCCGCCATGACGATCCAGCAGCATGCCGCACATGCGGATGATGTTCCTGGCCTTGCTGTTGAATAGGCCGATCGTCGCGATGTAGGGCTTCAGCCCCTCCTCGCCGAGGGCCAGGATCGCCTCGGGTGTATTGGCCACCGGAAACAGACGGGCCGTGGCCTTGTTGACGCCGACATCGGTGGCCTGCGCGGACAGGATGACGGCCACCAGCAACTCAAACGGCGTGGAATAGTGAAGCTCGGTTTTTGGTTCGGGGTCGGCCGCCTGCAGGCGTTCGAAGATGCGCCGGACCTGTGACTGGGAAAGCGCCAAGGCCGGCTATTGGCTGTTGATGTTTTTCAGCGTCAGGGTCACCTGGCGGTCGGTGATCTCGCCGGCCGGGTTCAGTACCTGTTCGACCAGATACAGGCTGTCCTTACCGATCTTCTCGATGCGGCCGTTGTTCTTGCCCATGTAATTGCCGCGATGAACGATATACCCCTTGCCCGTGGCATCCTGGATCATGGCCACGCGGTCCGTGCCCATGGTGTAGATGGCGACGAGTTTCAGGGTCGACAGATCGAAATTCTCAAGCACCTCGCGCGGACGGTTGCTCAGGCGGGCCTCGCGTTCACGCAGGGCCGCCTCTCCACGCTGGGAAACCGTCACCAGGTAGGAGACAAACGGATCGCGAAGATGCGTGTAATCCACCTCCGGCGCCTTCATCAGGCGCTTCATGGCATCCGGAATCTGGTCGTCGTCCTGGGAGGCAGTGGCAGTGGAGGCGGCGGGTTTTCCGGCCGGTTTCGGGGCGTCCGCAGCCAGGGAAGGCGTTGCCCCCAGCAGCACCAGCGCCAAAATCAATATGCTACGCAGCATTGCAGCCCCCCGTGTCCATAGAGCACGTTATGCCCATCCACTTATGTAACACAGAAGCAGATTAGCAGAACCCATTGAAAACGCAAGAGATTTAAAATACGGGCAGGAAAAGACGCCTGCCCGCATATCGTCGCCGTGAAGAACCCCGGTCAGAAGCGGAAGAACGCCCCGGCATACGGACCATCCATGCGCATATCGAGGAACACCCCGGAGGTATCGGCCTTCAGATCGAACTTGCGGTAGCCGGCGTAAATGCCGAGCAGCGGCACCGGCGAGAATTCGATCTGGCCGTCGACATCCAGGAAGCGGTTGCTGGCATAGCCCATGTACCCGACCCGCCCCACGACGCCGATAAAATCGGCCAGGGCCACGCGCGCCCTGACGCCGATGGTCGGGATCGGCACGGTGGCGGAAACCTCGTTGGTCACGTTCGTCGCCGTATTGGTCAGGCTGGACTTGGCCTGGATGAACTTGACGGCCGGCTCGATCCCGAGCTGGAACCGCGACGGCATGTCGTTCATGTTGATCAGGTAATAGGTGTAGGCCAGATCGTAGATGTCCGCCTTGACCCGGCTGTTCACGGTCGTACCGGCGGTATAGGTCTGGCCGTTGTAGTTGATGGTTCGTGTCAGCGTGCCGCTGCCCTTGAAATCCAGCGGCAGATAGCCCAGGGAAAGGCGTGAATCGCCGAGCTGGATGGCGGCCTCGGCCGTCACGTTGTCGCTGCGCTTGAATCCCAGGTCATTCTTCATGTCGATGTGAGTTCCCACACCGTTGACGATGCCGGCAAACTGACCGGAAACCGCCGTGCTCTGGTAGCCCACCTTGACGGACACGGTCTCGTCGGCCAAGGCCACCGAGGACATGCACATCAGGACGATGGCGAATATAAAACGCATGGATCGCATAGTTACCCCCTTTCGATCTGGCCCCACCTTAAGGCCGGCGCAGCATGATACCTGTGCCGTGGATCACGCCCGAGCAAACGCACTGCAACACCGGCGACATGACGCTAGCATGCCCCCATGTGGCTAGGCGTGGATACCGGCGGCACCTTCACCGATCTCGTGCTCCATTCTGGGCAGGGCATCCGTTTCCACAAGGTCCTGTCCACCCCCGACAACCCTGCCGAGGCCATCCTGCAGGGGATCGCCGAGCTTCGGATCGATCCCGGGACCGTACAGCTGGTGCATGGCTCGACCGTCGCCACCAACGCCATCCTGGAACGCAAGGGCGTGCGCACGCTGTTCATCACCAACCGGGGCATCGAGGACATGATCTCCATCGGTCGTCAGACGCGCGCCCGGCTCTACGACCTCTGCCCCCCTTGCCCATCGCGCTGGCCGGCATCGGAGGATTGCCTCGGCATCGGTGCCCGCACCGCCGCCGACGGACGCACCCTTGCACCGGTATCTGAACCGGACCTGAATGCGATCCGCGAAAAGGCCGCGTCCTACGAGGCCGTGGCCGTCTGCCTGCTGTTCTCGTTCCTGGATGCAGGGCACGAGAAGGCCATCGCGGCAGCCATTCCGGATGCCATCCCCGTATCGCTGTCGTCCGAGGTACTGCCCGAGCATCGCGAATACGAGCGGGCAACGACCACCTTCCTGAATGCCTACGTGGCGCCGAAGGTCAGTCGCTACCTGTCGCATCTGCGCGAGCGCATGCAATCACGCGACATCTTCGTCATGCATTCGGCAGGCGGCCTGATGCGCAGCGAGGATGCGGCCGGCCATGCCGTGCGCATGGTCCTGTCGGGTCCGGCCGGGGGGCTGGCGGCGGCCCGGGCCGTCGGCACCGCCCTGGACATGCCGAGGATGATCAGCTTCGACATGGGCGGCACCAGCACCGACGTGGCCCTGCTCGACGGGGAGCCCCGGATCACGACGGAAAGTCGGGTGGCGGGGCTGCCCGTGGCAGTGCCGATGCTGGATATCCACACCATCGGCGCCGGCGGCGGTTCGCTGGCCTGGGCGGATGCAGCCGGCCTGCTGCAGGTCGGGCCCGAGTCGGCCGGGGCCATGCCGGGGCCGGTCTGCTATGGACGCGGAGGCCGGCAGCCGACCGTGACCGACGCCAATGTCGTGCTCGGCCGCCTGCCGGCAGACACGCGCCTCGGCGGCAGCCTCCCTCTCGATGCCGGTGCCGCCCGGGCGGCCATGGCTGAGATGGCCACCGGCCTGCAGCTGGGTGTCGAGGAGCTGGCGGAAGGGATCATCCGCATCGCCGAGGAAAAGATGGCCGGGGCCATCCGCACCGTCTCCGAACAGCGTGGATACGATCCCAAGCGCTTCGCGCTGCTCTGCTTCGGCGGCGCCGGCGGCATGCATGCCTGTGCGCTGGCCGAGCGCATGCGCATCCGTCGCGTCGTCGTGCCCACGGCCTGCGGGGCCTTCTCCGCGCTCGGCATGCTGTGCAGCCAGCAACGCCTTGATGCCTCACGCAGCCGGCCCATGCTGCTGGAGCCGTCCAGTGTCGAACCCCTGACAGCATTGTTCAGCGAGCTGGAGGCCGAGAATGCGCGGCGCATGCCGGACCGGGATCTGACCCATCGGCGTATGATCGATCTGCGTTATGCCGGCCAGGGCTCGTCCCTGACCCTGCCGTGGCAAGACGATGTCCCGGCGCTGACTCGGGCGTTCGAGTCGGCCCATGAGCAGACCTACGGGCACCGTCTGGATCTGCCGGTGGAGGTGATCACCCTGCGTGCCAGTGCCACGGCGGACATGCCGGCGGTTTCCCTGCCCACCCTGCCCCCGGCGTCCACCCATGCCCGCATCGACGGACACACGCCGGTCCACGGGCACGGCCAGGTGCCTTATTATGCGCGGGAACAACTGCGCCCCGGCCATACCCTGGCCGGGCCGGCGATCGTCGGCGAGTCGACGTCGACCGTCTGGCTGCCTCCGGCCTGGGAGCTTTCCGTGGCCACCCAGGGGCACTTGCTGCTCGTGCACGGGAAGGGTGCATGAACGCGATTGAGCTGAGCGTCCTCGCCAACCGCCTGGCCGGCATCTGCGACGAGATGGGGGCAACCCTGCGTCGCACGGCCCTGTCGCCGAACATCAAGGACCGGGAGGACTATTCCTGCGCCCTGTTCGACGCCGAGGGCGAACTGGTTGCCCAGGCTGCCCATATCCCGGTGCATCTGGGGGCCATGGCCTTCGCCATGCACGGCGTGGTCGAACGCTTCCACTGGCAGCCGGGCGATGCGGTGGTGTTCAACGACCCCTTCCTGGGCGGTACCCATCTGCCGGACGTCACCGTGGTGGTACCGGTCTTCCGTCACGAGCGCCTGTTCGGCTTCGCCGCCACACGTGCCCATCACGCCGACATCGGCGGCGAATCCCCGGGCTCCATGGGCCTGCATACACGGCTTGAACAGGAAGGCTTCGTCATCTCCCCGCAGCACTGGTTCGCCTCCGGGCAGGAGGTCGAGGCCTTCCGCCATCGCTTCCTCGATCATGTTCGGGGAGGACCGGAGCGCATCGCGGACCTGACCGCCCAGCACTCGGCCTGCCGCACCGGCGCCCGCCGGCTTGTGGAACAGCTCACCGAGACGGCGGACGGGGCCTTCGCCGAATTGCTGGCGGCCTCCGAGGCCTATGGGCGCCGGGCCGTCTCCGGCATCCCGGACGGGGACTATACCTTCGAGGACGCCATCGAGGACGACGGACTGGGCGGCGGGCCCTACCCCATCCGCGTTCGCATCTCGATCAAGAACGACGAGGCTATCGTCGATTTCGCGGGAACAGCAGACCAATGCGCCGGCCCGCTGAACTGTCCCCTGGCCGTGACCGCCTCGGCCGTCTACTACGCTTTCCGCTGCCTGATGCCGGAGGTCACGCCGCAGACATCGGCCATCTTCCGTCCGATCCGGCTGCAGGCACCCGAGGGATCGCTGGTTCATGCCCTGCCCGGCACGGCCGTGGCCGCCGGCAACGTCGAGACCAGCCAGCGCATCGTCGATGCGGTGCTCGGGGCCCTGGCCAAGGCGATACCGGAACGCATCCCCGCCGCCGCCCAGGGCACGATGAACAATGTCGTCTTCGGGGGAGGCGCGGCCGACCACCCATGGGTGTACTACGAAACGGTAGGAGGAGGGATGGGCGCGCACAGCCATGGAGAAGGACTGTCCGGCGTCCAATGCCATATGACCAACACCAGGAACACCTCGATCGAGGTGCTGGAGCTGCACTATCCGCTGCGCATCCTGCAGTACCGCCTGCGCCCCGGCTCGGGGGGAAGGGGGCGATCCCGGGGCGGTGACGGCCTGGTCCGCGAATGGCTGGCTCTGGCCCCATGCCATCTGTCGGTGCTCGGCGAGCGGCGCCGGCTGCGCCCCTGGGGACTGGCCGGGGGCGAGGCGGGCCAGGGCGGCAGGAACGTCCTGGTCCGTGACGGCCGGGAGCAGGAGCTTCCCGGCAAGTGCCAGCTGGAACTCGCACCCGGCGACATCTTCCGCATCGAAACCCCGGGCGGGGGTGGCTATGGCAGCGGGGGGGCGCCATGAGGCACGGCACCCTGCGCATCCTCGGCATCGAAACCTCGTGCGACGAAACCGCCGCCGCGATCTTCGCCGGCGATGCGGCGGACGGACGCGGCTCGGTACTGTCGGAGCGGATCGCCTCGCAGATCCCGACCCATGCGCGCTTCGGCGGCATCGTGCCCGAGGTCGCCTCCCGCGAACACCTGGCGATGCTGCCGGGGCTGGTAACGGAGACCATGCACGAGGCCGGCCTGCACTGGCACGAGCTGCACGGCATCGCCGTCACGGCCGGGCCGGGGCTGATGGGGGCGCTGCTGGTCGGCACCGCGTTCGCACGTGCCGCCGGCCGCGCCACCAGCCTGCCGGTGTTCCCGATCCACCACATGGAGGGGCACCTGCTGGCACCCGGCATCGCCGAGGCCCTGCCGCCGTTCCCGTTCATCTCGCTGCTGGTATCCGGCGGCCATACCCTGCTGGTGCGCGTGGACGGCATCGGCCGCTATACGGTGGTGGGCCAGACGATTGACGACGCCGCCGGCGAGTGCTTCGACAAATCGGCGCGCCTGCTCGGACTGCCCTACCCCGGAGGGCCTGAGATCGCGCGCCTGGCGGCCGGCGGCGATGCACGGCGTTTCCCGCTGCCCCGGCCGATGCTGCAGCATGACAACCTGAACTTCAGCTTTTCCGGCCTGAAGACCGCCGTGATGCTGGCAGCGAAATCGTGCGAGAACGCAACGGACCCCGTCTGGAAGCACGACATGGCGGCGGCCGTCGAGGCGGCCATCGTGGAGGTGCTGGTCACCAAGTCCGTGCGCGCCTGCCGCCGGCATGGCATCGCGCACCTGGTGATCGCCGGCGGGGTGGCCGCCAACCAGCGGCTGCGCGCGCAGTTGCACGCCGAGGCCGATCAGCGCGGACTAAGCGTGCACCTGCCGCATCCCCGGTACTGCACCGACAACGGCGCCATGATTGCCTTCGCCGGCTACTGCCGCGCCCGTACCGGGACGCCCCCCGCGGAATGGGATGCCCGCGCCCGCTGGCCGCTGGAGCAGATCGGAGGCGCCTAGTGCCCGAAGTTGTAGCTGCCGCGCATCGGCCTGCCCATGCAGACATCCCGATAGATGGCGGCATTGGTTTCTCCAGGATACCGCTGCTTCTCGATCAGGGTCCCGACCCTACAGGCTTCGGCACGTTTCCCCGAGGCTGCCAAGGCATAAAAATACACCTGATAGGCATCCACATACGGGAACTCGTGGATGTCGCGCCGTAGATAGGGAACCATCCAGGTCAGCAAGGCCACATGCGTATTTTCTTTCGAAACATTGTATCCGAGCCACATCAGCGGGATGGCGCCAGCCCTTTCACCGGCAAAATGCGTCACGCGTTCCACCCGTTGTTGGCTCGCCAAATCGAAGTGCTTAAGCCACGCTGCAGCGGCAAACCACTCGGTGGTGGCATGCGATGCCCAGGCAACCACGACCATGGCGACGCCGGTGGCGGCGTATCGGGTAGTATCCGAACGACGGATGCGCCAGCTGTCCCTGCGTAGCCATGGCGCAAAGGCGATCCCCGTGAAGAACGCGAACAGCAGCAATGGCAGTGGCCGGGTGAATGAGATATTGACCAGCGCCTGGATAAGAAAGCCCAGCGAGGCCATGGCGAACGGTAGCCGGAGGCTGTGCCCGTTTGCGGCCAGGGCCAGGCCTTTCGCCATGATCTTCCATGTCCCCCACAGCAGCAGGCCGAAAGCCACGAGACCACCTTCGGCAAGCACATGCAACCACAGGTTGTGCGCACTCCAGAAGAAGTTGTCAAAGCCATGAACACCGAGATGCCTGGCCACCCATGCATGCGCCGGGGCATAACTGTGCCAGTAGGCGTCGGCAAACTGGCCCCAGCCTACCCCTGTCAGCGGAGCATGCAGGAATTCGACGATGGCCGTGGCCCAGATAACCAGGCGGGCGGCCATCGTGGCCTCCACGGTCTTGGCCATGGAAAACAGCAGATTCGCCTGTGCCTGTGCCTCGACATGGATCGAATTCAGACCGATTCCCAGGGCCAGACCGGCCAGCCAGAGCGGCAAAAGGCGCAAAGCAATCCGCTTGGGAGACGGCGCCATGGCGTAAAGCATGAGCACGAGTGCCATTGCATAGGCGATCCAGCCGCCTCTGGACAGGGTATCGAACAACACGGTGGTAAAGAAGAACACGGCGAGCGCATACGCCCACTTCCCCTGGCGCAGGTACAGCCAGTGCGCGAAAATCCAGGCCATGCCGATCACGGACGCGAAGACATTCCCCTGATTGAACGGTCCCGCCAGCTTGGCAGCAGATCCCTGGGTCATCGCAATCAGGCCCAGCGTCAGGGGCCGGCCGGCCGTACCGCCGAACCAGACAAAATAGCCAACCACCGACCAGGCCACGGCCACGGCAAACAGGATGTGCATCCATCCCCTCAGCGATGCAGCAGATACCGAGGCACCCACGGTCAGCATCACCAGCACGCTCGCGTATTCAAGCGCCCGCAATCCCCAAGCCCCCGGGGCCGATATGTTGCCCAGCAGGAGGTTGGCCAACTGGATCAGGGCGACGGCAGCAACCGCAAAAGCCAGTTTCCGCGACACATAGATGACCGGTTTGCGGTACAGCAACAGACAGGCGAGGACCAAGGCACCGCCGCAGGCGAGAATGCTGTTGACATCGAACGGAAAGAAGCCCGGGAAAACGAACGGCGTCAGCAGCAGGATGGAATAGGCCATGTAGGTCGCGGGGCCCTCCTGCGAGGCCCGGATACCATCAACCCTCATTCAGATTAGTATAAGGGCCAGCTGGCCAGATCATTGGCATTGGTCGCCGCGGGCAGCGTGGAGGCGGTGAATGCGCCGCTGATGCTCTTGTAGCGATAGCCGGAACCATCGTCGAGATCGACGGCCAGCACGATGGGGCTGGCATGATGCTTGCCGCCGACAATGATGGTCTGCTTGTTGGTATCCACGTTGGCGGCCACATCGACATCGCGGGACAGATCGCGAATCTCGAACAGGGCTGTCGTGCCGTTGAGCAGCGTCGTGTTCTTGCTGATCAGGCCGGTGGACTGCTTGTCGGACACGACGACGGACACGAATTCGCCGTTGTCATTGAAGAACTCATTCTCGAACAGGTAGAGATGATAGACGTCGGAGATGGTCATGGCGTTGAATGCCTTCTGCCGGTAGGCCTGATAGGCGGGCAGGGCAACCGCGGCAAGGATGCCGATGATGGCGACGACGATCATCAACTCGATCAGGGTAAAACCGGCTTCGCGCTTGCACATGACTCCGCTCCATAAAGCTCAGGCCCCGTATCAAAGCAAGTATCCTGCCATACTCGGACACCAAAACGGGGGGCTGCGCTCTAGGTCCGGCCATCATAAAACGGGATTTCCAGCAGCTTCCGGCTCCATTGTGTCATTCAGGCTGCCACAGATTGTCAGTCTAGCCGTTCCACGCCGTTCCGTCGTCCCCCTTGCGCATCGGGCGTGGCCTGAGCGCCCTCATCGACACAGCCCTTGTGCTGCCGGTAGCGTTCGATCCTGTTCAGGATGCCCTGGCGGTATCGCTCGGGCAGGGTATGCAGGCGCGTTTCCAGAAAGGCCAGCGCCATCCTGCACCCACCTTGTTTCCTGATCAGTGCCGTCGCAAAGCCGATGGTCAGATCGCTGGCATCGGGCTTTGTCATCGCCTTCTTTGCCAGCTGGATCGCCAGCACATCGTCATGCATATACTGATGGGCGATGAAGCTGGCGGCCAACAGCGGATCGGCGCTGTTGAGCCAGGGCTCGCTGGCGGCCAGCAGGTCGACCGCCTCCTTCCAGCGCTGCGCGTCGTAGGCCAGCAGGCCCTCAGTGAGACGGTACACATCCCTGAAATAGGGATCCATCGCCTGCGCCCGCCGCAGTTCGAAATCGAGCTGATCCCGCCAGGCCGCGTTCTGTTCTTGCCCCTTGCCGGCTCGGGCGTAGATATTGTAGATCTCGAGCACCGCCGCATCGGCCGCAATCCCCGGAACGGCACCAGCCCAGGCGCGGTCCAATAGCTGCTGCTTCGACGACCAGTGCAGCGTTTCCGAGGCCCCGGCGAGCAGGGGAACATCGGAGACCGAGCGCCCCCAGGCGATGGCCGCAAGCAGCAGACAGACAATGACGAGTTGCCCCGCCACCATCCTCACCCTCATGCCAGATCCCTGCGCCTGAACACGAAGATGGCCAGCAGCATGGCCAGCAACGCATAGGCGAGATGCTGCAGGCAATAGCCGGTCACGGCCATGTCCCCCAAGCCCTTGCCATGCGCCAGATACAGCGAGATGCGGCTGCTCGAGAGATCGGGCAGAAGCTGGTTCACCCCCTGCAGCATGGTGCCGATCCATGATGGTGTCTTCGCCGCGACCTCCTTCTGCTGCATCGCCCCGAGTACCGGCGGCAGGCTCCAGCACAGCAGCCACACCGAGAACAGGAACACCATGGTCTCCGGCAGTCCCGTGGCCGCGGCGGCGATCAGGAACAGTACGGCGGTCAGGGCCAGATAGGGCAACACGATCAGTACGGCGCCCCCGTCGAACGATGAAAGCACGTTCGGAGCCACGTAGATGGCCTGCCAATGGCTTTGGGCAAAGACGAGGGTCAGCGAGGCCGACAAGGCATATGCCAGGAACAACGGCACCAATGCTGCGATCATGCCGGCGAACCGGGCCCACAGATAATGGCTGCGGCGCATCGGCAGGGTCAGGAAGATGTGGCAACTGCCCTGCTCGATGTCGCGGGCAATCAGCGGCGCCGCCTGGAAGAACAGGTAGACCAGCAGCCAGGCATGCAGGGCCGTGAACAGCAGATCGATCAGCACCTTGCCGACATCGAGCAGGAACAGGGAGGCGGGGATCAACAGCAGCCACGGGATCAGCAGCAACGCCGCCAGAACGATGCGGTACACGCGCTGGCTGGCCAGTTCGCGGAAGGTGAGTCCGATCAACGGCAGCATCCGGCTCACGACCGCTGCTCCGTCCAGTACGCCAGCCTCAATTCCAGCGCCTTCGCCTCCGCCAGCGAATGCTCCGAGATGGGAACCGCCTCGCATATGCGTCCATGAGCCATGACCAGGACCCGGTCACACACCTGCACCATGTCGGACACGATGTGGCTGCTCATCAGTGTGGCGGCCCCGCGCGCCTTATGCCGCTTGAAGACGTCGATCATCTGCGCCCGCCCCAAGGCATCCAGACCGGACATCGGCTCGTCGAGCACGATCAGGCCGGGATCGCCACAAAGCGCGAACGCCAGCGATGCGCGCTGGCGCATGCCTTTCGAGTATTGCCTGAGCGGTCGCACGATATCCGTGTCGGACAACCTGACCTCGGCCAGAGCCGCCGGCGCCTGGTCCGCGGGAATACCGTTCGCACGACACTTGAATGCGAGCAGGGACAGGGCGCTGAGCGAGGGGGGCAGCTGCGGCTGCTCCGGCAGATAGGCGTAGGGTTCGGTCAACGCGACGTCACCGGCCGTGGCATGGACCAGGCCCAGGATGCACTTGATCAAGGTGCTCTTGCCGGCCCCGTTGGCGCCGAGCAGCCCGACGGCCTCTCCCCCATCGATCCCGAGGTGGACGTCACGAACGGCCCAGTGCTCCCCGTATCGCTTGCTCAGGGCGGTGACTTTCAGCATGGCAGGATTATGTGCATGCGACCGATAAAATCAAAGAGGGCCGCCCGTAGGCGACCCTCTTCATGCGTACCGTCGGCCCGTAACTTACGGAGCTGCCGGGATGTCGCCGGCAGCCAGCTGGGTACCCTTGGTGCCGGTAGCGTTGGACATGCTCGGCGTGGCGCTGGTGACCGAATAGACCTTGTCACCGGACGTATGCTTCGTCGCGGCACCATAGGTCTGGTTGCTCGTACCTGCCTTCGAAGCGAAGTAGTCGTTCGAGGAGGTGTTCAGCGAGGCACTGGTGGCCGACGTGGCCGACAGCGTCAGGGCACCGGTCGCAGGATTAACCGCATCCGGATACTTGCTGTTGTCGTTGAAGAACACCTCGAAGGTGGTCTGGGCGGTGTGCAGATCGGACTCGGCCGCTGCGTTGTAGGCACGAACGCGATAGGCAGCGAACTGCGGAATCGCGATGGCCGCGAGAATGCCGATGATCGCCACGACGATCATCAGCTCGATCAGGGTGAAGCCCTTCTGCAGCTTCATTGCATTCAGTTTGCTCAACATGGGATAGCCTCCAAAAATCGTTTTCGCCCCACTTGCGCGGGGCACGGGCCCGGAAGGTACGCAAGAGCCATGCCAAAACATGTGCGCCAGCTCACCAAGCAATAACCGCCACACCCCGCTTTCCGGCTACAAAATGCGGCATCGACGACTGACGCGTTTTGTCAGTCCCGGCCTTCATCACCGCGATACTGCAGGGCCTCCGCCACCTGGGCGCTGCCGACATGCTGTGCCCCCTCGAGATCGGCAATGGTGCGCGCGACCTTCAGGATGCGATGATAGCTGCGCGCCGACAGCGAGAAGCGCCGCATCGCCGCCTCCAGCAGCTTGAGTCCATCCGCATCCGGCCTGGCCAGCTGTTCCACCTCCCGGCTTCCCATATGGGCGTTGACCCGGCCCTCTCCCAGGCGCGCGTATTGGCGCTGCCTGGCCGAGCTCACGCGCTCGGCCACGGCCGCGCTGGCCTCGCCGGGGTGCATGCGCGCCAGCTCGTCATGTTCCACCGGCGGCACGTGCACGCGCAGGTCGAAACGATCCAGCAGGGGGCCGGAGATGCGACGCATGTACTGGCGGATCTGCGATGCCGAACAGCGGCAGGGGCGCGTCGGATGCCCGAGGTAGCCGCACACGCACGGGTTCATGGCCGCCACCAGCTGGAAGCGGGCCGGAAACACCACGGTGTCGGCGGCGCGCGCGATGCACACGTGACCTTCCTCCAGCGGCTGGCGCAGCATGTCCAGCACCTGCCGCTTGTGCTCGGCCAGCTCGTCCAGGAACAGCACGCCGTGCGTGGCCTTGGAGATCTCGCCCGGCCTCGGGATGCTGCCGCCGCCGATGATGGCCACATCGGAGGCCGAGTGGTGCGGGGCCCGGAACGGCGGCGCCGACGACACCGGCGTGCGCCCGCTCTCCCCGGCCACGCTGTAGATGCGGGCCACCTCGAGCCGTTGCGCTGGCGTCAATGGCGGCAGGATCCCGGGCAGGCGGCTGGCCAGCATGCTCTTGCCCACGCCGGGAGATCCGATCAACAGCAGGTGATGCCCGCCGGCCGCAGCGATTTCCAACGCCCGGCGCGCCTGATGCTGCCCGCGGATGTCCGCCAGGTCGGGCAGGGTCACTCGGGCGGATTCGCCCTCGGTCGGCGGGGTAAAGCGCGGCAGCGTGTCCCTGCCCGACAGGTGGCGGACCACATCCAGCAGATGAGGCGCCGCATAGACGGTCAGGCCATCCACCGCCGAGGCCTCGGCGGCATTGTCCGCCGGCACCACGATCGCCTCCACCCCCTGCTGGCGCGCGAACAGCGCCAGCGGCAACACCCCGGCCACGGCGTTGAGCCGTCCATCCAGCGCCAGCTCCCCGACGAGCAGCGGCATCGATGCATGTTCCGGTGGAGACAACTGGCCGGATGCCAGCAGCAGCCCGACGGCGACCGGCAGGTCGAAATGCGAACCATCCTTGCGCCGGTCGGCGGGGGCCAGATTGACGGTGATATGGCGCAGCGGAAATTCGAAGCCGCCGTTCAGCAGGGCGGCACGCACCCGGTCCCGCGCCTCGCGCACCGCGGCATCCGGCAGACCCACCATGTTCCAGCTGGGCAGTCCGCGGGAAAGGTCGACCTCGACATCCACCGCCTCGGCTTCCAATCCGCGCAGCGAGGCAGAGAGGAGGCGCGACAGCATCCCTTAGCCGCCGGACTCGAGATCCTTGAGCTTGGCCTCGAGCGCCTTGATCCGGGACTCGAGCGCGGCCATGTCCTCGCGGGCCTTGGCCAGCAGGGCCTCCTGCACCTGCATGCGCTCGTTCGTCACCACATCGAAATGCGCAAAGGCCCCTTCCACCACCGCGCGCACCTGGGACTCCGCTTCCTGGCGGACCCCCCCGAGCATCCGCAGTCCGCCGGCGATCTTGCCGGCGATGTCATCCAGAATTGCCTGATCCACAGCCATACCCGCCTCCGATTCCTGTTAATTGCTGGCGCTCGACGGCAGGGCGCCTTCCAGGAACCCCTTGTCGCCATTGGGCATCTTGATGGTCACCCACCCCTTCTGCCGCGATGCCCCGATCTCCAGCTTGGCCTGGAGCCGATACCATCCGAGGCGCTTGGACGCCTTGTCCGGTTTGGCGCGGATCTCGCCGTAGCCCCTGTAATCAAAGTACTGCCACTTGGACACATGGGCGGAGGCATCCTGGATTTCGTCCATCAACGTCTTCTCCACCGATTTCTCGCGGCTGATGCCGTGACGCACCTTGATGTTCATGGTAGTTAGCATCGGCGTTTGCGGCGTCAAGCGCAACGTCCCATCGAGCTTTTCGTTGCCGAATCCGACGGCATAGCCGCCCTTCACGGGCTCCAGCACATCGACGTCCAGGCGTGTCGCGCGCAGGCCCTTCTGCACAGCCACCAGGGCGGTACGCATGTCCACCGGCAGGCTCCGCTCCTGGCCATGGAATATGTCGACCACGCCATCGACAACCACACCCGGGATGGCCGCGACCGTCGCCAAGGCCGTGCAGCCCGACAGAACGACCAGCAGGCCGACCGCGATCACTCGCCCCATCGGCGAATCCTTCCGTCCGATATGCCGAGGTGGTCGATGATGCGGTCCACGACGAAATCGACCAGGTCATCGACACTCTGGGGGCGATGGTAGAAGCCGGGCATGGCGGGAATGATGTGCGTGCCCAAGCGCGACAGCGACAGCATGTGCTCGAGATGGATGCTCGACAACGGGGTCTCCCTCGGCACCAGAATCAGCTGTCCCCGCTCCTTCAGGATCACGTCGGCGGCACGCTCGATCAGGTTGTCGGAGGTGCCGGTCGCGATGCGCGACAGCGTGCCCATGGAGCAGGGGACGACGACCATATGGCGAATGCCGGCCGAACCGGAGGCACAGGGGGAGAACCAGTCGTTCAGGGCGTAGCAGCTCAGACCTTCCTCACCGATCCCCAGATGCCCGGCCAGCGCCGCGCCCATGCGCTCGGGATCCTCCGGCAGCAGCAGGTCCTGTTCCTGGTCGAGCACGACCCGGGCGGCATCCGAGATCAGCACGTGCAGGCGCAGCGCCCCGGGCATCATGGCCAGGCGCTGGATCAGGCGCAGGCCGTAGGCGGCCCCGGAGGCGCCGGTCATGGCCAGGGTCAGCTGATCTTCGAACAAATCCACAGATGCATTGGAACCTTTTTCCTGGTCGGCGTCAAAGCCCACCAGTTACATATTGAAGCGTTCGCCGAAATACAGGCGCCGGGCATCCGGATGCTGCGTGATCTCCTCCGGCGTACCGTGCACCAGAATCTCGCCGGCACTCATCAGGTAGGCGCGATCACAGATCGACAGCGTGTCGCGCACATTGTGATCCGTAATCAGGATACCGATGCCCTTGGACCGCAGGTCGGCGATGATCGCCTGGATGTCCTCGACGGCGATGGGATCGACGCCGGCGAAGGGCTCGTCCAGCAGCAGGAAGCGCGGCTTGGTCACCAGGGCACGCGCGATTTCGGTACGCCGCCGTTGGCCGCCGGACAGGGTATAGGCCTTCTGGTGCTGCACGCCCTCGATGCCCAGCTCCACCAGCAGGCCCTCCAGTTCCTCCTCGACCTGGATGTCCGGGATATCCAGCGTCTCGAAGATCGCCATCAGGTTCTCGCGCACCGTCAGCTTGCGGAAGATACTGGCCTCCTGGGGCAGGTAACCGATACCGCGCCGGGCACGCAAATGCATGGGCAATGCGGTGAGCGACTCGCCATCGAGGCTGACCTCGCCGCCGTCGGCCGGCACCAGGCCGCATACCATGTAGAAGCTGGTGGTCTTGCCGGCGCCGTTCGGACCCAGCAGGCCGACGCATTCACCGGAGTACACATCCAGGTCCACGCCATGGACGACCTGCTTGCCGCGGTATCGCTTGCACAGCTCCCGTGAGGACAGGTGATGCCTTGTCTCATTCATGGCTTCCCTCCGCTGGAAGGCGCCGGCGCCGGTTCAACGGCACCCTTGTCGGAATCGATATGCAGGCGCACCCGGCCGCTGTCGCCCTGCTGCACCTGAGTCGACTGCTTTCTCAGATTGTGCACGATTCGCTCCCCGCGCACCGTCCGCCCCGGCTCCGTGAGCTCGGCATCACCGATCAGCGTCACGACCCCCGCCTGCTGATCGTATCGGGCCTCCCTGGCGCTGCCACTGGTCTGATCGTGCTTGATCCTGACATGTCCGTAGGCCTCGGCCTGGCGCAGCTCCCCGCTCTTCTTCGGATCATAATGGACCACCAGGCGGTCGCATGTCAGCTCGAACTGCTCCCGATGCAAGGCCACCTTCCCTTCGAACACCGCCGTCTGCTTCAACTGCTGCACCATCATCCTGTCCGCGGTGATGGTGGTCGGGGCCCCGGCAGCCCATGCCGACACCGGGGCCAGAAGCCACAGGCTGGCCATCAGCAGGCCAAGACCACGCCAGATCACGGCTGCCCCCCCGTCCACGCTGAGCCCCGGTCCTCGATGCGGATGCCGTGATCCACCCACAGCTGCTGCGTCTCCCGCTGCACACGCAGGCCCTTGCCTTTGGCGACGAGCTTGTCGCCGGTGGCCACGAAGGAACCCGGCACGGTCAACTCGTCCTTGCTGCTGACGTACACCAGCGAATCACAGCTCAGCTTCCAATGCCGATAGACCACCTTGACCTGCGAGTCGAAGGCGATATTGCGGCGCAGCGGATCGAACCGGGCCCGCGCGCCCGAGACCGTCACCATCTCGTTGTTGGCGGTGAACATCTCGAGCACCGGCCTGGTCAACAGCAGTTTTCCCTGCAGCTGCTGTTCGGCCTTGTCCGCCTTGAGTCGCCACACCAGACGATCCCCCTTGCGCTCGACGATCAGTGGCTTCTCCACCCGCGTCTGCCCGCCCTTTTCCGGCCCGGAGGCGCGCATCAGGTGGATGCCGTGATCCTTGAATACCATCAGGGCAACAGCCAGTCCGATGCTGCCGACGGAGATCGCGAGGCTTGCCCATTTGACCCATGTCCAGAAACGCTGGCTCATCGCGGCTGCCGCGGCAAATCAGACCACCCAGCCGCAATCCGCCGGGGACACGCCGTAGGCCGCCTCCACGATCTCGGGCCAGGCCCCTGCCGCCAGGATCAGGCCTTCGCAGGCCTGGCGGACCGCGCCGGCGCCGCCGTCGAACGAGGCGCACCAGTGCGCCGTGCGCCGCACGGAAAGGTGGGCATCCTGCGGCGCCAGAGCCAGCCTGCACCGCCGCATCGCCGGCAGGTCGACGACATCGTCGCCCATGTAGGCGCACAGTTCGGGAGGGATGCCGGCCATGGCGCACAGCCTGTCCAGCCCTTCGGACTTGCGCAGGCTGCCCTGAACCACGTGCGCGATGCCGAGATCCCTGGCCCGGTGCTCCACGACGCCCGAGGTACGCCCGGTCAGGATGGCCACACCGATGCCGGCACGCTGCAGCATCTTGATGCCGTGGCCGTCACGGACATGGAAGCCCTTCGTTTCATCGCCATGGTCATCGATAAAGATCGTGCCCCGGGTCAGCACCCCGTCGACATCGAGCACCAGCAGGCGAACGCCTTCGGCCAGCGCGAACGGGAAGTCACCATGGGGGCTACTCATGCCACACCCGCATGCAGCAGATCATGCATGTGCACGGCACCGACCACCTTGTCGGCCCCATCGACGACGAACAGCACGGTGATCTTGTACTCCTCCATCATGCGCACGGCCTCGCTGGCCAGGCGGTCCTCGCCGATCACACGCGGTTTGGCATGCATCACCCCGGACACCGGCACATCCAGGTCCACTTGCCCGGACTCCAGGATGCGGCGCAGATCCCCATCGGTCAGGCAGCCGGCCAGGTGCCCGTCCTCCGCCACGCCGGCGATGCCGAGCCGGTGGCTGCTCATGGTCATGATCGCCTCCCGCAGGCTGGCAAGACGGTCCACCATCGGCAATTCCCCGCCCTTGTGCATCACATCGGCCACCCGCATCAGGCGCCGGCCCAGGCTGCCGGCCGGATGCACGCGGGCGAAGTCCCGCTCGTCGATGCCGCGCTGCTTCAGGGTCACGACGGCCAGGGCATCGCCGAGCGCCAGCGCGGCCGTGGTCGAGGCGGTCGGGGCCAGATTCATCGGACAGGCCTCCTGGTGCACCGGTACATGCAATACGATATCGGCGTAACGCCCGAGCGTGGACGCAGGGTTGCCGGTGATGGCGATCAGCGAGGCCCCGAGACGCTTGATCGTCGGCAGCAGGCTCGATACCTCCTCGGTTTCCCCGCTATGGGACAACGCGAGCACCACATCGTGATCGGTGATCATGCCCAGATCCCCGTGCCTGGCCTCGGCGGCATGCACGAAGAAGGCGGGGGTACCGGTGCTGGCGAAGGTGGCGGCGATCTTCTTGGCGATCAGGCCGGACTTGCCCATGCCCAAGACCACCAGCCGGCCGCTGTGGCCCAGGATGCATGCCACGGCCCGGACAAAGGCCATGTCCAGGGATTCGCCCACCAGCCGCAGGGCATCGGTTTCGATATCCAGAACCTTCCGCGCCTGCCCAAGCCATTCCTGTGCCTGTCCATCGTCGATCACGTCGCCCGTCATTGTCGGTGTCCTATTTCAGTTGATGTCTATGCGTCCCGGGGACCGATCCGGCATCGGCGCTCAGTTCCAGGCCAGCATGGACTGAGGCACCTCAACCCGGGCCAGCAGCGGCGCCGTTTCCTTGCGGAACGCCACCATCTGCGCCTGAGGCACCGGGTCCGCCGGCGTACGCTTGACCGTCAGCGGATTGACCTGCGTACCGTGGACGCGGAATTCGAAATGCAGATGCGGCCCGGTGGCCAGCCCGCTCATGCCGACATAGGCAATCACCTGCCCCTGGCGCACGTGCGCGCCGCCGTGGATTCCCCGGCCATAACGGGACAGATGAGCATAGGCCGTCGAATGTACGCCGTCGGTATGCCGGATCACGATAAAGCGTCCGTACCCGCCCCGCCAGCCGCAGTACGTAATCACGCCGTCACCCACAGCATGCACCGGCGTTCCCATGGGGGCCGCATAATCGACGCCACGGTGGGCCCGCGTATAACCGAGGATCGGGTGCATGCGGTGCAGGGTGTAGCGCGAGGAGATGCGCGTGTATTTCAGCGGCGCCTTCAGAAAGGATTTGCGCATGCTCTTGCCGTCCGGCGTAAAGTAATCGTAGCGGCCGTCGGCCGTCTGGTACCTGACCGCCCGGTAGGTCCGGCCCTGGTTCGTGAATTCGGCGGCCAGGATCGTGGAGCCGATCATCCTGCCCTTGGCGTCGTAATGCTCCTGGTACAGCACGCGGAAGCTGTCGCCCGCCCGGATATCCCGGGCGAAATCGATGTCCCACGAGAAGATATCGACCAGGTTCATCGTCGTCGTATCGTCGAGCCCGGCCTTCTCGGCCGCCCCGAACAGGCTGTCCTCGATCTGCCCATCGGCCTGTGCCAGGCGGCTGCGCAGCGGCCGCCTTTCCATCGACGCCTGCCATTGCCCGTCGGCACCGCGTTGCAGCCGCAGGCGCTGGATGGCGTCGATATCGTAATACAGGTGCATGCCGGCGGCATCGTCCACGCGGGTCATGACGTGACCGGCATGGACATCCTTCAGCGGGTACACGGAACGCGCCGCATCCACGGCACGGAAAATCTCCGGCACGGGCAGCGCCAGCTCGGTCAGTGCCGAGATGGCGGTGTCGCCGGAACGCAGGGTGACCCGTTGTTCCTTGCCGAGGCTGGCCGGGCCCGGCATCTCGGGCGCCAGCCACTCCTCCTTGAGCGGTGACGTATTGGCGCTGACCTGCTGGCCGCCACCCAGCAGCACCAGGGCGATGGCGGCCACGGCACACAGGCCCGTCACGGAAAGGATCGACAGCATCCGCCGGCGGGACGACGGCGGGCGGCCCGGCTCCCATAGGGTCCGGTCCGGGTCGTGGCGATGGGCGAAATCCTGTGGCAATGGCGCTCCCTTTCCATAGGCATGATCGTCGCCAACCCATTGAATGTCAAAGCCCGCTGCTGCACGATGGCCGGCAAACGCATCAGGGAGGGCGCCATCATGCCGAGCTTCGACGTGGTATCGGAAACCGATTTGCAAGAGGTGGACAACGCCGTCAATCAGGTCAGGAAAGAGATCGCCACGCGTTATGATTTCAAGGGCAGCCGGGCCAGCATCGAACGCAGCGATGCCGTCATGACCGTCATCGCCGACGACCAGTACAAGCTGGGCGCCATCCATGAACTGCTGAAGGCGCGCATCGTCCGGCGCGGCCTCGATCCCAAATGCCTGGATTTCGCAGCAGCCGAGCATGCCAGCGGCGATACCCTGCGCCAGCTCATTACCGTCAAGCAGGGCATCGACAAGGAACTGGCCAAGCAGATCGTCCGCGCGATCAAGGACAGCAAGCTGAAGGTCCAGGCCGCCATCCAGGGCGAGCTTGTCCGGGTCACCGGGAAGAACAGAGACGACCTGCAGTCGGCCATCGCCCTGATCCGCGGCATCAAGGCCGACCGGCCGCTTTCCTTCTCCAACTTCCGGGACTGAGGCGCCGCGGCCTACTCGTAGAGCGCCTCGATCTCGCCCTTGAACACGTCGGACACCTGCCGGCGCTTGATCTTCAGCGTCGGTGTCAGCAGACCGCTTTCAATGGTGAACGGCGAGCTTCGCACATGGATGCGGCGTACCTGCTCGAAGGGATTGAGCGGCTTCAGCATCCCGGCGATGCGGTTCTGCAGCTCCTTGCGCAGCACCTTCGAGCCCGACAGGGAAGGCCAGTCCGTGACGGGCAGCCCGGCGCCGGCGGCCCAGACCCGGCAGCCCTCCTCGTTCGGCACGACGATGGCCACCAGATACGGGCGCCGATCGCCGAACACCACCACCTGATCGATCATCGGGTCGGCAATCAGCAATGTCTCGATGCGCTGCGGCGCGATGTTCTCCCCTCCCGACGTGACGATGATGTCCTTTTTGCGGTCGGTGATGCGCAGATAGCCGTCCGCATCGATCTCGCCGATATCGCCGGTATGCAGCCAGCCGTCGATGACGGCCTCCGCCGTGGCCTCGGGCAGCTGCCAGTAGCCGAGCATGACATTGGCGCCGCGGGCCAGAATCTCCCCATCGTCGCCGAGGCGCACCTCGACGCCGGTCACCGGCCTGCCGACCGAGCCCGTACGGCGATCCTCCGGCGGATTGACGCTGATCAGCGGCGCCGATTCCGTCAGGCCGTACCCCTGCAGGATCGGGATGCCGATCGCTTCGAAGAACTCGTTGACCTCGGTGCTCAGCGGCGCCCCGCCGGACACCATCAGACGCAGGCGCCCGCCGAAGCGCTGGCGGATCTTGCGTCCGACCAGCCGGTCCAGCGTGGCATGTGCCAGGCGCCCGAACAGCGTCGCCTGCTGGCGATAGGTCACCTGGCCCAGGGACACATAGGTCTCAAACAGCCGCCGTTGCCAGGCCGGCTGCTTGGCGACCTGCCCGAGGATGCGGCTGCGAACCACCTCGAACATGCGCGGAACCGAGATCAGCAGCGTCGGCCTGGCCTCAGCCAGGTTCTTGGCCACCGTGTCCGGCCGCTCGGCAAAGGCCACCGACAGGCCGGCGGAGTACACGAGGAAATGACCGGCCAGACGCTCCAGACTGTGCGCCAGGGGAAGGAAGGACAGCATCATGTCGTCGGTTTGGAAATCGATGACGTCGCAGGCGGCCTCGACCACCGCCAGCAGGTTGCCGTGCGACAGCATGACCCCCTTGGGCGCGGCCGTCGTTCCGGAGGTGTAGACGATGGTGGCGAGGCTCGCGCGATCGATGGCGGCCATGCGGGCCTCCACGGCCGCCACCTCGATGCCCTGGGCCTCCAGCTCAGCGAAGGCCCGCACTTGCGGATGCGCCTCCTGCGGTTCCAGCACATACACCGCCTCGACTTGAGGACAATCCCCGAGGGCCTTCAGCAGGTGCTGCAGCAGCGTGCCGCCGGAGCAAACGACCACCCGCGCGCCCGCATCGTTGATGACATAGGCCATGTCCTGCGGACGATAGGAACAGTACAGGGGCACCGTCACCGCCCCGATCGCCAGCACGGCATAATCCGTGACCGCCCATTCCGGCCGGTTTTCCATCAGCAGTGCCACGCGGTCGCCCGCATTCACCCCGGCCACCATCAGCCCGGTCGCCACATGCCGCGTCCGGGAGGCGAGTTGGGCATAGGACAGGGGGTGATAGGCCTCGGCCGCGCGATACCATTGCGCCGGGTGCGATGGGTTCAGTGCCGCCATCGAGAACATGGCCCCGGGCAGATGCTGCGCCATGCGCAGTTGTTGGAGTTGGCTCTGCTTCAATGGACGTCAGTGCTCATTCGCCTTTCGGAGCGGACTCCTCCGGTTCGGCGGTCTTTTTCGCCCTCGGTTTGCGGGGCTTGCGGGCCGGTACCGGCTTCTCCGCGGTCTTGGCGGCCTTCGCCTTCGAGGTACGGGGTGCGGCACTGCGGGCCGCTCGCCGGGCGGGCGCTTTCGTTGCCGGCGCTTGCTGCTTCGCCGCCACCTCGGCGGCAGGCTCGGGCTGGGAGACGGCATCGAGCTCCTTGTGGATCATCAGGGTCAGGTGGGTGATGACGATGCAGGGCACGCTGGCCACCGCAGCCACCAGGATGCCGACCATCACCAGCCCCACGACATGGGCGATGCCGCCCCAGAAGCCAGTGGCGCCAAGCACGGTCTTCAGGGTACCCCCCGCCACGTAACCGACGATGCCGTGGGTGATCTGCCAACCCAGCCACAACGGCGACAGCACGACGGCGGCCACCAGGCAGGCCGCCAGTACACCGCCGAGGTTATAGATCAGCAACTCCGGCAGGCGGGTCCGCAACAGGGTCCACAGCGTATCCTTCAACGCATCCCTGTCCGGCGTCGAGATCGCCACGCGTACGGCGATGTTGAACAGGGCCAGCAGCAGGCCGAGGGCCACCAGCGTGTTGAACAGGAGCAGCGGCACCGCCACCGCGGCCAGCCATATCCCCCCGAGACCGGGGATGCGGGCGAACAGCACCACCAGCATCTCCGCCAGCAGCAGGGCCAGCAGCAGGCCCGCGGCCCATGCCGGCACCACCAGCAGGGGCAGGATGCGTCCCCAGGCGAAGGCAGCCGCCTCGACCGGACCGGGAATCTCGCCACCCTGGTGCGCGATCGCCATCTGATGCGCCAGGGCGGTCAGGCCGAACAGCGTCCACAACAGGCAGCCGACGCCGCCGACAAAGCGCAACAGGATCGAGCCGAAGCCATGAACCGGGCCGCCAATGCTGAAGACGCCATAGATCACCACCGCGACCACCAGCGTCGCCGCCATCGTGGTCAGCAGGCGCAGGCGCAGGGCGCTGCGCGCGGCAGCCACGACCTCATCCACATTGAAATATCGCAACGCCATGCTTTCCCCCCCGTCCGCATGTATCATCGCTAGCCTAGACGTTGCCCCCCACATCGCAAGAACCGGCGTCATTCCCGATGCATCGCATTGACCATCTCGCCCGGCCCTTGCTAATTTGACGTGCTCGGGCAGGGAGGAATCAATGAACACGCGCGTCTGCATGATCGGGGGGAGCGGATTCGTCGGCCGCGCCTTGGTGCGACTCGCCAGCGACCAGGGATTCGCGGTGACGGTGGCCTGCCGCCATCCCGAACGTGCGCGCGATATGCTGGTGCAGGGCGTGCGCCTGGTGCGCGCCGACGTCACGGACGGACGCGGGCTGGACGAGGCGGTCAGGGATGCCGACGTGGTCATCAATCTCGTCGGGCTACTGTTCGAACGCGGGCGCCAGAATTTCGAGGCGGCGCACGTCCATGGCACCGAACACGTGCTGGCCGCGTGCAGCCGCGCCGGGGTGGGGCAGTACCTGCACATGAGCGCCCTCGGTGCCGGCCGCATTCCGGCCAGCAGCTACGCCCGGACCAAGGGCGAGGCCGAGGCCCGCGTGCGCCAGTCGGGCCTGAACTGGACGATCTTCCGCCCCTCGGTGATCTACGGCCACGGCGATTCGTTCTTCGGCCGCTTCAGGGACATCGTCAGGATCTCGCCCGTCGTACCGGTGATCGCCGGAAACACCCGATTCCAGCCGGTGTGGGTGGAGGATGTGGCCCGGGCCTTCATCACGTCCGTTCACCACCGTCATGTCGCGGGCAAGGTGTTCGAGCTCGGCGGGCCCCGCATCTACACGTTGCGGGAGCTGATCGCCATGCTGATGGATGCGCTCGGACGCAGGCGCATGCTGGTGCCGGTCCCCCATGCGGCCGCCGCCATCATCGCCGCCCTCGGGCGCTTGCTGCCCACCCCGCCGTTGACCCGGGATCAGCTGGTGCTGCTCGGTCACGACAATGTCGTCGAGGGCGAACCGTTCCCATCGCTGTTCGGTGCCCCCGCCGCCCTCGAATCCGTGCTACCTGGACTGGTCGCCGCCGACCAGCCCACCCGCCTGCAGCACCAGCTCGATGCCAGCCGCATCCGGCATCTGAACAGGCACCGACCCGATTGATCGCCACCGCTTCCGCCATCATCGTCGCCGCCTACCTGGTCGGCGCCATCCCGTTCGGGCTGGTGTTCAGCCGCCTGTTGACCGGCAAGGACCCCCGCCGGCACGGCAGCGGCAACATCGGCGCCACCAACGCCATGCGCACGGGCGGAAAGGCGGTGGGCATCCTCACCCTGATCGCCGATCTGCTGAAGGGCGCCATTCCCGTCTGGCTGTCGATCCACTGGCAGGCGTCGGAATGGCTGACGACCGGCATCGCGCTGGCCGCGTTCATCGGCCATTGCTTCCCCGTGTACCTGGCATTCAAGGGCGGCAAGGGCGTGGCCACCATGTTCGGCGTCGTGCTGCCATGGCAACCGTGGATCGCCGTGCTGGCCTTCGCCCTATGGCTGCTGAGCCTGAGGGTCTGGCGTTATGTCTCGGTGTCGTCGATGCTCGCGGCCGGCAGCATGCCCCTGCTCGCCTGGGCCCTGGGCAGCCATCCCGCCTTCGTGACCACCGCCGGCGCCCTGGGGCTGCTGACGGTGATCCGCCACCGCGCGAACATCGCCCGCCTGCTCCGGCATGAGGAGCCCAAGGTCGGAAAGCGTGACGACCGTCGCTTGCGGGCTTCATAGACTTATGCCATCTTTTGATTTATTCATGGCTTACGCTGGGAGGTTCGCATGAAACTTCAAGGCCTTGCCGCCCTTATGTTGGCTTGTGCGCTTGCGGCCGTACCGCTGCAGGCCCGTGCGGCTGCGGTCAGCATGCCCGCCGGCGTCACGCAGGACGACCTGAAACCGAACTTTCCCCAGCCCTATGTCGTCAAAAAGGGCGATACCCTGTGGGATATCGCCGCCCATTTCTTCAAGGATCCGGAGAAATGGATGAAGATCTGGGAACGGAACCTGTACATCACCAATCCCGACCTGATCTACCCGGGCAACAAGATCTGGTTCAACCCCGAGCAGAAGGCCACCGGCGGCCTGAGCACCATCCGGCCGCGTCCGGAGATCATCGTCAAACCGGCGGAGCATCTGGAACCGAAGATCGACCCCAGCTTGCTGCTCACGGCACTGGCCAGACAGGACTTCATCCAGCCGGATGCGATCAAGGGCGTCGGCTATATCGTCAATTCCTCCGATCAGCGCATCAACTACGGCGCCAATGACCACCTGTACCTGAAATTCAACACGCCGCCGAACGAAGGCGAGGTGTACGACGTCTTCCGCACCGGCGATCCGGTCAGGGATCCGCGCACCGGCAAGCTCGTCGGCTACCTGATCAACGATCTCGGACAGGTCGAGGTGTCCTCGCACGACGGCGACATCTACCGCGGCGTCGTCCTGACCTCGTTCGAGGAGATGTCGAGAGGCGACCGCCTGAAGCCGGCGCATGTCGTCAATACCCGCATCGTACCGTCATACCCGAAGACGCCCCTCGTCGGCGAGGTCATGTATCTTCGCAATGACGCCGCCGAGGCCGGTCAGCATCAGATCATCGGCATCAACCTCGGCCTGCGCGAGCATCTGAAGGCGGGAACGGTGCTGTCGATCCACAAGGCCGGCCGCCTGGTCACGGACCCGGTGACCGGCAAGCAGATCCGCCTGCCGGAGGAGAAGATCGGTGAGGTCGTCGTGCTGGTACCGCAAGAGGATGCGTCCATCGCCCTGGTCACGGAATCGACCAACCCGATCAACGTCGGCGACACCGTACGCAACCAGGCACGCCCATAGGTCAACACCGATAGACGATCCATCCGGTCCGGGCATGGCGCCATCGATGCCGGAGGACATCCGGCACATGCTGCGCCTGAGCCTGGTCCCGGGCATCGGCCCCGTCACCGGCAGGCAGCTCGTCGGGGTCTTCGGATCGGCCCGTGCCCTGTGGGCCGCCACGGCCAGCGAGCTGGCGGCACAGGAGGGCATCGGACCGAAGCTGGTGCAGGCGCTGGTCTCCAGCGATGCACGACAGGCCGACCGCATCATCGACACATGTAAACGCCACCACATCGGACTGCTCGGCATCGACAACCCGGACTACCCCGAACGCCTGGCAGCCGCCGTGGACGCGCCGCTGGTGCTGTACGGCCTGGGCGACATGACGACACTGCGACGGCCGCGCATGCTGTCCGTCGTCGGCTCACGCAAGGCCAGCCGCGAAGGACGGCTGCTGACCCGCCGCTGGTGCCGCCATTGGTCCCATCAGGACGCGGTGATCGTCAGCGGCATGGCTCAGGGCATCGATGCCGCCGCCCATGCCGGGACGCTGGAAGCGGAAGGCGTCACCGTCGCCGTGCTCGGCTGCGGACTGCTGGCCATCGACAGTGACGAACAGCGGCGACAGATCGAGGCCATCATGCATCGCGGCTGTGTGATCAGCGAGTTCACGCCTGAGACCCCGGCCCGGCCCGAGCATTTCCCGCGGCGCAACCGCATCATCGCCGCCCTGAGTCCGGCCACCGTCGTCATGGAGGCCGACCGGCGCTCGGGCAGCCTGATCACGGCTCATCAGGCCCTCGGCTACGGGCGCGAGGTATTCGCGGTGCCGGGTTCCGTGCTCGCAGGCAACCATACCGGCTGCCACCACCTGATCCGGGACGGGGCGGGGCTTGCCGACAGCGCCACCGCCGTGAGCGAGGCGCTTGGCTGGGAGGCCGCCGCAAGGAGCCCGATTCCCCGCTACGAGCCGGAATCCAAGGCTGAAGCCATGCTGCTGGACGTTCTGAGACGGGGCGTCGCCCATGTCGACATGCTGTCCGAGCAATGCCGGATGAGCCTGCCGGAGCTGTCCCCGATATTACTCGCCCTTGAACTTCGGGGCGTGATCGACAGACTGCCCGGCGATCGGTATACGCTCATTCAGGAGATTTGATGCGCGCAGTCGTCGTGGTGGAATCACCGGCCAAGGCCAAAACCATCGAGAAATATCTGGGCAAGGATTTCAAGGTCCTGGCCTCGTACGGCCATGTCCGCGCCTTCCCGAAGAAGGACGGTTCAGTGGACCCGGACCACGATTTCGCCGTCACCTACGAGGTCATCGCCGACAAGGAAAAGCGCCTGACGGCCATCGAGAAGGCCCTGAAGCAGGCCGATACGCTGATCCTGGCCAGCGACCTTGACCGCGAGGGCGAGGCCATCGCCTGGCACATCGCCGACGAGCTCGGCCAGCGCGGCGCCCTTCAGGGCAAGGGCATCCAGCGCATCACCTTCAACGAGATCACCAAAAAGGCCATCGACGAGGCCGTCCACCACCCGCACCAGATCAATACGCAACTGGTCGATGCCCAGCAGGCGCGCAGCGCCCTGGACTACCTCGTCGGCTTCACGCTGTCGCCGCTGTTGTGGCGCAAGATCCGAGGCGGCCTGTCCGCCGGGCGCGTGCAGTCGGTCGCCCTGCGCCTGATCTGCGAGCGCGAACAGCACATCCGCGACTTCCAGCCCCGGGAATACTGGACGGTCGAGGCCGCCTGCGCGGCCGGCGACCAGCGCTTTGCCGCCCGATTGCATGCCCTGGACGGCAAGGCCCTGGGCAAGTTCGATCTCTCCGACGGCGTTTCCGCCCACACCGCGGCCAACCGCGTGCAGGCCGGAAGCTACACCGTCGCCACGGTCGAAAAGACCCAGAAGCGGCAGCAGCCCTCCCCGCCGTTCATCACCTCCTCGCTGCAGATGGAGGCCTCGCGCAAGCTCGGCTTCACCGCCCGCAGAACCATGCAACTGGCCCAAGGCCTGTACGAAGGTGCGGATGTCGGCGGCGAACGCGTCGGCCTGATCACCTACATGCGAACCGACTCGGTGTCCCTGGCCGAGGATGCCATCACCGAGATTCGCGACTACATCCACGGCCATTTCGATCCGGACTTCCTGCCGGCCAAGCCGCGCCGCTTCAAGACCAGCAGCCGCAACGCGCAGGAGGCACACGAGGCCATCCGGCCCACGTCGGTGCTGCGCACCCCCGAGCAGATGCGCGCCGTCCTCGATGCCGACGCCTGGAGACTGTACGCCCTGATCTGGCAACGGGCCGTCGCCTGCCAGATGGCGCCGGCGCTGATCGACCAGGTACGTGCGGACATCGCCTCGGCCGACGGCGTCATGCTGCGCGCCAACGGCTCCACCCTGACCTTCCCCGGCTTCCGCAAGCTGTACGAGGAGGGCCGGGACGAGCCGGCGGACAAGGATCAGGAGTCGATGCTGCCGCCGCTGGCGGAGGGTCAGGCCATCACCATCAGCCAGGCCGACGCCAGCCAGCATTTCACGGAGCCCAAGCCGCGCTACTCCGAGGCCACGCTGGTCAAGGAGCTGGAGGAACACGGCATCGGCCGGCCGTCGACCTACGCCTCGATCCTGAACGTGCTCAGGGAACGCAAATACGTGGAAATGGAGCGCAAGCGCTTCGTGCCGACCGATACCGGCGAGGTGGTCAACCGCTTCCTGACCCAGTATTTCCCGGACATCGTCGACACCGGCTTCACCGCCGACGTCGAGGCCAAGCTCGACGCCGTCGCCCGCGGCGAGCGGGCCTGGAAACCGTTGCTGCGTGAATTCTGGAACCCGTTCAAAACCAAGGTCGACGACACCCAGGAGAACGTCAAGCGCTCGGACGTCACGCACGAGGAGACCAGCGAGACCTGCCCCGAATGCGGCAAGCCGCTGGCCATCAAGCTCGGCCGCTTCGGCCGCTTCCTGGCCTGCACCGGCTATCCCGAATGCAAGTACAGCCGTCCGCTGGCCAAGAAGGGGGAGCCGGCCGGCGAACAGCCCAAGCAGCTGACCGACCAGGTCTGCGACAAATGCGGTGCGCCGATGGAGATCAAGCAGGGCCGTTTCGGGCCGTTCCTCGGCTGCTCGAACTACCCCACATGCAAGAACATCCAGCCGCTGGAAAAGCCCAAGGACACCGGCATCACCTGCCCGGCCTGCGGCCAGGGCACCTTCCTCGAGAAGAAATCCCGGCGCGGCAAGGTCTTCTATTCCTGCTCGCGCTATCCCAAGTGCAAGAACGCGCTGTGGGACAAGCCGGTGGACCGTCCCTGCCCCCAGTGCGGCGCGCCCTTCGTGACCGAGAAGATCACCAAGCGCCGCGGCACCGAGCACATCTGCGTCCATGAGGGCTGTGGCTGGAAGGAGCAGGTCGCCCCACCCGAGGACGCGTGATCCGCATCCGGCCGGGAACGGAGGCCGACCTGCCGGCCGTGTATGCGCTGAACCGGCTGCTGCTGCCGGAGGCCTGGTCCGAGACAAGCATCCTGCACGCCCTGGCATCCGGGCACGAACTGATCGTGGCCGAGCACCACAAGCGCATCATCGCCTACCTGCTCAGCCACGACATGCTCGACGAGGTGCATCTGCTGCAGATCGCCGTCCATCCCGATTTCCAGCGCCAGGGCCTGGCCACGCGCCTCGGCCGCGCGCTATTCACGCACAAGGCCGGCCTGTCCGCGGTCTACCTGGAGGTGCGCGCCTCCAACGTGCCCGCCCAGCAGCTGTATGCCTCGCTGGGATTCCGCATCGCCGGCCACCGGCGCGAGTATTATCCGCCCCTGTCGGGAGGCGCCCGGCGGGAGGATGCCATGCTGATGATGCGCCCGCTTACGTCCGCACGGGAATCCCATGGAAACGTTTAGTTTCAAGCCCTCGCGCTTGACACGCCCTGACCCCCTGCCTATGTTCGCCGGTCTGCATTTCGTGGACATCAAAGGCACAACAGCATGAAACTGACCGGCGCGGAAATCTTTGTCGAATGTCTCAAGCGCGAGGGCGTGGATACCATCTTCGGCTATCCCGGCGGTGCCGTGCTGCCGATCTACGACGCGATCTTCCAGAAGCCGCTGTTCAAGCATGTGCTGGTGCGCCACGAGCAGGCGGCCCTGCATGCGGCCAACGGCTATGCCCGCTCCACCGGCAAGTGCGGCGTGGCGCTGGTGACCTCCGGGCCGGGGGCCACCAACGCCGTCACCGGGCTGGTGGACTCCTACATGGACTCGATCCCGACCGTGTGCTTCTCCGGCCAGGTCGCGACCAACATGATCGGCAACGACGCCTTCCAGGAGGCCGATACCGTCGGCCTGACGCGCTCGGCCACCAAGCACAACTTCCTGGTCAAGTCGGTCGAGGAGCTGGCCCCGACCATCCGCAAGGCCTTCCACATCGCCACCACCGGCCGCCCCGGCCCGGTGCTGGTCGACATCCCGAAGGACGTCAGCACCGCCGTCTGCGAGTTCGTCTACCCGGAAACGGTGGAGATGCGCTCGTACAAGCCGGTCACCAAGGGCCACCACGGCCAGATCAAGAAGGTCGTCACGGCCATGCTGAACGCCAAGCGGCCGGTGCTGTACACCGGCGGCGGCGTCATCGGCTCGCATGGTGCCGCCGACAAGCTGGCCAAGCTCGCCCGCCAGCTGAACTTCCCGGTCACCAACACCCTGATGGGCCTGGGCGGCTTCCCATACGACGACAAGCGCTTCCTCGGCATGCTCGGCATGCACGGCACCTATGAGGCGAACATGGCGGTCACGCACAGCGACCTGCTGATCTCGGTCGGCGCCCGCTTCGACGACCGCGTCACCGGCCGGCTCGATGCCTTCGCCCCCGACGCCAAGATCGTCCACATCGACATCGATCCGTCGTCGATCTCGAAGAACGTGTTCGCCCACCTGCCGGTGGTCGGCGATGTCGGCGTCGTGCTCGGCCAGATCATGAAGGAGCTGGAGCGCCGCGAATCCGGGCCCGACGAGGCGGCGCTGGCCGTCTGGTGGCACCAGATCGAGGAATGGCGCGCCAAGGACTGCCTGCATTTCGAGCAGGACATGGACGGCCCGATCCAGCCCCAGTTCGTGATCAGGAAGCTGCACGAGCTGACGAAGGGCGATGCCATCATCACCACCGAGGTCGGCCAGCACCAGATGTGGGCGGCCCAGCACTACGGCTTCAAGAAGCCCGGACGCTGGATCACCTCCGGCGGCCTGGGCACGATGGGCTTCGGCCTGCCGGCCTCGATCGGGGCCCAGATCGGCAACCCCGACGCCATCGTCATCGATGTGGCCGGCGATGCCTCCATCCAGATGACCATCCAGGAACTGGCCACCGCCAAACAGTTCATGCTGCCGGTGATCGTGGCCATCCTGAACAACTCCTACATGGGCATGGTCCGCCAGTGGCAGGAGATGTTCTACGAGTCGCGCTACTCGCACTCCTATTCCGATTCCCTGCCGGACTTCGTCAAGCTGGCCGAGGCCTACGGCGGTACCGGCTACCGCGTCACCAAGCCGGCGGAGGTCGAGAAGGTCATCGCCAAGGCCCTGAAGAACCGCGACGACTTCACGGTCATCGACTTCGTCGTGGCCAAGGAAGAGAACGTCTACCCGATGGTGCCGGCCGGCGCGGCGCTGAACGAGATGGTGCTGGCATGAGGCATGTGATCACCATCCTGGTCGAGAACGAGTTCGGCGTGCTCACGCGCGTGGCCGGCCTGTTCTCGGCGCGCGGCTACAACATCGAGAGCCTGAACGTCGCGGCCACGCTGGACCCGACGGTCAGCCGCATGACCCTGGTCACGCGCGGCGACGAGACCGTCATCGAGCAGATCAAGAAGCAGGTGAACAAGCTGATCCCGGTGATCAAGGCCGAGGACATCTCCCAGACGGCGCACATGGAACGCGAGATGCTGCTGGTCAAGGTGCGCGCCACGGACGACACCCGCGCCGAGGTGCTGCGCATGGCCGACGTGTTCCGTGCCAAGGTCGTCGACGTCTCGGAGGCCAGCTACACCGTCGAGCTGACCGGCAAGGCCAACAAGCTCGAGGCCTTCCTGCGCATGCTTGACCCGCTCGGCGTCATCGAGATGACGCGCACCGGCCCGGTCGGCATGCGTCGAGGTGCCAGCGGCTTCACGGTCGACAGCTAGGCGCCGGACCCGCGCATCCGCTCCAGCCATTCGCCGGCCAGCCCCACCGTGACGAACGAGCCCATCACCAGATAATCCCCCGCGCCCTGGGCCCCGATCTGGGCATCCAGCACCCGGAACACCGCCTCGCGGTCGTTGCCGCGGCCGATCACCAGCCGCCCGGCCAGAGGCTGCAGCAGCGGCGCTGCGTCCTGAAGATCGCGGTCCTCGCGCGTCAGCACCACGATGGCCTCGAAACGGTCGCAGAGCCCCGCCAGGCTCGGCACCAGGGCCTCGACGGCAGGCAGGTTGTGCGCCACATCCAGCCAGATCCGGCGCTCGCCCCAGTCGATGCGCTGCAGCCGCCCCGGGATGTCGGTCGCCGCAATGGCGCTTAGCGCCTCCGCCTGACGCAGGGCAAGCATCCCCTTTTGCGACAGCAGGCAGAGCATGCGCCAGGCCAGCGCCGCATTCAGCCGCTGATGGGCACCCGCCGCACGCAGTTCCGGCAGGGCCTCGGCCTCGTCCGCAGCGAGCACGGCCAGGTCCGGCCGCTGGGCCTGCAATACGCGCATCACCGCAGGGGCCTGGGGGGAGGACAGCGCCACGGCACATCCGTCCATGGCCCAGGCCTTCTCGCCGGCGATCGCCTCCAGCGTATCGCCGAGCCAGCCCTGATGATCGAGGCCGACCGGGGTCAGCACCGCCGCATCGGCCGGCACGGCGGTCGTGGCATCCAGGCGCGCCCCCACCCCCGCCTCCAGGATCTCGGCATCCACCCCGGCCTCGGAAAAACAGATCAGGGCCATGGCCGTGGCCACCTCGAAATAGGAGGCACCGACGGCCAGCGCCCGCGGCATCAGCCGTTCCAGACAGGCCGCGAGGGACGCGTCGTCCGCCTCCCCGCCGTCGATGCGGATGCGTTCGTTGAAGCGCCGCAGATGCGGCGAGGTGTACAGGCCGACCCGGCAGCCGCTGGCCTCGAGTGCCGCGGCCAGCATCATCGCCGTCGAGCCCTTGCCGTTGGTGCCGGCCACCCGGATGCGCAGCCGCGGACGACGCAGAGGCAGGCCCGCGAGCAGCGCCTGCATGCGGGCATGGCCTGGACGGTAGTCGCGGTCGGCGGCCGGCCGGCCCAACTGGGCCAGCCACGCCTCGATCGAATCGGGCTTATCCGTCATGGGGCTCCCGCAGTGCGGGGAATCAGGACTGGTGGTAGGGACGCTGGCAGAGCTTGTCCAGCAGCGAGGACAGGTATTCGCGCTGCTGGCGCCGGTCCACCACGGCATCGATCAGGCCGTGCTCGACCAGGAAGTCCGGCCGCTGGAAGCCCTTCGGCAGTTCCTGGCCCACGGTCTCCTGGATCACGCGCGGTCCGGCAAATCCGATCAGTGCCCCGGGCTCGGCCAGGATGACATCGCCCAGCCAGCCTACCGAGGCGGATACGCCGCCCATGGTCGGATCGGTCAACAGGCAGACGAAGGGCAGCTTTTCCGCATGCATGCGGTTGACCACCGCCGAGGTCTTGGCCATCTGCATCAGGGAGAGGATGCCCTCCTGCATGCGGGCGCCGCCGGACGCGGTGACCAGCAGATAGGGGCAGCGACGCTCCAGCGCCCGCTCCATGCCGCGCACGATCTTCTCGCCGGCGACCGACCCCATGCTGCCGCCCATGAAGCCGAACTCGAACATGGATACGGAGACGGTGCGGCCCATGATATCGCCGACATAGTTGTGCACGGCATCGTCGGTGCCGGCGCTCTTGGCGGCATCACGCACGCGGTCGCGGTAGCGCTTCTTGTCCTTGAAGGACAGCGGATCCTCGGAACGCAGCTCGCCGTCGTGCACCTCGACGGTGTCCTTGTCGAACAGCATCTCGGCACGCAGCCCGGCATCGATGCGATGGTGGTATCCGCATTTCGGACACACCATCTGGCTGCGCAGCAGCTCCTTGTGGTAGATGGCCTCGCTGCAGCTGGGGCATTTCACCCACAGCCCCTCCGGCGCCTCCTTGGGTTTCGCCTGCTTCGGAAGTTCGATGAGTCGGGTAAGCCAGTTCATGTCGATGGTGTTTCCTGATCCTAGAGAAGAAGCTCGTCGACCTGCGTCAGCATGCGCAGGTGCGGAATGTTCAGTTTCTCGATCTCGGCCGTCATCACATTCAGCGTCTCCGGCTTCATGTGGTACAGGTAGACCGGGACCCTGCCCAGGCGCTCCAGTTTCTTCAGCTCCGTGGCCACGCCGTTCGCGGTCAGGTGGCCGCTGATGCCCGCCAGACGCTCATAGGCATTCGGGAAGGAGCAGTCGAGGATGATGCCCCTCAGGTTCGGCTGCGCGTTGGCCACCTCCCAGATGCGGTCGGTATGGCCGGTATCCGCGGTATAGATGAACTGCGTGCCGTTCTGCTCCAGCAGGAAGCCGGTGCAGGGAACGGGATGGTGAACCGGGATCGGCGTGATGGATACGCCGTCCACGGTGATGGTCTTCTCGGCCTCGATCGCCTGCAGCTTCAGGATCGGATCCTCGGCCGTCGGCAGACAGGTGAAATCCGGCCACACCTTGTTGTTCAGGTAATGTGCCTTCAGGACATCGATGTTCTCCTGCAGGCTGTAGATGGCCACGGAGCGGTTGTCGGCGTTGCCGCCGAGGCGTTTCAGCGAGCGGTTGTCGGCCAGAAAGCCGATATCCTTGATGTGGTCCAGATGCGTGTGGGAGATGAACAGGTGACGAATGCCATGCTGTTCCTCCAGGCTCAGCGCCTCCGTCGGACAGCCGGCATCGAGCAGGATGGTTTCGTTGACCAGGAACGAGGTCAGGTGAAACCCGAGCAGCTGCCCCCCGTAGCATCCAAGCACCTTGATCTTCAAACCATCTCTCCTGCGACGGGCGTGCGCGTCATGGCCTCGTGCATGGCCGCTGCGGCCGTCCGGATGGCGGTACCCGCAGCACCGACATCGCCGGCATGGGCCGTCACCTGCGTGACGAAATGACTGCCCACGACCACGCCATCGGCGAACGCGGCAACCGCCTCCGCCTGCGACGGGGATTTGATGCCGAAGCCGACGCACACCGGCAGTTCGGTGCGCGCCCGGATACGTGCCACGCTGTCGCGCACCTGCCCGATCTCGCCCATCTCGGCCCCGGTAATGCCCGTCAGCGATACATAATAGATGAAGCCGCTGCCGTTTTCAGCCACAAGATCGATGCGGCGGTCCGTCGAGGTCGGCGACAGCAGGAAGATCTGGTGCAGACCGCGGGAGCGCAGCACGTCGCGGCACAGCGCCGACTCCTCGGGCGGGATGTCCACCAGCAGCACGCCGTCGACGCCACATTCACGGGCACGCTCGGCAAAGCGCTCGAAGCCCATGGCATACGGCGTGTTGGCATAACCCATCAGCACGATACCGATGTCCGGCTGCGCCTTGCGCACCGCCTCGGCCAGGCGAAACACGTCGTCCATGTGCGTGCCGGCGGCCAGCGCCCGCTCGCTCGCGGCCTGGATCACCGGTCCGTCGGCCATCGGGTCGGAGAACGGCATGCCGATCTCCAGCACGTCGACCTCCGCCGCCAGCGATGTCAGCAGCGACTCGGAATCGGCCGGATCGGGATCCCCCGCGGTCAGGTAGCCGACCAGGGCGGCGCGGCCAGCGGCGCGGCAGGCGGCGAAGCGCGCGGCGAGACGATCGGTGTGACTCATGCCCGGCCTCCGGTCTCACCCAGGATGCGCATGACCGTGCCCATGTCCTTGTCGCCGCGGCCCGACAGGTTGATCAGCACCGTCTGGTCCGGGGACATTGCGGCGGCGATGCGCAGGCCTGCCGCCAGCGCGTGACTGGACTCCAGCGCCGGGATGATGCCCTCGGTGCGCGTCAGCTGCTGGAAGGCGGCCAGCGCCTCGGCATCGGTGGCGGCATCCAGCTCGAGCCGCTTGTCCTCGAACATGGCGGCGAGCTCCGGCCCGACGCCCGGATAGTCGAGTCCGGCGGAGATGCTGTGCGTACCCTGGATCTGGCCTTCGGCATCCTCGAGCAAATAGGTCAGGTTGCCGTGCAGGATGCCCGGACGGCCGGCCGCCAGCGAGGCCGCATGCTGGCCGGAGTCCAGGCCGTGGCCGGCCGCCTCGACGGCCACCAGGCGCACCGGATCGTCGCGCAGTGGATGGAACAGGCCCATGGCGTTGGAACCGCCGCCGACGCAGGCCACCGCCACGTCCGGCAGGCGTCCCGTCCGCTCGATGCACTGGGCGCGGGCCTCCTGGCCGATCACGGCATGGAACTGGCGCACCATCAGCGGGTACGGGTGCGGGCCGGCCACGGTGCCGATGATGTAGAAGGTGTCCTCGCAGCTGGCCACCCAGTCGCGCAAGGCCTCGTTCAGCGCATCCTTCAGCGTCGCCGTGCCGGAGTCGACGGGGATCACGCGCGCACCCAGAAGTTGCATGCGGAACACGTTCGGCATCTGCCGTTCCATGTCCTCGCGCCCCATGTAGACGTCGCAGTCCATGCCGAACATCGCGGCCACCGTGGCCGTGGCCACGCCGTGCTGGCCGGCGCCGGTCTCGGCGATGACGCGCCGCTTGCCCATGCGGCGGGCCAGCAGCCCCTGGCCGATGGTGTTGTTGATCTTGTGGGCGCCGGTATGCGTCAAATCCTCGCGCTTCAGATAGATCTGGGCGCCGCCGTTCTCCCGCGACAGGCGCTCGGCGTGGTACAGCGGCGTGGCCCGACCGACGTAATCGCGCAGCAGCGACAGTCGCTGGCGCTGGAAATCCTCATCGGCCCAGGCCTCGAAGAACGCCGCCTCCAGCTCCTCCAGCGGACGCATCAGCGTCTCGGCGGCGAAACGGCCGCCGAAACGGCCGAAATGGCCGTTCTCCGGCAGGTGCGCCAGGTGCATGTCGTACATCGGTTCGTCTGTGCTCACGGCTGCGCTCGCTCCTCCGCCCGCCACACGGCGTCAAAAAAGGCCCGCATCTTCCCCTCATCCTTGATGCCAGGCAAGGCCTCGACCCCGGAGGATACATCCAGCGCGAACCATTGGCGAACCGCCAGCGCCTCGGCCACGTTCTGTGCATCCAGGCCTCCGGCCAGGACCAGGGGCCGGGCATGCGTGAACCCGTCGAGCAGGCCCCAGTCGAAACGGACGCCGGTGCCACCGTAGACCCCCTCCGGCGCGCGCGCGTCGAGCAGCACCGGCACGTCGAAGCGATGCACCCGCTTGAGATCCTCCCGCCCCGAAACCGGCACGGCCTTCAGCACGCGCCGGGCCTGGGCCTCGCAGAACTCCGGCGTCTCGTCGCCGTGCAGCTGCAGCACGTCCAGCGGGCAGAGCGTGAGCGTGGCATCGACCTCGTCCTGCGTCGGGTTCACGAACAGGCCGACCGCGGACACGAAGGGCGGCAGCGCGCGCAGGATGGCGGCGGCCTTTTCCGGTGCGATATAACGCGGGGATTTGTCATAGAACACGAAACCGACGGCATCGGCGCCGAGCCCGGCCGCCAACAGCGCGTCCTGCTTGCGGGTGATGCCGCAGACCTTGATGCGGGTCCGATACCGCAAGACGGACGTATCCATCGCCGAACCCTATCAAAGCAAGGGCTTGCCGCGCTACTCGCAGCCGCGTTTCTGCGCTAGCGTGGGCCGATGCCCGCACCCGCCGCCATCGTCGAATTGCGCCATGTCGCGGCGAACCGCGAACAGACCCGGGTGTTCGAGGATCTGAGCCTGAGCCTGCATGTCGGCGAGCATGTGGCCATCCTCGGCCCGAACGGCGCCGGCAAGTCCACCCTGCTGAAGCTGATGACGCGGGAGCTCTACCCGCTGCACCGCGAACACAGCCGCATGACCCTGTTCGGCCAGGAGCGCTGGGACATCCGGGACCTGCGCCGGCACCTGGGCATCGTGTCGCAGGACCTGCAGAACGATTACGAGCCGGATGCGCGCGGCCTGGAGATCATCCTGTCCGGCCTGTACGCCAGCATCGGCATCCATGCCCATCAGTCGTACGGCGAACAGGACATGGCACGGGCCCGCGAGCTGATGGCGCTGCTCGGCATCGCCGGGCTCGCGCACACGCCCTTTGAACACATGTCCACCGGCCAGCAACGGCGCTGCCTGCTCGGCCGGGCCCTGATCCACGATCCCGGCGTGCTGGTGCTCGATGAACCGACGAGCGGCCTGGACCTGACCGCCACCTTCCAGTACCTGGCCCTGATGCGCTCGCTGATGCAGGCCGGCAAGACCCTGGTTCTCGTGACCCATCACATCCACGAGATCCCGCCGGAGATCGGACGCGTGATCCTGCTCAGACAGGGGCGCATCCTCGCCGACGGGCCCAAGCGCGATACGCTGACGGCGGCCAGGCTCGAGGAACTGTTCGAGACACCGGTGAGCTTGCTCGAATCCGGCGGCTGGTACCAGGCGGTGCCGGGGAACGCATGAGCACCCACCATCACGACCACGGGCACGATCACGGGCACGGCCACGGGCACGATCACCACGCGCCGCTGAACAAGGCCGTGATGCTGACGACGCTGTTCGCGCTGGTTGAGCTCGGCGGCGGCCTCATCTCCGGCTCGCTGGCCCTGCTCGCCGATGCCGCGCACATGGCCTCCGACATCGTGGCCCTGGGCCTGGCACTGACAGCCAGCCGCATCGCCCAGCGTCCCGCCACCGACCGCATGAGCTACGGCTACGGCCGTGCCAAGCTGTTCGCGGCCCAGATCAACGGCCTGGCACTATGGCTCCTGAGCGTCTGGATCGTCTGGGAGGCCTTCGAGCGCCTGACGACCCCGCACCCCGTCAAGGGCGCCATCCTGCTGGCCATCGCCGTCGTCGGCCTGTTGGTCAATCTGCTGATCCTGCGCTGGCTGCATGGTGACGACGATCTGAACACGCGCGCCGCCTTCTGGCACGTGCTCGGCGACGCCGTGGGCTCCGTCGCCGCCATCGTCGCCGGCGTCGTGATCCTGCTGACCGGCTGGATGCCCATCGATCCGATCCTGTCCTTCCTGGTGGCCGGCATCCTGGTCTGGGGCGGCTGGCGGCTGCTGCGCGAGACGACGTTGGAGCTCATGGAATCGGTGCCGGCGGGCTTCCACGTGCACGAGCTGCAGGATGCCCTGAACGCCGCCGACGGTGTGACCGGCAGCCACCACGTGCATGTGTGGAAGCTGCCGAGCGGGCAGGTGGCCCTGTCGGCGCACGTGCGCATCGAGGCCATGGAGGACTGGAACACCATCCTGCCGCAACTGCTCGAACGGCTTCATGATCTCGGTGTCAGCCATGCCACGCTGCAGCCGGAAATCGTCTGCCCCGACGAGGGATGCTGAGCATCCGCACCGCCGGAACAGATGCATTTTCCGGCCTGTTCCCTACACTTCGAACGATGAACAGCCCGTATCTGATGAACACCTATGCCCGTTTCCCGGTGCGCCTGGTCAAGGGCCGGGGCAGCCGCGCCTGGGACGACCGCGGCAAGTGCTACCTCGATTTCATCTCCGGCATTGCCGTCAACACGCTCGGCCACGCCCATCCGGCGCTGGCCGAGGCCGTGTGCCGGCAGGCCGAAACGCTGATCCACTGCTCGAACCTGTTCCACATCCCGCAGCAGGAACAGCTGGCCGAGACCCTGTGCCGGCTCTCCGGGCTGGACCAGGCCTTCTTCTGCAACTCGGGTGCGGAGGCCAACGAGGCGGCCATCAAGCTGGCCCGCCGCTACTGGCACGACCAGGGCTCGCCGCGGCGCACCATCATCACCGCCACGCAGTCCTTCCACGGGCGCACCCTGAACACGCTGTCCGCCACCGGCCAGGACAAGGTCAAGATCGGCTTCGATCCGCTGATGCCGGGCTTCCTGCACGTGCCGTACGGCGATGTCGCGGCGCTGGAGGCCGCCATCGACGAGGATACCGCCGCCATCATGCTCGAACCGATCCAGGGCGAGGGCGGCGTCAACATGCCCGAGGGCGGCTATCTGTCCGCCGTGCGCGAGCTGTGCGACAACGAGGGCGTGCTGTTGATCCTCGACGAGATCCAGACCGGCATCGGCCGCACCGGCACCATGTTCGCCTACCAGCACGAGGCGGCATTGCCGGACATCCTGTCGCTGGCCAAGGGCCTGGGCAGCGGATTTCCGATCGGCGCCATGCTGGCCACGGGGAAGGTGGCCGCCGCCTTCACCCCCGGCAGCCACGGCACCACCTTCGGCGGCAACCCGCTGGCCTGCACGGCGGCGCTGTCCGTATTGGGCACCGTCGAGCGCGAGCATCTGGTGGCCAACGCCAGGGCCCAGGGCGAACGCCTGCTGGCGGGCCTGAACGCCATCGCCGAACGTCACAGGGCGGTGCGCGCGGTACGCGGCCTTGGCCTGATCGCCGGCCTGGAGCTCGACTGTGACGCCGCGCCGTTCATCGTTGCCTGCCGGGACGCAGGCTTGCTTTTGCTGCTGGCCGGGCCCAAAGTCATGCGCTTCCTGCCCCCGCTGAACGTGTCGGCGGACGAGATCGACGAGGCGCTGGCCATCGTGGACCGCTGCCTGCCGTAAAGGACGCGCCGTGAGACATTTCCTGACCCTGCTGGACATCACGACGGACGAGGCGCACGCGCTGCTCGCCCGCGCCGCCGACATGAAACGCATGCAGAAGCAGGGCACCGCGCATCGCACGCTGGAAGGCAGGACGCTGGGCATGATCTTCGACAAGGCCAGTACGCGCACGCGCGTGTCCTTCGAGGTCGGCATGTTCCAGCTCGGCGGCCATGCGCTGTTCCTGCATTCCGGGGCCACGCAGCTCGGGCGCGGCGAACCGATCGAGGACTCGGCGCGCGTGCTGTCGCGCATGGTCGACCTGATCATGATCCGCACCTTCGGCCACGATACCCTGCAGCGCTTCGCCGCATACTCATCGGTGCCGGTGATCAACGCCCTGACCGATGCCACCCATCCGTGCCAGATCCTGGCCGACGTGTTCACCTACACCGAGCAGCGCGGCGACATCGCCGGACACACCGTGGCCTGGATCGGCGACGGCAACAACATGGCCCATTCCTGGATCAACGGCGCCGTGACCTTCGGCTACCGCCTGAACCTGGCCTGCCCCGATGGCTATCGGCCGGATGAGGGCCTGCTGGCCGCGGCGCGGGCGCGCGGGGCAGAGATCCAGCTGTCCGACCAGCCGTTCGAGGCGGCGGCCGGCGCCGATCTCGTGACCACCGATGTCTGGGCCTCGATGGGCCAGGAGGCCGAGCAGACCGAGCGCGAGCAGGCCTTCGCCGGCTTCACCGTGGATGCGAGCCTGATGGCCGAGGCGCACGACGACGCCCTGTTCATGCACTGCCTGCCGGCACACCGCGGCGAGGAGGTCACGGCCGAGGTCATCGACGGCCCGCAGTCGGTGGTCTGGGACGAGGCCGAGAACCGCCTGCACGTGCAGAAGGCGCTGATGGAATTCCTGCTCACGCAATAGGGGCATTGTCTTGCCGCGAGTTGGGCTTACACTGCGGCCCGGCTCCCGGGCCGAACACAGGGGTTGAAGATGGCGAAACAACAGGTCAGCAAGGTCGTGCTCGCCTATTCCGGCGGACTGGACACCTCGATCATCCTCAAATGGCTGCAGGACGAGTACGCCTGCGAGGTCGTGACGTTCACCGCCGACATCGGCCAGGGCGAGGAGGTCGAGGCCGCGCGCGCCAAGGCCGAGGCCTGCGGCGCCGTATCGATCCACATCGAGGACCTGACCGAGACCTTCGTACGCGACTATGTGTTCCCGATGTTCCGCGCCAACGCCATCTACGAGGGCGAATACCTGCTCGGCACCTCCATCGCCCGGCCGCTGATCGCCAAGCGCATGGTCGAGATCGCCGAGGCCGAGGGGGCGGACGCCATCGCCCACGGCGCCACCGGCAAGGGCAACGACCAGGTGCGCTTCGAGCTCGGCGCCTACGGGCTGAAGCCGGACATCAAGGTCATCGCCCCGTGGCGCGAATGGGACCTGAACTCGCGCGAGCAGATGCTGGCCTACGCCGAGAAGCATGCCATCCCGATCGAGCGCAAGCGCGGCCAGAAGTCGCCGTACTCGATGGATGCGAACCTGCTGCATATCTCCTACGAGGGCGGCCTGCTGGAGGATCCGTGGAACGAGGCCGAGGCATCGATGTGGCGCTGGTCCGTCGCCCCCGAGGCGGCCCCGGACACGCCCCAATACATCGAGCTGGATTACCAGGGAGGCGATATCGTGGCGATCAACGGCGAGCGGATGAGCCCGTCGGCGGTGCTCGCCGAGCTGAACCGGATCGGCGGCAGGCACGGCATCGGCCGCATCGACATCGTCGAGAACCGGTACGTGGGCATGAAGTCACGCGGCTGCTACGAGACCCCCGGCGGCACCATCATGCTGCGCGCCCACCGCGCCATCGAGTCGATCACCCTCGATCGTGAAGTCGCACACCTGAAGGACGAGCTGATGCCGCGCTATGCCAGCCTGATCTACAACGGCTACTGGTTCGCCCCCGAACGGCGCATGCTGCAGACGATGATCGACGAATCCCAGGCCATGGTGAACGGCACCGTGCGCCTGAAGCTGTACAAGGGCAACGTCATCGTTGCCGGCCGCAAATCGGACAATTCGCTGTTCTCCGAGCGCCTGTGCACCTTCGAGGACGATGCCGGCGCCTACGACCAGAAGGACGCCGAGGGCTTCATCAAGCTCAACGCCCTGCGCCTTCGCCTGGCGGCCATCGCCGGCAAACAGACCGAGTCATAAGGAGACACCGATGGGATATGATCGCCTGACACGCTGGCTGCACGCAGGGCTGGCCCTGGCCATACCGCTGCAGCTGTTGAGCGAGTCGTTCATGCGCCTGCCGAAACTGGGGCGCATCCGCACGAGCAGCGAGGCCTTCTTCTTCGAGATGCACGAATGGGTCGGGCTGGCCGCCTGCGCCATCGTGGTGCTGCATATCCTGTGGAGCGCCTTCGGCACCGCGAAAGGGGGATTCGCGCGGCTGTTCCCGTACCTGTCCGCCGATGGCCGCAGGGCCATCGTCGACGAGATCAAGACCATCCCCGGCTGGCTGACCGGCAAGCTGCACGAGACGGCCGAGGAAAGCGCCCTGGCCGGCACCGTGCACGGCCTGGGCCTGCTGCTGGTGCTGGGCATGGCCGGCACCGGCACCGTGATCTTCTTCGGCATGGACGAGCTGACCGGCCACATGAGCCCGTTCGTGCATGCTATCGAGGAAATCCACGGCACCGGCGGCAACCTGGTCTGGGCCTACCTGATCGGCCATGTCGGCATGGTGGCGCTGCACAAGATCAAGGGACACAACCTGCTGCCGCGCATCTCGCCGCTCGCCAGGGACTAGCCACCGGTGACGACTGCGGACGCCTTCAAGGCGCTGGGCGATCCTATTCGCCTGCGCCTGTTCCACCTGCTGTCACTGGAAAACGAACTCTGCGTCTGCCATCTGACCGACGCCCTGCAGCTGCCCCAGAGCACCGTATCCCGGCACCTGGCCGTGCTGCGCCATGCCGGGCTCGTCGACACCCGGCGGGAAGGCAAATGGATCCATTACCGCCTGTACGGCGACATGGCCCGGACCCTGGCCGCCGTGGTGGGGGAAAAGACCGACGACACCCAGCGCGCCGATGCCGACCGCCTGGCGTCCGTCACCAAGGCCTGCGACTGACCCAGACCCGGCAGCCGGGTCAGCGCGTGGCCAGCCAGCCCACGCCGGCCAGGATCAGCAACGGGGTGACCTCACCGGCGTGATGTGCATAACCGGCCCTGACCAGGCCCGCCTCGACGGCCACGACTAGGGTGACGAAGCCCAGGTTCAGCCAGTCACCGAACAGCGTCTTGAAAAAGGCCTTCATGACAATTCCTCCTGTAACGCCGCCTGCGCACGCCGGCGGCGCAGGATGGCGGCCATGCCAAGGCCGCCCAGCAGGTAGAAGGCGACCAGGGCCGGCAGGCTCCAGTCACCCAGCGGCCAGGCCGCCTCCCCACCGAGCGCCTCGATCGTCCAGAAGGTGCCGAAGGTGACGATCATGGCACCGACCACGAACTTGATGGCATTCTCGGGCACGCGCCTGAGCGGTGCGCGCACCATCAGGCCCACCAGCGTCACGACCAGCAGGGCCGCGAGGGCGGCGCCGACGGCCGTGGCCGAATGATGGGCCTTGATGCCGAGTGCCACGACGATCAGCCATACCTCGAGCCCTTCCAGCAGCACGCCCTTGAAGGCGATCAGCCAGGCGGCATGCTGGTCGCCCTTCTCCAGCGCCTCCCGTGTCTCCTCGAACTCCTCTTCCTCGTCATGCATCGCCTTCAGGCCGGCCTGGCGGGCAACCGCCTTGGCCAGCCAGCGCACGCCGAACAGCAGCAGGAAGACGCCGATGATGAGCTGCAGCCAGTGCATCTCCAGGCCCAGGCGCAGGACACCGCCGGTGGCCGCCGTCATCCCTGCCAGCACCAGCAGGGCCGTGGCGGCGGCGCCGGCGGAACGGGCCCAGCCGATGGTCAGGCTGACGGCAAGCACGATGGTGAAGGCCTCCACCCATTCGACGGTGGCGGCCAGGAAGGTCGCCAGGAATATTCCCCAATCAGACATACGCGTTTTCTCCTTGCAACGGATAGATGAAGATGTGTTCCGGATCGATAGACAGCTGCGCCGTCGGCGCCGCCGGCGGGGCGGCTTCCAGGCTGCACAGGGGCTCATCCAATCCGGCAATGCGCCAGTAAGCCCGGTAGCTGCCGGCCTCGAAGGCACAGTGAACCAGATCCGCCGGCACCCCATGTTCATGCAGGCGCACGCCGGACGGACGAACGAAGGCGATACCCATCTCTCCTTCTTTCACGCCCACCGGCGTAGCTGGGAAAAAGCTCCCGGCCAGATCGATACCCAGGGATTCATCCTGTCGGCGCAGCCGAGCATCGAATCCACCCTGAGCTCCCGTGAAGCGGGCGATACGGGCAGTGGCAGGTGCGGCATAGAGTGCCTCCGGCGCATCGGCCTGGGTCAGGACGCCATGCTCCAGCACCACGACGCGATCGGCCAGACGCCAGGCATCGATCGGATCATGGCTGACGAATAATGCACCAGCCCCGTACTCGCGTGTCAGACTGCGAATCTGCATGCGCAAATGCTCGCGCGTATCGACATCGAGCCCCGACAGCGGTTCGTCCAGGAGCAGCAGATCCGGCTTCGCAGCCAGGGCACGCGCAATCCCGACACGCTGCTGCTGGCCGCCGGACATCTGCTGCGGTCTCCTGTTCGCCATCACAGCCACACCAACCTGCTCAAGCAGCGTCATGGCGGCCTTTTTCCTGTCCGGTGTACGCGTTGGCAGCACCGCCATGACGTTCTCCAGGCATGTCATATGCGGCCACAGCGCGTAGTCCTGGAATACCATGCCCAACCGCCGGCGCTCAGGCGGAAGCCAGATGCCGTCACCCGGCGCGTCCACGACTTGGGAGCGCAGGCGGATGACACCCTGATCGGCCATCTCCAGACCACCCACAAGCCTGAGTAGCGTGGTCTTTCCCGATCCCGAACCACCGATAAGCACGACAAATTCGCCGGGTTGCAGGCGAAGGTCGACGCCGGCAAGTACCGGCTGGCCGCCATAGCGCTTGCCGACCGCCTCAACGTCCAACAGTGCACTCACGCAGCCTGCTCCTTGGCCATATTCGGAACCATGGCGAAGCGCAGCATGAGCGCCATGAAACCGGCTACGGCAAGCGACAATGCGATGCCGGCCAGGGCCAGGCGTGCCTCCGCCGTGTAGTGGAGTTTTTGATTGAGGGTGACGATGGCCACGCCCACGGGTGCGCGGCCGGCGGGATACAGCAGTTCGGATATCGGCAGCTCGAAGAACACCTGGCCGAAGGCCATCGTCCACCCCCACAAAAACGGTGACATCAGCAACGGCGCCTGGATATCCGCGACCCGGTTGACCCATGGCATCCCGTGCAGGCGAGCGGCATCCGACATGCTGGCGTGCACCTGCCCCATCGGCGCCTGAAGAAAACGCACCAGCACCGGCACCTGCGCTGCCACATAGGCGATGACCAGCAAGGTGGGCGTACCGTACAGGGGCAACCATGAATCATTGAAGGCGATGATGTAGGCCGCACCCAGCACCAGCCCCGGAATGGCCATGTTGCCCAGCGTCATCGCGTCCGCCATATGCGCCATGCCGCCACGTGCGCGCCTTTGCCCGGAAATCAGCAGCATCGCCACGGATACGGCGAGCAGGGCGGCGATGGATGCATACAGCGTCGAATAGAGCAGGGTGTGCCACGGCACCGGCACGGACGCATACGGATCGATTTGCCACAGTGCGGCGTGGATGATGGCCGCCCCCGGCATGGCGATACCGAAGGTGAAGAGTGCCGTGGCCGCGACGCCGGCGACGGCGCCTTCCGCGCGACCGCAGCCTGGCGGTACGCTTTGGCGCTGCCGCCCATGCACCAGCGCGCTGCCGAAACGTCTGCCGAGATAGAAGTGTGCGGAGGCGGCACCAGCCGCGAGCACGACCAGGGTCCAGCTCAGCAAAGCGGCATGGGTGAAATCCACCGGCGTCATGGCCAGGCGCTCATAGATGGCGTAGGTGATGATGGGCAGGTGAATCTGTGCCCCCAGCGTGGCCGGGATGCCGAATTCCTGGATACTCTCGATGAACACGATCGCGAAGGCGGAGCCGACCGCCGGCAACAACAGTCGCAGCAGCACGCCGTGCCGCTGCCATGCGCCGGCAACATGAATACGCGCGGCATCGACGATCTCGGTACCGATGGCGCGCCAGCTTCCGCGCGCCGCCAGGCAGGCGAATGGGAGCCCTTTCAGGCCAAGCAATGCAATGATGCCCGCCTGACCGAAGAACAATTGGGCCAGGTGTCCGTGATGCAGCATCGGCAGCGAGAACACGATCTGCCAGCCAGTGGTCAGCAGATAACTGGGGGTCAGGAAGATCAACCACAGCGTCAGCATAAACAGGCTCTTGCCACGCCAATGCCGGCGTTCCAGCAGCCAACCGAAGCCAAGGCCAAGCGGCACCGCCACCAGCGTGCTGGCCAGCCCCAGGCGAATGGTATTGACGATGGCGTCTGCCGATAGCCCAATGGTGGACGCGTGCACACCGATGCCGCCGACCGGTTCCAGGGCCGGAATCCACGGCATCAACAACAGGCGGGCGATGGGATAGGCGAACAAGCCTGCAAACACCAGGAACAGCAGGCTGGAGAAAGCTGCCCGCCTGGCCTTATGCACCGAAACGATGCTCATTGGCCGATGATCGCCTGGCTAAACCATTGGTTGACCTGCGGCTCGATCGGACCCCAATGCTCGGGATCAAGGCGCTTGATCGACAATGTATCCAGGGCTGGCATTCCCGCTTTCGGTTGGGGGGCATCGGAGGTCAGCGGCCAATAATAGCTGTCCCCCTCACCCTCGCCGATACGCAGCTTCTGGATGTCATGCGTCATCGCGAAGCGGATGAAACGCTCGGCGGCAGCCTTCTGTTGCGATGGAATCCCGGCCGCCACGACCAGCACGCTGGGCAGCGCGAACGCAGGCTTCGGAATGCGCACGCGCAGGGTCGGATCCTTGGACGCCAGATACCAGGCGGCCGATGACTGCGTGATCGCCACCTTGATATCGCCTTCCCTGAGAGCGGCCAGCGTCGCCTTGTTCTTGGCATAGACGTGCAGGCCATTGTCCTTCAACTTCATGACAAACGCCTGCCCCCTGGGCCAGCCACCGCCCTGTGCCAGCATGCCCGCCAGCATCGGATACATGGGGCCGGAGATAGAGGGATTGTTCATGCCGATTTCACCGTGCAAAGCCGGATTCTCCAGATCGGTCCAGGTTTGCGGTGGGTTGGACAGCACGGCCGGGTGGTAGGTAAATGCACCGGCCAGAGTCAGGCCGGTCGGTGTGTAGCTGCCATCGGCCGGGATCAGGGAGCGCCCCTCCTTCGTCCATGGCAGAGACGACGGCAGGGTATGCTGCGACACGAGCCCTGCGTGATCCAGCGCTGCTGCCGCCAGATCGCCATCGAACCAGGCCAGCGCCCAGGCCGGACGGCGTCCTTCGGCTGAGATCTTCGCGAGCAGGGCCCCGGTCGTAAGCTCGATCACCGTCACCTTGATGCCCGTCTCCTTGGTAAAGGCCGCCGCCACGTCGGCGCCGTAGTCCACCGCGTTATAGAGAACCAGCCCCTGCTGGCTACGTGGCCACAAGGCCCAGACACTGCCGCCAATGATGGCGACGAGCAGGGTTACCGGTATCCAGATCCGCTTCATGAAGTCTCTCCTCTATGCCTATCGATCAATCGTCATCCGTTTCGCGGAACCGGACCCACACGGTCATGTGCAGCCGATGCTTCCGCAGCTGCGCCAGCGGCGGCGGGTAACGGGCGCTTTGCACGGCGGCAAGGGCGGCGGTATCGAGCGACGGGATGCCGCTCGATGCCACCAGCAGCACGTTGCTGACGACGCCGTCCAGGTAGTCGAATCCCACCCGCACCCGTCCCTGGCGGTGCAGCATGCGGGCCGCCGGCGGGTAACGGACTGCTGCCTGCACGGCCGCATTGACCCGGGCCTCGAACTGCGCCATCTCGTCGGGGCTCGCCGCCACCGCCTCGACGGGCTGCGGCGGGGGCGGGGGCGGTGTCTTCTTCACCACCGGCGTGGGAAGCGGCGGCCTGGGTACCGGCTTCGCCATCGGTGCCCGCTTCGCATGGACGTGCTGGACCGGCTTGGGTTTGGGCAGCGGCTTCGGTTTCGGTTTGGGCACAACCGGCTTCGGCGGGGTCGGCTTCGGCTTTGCCGGCGGCAGTGTGACCAGCGAGACGCGCATCGGCGCCTTGACCGCGGCCGGCGCGATGTGATGCCCGTCCATCATCCACCACAGGATGACGGCCACCAGCAGGCACTCCAGCAGCACGGCGAATCCGGCAGCCCGGTGCAGTCCCTCCTGCTCGAAAGGCCGGTGATGAAAACCCTCGTCCAGTGCCGCCACCTCAGTGCGCCTGCCTGGCGGCGACGCCGATCTCAGTCACCCCGGCCTTGCGGCAGGCGTCCATGACGGCAAGCAGGTTCTGCAGCGAGGTCGATCTGGCACCGGCGATGGTGACCACCGCCTTCGCCGGATCCGGCTCCGCCGCGAGCAGCGCGGTCAGGGCCGCCGGCGTCAGCTTGCGGCCTTGCACCTCGATCCCCCCGTCGGCGAGCAGGCTGACGATCACCTTCGGGTGGTTCAGCTCCTGGGCCGTGCTGCTCTGCGGCAGCTGCGAGGAGATGCCCGTGTTCGGAATCATCTTCAGGGTGATCATGATGAAGAACACCAGCAGGAAGAACATGATGTCGATCATCGGAATGATCTCGATGCGCGCCTTGCGTGCCTCGAAATAGCGCATGGTCAGGCGGCCTCCGCATCCGGGGCGAAGGCCGGCTGGGCCGTGCTCTCCCCGGCCTCGACGCCGATCGGCTTGCGCGGTGTGGCCAGCCGGTTGACCAGCATGACCTTGATGGTTTCCAGCTGGTGGATGATCAGGCGCACGTGGTTGCTGAGGCCGTTGAAGAAGACCAGGCCGACGATGGCGATGAACAGGCCGCTGGCGGTGGCGACCAGGGCCTCGGCGACACCGCCGGTGATCTGGGTGGGCGCGCTTCCGGCACTGCCCAGGACCTGGAAGGCGTTGAACATGCCGATGATCGTGCCCAGCAGGCCGAGCAGCGGCGCCAGGGTCACGATGGTGTCGAGCAGCCACAGGCTATGATCGATCCTCGGCGCCTGCCACAGGATGGACTCTTCCAGCAGTTCCGACAGGCGATTGGGATCGCGGACCTCGGGATAGCGCAACGGCACCGACAACAGGGCGCCGTGGGGGAAGCGATCCGCACGCAGCGACAGCTCCGCGATCGAATTCCTGTCGAGATGATGCAGCGACGAGATGGCGTGCGAGATGGCACCCCCCATGCGGATCACCCGTTTCAGGTACCAGCTGCGTTCGACGATCACGGTCAGTGCCACCAGCAGCACCACGGCCATGATATAGAGAATGCCTCCCGAGGCGGAGGCGATATGGATAAAGCGATCGATGGTCATGCAGTACTCCTATCAACATTCAGGGGCTCACCGGTTCCACGAACCGATGAACAACCGGACCGCCGCTCGGATCAGGGACGATCCGAGCGACGGACTGGTTGCATCATTGCCGGCGGCCCTGGCCCGCCGGCCTGCGTTCGTCGGCGATCAGAGATGCGCCGACAGGGTCACGAAGTAGCTGCGCTCCGGGATGGTCCAGTACAAAGGCGTACCGGCGGAATCCCCTGCGTTGCCGAAGAAGGTGCTGATGCCCTTCTTGTCCAGCACGTTGTTGACCTGCAGGTTGATCCGGGCCTTCTGCAGCCAGCCCGGTGCGTCGTCACCCGCCAGGGTGTAGCCGAGCGTCCCGTCCATCACGCCGTAGGCGCTGATCGGATAGGCCTGGCCGACATCGCCGTAGCTCTTGCCGATGTACTTGTCCATCAGCGAGGCGTTCCAGCCGTTGTGGTCGTACAGGATGCCGCCCGCGGCCGTGGCGTCCGGTGCATACGGCACCCACTGCTTCGTATCCTTGGTTTTGGCGCTGTTCACGCTGCCGTTGGCATAGACGCTGAACCCATCGCCGACATACACGGTGCCCTCGGCTTCGAGACCCTTGTAGATCACGCCGCCGTTGTTGTAGAACACCGTGACGCCGCCGACGTTCTTGCTGCCGACCAGGTTGTTGAAGTCGATGTAGTAGGCGTCGGCCGACAGGGTCAGGCGCTTGCTGTTCCACGTGGTGCCGACCTGATAGTTCCAGGTCTGCTCAGGCTTGAAGTCGCTGGCGGACGGATTGGTCACGTAGAACGTGTTCAGATTCGGCGCCAAAAAGCCCTTCGCCACCTGGGCGTAGGCCACCCAGCCGGGCTGGATCTTGTAGTGGATATCCAGGGCCGGCAGCACCGAGGACCAGGACTTGGTGTAGACCAGCGGCGCGCCCGTCTTCTGGTTCACCGTGGCGTTCAGGTGGCGCTGGAACCAGGCGTACTTGACGCCGGGCGTGACGGTCAGGTTCGGGGTGACCTTCCAGGCCAGCTCCACGTAGGGCTGGGCATTGTCGAAGGTGTCGTGCATCAGGCGGTTCCATGCCGGGGCACCGGAACCCGCGAGGTTGGCCATGCGGACCCCGCCCAGCGTCCAGTTGACGTCGTACTCGTAGCGGTCGTTGTACTGGTGCTCGTACCACAGGCCCATGTTGATGGTGCCGATGCTCGTGCCCTTGGCCAGGCGGAAGAAATCGCCGACGGAGCGGTACATCATCTCCATCTTCTGGCCGATGGCGTCGTTGGCGTAGGCGCCGCCGTAGATCACGGTACCGCCGCCGCCGGTCGTATCCAGGCCGTTGCGCGACAGGCCGCTGGGATCGTTGCCGTTGGCGCCGTTATGATAGTAGCCGAAGGTGTACAGCTTGTTGTCCAGGTTCCACTCGTTGCCCAGGTAGGACTGCAGGTCGATGTACTCGAAATCCGTGTGGATGTTGTCGTAGTTGTAGCCGGCGTAGTTTTCCTGGGTCGGGTCGTTGCTCAGGCCCCAGTTCCATCCTTTCTGGGCGATCTGGGCCATCGACTTGCCGGCCGGCACGTTCTGGTTGACCTGGTTGTACATGGCGGCAACCGTGACGGTCGTCTCGTCGCTGACCGGGCTCATCGCCTTGATGAACATGTTCTCGCGGCGCTGGCCGGCGTTGGTCAGATAGCCGTCCGACGTCAGCTTCTCGAAGTCGAACAGGGCCGACATGCCGTGGTAATTGGGCATGACGCCGGTATCGAATTCGAGGCCGTACAGCTGGGTGTTCCAGCTGCCGAACGTCGCATAGGGGTTGATCGAGGTCGTGGTGCCGGGATCGCGCGACTGCAGGCTGATGGTGCCGCCGAAGGTCGCCTCGCCCACCGTGGCCGCCGTACCCGGGCCGCGGTCCACGGAGGCCTGCGTGATGTCGTGCGACATGAAATACGACGTCGTGTGATGCGTGAAGTCGTTGGAGTCGCCCCACGGCATGCCGTCGAAGGTGACGTTGAACTGCCCGTCCTGGAAGCCGCGGATACTCATGCCCATGTTCTCCATCAGGCCGGGGCCGTTGGGGGCGATGGCGGCGACACTGGGCGTGTGCTTGACCGTTTCGTCGTAGTTGCTGGACGGAACCACGTTGTTCTGGATGAACTTCTTGCTGACCACCGACGTCGGCTGCGAGACGTGCAGCGGGGTCTTCGAGGGTGCATTGCCGGCCGCGGTATCGTTGGCCGTGCCGTTGCCGTTTCCGGTTGCCGTCGCCTGCACCGTGCCGATGTCGACGGACGACTGGGCGCTCCACGCGGCCGGCACGCCGATAAGCGTGCACAGGCTCGCGAACAGCGCCGTGCGCATTGATTTTTTCAGAGATCGATACATACTAATTACTAGGCCTCCCTAGGTGCGTGATGTGATTTAGCGAACCTAGGGAGGCTTATGTGTCATATCCGAGTCATCGGATGTGACACGTGAAATCACGTAAGAACGAACACTTAGCTTATTTCCAGCCCGTTATAGGGAATACCCTGTGCCGAAGGGTGGGGAATAATTCCCCCTTAGCCCGGGCGATTCATGTCCCGTGCCCAGCGATTGACGCCGACTCAGCTGTCGCAGCCGAACAGGTCGCGGGTGTAGACCTTGTGCGCGACATCGGCCAGGTCCGCGTCCATGCGGTTGGCGATGATGACGTCGGCCTCGTCCTTGAAGGCGGCGAGATCGTTGACGACGCGCGAATGGAAGAAATGCGCATCGCCGAACACCGGTTCGTGCACGATGACCTCGACGCCCTTGCCCTTGATGCGCTTCATCACGCCCTGCACCGACGAGGCCCGGAAATTGTCGGAGCCCGACTTCATGACCAGGCGGTAGACGCCGACCACGCCGGGCTTGCGCTTCAGGATGTCCTGGGCGATGAAGTCCTTGCGCGTGTTGTTCGCATCGACGATGGCGCGGATCAGGTTCTGCGGTACCTCGAAGTAGTTGGCCAGCAGCTGCTGCGTGTCCTTGGGCAGGCAGTAGCCGCCGTAGCCGAACGAGGGGTTGTTGTAGTGGCCGCCGATGCGCGGGTCCAGGCCCACGCCCTCGATGATCTGGCGCGTATCCAGCCCGTGCGCCAGGGCGTAGGAGTCCAGCTCGTTGAAATAGGCGACGCGCATGGCGAGATACGTGTTGGCGAACAGCTTGATCGCCTCGGCCTCGGTGGCGCCGGTGAAGCGCACCGGCACGTCCTTGTCGATGGCGCCCTCGACCAGCATGCCGGCGAACTGCCTGGCTGCGTCCGAATCGTCGCCGACGATGATGCGGGAGGGGTGCAGGTTGTCGTACAGCGCCTTGCCCTCGCGCAGGAACTCCGGCGAGAAGATCAGGCGCTCGCAGCCGAAGCGCGCGCGCGCCTGGGCGGTGAAGCCGACGGGCACGGTCGACTTGATGACCGCCAGCGCCTCTGGATTGTACTGCATGACATCCCGGATCACCGATTCCACCGAGCCGGTGTTGAAGTAGTTCGATTCCGGGTCGTAGTCGGTCGGCGTGGCGATGATGACGACATCGGCACCCTGGTAGGCCTGTTGCCGGTCCAGCGTCGCCGAAAGCCGTAGCGGCCGGTTCTGCAGGTAGTCCTCGATCTCGGCATCCACGATCGGCGCATGGCGGCGATTGACCATGTCCACCCGCTCCGCGCAGATGTCCAGCACCACGACCTCGTGATGCTGGGCCAGCAGGATGGCGTTCGACAGTCCGACGTAGCCGGCGCCGACGACGGTGATCTTCTTGCTCATGGCTGATTCCGGACGGGAAAGTCGGGAAGGCGGCAAGCCCCGCCTCCCCGGAGGACTGCCTTATACACCGGTCTGCAGGGACTTGTCGTACCAGTGGCTCATGTCGTCGAACATCTCGCCCTTCAGCAGGTAATACGGCGCCTTGTAGTAGATCATGATGTCGTGGAACGGATCGGTGAGGATCTTGACGAACCATGCGAGGCCATGCCGGACATTCACCTTGAACATGAGCTGGAACGTGCGGAACAGCAGGGCGCCGACGGTCACGGCCAGCCAGTACATGCCGAGATTGTGCAAAAAGCCCTGGGCCACCTGCTCCGCGCTGAGCAGGCCCCACAGCGAAGGCTCGAGATACAGCAGGATCGAACCCCCGATCCAGATGGAGAGCAGCACCACCTTGCGCTTCAGGTTGTAGCCGGGCTTGACGCTCTCCTTGTATTCGTGCGTGGCCTGGTTGACCTCGTCGAAATCATGCGACTCGAAGAAGAAGTGCCCGGCCTGGCGGGGCAGCTGGCCGATCACCCAGCCGAACAGCACGGCCATGGCCGGATCGAAAAACAGCCACACGTAGCTGGTGACAAAACACATGGCACTCCACAGGTGCAGGGTCTGATTGATACGGTTCTGGTGGTAGAAGCGGTGGTCGTCCCAGCGCTGCTTGCGCAGTTCCTGCATGATTTCCATGGTAGTCATCCCCCGAAGGTATTTCGGCCAACGCTCGCCCCGGCATGTGACATGCCGGTGTCAGTCGCATGTCAGGAGCTGGTCACGATGCGTGCCCCGCTGTGGTCAACAGGGCCTCGCCCATGCGGATATGCATGCCGCTGTGCACGTGCGGGCACAGGGCGTAGCGATGGGTGGCGAACAGGATGATGGTCGAGCCGTGCCGGAAGTACCCCATCTCGTCGCCCTTGCGGAACTGCGCATAACAGGAAAGGCGGTTCGGGCCGCGATACCGCAGGTTCAGATCGTTTTCCAGGCAATGGAAACGCATGCTGGCCACGAGGATGGCGGCGACCGGCACCAGCATGATGTCGTTCTCCCCGTCCTCGCCGTGCAGGGGCACCACGGCCCGCTCGTTGCGGCAATAGAGCTTCTCGATGCGCTTGAGCGCCGGCGGGTTGACGTTCCAGGTGTCGCCGGAGATGTAGTCGATGGCCCGCACCTCGCAATCCACCGGGGCATGGAAGCGGTGGTACATGCTCGATTTCAGGCGCAGCGTGACGTAGACGCCGTCGCGGTAGCGCTCGCGCAGCCCGGGATCGGGGATCAACTCCGCCAGCTCGTACGGGAATCCCTTGGCCTGGTACACCGTCGTCCCTTCGATGGTGCCGCAGGTGCCGACGATGGCATCGCAGGGGCTGACCACGATGCCGGGCCGCGGATCGACCGGACGCGCCCCGTCCTTGAGCTCGCGCACGAAGCAGTCGTGCAGGCTGGTGAAGACGCGGTGTTTCGACTCCTTCAGATCCAGGTCGCGTGCGAACAGGCGCCAGACACGGATGGACACGCGCGTCAGCCGCGGGCTCTCGATGCCGCTGTACCATCCCATCCAGTGCGTCAGCGCCTTGCGCGGCACGCGGTTGGTCACCAGGAAATTCATGCGCTCGCGCCAGCTCAGCGCATGCAGTGGCCGCGGCCCGCGCCGGCGCATCGGCCAGCGCCTGGGCCGGGGCAGACGCTTCGGCAGGCGTGGGCGCATGGCCTTATGCATCGGCCAGCCCCAGATCGATCAGGAAGCGCTGCATGATCGGTTCCGCCTGGTAGGCCTGGCTGCGGCGCATGGCCTGCTCGCGCATGGCCTGGCGAGCCGCATCGTCGGCGAAGAAGCCCGTGATGCGTTCGCCCATCCCGACCACGTCGTCGACCAGATAGCCGCTGCTCCCATCCTCGATGATGTCCTTCGGCCCCTTGCAGTTGTAGGCGACCACCGGCATGCCGTAGGTGAAGGCTTCGAGCACGACGTTGCCGAAGGTGTCGAAGCGGGACGGGAACACGAACAGGTCGAGGCCGGCATAGAGCTCGCGGATGCGCGGCTTGTCGACCCAGCCGAGGAACAGCGCATCCGGCAGCTGCTTCTTCAGCTCGGCTTCGGCCGGGCCGGTTCCGGCGACCACGAGGCGCGCATCCGGCAGGCGCTCCCGTACCCGCGCCATGATCCCGGGCAAGTCGAAGATGCCCTTCTCCCGGCTCAGGCGACCGGCCGCCAGCAACACCGGCGTGTCGGCGCCGGCATCGGGGAACAGCGCGGACTTGTCGACCGGCGTCACGCCCGCATCGCGCGGCTGCGTGTGGTGGGCCGTCAGCATCACGGCGTCCTCGTCGAGCTGCATCTCGTGCCCGATCAGCCAGTCGCGATGGTCGTTGTTGAGCACGAACACGCCCTTGTACAGCTTGTAGAAGAAGCGCAGGGCCCGGCGGATGCGGTCCCGCTCGTGCTGGTTCAGGTCGGTATTGTCCTTGATGAAGTCCAGCCAGTCGGTATGCATGAAGAAGTAATTGGGCACGTTGAACATGTGCTTGATCAGCAGCGACATGATGGCCATTGGCCCCTCGGTGGAGCAGACGATGCGGTCGTAGCCGCCCTCGTAGAAGATGCGGGCGATCTCCATGACGTCGGGCACGCGCAGCTCCTGCTCGCCGAGGTCCGGGAACGAGAAGCTGGTCAGCGGCCGCACCACGTGCAGGTGCGGTTCCGGCGCCGCGTCGGCGTGGCAGATCAGGAAGTCGATGGGCAGGTCCTGGCGCTGGATCTCCGCAAGTTTGCCGCTCAGCGAGCTGGAGACGCCGTTCTTGTCGCGCAGCGTATCCGTCAGGTACAGGGCACGCCGGGGGAAATGGCTGTTGCCGATGTGATCGGCGAAATCGTTCAGGAACTGGCGGTTCTGGTACAGCAGGCGCGTGCTGCCCATCGACGTTCCCAGCAGCACGATGCTGACCAGCACCGGGAAGGACAGGCTGTCGAGCACCATGCTGACATTCAGCTTGCTCAGGCCCGCCTGCCGGCTGTCGCTGCCGAACACCAGCGAAGTCAGCTGGCTCGGGACCTCGAAATGCCGCACGATCTCCTCGCTGGTGAGCTTGCTGAGCTTGTGCTTCGAGCCGCCCAGCCCCGATTTCTCCAGACGCGAGATGATCAACCGGCTCAGGCCGGCGATGAGTTCGGGGATGGCACGGCTGACCGTGGCCATGAAGGCCTCGGGGGACTTGTTCCTGCTTTCGGCGATCTGCTCCAGGTAGTCGATGCAGAAGCGGTAGTCCTTCTTGGCGTTCCACTTGACCAGCTTCTTGACCTTCTTGCCGTGCAGGGCGCCGTGGATGGCGTCGTAGAACTTCTGGGTGTTCTTGTGCTTCCGCATCTCCAGCATCAGGTTGCTGATCGTGAAGCAGGCCACCTTGTCCGAGGTCTCGCCGCGGTGGAACAGGATGCGCAGCAGCCCCGGATCCTTGATGTGCGTCGCCACCTGCGCGAAATAGTCGAGCAGGGCGATGTTCAGGCGCTGGTTCTCGCCGACGCTGCCGTACGGGCGGATGCGACCGGCCCGGATCGCCTCGAGCGCCAGTTCCGACGGCTTCTGCGTCTTCAGGCGCTCGGCCAGGTCGGGCACGTGCAGCAGCGAACCGCACTCGCCAGCGAAAATGCCCATGTGGTCGTCCGAGCCGCCCGTCATCACCTTGGGCCGCTCCGGATCGACGCCGAACTCGGCCGGATCCAGGTCATGCTTGGCCGCCCAGTCGCGGATCTTCTCGGGCGTGATGCCGCGGATCCAGTTCAGCGTCAGCACACTCTGCCACTGGTCGCGCTGGCCGTTGACCAGCTCGAAGCGCTCGAACAGCACGGCCAGCTTCTCGAACAGCTCCAGGTCGATATGGTCGTTGCGCGTATAGAAATACATCGGATGCGGCAGCACCAGCGGGATGTCCTCGGCCGCGGCATAGCGCACGAAGCCGTAGATGTTCTCGCGCCGGCGGTTGAGTTCCGCCTCCTGCTCCGGCGTGAAGCCGTAGGCCAGCACGTGCACGAACAGCTGGTACTCGGGGAAGTGGCAGGTGAACTCCGCACCGACCAGTACATCCTCGCCCTTGTCGCGCAGCTCCCAGCACGAGCGGGCGTTGTTGTGGTTGGTCACGGTGATGACGTCGCAGCCGTTGCCCTTCAGGCATTTCACCAGCTTGCCGGTCTTCAGCCAGGTTTCCGGCAGGCCCAGGATGCGCCCCCACAGCTCGTCCGGCACGTCGCTGTTCTTATCGTGGCAGTGCATGTCCAGCCTGAGGCAGTTGGCCGGATCGCTCTGCAACCGCTGCTCGTCGAGGTAGCCCTTGAGCTCCCGGTACAGCGACTGGCGGAACTCGCCCATGCCCTGGCTGTGGATGAAATCGATCATGGCGCGTCTCTCCCCGTCGGTTCGGGCGCCAGCGGCTCCCGCCAGAAGCGGGCCAGAAGCGGCAGGCGCGCCGTCACCATCTCGCGCAGCAGCTGCCGCTTGATGGCCTTGTCGGTCATCCCCGGCCGCGGCCACCACCAGCCGCCGTCCTGCATCGCCCGGCCCGCACGCACGAAGCGTTCGACGACCTCGTCGAAGGCCGCATCATCGAAGTTGTGGCTCATGATCACGCGCCCGCTGCCGACCCAGCTCAGGGCGATGCCCTCGGCGCGCAGGTAGTACTGGTACATCCAGTTGTAGCGCGAAGGGCGGGTGTACAGGATCGTCCAGATCGACACCAGATGGGCGATGCGCACCGGCAATCCCTCCGCCTCCAGGCGCCGGTTCAGCCGTTCGACGCGCGCGTTCCACTGCGCCTCCAGCCCGGCGTACTGCTGCTGGATTTCGGGCGCCTCGATGCGCTGCAGGAAGGCGTTCATCGACGCCATGACGAAGGGGTGCGAATTGAAGGTGCCGCGGGCGAAGCTGATGTTCAGCGGCTGCTCGTCCCGGAAACGCCTCATCAGGGCATGGCTGCCGCACAGCACGCCGACCGGCAGGCCGCCGCCCAGGGTCTTGCCGTAGGTCACGAGATCCGCCTGCACGCCGAAGTACGCCTGGGCCCCGCGGTGGGCCAGCCGGAAGCCGGTGAACACCTCGTCGAAGATCAATACGATGCCGCGGCGGCTGCAGACGTCCCGGATCCTCTTGAGCCACGCCGCATAGGCTTCGCGGTCCAGGCCCGCCCGCCGGTCGCTGGCGATCAGCGAGCCGTCGCTGGCCGCCCCGGCGTTCGGATGCAGCGACTGCAGCGGATTGATCAGCACGCAGGCGATGTCGTGCCGGGTTTCCAGTACCTTCAGCGTCGCCTCGTGCATGTCCCGCAGCATGTAGACGTCGTCGGTCCGGCGCTCACCGCCTACGCCGGGCTGCACGCCGTCCCACCAGCCGTGATAGGCCCCGCACAGCATGACCAGGTGCGTGCGGCCGGTGTGGTAGCGGGCCATGCGCACCGCCTGCATCACCGCCTCGGTGCCGGACATGTGGAAGGACACCTCGCCCTGCCCCGAGATCGCCTTGAGCCGCTCGGCATTGTCGCGGATCACCGGGTGATACGGACCGAGCACCGGCCCCAGCCCCCGAACCATCTCCCAGCCCTGTTCCATGCATGCCTTGTAGAAGTCGTACCCGAAGACGTTGACGCCGTAGGCGCCGGTCAGGTCGTATCGCCAGTTGCCGTCCAGGTCCCTGACGCGCACATCGGCCGTTTCCTCGACCACACTGCCCAGCTTCAGGTGCCGGCGCACATGGTTGCGGAAGGGAAAGGGCACGCGGTAGGCATCGGTGAACTGGACGTCCGAGATCGAGGACGCCAGCGACTCGCTGAACGCAATGCTTGCCGGGGCCTGCTGCTGCAGGCGTGCCGCCAGCTCCGCGAAGGCCAGGCGACGTTGCCGACTGACCGCCTCCGGGGCACCATCGCAGCTGTAAAAACGCTGCTCGTCGTACGCGAAGAACGGGACCAGCCGGGCCACCCGCCGCGACCAGCGGGCATGACCGCGCAACGATGGATGCTTGGCGCGCGACAGCCTCAGGCGGACCCACAGCTTGCGGAGAAGCCACAGGCCAATGATGGCTCCCAGAACCATCAGAGCTACGGACGCATTTGTACGGAACCACTGCATCATGCCGCCGAAGCTTAGGGGGGCATTGTGACACCGGGGTTTCACCCCGGCAGAAAAAATTTACATATTTGGATGAACGGATATGATACGGCCATGAGCAAAGAAAACAAACCCATGGGCATCTTCGCCCGCTATCTCAGCGCCTGGGTGCTGCTCGCCATCGTAGCCGGCATCGGCCTCGGCGAGCGATTCCCCGCCCTGTTCCACACGCTCGGCGATCTGCAGGTCGCGCACATCAACCTGCCGGTAGCGGCGCTGGTCTGGGCCATGATCCTGCCGATGCTGCTGAAGATCGATTATTCGGCGCTGCACGAGGTGTGGCAGCACCGGCGCGGCATCGGCGTGACGCTGGCCGTCAACTGGCTGGTCAAGCCGTTCTCGATGGCACTGCTCGGCTACCTGTTCATCCGCCTGCTGTTCGCCCCCTACCTCGACGCGGCGAAGATCGATTCCTACATCGCCGGCCTGATCCTGCTGGCCGCCGCCCCGTGCACGGCCATGGTGTTCGTCTGGTCCCGGCTGGTTGGCGGCCACCCGCAGTTCACCCTGTCCCAGGTGGCGCTAAACGACGTGATCATGATCTTCGCCTTCGCCCCCATCGTCGGCCTGCTGCTCGGGGTGGCCCGCATCCACGTGCCCTGGGACACGCTGCTGCTGTCGGTGCTGCTGTACATCGTCATCCCGGTGGCGCTGGCCTGGCTGGGCCGCAGGATCCTGCTGGCGAAAGGCATGCTGGACGACGTCCTGCATCGCTTGGACCCGGCCTCGATGGCGGCGCTGATCGCCACCGTGGTGCTGCTGTTCGGCTTCCAGGGTCGGGAGATCCTGGCCCAGCCGCTGGTGATCCTGATGCTGGCCGTGCCGATCACGGTGCAGGTGTACTTCAATTCAATGCTGGCCTACTGGCTGAATCGCAGGCTCGGCGTCGCGCACAGCGTGGCCGGGCCGTCGGCCCTGATCGGCGCTTCGAACTTCTTCGAGCTGGCCGTGGCCACGGCCATCGCCCTGTTCGGCTTCGAATCGGGAGCGGCACTGGCCACCGTCGTCGGCGTACTCGTCGAGGTGCCGGTGATGCTCTCTGTCGTCGGCATCGTCAACCGCACGCGCGGCTGGTATGCCCTGGCGCAGGAGGGAAACCATGCCTAAGACGCGCGTGCTGTTCCTGTGTACCGGCAATTCCTGCCGCTCGCAGATGGCCGAGGGCTGGCTGCGCTTTCTCGCCGGCGACCGCTTCGAGGCGATGAGCGCCGGCATCGAGGCGCACGGTCAGAACCCGCGCGCCATCGCCGTGATGCGTGAGGCCGGCGTGGACATCAGCGGCCAGTCCTCGAAGGTGGTGACGCCGCAGATGCTGGACGATCTCGATCTGCTGGTGACGGTCTGCGGTCATGCCGACGAGACCTGCCCGGCGGTGCCGGCCGCCTGCGCCAAACAGCACTGGCCGTTCGACGATCCGGCCAGGGCCACGGGCAGCGAGAATCAGATCATGGCCGAGTTCCGGCGCGTGCGCGACCAGATCCGCGCCCGCATCGAGGCGTTCGTGGCGTAAGGGAATCGATGTTGCTCCGGTGGAGCCGGCCTCAGTCATCGCCCTCGCCGTCGTCGCGACGGCGATCATGGCGATAGCCATCATCCCCTTCATCACGCCGGTATTCGCCCCGATGCCAACCACGATCGCGGCGATATTCCCTGCGATCGCCCCGCCGGTTGGGATCGGCCAGTACGGCACCGGTCGCGGCGCCGATGGCACCGCCGACGATCGCCCCTTCCACGGGCTGATCACTCATCAGGGCGCCGGCGGCCGCACCGACCGCACCGCCCGTGACGGCGGCATGGGTTTGCTCGTCGGTGGCGCAGGCGGACAGGGCCAGACACAGGGACAGGATCAACGGCAGATGTTTCATGGTGCCCTCCTTACCGATCGACATCATAGCCAGCGCTGGCCGGACATGACGTGACGCAAGGCACCGGCTGCACCGATCTGGTCTTTGCCGTGCGTGTGCGGATGCTGGCCCGGCCCCACCGTCGGCATCGTCAAGTGCACGTGCGGCTGGTATCTTCAAGCCATGGCTGACAAGACCCGCGTACTGTTTTTGTGCACGACCAATGCTGGCGCCTCGCAGATGGCCGAGGCCATCCTGACATCGCTGGCGGCAGACCGTTTCGAAGTGTGCAGTGCCGGCCTGACCCCGGTGCCGGTGCACCCGATGGCCGAGGAGGTGATGCGCCACCTCAGCGTCGACATGGCCGGCATGCAGAGCAAGCCCGTGAGCGCCTTCGCGGGACAGGCCTTCGATTGGGTCATCTCCATCGGCGATGCGGCCACCGCCTGGCCGGACGCGGACGGCGCCCTGTACCTGCACTGGGACATCGCGGATCCCTTGCTGGTGGGCGGCCACGTCGAGGACATCATCGAGGCCTTCATGGTCACCCGCAACGACCTGTACCGGCACATCCGCAGCTTCATCACCGCCGTGGGCAGGAAGACCGGAGCTTCCCCGACCTAGGACTCGGACAGGGCCACCTCGCCGCCCAGCATGCGGCGCACCATCATCGTCCACATCGGGCTGAGCATCAGCGTCAGCGCGATCACCGCCAGCACCGTCTGGTAGGCGCTCTGCGGCAGGATGCCCGTCTCTACCCCCAGGGCGGCGAGCAGGAACGAGAACTCGCCGATCTGACTGAGCAGGCCGCCGGTGACGATGGCCATGTCCCAGGATTCGCCGAGCCCGCGCAGCACCAGCATGTTGATGCCCGAGTTCAGCACGAACACGCCGATCGTCAGCCCCGCCAGGTACAGCAGGTGCCCGGCCAGGAAATGGATGTCGACCAACAGGCCGATCGACAGGAAGAAGATGGCCACGAACACGACGCGCAGCGATTCCAGATGCTCGCGCACCCATACGCCCTGGTCGGAGGAATGCACCACCATGCCGGCCAGGAAGGCCCCGAAGGCGGCCGACAGGCCCATCACCGAGGTGACGGCGGCCGATGCGAAACACAGCAGCAGCCCGAGCAGCACCTTGCGGTCCAGCGACATGTCGCCGGACACCGGGATACGCAGGCGCCGGCTGCGCATCAGCCACACGGCCACGGCCACCAGGGCCGCCCCGCCCAGCATCTGGCCGCCGACCTTGACGAACGACACCGACCCGCCGTTGTCCCCCAGCATGCCGAGCACGATCATGATCGGCACGATGGCCATGTCCTGCATCAACAGCACGCCCAGGGCATTCTGCCCGAACGGGGTGCCCAGCTCGTTGGCATCCTTGAGCATGACCATGACCACGGCCGTCGAGCTCATGCTGATGATGAAGCCGAGCAGCAGGCCGAGCTTCCACGGCCAGCCGAACAGTACGGCGGCGAGCATGCATACGGCCACGCTGACGGCCATCTGCGCCATCGCCCCGAGCACGGCGATGCGCCAGCCGGCGATCAGCCGCGGCAGCGATACCTCCATGCCGATGAAGAACATCAGCATGATCACGCCGAGCTCGCCGATGTGCGCCACCATCTGCTGGTCGCGGACGAAGGCGAAGCCGGAAGGCCCGAGGATCAGGCCGGTCAGGATATAGGCCACGGCCGCCGGCAGCCGGAACAGGCGCAGCAGGTAAGCCAGCAGTAGCGCGCAGGTCAGGGCGCTGGTGATCACCAGCAGCACGACGTCAAGCTTCATCGCATCCTCTCAAGGACTCGGCCGCCGCCTCGGCATCGGCCGCATCGAGCAGGGCGCCGATGACCGCGACCCCGAAGCCGGCCAGCAACGCCCGGTTGGCCACCGTGATCCCGCCCAGGGCCAGTACCGGCAGCGGGGCAGCGTCCGCCAGCCGGCGGAATTGCGCCACGCCCAGCTGTGCGGCGTCCGGATGGCTGGATGTCGGGAACACCGGCGACAGCAAGGCGAAATCGGCCCCGGCCGCCGCCGCATCCGCCAGTTCCCCTGCCGAATGGCACGACGCCGACAGGCTCATCGCCATACCGCCCAGCCAGTGGCGCATGCCGGGCAGATCCCCGATATCCGCCGCGCCCACATGTACGCCGTCGGCATCGACGGCGACGGCCACATCCGCCTGCGTATGCACGATCAGTCGTGCCCCGTGATCCCGGGTCAGCAGCCGCAGGCGGGAGGCGAAGGCGAGCAGCCGGGCCGAATCCATCTGCTTCTCGCGCACCAGCACCGCATCGGCACCGCCGCGCAACGCGGCCCCGACCCGGCCGATGAAGGCCTCCGGCTCCAGACGCCGGCTGTCGGTGATCAGGATAAGCGAGGGAGGAATCATGCCTCCGTCACCCCGGATGCCGTCAAAAACGCTTAATGACCCATGCCGGCGGCGACAGGCGTTTGTAGTTCCCGGGAAGGCGGCGGTCGAAACGGCCGTCACCGTTGCTGTCGTACAGGATATAGGCGGGCATGCCGCCCGGCGGCTGCACCTTGACCATGTAGACCTTGCCATGCATGGAGTATTCGGTGATGCCGGTGCCGTCCGAGCGCTGATAGGAACGGACCTGCACCCCCTGCTGCGGCGCAGGCGGTGTCAACTCCTTCTGCATGCCCGTCCTGTCGTCCGACCCCACGGCCGCATCAGGCACATCGCCATCCGCATGCGACGGCGGCGGCAGCGCCTCCGGCTCGGCGGCAATGGCCGACGGGACCGAAATGGGGGACAGGAACGCCATGACGGCAAACAGGGCTGGCAGCAGTGAAATTTTCATGCTTTGATTATAGCCAGCTGCCGACGCCTTTCGCCAGCGGCAATATGGGGAGAACGATCATGGCCACGTATTTTTCGACCACCGATTTCCTGGGCTCGCTGGCCGGTGCCGTCCGGGACGTCTTCACCCGCCCCACCGAATTCTTCCGGCAGATGCCGCAGGCCACCTCCTACAAGGAGGGCGTGATCCTGCTGATCCTGATGCTGGCCCTGCCCATCCTGCTCGGCATCCTGTTCACGGGAGGGCTCGGCCTGCACCTGATGCCCGTGATGCTGCTCGTCGCCATCCCGTTCGCCCTGGCCGCCGCCTGGCTCTGGGCCTGGTATCTGAGCTGGGCGGTGCACCGTTTCACCAGCGGCCAGCTGAGCACCATGGACGCGTTCCAGCTTTACGCCTACAGCAATATCCCGAGCCTGTTCAGCTGGGTGCCGCTGGTCAACGTCGTCATGGGCGTGTGGAGCATCTACCTGGAATGGAAGGGGCTGACCGCCTATGCCGGCGTCAGCGGCGGCAAGGCGCTGATGATCATCTTCGTGCCGCTGATCGTGCTGCTCGTTTCCGGGGCCGTGCTGGCCATCCTGCTCGGCGTCTACCTGGCGCAGGCGCCGCAACCGCCGGTCGAACGGCTTTTCTAGGGCCTGTTACCAGGCCCGGATCAACGTCGTCCCTGCCGCCTGAGCAGGACCGTCGAGGCGCCGCCGCCGCTGCCGTTCCGGGGCACCGCCGCCAGCACGAGACCGGCGCAGGGCCCCTCGCGCAGCCACTGGAACACCGCCTGCTTCAGTACCGGGTTTCCCTGCGAATGCAGGCCCCGGCCATGCACGATGCACAGCGTACGCTGCCCGCCCGCCAGCGCCGCCATGATCGCGGCTTCCAGGGCCCGCAACGCCTCGTCGCGCGTGTGGCCATGCAGATCGATTTCGGATTCCACCGGCTCGCCCGCGAGGCGGCGCAGGCGTTCCCGCGATACGCCGCTGGCGAACAGCGTCCACGGCGCCTCGCCGGTGACCGGCGCATGGGCGGAATCGGACGGCGGTACCGGAATCCTGTCGGGCTGAGGAGACGCCGGCCGTGTGGCCGGTGCCGGCGACGCGGGAACGATGCGGGCGCGCTTGCGCACCGGGCGCACGCCCCGCATGGCCTTGGCGAAGAGATCGTCCTCCGGATCACCGTCGGCGGCCATGCGTCGCCCCTATTCGTCCTTGATCGGCCGCGCCATCAGCTCGAAAGCGGCCTCGTCCGGGCGCATGTTGCCGGTGAGCACCGCCTGCACCGCCTCGGTGATCGGCAGCTCCACACCATGCTTGGCCGCCAGCCTGAGCGCCGCGGCGGCCGTGCGCACGCCCTCGACCACCTGCCCGATCTCCTGCAAGGCCTGGTCCAGCGGCTTGCCCCGGGCCAGGGCCATGCCGAGCCGCCGGTTGCGCGACAGCGCCCCGGTGCAGGTCAGTACCAGATCCCCCAAGCCGGACAACCCGCGCAGGGTCTCCTCGGCACCGCCGCAGACCACGGCCAGGCGGGAGATCTCGACGATGCCGCGCGTGATCAGGGCCGCCACCGAGTTGTGTCCGAGATGCAGACCCTCGGCCGAGCCCGCGGCGATGGCGATGACGTTCTTCAAGGCGCCGCCGATGGCCACGCCGACCATGTCCGAGGAGGTGTAGATACGGAAATTCGTGCCGTCGAACAACGTGGCCACGTGATGCGCCAGCTCCAGGTCATAGGCCGCCAGCGTCACGCCGGTGGGCATGCCACGGGCCACTTCCTCGGCGAACGACGGACCGGAAAGCAGGGCCACGCGTTCCCGCCCGAGATAGCGGCACAGCACCTCGTCGCTGCGCTCCAGCGTCACCGGATGCAGGCCCTTGAAGGCACCGATCACCGGTGCATGCGCACGCTCGGCCACCAGCGGCAGCACCGCTTCGGCCGCGGCGCTGGGCGTGGCCACGATCACGGCCCGCGCCCGCGGCAGCACCGCGGCGGCATCAGCCGTGACCTGCAGCCCCTCCGGAAAGCCGATGCCCGGCAGGTAGCGCGCATTCTCCCGCGCCTGCTGCATCGCGGCCGCCTTTTCCGCCGTATGCGCCACGAGGCGCACATCGCGGCCGCCGCGCGCCAGGGCCGTCGCCAGGGCCGTCCCCCAGGAACCCGCACCAATCACACAAACCGGCATCTTAGTGCTTCCTCCTGCGATCGAACCACACGGCCAGCGCCAGAAACACGAATCCGGCCAGCAAGGGCTTATCGCCCCAGCGCACGTACGGCGTGATGCGGTCCGACACACGATATGTACCCCGAACCAGCCCCTCCGTCCACCAGGGGCGGGTGGCCGTGATCCGCCCGTCGGGCGCGATGATCACGGAGACGCCGGTATTCGCCGCCCGGAGCACGTAGCGCCCGGTTTCCACGGCGCGCATGCGCGCCGCCTGCATCGACTGCCAGGCGGCCGGGCTATGGCCGTACCAGGCGTCGTTGGTCACGTTGATCAGCACGTCCGCACCCGAGCGCACCCGTTCCCGCGCCTGCTCCGGAAAGATCGACTCGTAGCAGACGAGGATGCCCAGCGGGCCGCGCGGGCCGCGCAGCACCCCCGTGCCGGTCCCGGGGGTCCATTCGGCGATCGACGGCACCAGCGCATGCAGGAACGGCAGCCAGGACGGCACGTATTCGCCGAACGGCACCAGATGCTGCTTGCCGACGAAGCTGCGGGCGCCATCCGGCATGGCCAGGAACACGCCGTTCTCGCCGTGCTCCCCGTCCTTCATCAGCTTCAGGCCGCCGAACACCAGCGGCGCGTTCCATGCCCGGATCTGCGTCTGCAGCCAGGCGTTCCAGTCCGGCGCCCGCGACAGGAAGAACGGCACCGCCGCCTCCGGCCAGATGATCAGATCGGGATGCCCCGCCGCCGCCAGCGCCGACAACTGCGCATAACGCTGCATGATGCTGTTGACGAAGGCCGCATCCCACTTCTCGTCCTGCGGGATGTTCGCCTGCACCAGCGCCGCCTGTCTCTCGGGCCCGTCGGCGGCATAGGGCTTCGGGGCAAGCAGCCCCAGCGCCAGCACCACCAGCAGCCCGATCCCTCCCCAGCGGTACGCCCCCCGCCAGATCAGCGCCAGCGCCGCCGCCGCCAGCGCCGGCAGCAGGGTCACGCCGTACACGCCCACCCAGGCCGCCCAGCCCACGCCCGGGGTGCCCAGCACCAGGTCGCCCAGTGCCGTCCACGGCAGCCCGGTGAACAGGTGACCGCGCAACCATTCCTCGCCGACCGCCAGCACCGGGAACGTCACCAGCAGCCAGGCGTCCCGTTTCGTCAGGGCCTGCGTCGCCCACATCCACAGGGCCGGGAAGGCGCCCAGCGCCAGGCCCACGAGCAGCACGCACAAGGCTGCCACGGCATACGGCAGCCCGCCGTAGAGATGGAAGGTGGGCGCCAGCCACCAGGCACCGGTGCCGAACCAGCCGAGGCCGAAGGCCAGCCCGATCCATCCGGCATGGCCGCGCCTGGCCAGCGCCAGCCAGCCCGACAGTGCCAGCACCCCTAGCCAGGCATGGCCGTAGGGCGCATATGCGAACGGCATCAGCGCCCCCAGGGCGAAGCCCAGGATCAGGGGGCCGGCCTTGCGGCTGCGTCGATGGAACATCAATGCCATGGTCGGCCTATGCCGGGAGTGGTTCGATGCGGATGCGTAAGACCCGGCGCGGATCGGCCTCGAGAATCTTGATATCCATGCCCTCGACCTCGACCCGCTCGTTGGCGGCCGGGATGCGGCCGAGGCTGGTGACGATCAGCCCGCCCACCGTATCGTAATCCCCTTCGGGGAACTCCCGGCCCAGCAGGTTCTCCAGATCCTCGATATGCATCAGCGCCTGCACGAGGTAACCGCCGTCCGGCATGCGCACCAGCTCAGGGTCATTCTCCTGTTCGTCCATCGGGCCGACGATCTCCTCGAGCAGGTCCGACATCGCCACCAGCCCCGCGGTGCCGCCGTACTCGTCGATGACGATGGCCAGGCGGTGCGACGAGGCGCGCATTTCCGAAAGCACGCCGGAGATCTGCTGCAGCTCGGACACCTTCAGGCACGGGCGCATGATCTCCGCCAGCGTCGGCTTCTTGTGGCGCACGCGCGCCGAGAACACATCCCACAGTTCGACCACGCCCTCGATATGGTCCAGGTCCTCGGCCATCACCGGCATCCGGCTGGCCTCGCTCTCGACGAACTTCTCCTCGACCTTGTCCAGCGACATGCCCAGCTCGACCGCATCGATGGACGAGCGCGGCACCATGATCTCCCGCACGCGGATGTCCTGAAAGCCGACCAGGCGCTGAAGCATCTGGCGATGCTCATCCGAATGCACCGCATCGGAGCGCTCGATCAGCGCCATCAGCTCCGCCTCGTCGCGCCCGGGACGCAGCCGGGTCAGCATCCTGCTGCGCAGGCGTTCGCGCCACTTATCCCACATGTGCCCTCTCTTCCGCCGTTCCCGGGTAGGGATCGTGCAATCCCAGCCGGGCCAGCGCCTGCCGCTCCAGCGCCTGCATGCGTTCGGCCTCGGCATCGTCCTCGTGATCAAAGCCCAGAAGATGCAGCACGCCGTGCACGATCAGGTGCAGCGCATGATCCGCAGGCGCCAGCGCCAGCCGCGCCGCCTCCCGCCCGACATACGGCACGGCCAGGACGATGTCCCCGAGGTATGCCGCGGCATCGATATCGCCCTCCTGCATCGGGAAGGACAGCACGTCCGTGACGCTGTCCCTGGCGCGCCAGTCGCGGTTCAGCTCGCGTACGGCAGCGTCATCGGCAAAGCGGACACACAGATCGGGGTCTGCAGCGGATGCCCCGGCCACGGCGCAGCCCGCACGCACCGCATCCGCCACCCGCACCGCATCCGGCATCCGGCCCATGTCCACGCCCGCATCGACGACGACGTCGATCATGCCGGGATATCCTTGTCGCCCGCCTTGCCCTCGGCATCCTCATAGGCCGTGACGATGCGCTCGACCAGCCGGTGGCGCACCACGTCGCGGCCGGTCAGGCGGCAGATGCCGATGTCGGCCACGCCGTCCAGCACCTTCAGGGCATGGGCCAGGCCGCTGCCGCGCTTGTGCTCGAGATCGATCTGCGTCACGTCGCCGGTCACCACCATCTTCGAGCCGAAACCCAGACGGGTCAGGAACATCTTCATCTGGGCCTGCGTGGTGTTCTGCGCCTCGTCGAGAATGATGAAGGCATCGTTCAGCGTGCGCCCGCGCATATAGGCCAGCGGCGCCACCTCGATGCGCCCGCCCTCCATCAGCGCGTTCATCTTCTCCACGCCGAGCATGTCGGACAGGGCATCGAACAGCGGCCGCAGGTACGGATCGACCTTCTGCTGCAGATCGCCCGGCAGGAAGCCCAGGCGCTCCCCGGCCTCCACGGCCGGCCGGGTCAGGATGATGCGCTCGACCTGATGCCCGTTCAGTGCCGCCACCGCCGCCGCCACCGCCAGATAGGTCTTGCCGGAGCCGGCCGGGCCGATGGCGATGGTCAGCACGCGCTTGCCGATCACCTCCAGATACCGGCGCTGGTTCGCCGTCTTGCCGCGCACGTGCCGGCGGCCGGCGACCAGCACCGTGCTGTCGTCGCCCGCCTCGATCTCCTCGTCCCCGGAACGCAGCATGGCCTCGACATCCATGTCGTCCAGGGCCCCGTGCGCGGCCTTGGCAGCCAGGCGCAGCAGCACGTCGGCGGCCGCCTCGGCGCGCGCGCCCTCGACCTGCCAGTCGCCGACATGCCCGAGCACATGCACGTCGAAATGCGTCTCGATGCGACGCAGGATGCGGTTGTCGGTGCCGGTCAGGATGCGCAGGGCATCCGGCGTCAGCTCGCTCAGCGAAAGATGCACGCTCATAACAGGATCAAAGGGGATGAAGGACTATTCGGCAAGCAGCTGCTCCCCGCGCAGCGACTGCCCGTAGGCCGCGGTGATGCGCACCGGCACGACGCTGCCGATCTGCCGTGGCCGGCCGGCGAAATGCACGATCTTGAAATCCGGCGTGCGCCCCTCGAGATCCCCGTCGTTGCGCCCCGGCTTGTCGACGAGCACCGCCAGCGTCTTGCCGACCCGGGCGGCATGCGCATCGCGCGCCTGTTCGCGCATCAGCGCCAGCAGCTGCTGCAGGCGCGCGTCCTTGACCGCCTCCGGCACCGAATCCTCCGCCTTGGCGGCCGGGGTGCCGGGGCGCGGCGAATACTTGAAGCAGAAGGCCGAGTCGAAACGGACCTGGCGCACGAGATCCAGCGTCTGCGCGAAATCTTCGTCCGTCTCGCCCGGAAAGCCGACGATGAAATCGGAGGACAGCGCGATGTCCGGCCGGTACCGGCGCACCTGGGCGATGGTGTCCTGGTACTGGGCGCGCGTATGGCCGCGGTGCATGGCCTTGAGCATGCGGTCCGAGCCGCTCTGTACCGGCAGGTGCAGGTAGGGCATCAGTTGCGGGATCTCGGCGAATGCCTCCGCCAGGCCCTCGTTCATCTCGATCGGATGGCTGGTGGTGAAGCGCAGGCGCGCAAGCCCCGGCAGCCGGGCCACCGCATACAGCAGCATGGTGAAATCCCACTCCTCGCCGTCCGGCCCCTCGCCGCGGTAGCCGTTGACGTTCTGCCCCAGCAGCGTCAGCTCGAGCCTGCCCGCATCCAGCAGCCCGCGGCATTCGGCCAGGATGTCGTCGACGGGGCGCGACAGCTCCGGGCCGCGCGTGTACGGCACCACGCAGAAGGTGCAGAACTTGTCGCAGCCCTCCATGATGGTCACGAAGGCCGACACGCCGCCGGCCGTCGGCCGCGGCAGGTGGTCGAACTTCTCGATCTCGGGCATCTCGGTCACGGCCAGGCGCGCCCGGTCGCGTCGGATGTGCTTCAGCATCTCCGGCAACCGGTGGTAGGTCTGCGGGCCGAACACCATGTCGACGTAGGGCGCCCGCCTCTGGATGCGCTCGCCCTCCTGCTGCGCCACGCAGCCGCCGACGCCGATGATCAGGTCCGGGCGCCTGTCCTTGATCTTGCGGTAGCGCCCGAGCTCCGAGTACACCTTCTCCTCGGCCTTCTCGCGCACCGAGCAGGTGTTCATCAGGATGACGTCGGCATCCTCGGGATCGGCCACCAGGCGCAGGCCGTAGGCCTCGTGCATCAGGTCGGCCATGCGCGAGGAATCGTACTCGTTCATCTGGCAGCCGTAGGTTCGGATGTACAGCGTATCCAGCGAACGGGCCCGGTATTCAGGGGGGGTAGGTTCGGTTTCGGTCATCGAACAAGGGAGGATAATTGCCGGTCGGGCGTGACGCAAACGCCGCCGGACGGACGGCTCAGGCCCACGTGTCCGGCAACCGGCCGGCACGGCGCATGTGCAACTCGCGGATGGCGCGGGCGGTACGGGCGAGCACGCCGTAGGCGATATCGCAGGCCAGGGGCTGACGGCAGGCGAGCAGGGCGTCGAAGGCCCGGCGACGGATGCGGTAGGCCACGCAGTCGTCGCGGGCGATCAGGGTGGCGCAGGTCGCGCCATCGAGCAGCGAGGCCATATCCCCGAGCTGGGCGCCCTCGCTGATCCGCGGCACGCGCAGGCATTCATCGCCCCATTCCAGCAGCACCTCGGCCTCGCCGGAGCGCAGCAGGTACAGGGTGCCGCCGTGTCCCGGCTCGATGCAGACGGCCTCGCCGGCCTGCAGGTGCAGCTCCGTGATCATGATGGCGAGCAGTCCCTTCTCGTGATCGCTGAGGCTTCTGCCCAGAATGCGCTGCTCCATCCATGCGAAATCGACCGACATACGTCCTTCTCCTGTCACCGTGAACGGACCGTAAAGGCACCGATTCCGGCCTCCGTGACGGCGGTCACCCGCCCTCAGCGGCCGTTTATACCATATTCGCATGCCGTTTGAACTGGCAGGCCATGCGGGGTAACGCTAGGCTATGGCGAGCCTATCGTCGGGGAGTAACACGCGCGTGACATTCCAAGAACTGATCCTGACCCTGCAGCGCTTCTGGGCCGAACAGGGATGCGTGGTCCAGCAGCCGTACGACTGCGCCATGGGCGCCGGCACCTTCCACCCGGCCACCTTCCTGCGCGTGCTGGACGACAAGGACTGGCGCACCGCCTATGTGCAGCCCTGTCGCCGCCCGACCGACGGCCGCTACGGCGAGAACCCGAACCGCCTGCAGCATTACTACCAGTTCCAGGTGATCCTGAAGCCGGCGCCGGCCGACATCCTCGATCTGTACCTGGCCTCGCTGAAGCGCATCGGTATCGACACCAGGGTGCACGACATCCGCTTCGTCGAGGACGACTGGGAATCACCCACGCTCGGTGCCTGGGGCCTGGGCTGGGAGGTGTGGCTGAACGGCATGGAGATCACGCAGTTCACCTACTTCCAGCAGGTCGGCGGCGTGGAGCTGAGCCGCACCCCCGGCGAGATCACCTACGGTCTGGAGCGGCTGGCCATGTACCTGCAGGGCGTGGAGAACGTCTTCGACCTCGTCTGGGTCGAGGCCCCGGACGGCAGCACCGTGACATACGGCGAGGTCTTCCACCGCAACGAGGTCGAGTTCTCCGCCTACAACTTCGACGCGGCCGACACGGCCTGGCTGCACGAACAGTTCGACCGCGCCGAGGCCGAATGCCGGCGCCTGACCGAAAGCCGCCTGGTGCTGCCCGCCTACGAGGAGGTCATGAAGGCCAGCCACGCCTTCAACCTGCTCGATGCCCGGGGTGCGATCTCGGTGGCCGAACGCGCCCGCTTCATCGGACGCGTGCGGGGGCTGGCCCGCACCGTGGCCCAGGCCTATGCGGGGGTGGCGCCATGACGAAGGCCCGGAGCCGCCCGCTGTTGATCGAGATCGGCGTCGAGGAGATGCCGGCCGGCGTGTCCGGGGCATTGCTCGCCGCCCTGCGCACCGAGCTCGAGGCGCTGTTCACCGCCCACGACATCGGCGTCGGGCGCCTGCGCGAGGGCTGCACGCCGCGCCGCCTGTTGCTGCACTGGTCCGCCTGCCCGGATCGCCAGCCGGACCGCGACGAGGTGCTGTGGGGCCCGCCCGAGACCGCGGCCTACCGCGACGGGCGGCCCACGCCTGCGGCCGAGGGCTTCGCCAGGAAGGCCGGCGTGGCGCTGGCCGAGTGCACGCTGGAGGACAAGGGCGACGGCAAGGCCTGCTACCTGAAGGCCGTCGTGCACCGTCCGGGCCGCCCGGTCGCCGACATCCTGGCCGACGCCCTGCCGGGCATCCTGAACAAGCTGCCGGCCCCGAAGCAGATGCGCTGGCAGGACGGTGACGGCCGGGACGATGCCTTCATCCGTCCGGTGCGCTGGATCGTGGCCCGCCTCGGGGCCACGGTCATCCCGTTCACGTTCGCCGGGGTGGCCAGCGGCAGGACCAGCCACGGCCACCGCATCCTGGGCCGCCAGGGCGTGCTCGACGTGCGCGATCCCTTCGCGTGGCTGGAGAAGCGGTATGTGATGGCGGAGCGTCCGGCGCGCCGCAAGCATATCGCCGAGGCCATGGAACGCATCGCCGCCGAGGCCGGCCTGCAGATCCACGCCGACGCGGGCCTGATCGACGAGGTCGCCGATCTGACCGAATGGCCGGTACCGGTGCTGTGCGCGTTCCAGGAGGAATACCTGCGCCTGCCCGAGCAGCTGATCCGCATCGTGCTCAAGCAGCACCAGCGCTGCTTCATCACCTACGATCAGCGCAGCGGGCGCATCGCCAACCGCTTCATCGCCGTGGCGAACATCCCCTCGACGGACGAGGCGCAGGTGGCCCACGGCAACGCCCGCGTGGTCAACGCCCGCCTGGCGGACGCCGCCTTCTATTTCGACCGCGACCCGCAGGAGTCCCTGGAGGCCAGGGTCGAGCGCCTGAACCAGATCGTGTTCCAGGAGGGCCTGGGCACCGTCGGCGACCAGGTGATGCGCCTGCGCAGCTTCGTGCTCGATAACGCCCGCCAGCTGGGCGCCGATCCCGAGGCGACCCAGCGCGCCGCCTATCTGTGCAAGTCCGACCTGACCACCGGCGTCGTGGCCGAGTTCCCGGAGCTGCAGGGCTATATGGGCGCGATCTATGCCGCCCAGAGCGGCGAGTCCGGCGCCGTCCAGGCCGCCATCGCCGATCATTACCGGCCGGCCGGCGCCGACGACGCCCTGCCGGGCAACCCCGAGGCCCGGGCCATCGCCGTCGCCGAGCGCCTGGACAAGCTGCTGGGCTATTTCCATCTCGGGCGCATCCCCAGCGCCAATGCCGACCCGTTCGGCCTGCGCCGCGCCGCCATCACCCTGGTGCGGTTGCTGGCCGACGGCACGCATCCGGCCACGGTCGGCCTGCCGGTGCTGCTGCAGCAGTCGGCCAAGCAATGGAACCAGCAGCGCATCACCACCTCCATCGCGGTGGACGTGCAGAAGCAGGTCTATCTGTTCATCCTCGAGCGCCTGCTCGGCATGGCCGGCGCCTTCGACTGCTCCCGCTCGTCCGTCGAGGCGGCCCTGGCATCGAGCACCAAGCGCCCGCTGCATCAGGTGATCGCGGTGGCACGCCTGTTGACCGGCTTCGCCGATTCCGAAACCGGCCAGGCCGTGGCCGCCGCCAACAAGCGCATCGCCAACATCCTGAAGAAGGCCGAGGCGGGGGAGAACGGCGTCAAGGCGCACCTGTTCGAGCTCGATGCCGAGAAACACCTGTTCGCCGCCCTGATCAAGGCCGAAAACGCCATCGGTGCCGCCGATCCCGAACAGATGCTGGACACGCTGGCCACCCTGCGCCAGCCGGTGGACCGGTTCTTCGACGACGTCATGGTGATGTGCGAGGATGAAGCGGTGCGCGATAACCGCCTGGCCATGCTGGCCCGCCTGCGTGGGCTGTTCCTGACGCTTGCGGATATTTCACGGCTTTGATGCAACTGCCGGATCTCCATACGCTGACCGGACTGGCCGCCGCCTGGCTATTGCTCGGCGGAGCCGCCGCCTGGGCATGGCACGAGAAGCTGGGGCTCAGCCGGCGCATGCTGGTGGCCAGCCTGCGCGGGCCGCTACAGCTGCTGCTGTTGGCCTTGGTGCTGCACTGGATCTTCGACATCCGCTCGCACTGGGCGCAGGCAGGGCTGTTGCTGTGCTTCTGCGTCATCGCCGCGCGCACCTCCGCCACGCATCACCCCGATCCGAAACTGGCCTGGCCGGCCGCCAGCCTCGGGCTGGCCGCGGCCTGCGCCGTCACCCTGCCCTGGCTGGCGTTTTCGGGTGCGATCCATGCCGACACCCGCTCGCTGATTCCGCTGGGCAGCATGCTGGTGGCCAACGGCATGAACACCATCTCACTGATGTTCAACCGCATGGACGGCGAGGGCGGGGCCATGCCCGGCCTGCGCCAGGCGATGATCCCGCCGGTGGATACGCTGCGCATCGTCGGCCTGGTGCACATGCCCGGCATCTTCGTCGGCATGGTGCTCGCCGGCGCCGCGCCGATCGCGGCGGCCAGCGCCCAGCTGATCGTGCTGTACATGATCGTGGCCTCCAGTTTCACCGCCTGCATGGTCAGCTTCATGATGCTCGACCGCCTGCAGCCGGCCAGGGCCTGAGGGGGCGGACGCCATGAGACTGAAGCGCATCGAGCTGGCCGGCTTCAAGTCCTTCGTCGACCCGACGAAGATCGAGATCGGCGAGGGCATCACCTCCATCGTCGGCCCGAACGGCTCCGGAAAATCGAACATCGTCGACGCGCTGCGCTGGGTGCTCGGCGAGCATTCGGCCAAACAGCTGCGCGGCGGCGTCATGGACGACCTGATCTTCCAGGGCTCCGATTCCCGCTCCCCGGTGGCCATGTGCGATGTCGAACTGACCTTCGCCGTGAAACCGGGACAACTGCCCCCGCCCTACCACGAGATGGACGAGATCCGCATCCGCCGGCGCATGCACCGCGAATCCGGATCCGACGCCTTCATCAACGGCAAGATGGTGCGCCTGAAGGACATCGTCGACCTGTTCCTCGATACCGGCATCTCCACGCGCGCCTACGCCATCATCGAGCAGGGCGCCATCGCGCGCATGATCACGGCCAAGGCCGAGGAGCGGCGCGAGCTGCTCGAGGAGGCGGCCGGCGTCGTCAAATACCGCCACCGCCGCCGCGAGGCCGAGCGCAAGATGCAGGACACGCGGCAGAACCTGGAGCGCGTCACCGACCTGCTGGAGGAGGTAGCCACCCAGTGCCGCAGCCTCAAGCAGCAGGCCTCGCGCGCCGAGCGCTTCAGGAAGATGCAGGACGAGTTCAAGGACCTGCAGGCGCTGAGCTTCGGCTTCCGCTACCAGCAGGCGACGGAACAGCTGGCCGGCCGGCGCCGGGAGCTGGACGAGGTCAAGACCGCCGAGACGGAGCTGGCCGGCAGGCATGCGCAGATCGAACGCACCCTGGCCGACGCGCGCCAGGCCTCGGTCCACCACGAGGAGCAGGTGCAGGGCCTGCAGGACCGGCTGCGCCAGGCCGAGCAGGAACGCGCGCGCTGGCAGCAGGAGACGGAGCGCCAGGCCGGCGAACGCCGGCTACTGGCCGAGCGCAAGGGCATGCTGGCGCAACGCATCGCCGAGGCCGGCGAGCGGCTGGCCCAGCTCACCCGCGAGGAGACTGAGCTGGCCGGAAGACTCGCCGAGCAGAACGACGAGACGCTGAAGTCCAGGCTCGCCGAGGCACAGCAGACGCTGGAGGCAGCCCGCAAGCACTATGCCGAGCAGAGCCAGCAGCGCGACGGGCTGCTTTCCGCCTATGAGCGCATCCGCCATGCCTTCGAGGATGCCGGACGCCGCAAGGAACAGATCCATACCTCCCTGGCCCGCCTGGAGGAGCGCCGGCAACGCCTGGCCGAACAGGTCGGGCGCAGCGAGGACGAGCAGCGCCTGGCCGATGCCGCCCACGCCGAGGCCAGGGCCGCCATCGACGCGCTCGCCAAGCGCCTGGCGCGGGCCGAGCAGGACCTCGCCGCGGCCCAGCAGGCGCTGGACGCATGCCGGGAAGAGCGCGAGGCGGCGTCCAAGGCACTGAACGAAGGCGAATCGCGGGTGCGCGAACTATCCGGCGTGAGCCAGGAGCTGCGTGCGCAGCTGTCCGGCCAGGACGTGCCGGCCGCACTGCGCGGGCTGATCCGCGACAAGGGCGGGCTCTGGGTCGACGAGCAGCTGCAGGTACCGGAGGGTCTGGAGCCGGCGGTGGCGGCGGCGCTGCGCGGCCGGGCCGCGGACGCACGCATGCCACCCGATGCCGGCACGGAGACCTGGCGCGAGGCTATGGCTCAGGCAGCCGATGCCCCCATCGCCCTATATGCCGAACAGGCCGCCCCGTCCGCTGCCGTGGCCGATAGCCTGGCCGCGGTGCTGCAACTGGACACCGGACATCCGCTGTACCACATGTTCGCCGCCGTGGCGCTGGTCGACGACATCGTGCATGCCCCGGAGGGACAATGCGCGGTCAGTCGCGCCGGCTGGCGCCGGGAGGCCGACGGATGGCTGGTGCCGCCGGCCGGCAACCAGACGGCCCGGCGCCTGGCCCTGAAGCGTCAGCTGCGCGAGGCCGAGAGCCAGCTTCAGGACGAGACGGCGGCGCTGGAGCAGGCGAAATCCCGCTTCGAGACGGCCGAACAGGCGTTGACGGAACAACAGATCGCCTGGCAGCAGCGCCACCTGGAGACCACCGAGGCCCAGAGCGCCCTGCACAACGGACAGGCGACGGAGCAGCGCCTGCACGCCGGGGCCGAGACCCTGCGCGAGCGCCTGGAGCGCCTCGGCCACGAGCAGCAGGAGCTGGGCGAGGAGCTGGCGCAATGGCAGGGCCAGCTCGACGGACATACGGCGCTGGATCGCCGCGAACTGGACGCCGCCCGCGAGACCCTGGATCGCCAGAGCGAATCGATGAAGCAGGCTGAACAGGCGATGGGCCAGGCCCGCGAGGGCGTGGCCGCAGCCGAACAGGCCCTGGCGCTATTCGACCAGTCCCAGCAGAGCCTGTTGCGCGAGCGCGAACGGCTGCAGGCCGAGCAGGCCCGCCTGCAAAGGCAGGGCGAGGAGGACGAGGCGCGCCGGCAACGTACCGAGGTGGAGCTGGCCGAGAGCGAGCGCCACGACGAACTCGACCGGCAGCTGGCGCAGGCCGCGGCCGACGTCGACCGCATGCATGCCGAGCTCAGCGAACTGCGCCAGCAGGGGCATGCCCTGCAGCAGTCGGCGCACGAGCAGGAGCAGGCCGAGCGCAGGGCACGGCAGCAATGGCAGGAAGGGACCTCACGACGTCAGGAGGCGGCGGTGCGCATCGCCGCCGACGAGGCCCGCGTGCAGGATCTGGGCGAGGAGATCACCCAGCGCTGCCACGTCCCGGCCGAGGAGCTGGTCGCGCGCATCGCCGGCATGGTCGAGGCCCCCGACCCGGAGACGGTGCTCGGCCAGGCGCGCGATATGGAGGAGCGCCTGGAGCGCTTCGGCCCGGTCAACCTGCTGGCCATCGAGGAATACGAGCAGGCGGCCGAGCGCGAGCGTTTCCTGTCCGAGCAGTCCCGCGATCTCGAGGCGAGCCTGGAGACGCTGACCGAGACCATCGCCCGCATCGACCGCACCACCCGCCAGCGCTTCCGCGATGTGTTCGAGCAGACCAACGCCCTGTTCCAACAGACCTTCCCGCGCCTGTTCGGCGGCGGCCGCGCCGAGCTGCGCCTGGATTCGGACGACGTGTTGACCGCCGGCGTCGAGGTCATCGCCCAGCCGCCGGGCAAGCGTCTGCAGGACGTCAGCCTGCTGTCCGGCGGCGAGAAGGCGTTGACGGCGGTGGCCCTGGTGTTCTCGATCTTCCGCATCAAGCCGGCACCGTTCTGCATCCTCGACGAGGTCGATGCGCCGATGGACGATGCCAATGTCGGCCGCTTCGGCGAGATGGTGCGCGAGCTGACCGAGAACGTGCAGTTTTTGGCCATCACCCACAACAAGATCACCATGCAGCTGGCTGATCGCCTGATCGGCGTATCCATGCCCGAGCCGGGCGTGTCGCGCATCGTCGGCGTCGAGATGGACGCCCGGGAATAGCCACCCGATATTTGCCTGCCCCCGCCCGGGGCTTTATGATGCGCGCCAACGCACCCTTAGCTCAGCTGGATAGAGCGCAGCCCTCCGAAGGCTGAGGCCAGAGGTTCGAATCCTCTAGGGTGCGCCATTTCCCGATCCATCCCAGCACGCACATGCGCAACCGCTTCGTCAACCCGGACCTGCTTCGCGCGGGACCGGGAAGGGGAAGCGCACCCGGAACACCGCGCCCGGGCCGGATGCCGGCGCTTCGAGACGGATATCCGCCCGATGCAGGCTCGCCACCTGCCTGACGATGGACAGGCCCAGGCCGCTGCCCGGTGTCGGCTGGCCGGCCGGGCGGTAGAAGCGCTCGAACACGCGCTCCCGTTCCTCCTCAGGGATGCCCGGGCCGTTGTCGGCGACGGCCAGCCACACGCCCTCGGCATCGGCGCCGACCGAGACATCCACCTTCCCCCCCGCCTGCGTATAGCGCACGGCATTGTCGACCAGATTGCCGACCAGGATGCGCAGCGATGGTTCATCCCCATCGATCCATTGGGGTCGGTCCGCCGTCACGCCCAGGTCGATCTCCCTGGCCGCCGCCAGCGGCGCCAGCTCACCGACCCTGACCCGGACCAGTTCGGCCAGATTCAGGCGGGAGGTGGCGTGCGGCGAGCCCGGTTCCTGGTGGGCCATGTCCAGCAGCTGCTGCACCAGGTGCGCGGCGCGGCCGATGCCCTGCCTCAGATCGGCGACGGCCTGGCGGCGCTCGCCCTCGTCTGCGGACTGCTGCACCAGCTGCGCCTGCAGGGTCAGTGCCGTCAACGGCGTGCGCAGCTCATGCGCGGCATCGGCGACGAAGCGGCGCTGCGCGTCCATGGCCTCGGCCAGCCGCCCCAGCAGGTCGTTCAGGGCGGAAACGAGCGGGCGGATCTCCGCCGGCAACGCCCCCTCGTCCAGCGGCTGCATCGTGGTCGAATCCCGGCGGCCGATATCGGCAGCGATCCGCCCGAGCGGGGACAGACCGCGCCGCACCGCCAGCAACACCAGCACCGCCAGCACCGGCACCAGCACCAGGAAGGGAATCAGCATGCGCAGGCTCATGTCGGCGGCCGTCTCCTGGCGATCCTCGACGGACTGCGCCGTTTGCACGATGCGGTCGCCGGCGTCGAGGCTGAACACCCGCCAGCGTTCATCGCCGCGGTCGATGAAGGAGAAGCCGCGCCCGGCCGCAAGCGGCAGGTCCACGTCCGGCTGGGAGGAGTACTGCAACCTCGCACCGGGCCGCCACAGCTGCACCAGGAAGGACGGATTGGCGGTCTCGCGCGGCTTCAGGGCATTGACGCCGGCCGGCAACGCCCGGCTGGCGTATTCGATGGCATTGGCCACCTGGCGCAGCTCGAAGTCCTGCATCTCGTTGACCTCTTCCAGCATCTTCCGGTAGGTGGCGATGCCGGCGATGCTGCTGACGGCGAGCAGGCCGGTCAGCAGCCAGATCAGCAGGCGCTTATGGATCGAGATCATCGTCGAGTCGGGCCACGCGGTAGCCGACGCCCCTGACGTTCAGGATGGCGTGGCTGCCCAGCTTGCGCCGCAGGTGATGGATATGCACCTCCACGGCATTGCTGGCCACCTCTTCGTTCCAGCCGTACAGCGCATCCTCCAGCTGGGCCAGGGAAAGCACGGCGCCGGGATGCGACATCAGGGCATGCAGCAGGGCGAACTCCCTGGATGACAGGGCCACCGCTTGCCCCCTGAGCGTCACCTGGTGGCTGATCGGATCGAGACAGATCGGGCCGTAGCGGATCAGCGGCGAGCCGCGGCCTCCCTGGCGGCGGAGTACCGCATGGATACGTGCCTTCAGCTCGTCGAGGTCGAAGGGTTTGACCAGATAGTCGTCGGCACCGAGGTTCAGGCCGGTGACCCGGTCATCGACCAGATCGCGCGCGGTGACGATCAGCACCGGCAGCTCGTTTCCGCGCCGGCGCATCTCCTGCAGCACCTGCAATCCGGATTTGCCGGGCAGCCCGAGATCGAGGATCATCATGTCGTAGACGCCGTTGTGCAGGGCCAGTTCCGCGGCTGGACCGTCCTGCACCCAGTCGACGGCAAAATCCGCCAGCTTCAGGCCGCGCCTGAGGCTGTCGCCGATCATCGGGTCGTCTTCCACCACAAGCAATCGCATACCCGCGCGCTCTCCGCCTCCTCCCAGCCGATCAGTCCGGGTGCGGGCCCTCGGGGCTGTTCTCCAGCACCTTGCCGCTGACGGCATCGACCCCCACCTCATGCACCACGCCACCCTTTCGGATATCGAACGCATAACGCAGGCCGCTGCCACCATGCTCCCGTTCAAGCTCCTGATCCGTGATTGTTCCCGGAAATGCTCCGAGCGCAATGGTGCGGGCCTGCTGCAGCGATATCTTCGCCTGGCCGGCAAGCGCCTCGCCGGTATAGGCGCCGGCCAGGGCCGGCAGGGCCAGCAAGGCCGTCGCGACGGACATGGATATCAGGGTTCTGTTCATGGGATCTCCTTGCGATCGGGTATGAACGGATCATGCCGGGGCGGACTTAAGGCAGACTTAGCCTTGCGCCATGCGTCCGGGCGGCGGGGGTGTTTCCTCCCTCGGCAGCGTCCACCTGACCAGGACCGGCTGCACCAGGACGACCAGCGGCAGCTGCACCAGGATACCTGCGATGATCGCGATCGCGAGCGGCTGCAGCATCTGGTCACCGGAACCGCTGATCGCAGCACCCAGCGGCAGCAGCGCCAGGATCATGGCCAGGGTGCTCATGATAATCGGACGGAACCGGTTGAGCGCCGCCTCAAAGATCGCCTGCCGCGGCGGCATCGTGTTTCGGAGGTTCTGGAACTCGGAAAACAGGAAGATCGACATCTCTACCGCGATGCCGAGAATCATCACCATTCCCATCATCGCGGTGATATTGAGTTCGACACCGGTCACCCACAGACCGAAGAATACCGCACCGGCGGAGAGGGTTGACGTGCCCAGGATGATCACCGGGAACCACCAGTTTTCGTAGAGGAAAAGCAGGAGAATGACCTCGGCCAGTGCGACGGCGGCGAACACCATCTTCATGCCGCGCGCGGCCTTCGCCTCCTGCTTGTAGGCGCCGCCCAAGGTGTAATAGACCCCCTCGGGCAGCACCTTGTCCAGGGTGGCTTTGACCGAAGCGATGGTCGTGCTCAGGGCCAGCTTGCCGCTGGTTTCGGCCGTCACCGGAATGATCTGCGCCAGGTTCTCCCGGAACAGCGCCGGCTGTCCGTAGACGAACTTGACCGTTGCCATCGATCCCAGCGGGAAGGTGTGCCCGTCCGGCGCCTGGATCAGAAGGTTCTTGATTTCGTCGCGCTGCAGCCGGCTGTGTTCCCGGTAGTGCGCATTCTGGGGCTGCGACCAGATACGTACCCCGACAGGCTGCACGACGCCCATATAGTCCGTGACGACGTCGCCCCTGAGATAGCGGGCGACCTGGTCCTTGACCTCGGCCACCGTCAGGCCGTTCATGGCGGCCTGCGCCTGATTGACGTGGATATTCAGGGCATCGCCGGTGGGAAGCGTACCCGGATCGACCGACGACGGCTGGATGCCGGCGGCGTGGGCGATCGCATCCGCAACCTTCCCGGCGACGCCGGGCAGAATGTCCGGATCGTTCGCGCTGAGATTGATCACCACCGGCTGTCGCCGGCCGACCATGTCCCCGATCATATCGCTCAGCAGCTGATGGGTGTCATAGGTCAACCCCGGAACCGCGGCGTCGACTTTCTCCCGGATCTGGGCCATCACGGTCCAGATGGGCGGCCGCCTGGACGGCGGAACCAGCTCGACGAAGAAATCACCGCCGTAGGGCATGATCAGGTCGCCGCCCAGACCGGCGCCGGTGCGGCGCGAGTAGGTTTCCACGTACGGATTTTTCTTGAGGATCGCCTCGACGAGTGCGAGTTCCCGATTGGTCTCGATGAATGAGGTGCTGGGTGCCGTTTGATAATCCAGCACGAACCCGCCTTCGTCCATCTTTGGCAGGAAGCCCGAACCTGCGTGCCGCTGGCCAAGATAACCGACAGCGGCGACGACAGCGAGGATGACGACGGCCAGCCACGGCCGCGCGAACAGTCCGCCGAGCAGGCGCCCGTGGAGGCGCCGCATCCAGTCCTCGCTGTCATGCGACGGATCGTGCCACTTGTTGAAGTCGATGAGCCCGCGGGCCATCAGCGGCACCAGCAGGGCCGTGAAGCCGTAGGAGATGATCAGGGACGACGCCATGGTGATCGACAGGAACTTGAAAAACGCCCCCGTCACCCCGGACAGGAACGCCAGCGGGATGAACATGATGATGGTGGCGCTGCTGGATCCCGTCAGGGGCGCCAGGAACTCCCGCGCCGCCCCGAGCACGGCCCGCTGCGGCTGTTCCAGTTCAGGGACGCCCGCACGACGCGCCACATGCTCGACCATGACGATCGCGTCGTCGATCAGCAGACCGATGGCGGCGGCGATACCGCCGAGGGTCATGATGTTGAATGTCATCCCGAATGCGGACAGCAGCACGCAGGTGGCCAGGACGGACATGGGCACGGTGATCATCGACACCAGCGCCGCGCGCCAGTTGCGCAGGAATCCCAGCACCACGCAGGCGGCAAAGATCAGGCCGATGACGATCGCCTCTTCCATGGCACCGATGGACGAGCTGACGAGATCGGTCTGGTCATACCACTTATGGACGGTGATCCCCTTCGGCGCCTTCTTCATGAAGGTGTCGAGTTTCGAAACGACCTCGTTCTTCAGCTTCAGCGAGTCGGCGTTATCCTGCTGAAAGACGTTGATATTGACCGACGGCTGCCCATCGTCATCCACCAGCAGCCACTGCGGGATCGAACCCATTTCCACCCTGGCGATGTTGCCCAGGCGAACGAGGTCACCGGTCTTCGTGTGCAGGGTGACGTTGCGGACCGACTGGATGGATGTGAACTGGTTGTTCGTCAGCGTCAGATACAGCAGGTCGTTGTCCTGGAGACGCCCCACCGCTTCCAGTGAGTTCGCCCCGGAGACGGCACGGGCGACGTCGGTCGGCGTCAGACCGTAGGCCTGGAGTTGCTCCGGGCTGATGTAAACCTGGACCTCGCTGGTTTGGCCGCCGAGCGTGCTGACCTTCCGGATGCCGGGTATCCCGGTCAGCAGCGGCGCGATCTGGTATTTGGCCATGGTCTGCAACTCGGCCGGTGACACCGTGTCGGAGATCAACGCGAAGGAGACGAACGGCATGATCGCGTTGGGCGCCATCTGCAGTGCATCGTAGCCCGTCCCCGGAGGCAGGTCCGGTAGTTTCTGTGCCAGGGCCGCCTCGACGCGCAGCAGCGCATTGGTCATGTTGTAGCCCCACGGGAAATCGACGAAGATCTCCGCCGACCCGCGGGTGGTTGTCGATTCGACGTTGAGCGCGCCCGGTACGGCACGCGCCACCTTTTCCAGGGGCTCCGTCACCTTGATCAGCATGGTGCTGGCCGGCATCTCGCCGCTGTTGATCTCGACCCGGATACGCGGGAAATTGACGGTCGGGAACAGCTGGATCGGGAGTGTGATGCCCGCCATGACACCCGCCAACGTCGCCGCAAAGGCGATAAACAGCAGACTCCGCCGGTGGCTCTCAACCCAGCTGATGAAGTTCATCGGCTGCCGTTACCAGCCGCGCCGCCGCTGTTCCCGGCCGCACGTATCCTTGTGCCGTCGTCGAGCTGGTAGTTTCCCGTGCCAACCACGGCCGCACCGGCGACAAGATCGCCCTGGACCAGATCCCTGTCGCCCTCGGATGTCACGACCGTCACCGGGATCAGCCGGGCGACATCGTCGATCGACTGCACGATATAGGTCTGTCCGCTCGTGTTGAGCAGGACCGCTTCGTGAGGAACGACGTAGCCCTGTTTGACGCCGGTATCGATCACCACCTTGCCCATTTCCCCCGTGAGCAAGGGACTGTCAGCAAGCGATATCTCGATGGGGACAAGGCCGTTCTGTGCTGAGACAACGGATCCGCGCAGGACCACCTTGCCGTGAAACGTTCCGCTTCCGCTGAACGGCGTAATCATCGCTTCGTCGCCGTTCCTGATCTCTGTGGCCTCGGCGGGCACCACCCCGGTTTTGAATACCAGCCCTGCCGGGCGGGCAAGTTCGATGACCGGCGCGCCCTGGGCAACGAATGCACCGGAACTCGCGGCGATGCGCGTGATGACGGCGTCGAATGGTGCCTTCAGTGTATTCGGGCCGTTGGCGCCCTCCTCCCGTAGCGCCTCCAGCGTGGTCTTTGCATCTGCTGCCTTTTTTTCATCCTGCGCCAGCTGGGCAGCCGTCTCCAGATGTGCCGCGGCCAGCTGCCGGCTCCGTGCCAAAAGTTGCCGGGCGACCTTGAGCGCCAGTTCGGCCTGCTTGTAGTTTGAGCGCGTCCCGGGGCTCGGGACCAGCGTCACCAGCGGTGCGCCCCGGCCAACCCTCTCGCCTTCCTGGACTTCGACGTTGCCCACCCGGGCGGCAACGGGTGCTGAGAGCGTCTGTCGCGCTTTCTGGGACGGCATCACCCTGCCGTACGTGGTCACGGACGTTGGCAGGCTCCCCTGCTGCAGCGGGATCAGATGAACCGTCACCACGACACCGCCGCCATCGTCGGCAAGGGCGGGCCCCGGGCCGATGATGGCGGCCCACACCGCTGTAAGGATGATCAGCGAAAAATGTTTCATGGGTGGGCTCCTGCGCTGTCGAGGCCGAGCAGGGTCAGCAGGGCGATGCGGTCTTCCAGCAGGGCCTGCTGCAGGGTGATGGCCTCGATGTGCTTGTTGATGCGGGCGGTCTCGATCGGCACGAAGCCGGCCTCGTCCATATCGCCTTGCTCCAGGCTTTGGCGGGCGCTTTCGGCCACGGCATCCAGCTGCGGCAGGCCGGCCCGCACCGTGGCCAGCTGGGCCGTGATCAGGCGGCTGTCCGCCAGCAGGCGGTGGACCATGGCGCGGGCAGCCAGCACCCGGTTCTCGTATGCATCGTGCAGGCGTTGCCGGGTTGCCTTGCTGACGGCGATCTGGCCGCGGTTGCCGTTCAGCAGCGGCACGGCCATCGCCAGGGCCAGGCCGTGCGTGACCACGCCGCCGGTATCGCGTGCCAGGGCGTAGGCCAGGTTCAGCGGCGGGAACTGGGCCAGGATGGCCTGGCGGTAGCGCGCATCCTGGGCGCGATAGCCGGCCTGCAGCGCCAGCAGGTCCGGGCGACGCCGCGGCAGCTCGGCCAGCGCCGCATCGATCGCCTGCCTGTCCGGCAGCGCCAGCGATTCACTGTTTCGCAACGGCAGCACCGTCTGCGGCGCCAGGCCGAGCAGCGTATTCAGATCGTGCCGCGTCTGCAGCCGCTGGCGTTGCAGGTCGTTCACCTGGCGGCCGATATCCTGCCAGGCCACCAGGCTCGCATTGGCCGCATCGGCGGTGACATTGCCGGCCTCGGCTGCCGCCTTGGTGCGGACATACCGATCATGCAGCATCCGCTGGTTCTGCTGCAGCCAGCCAAGCAATGCGTCCTGGCTGATCGCGCGCGAGAACAGCACCCTCGCCTGGGACACGACCTGCCATTCCTGCCACAACAGGTTCAGATCGATCTGCCGGCTATCGGCCTCGGCTGCCGCATGGCCAGTGCCGTGCAGGAGCAGGCTCTGCAGGTCGTAGCCGGGGCTGATGCTGTAGGCGCTGACCAGACCCGTTGCGGAGGAGGCCGGCAGGTCGCGGCTGACGCTCAGCTGCGGATCGGGCAGCAGGCCGGCGGCGAAGGCCTGGGCCCGGCCGATACCGGCATCATCGCGGGCCAGCCTGAGATCGGGATTGTTGGCCACGGCCAGCATCGCCACCTCGGTCATGTCCAGGCCGTCCGACGGATCGAACCGGTGCCTGGCCAGCTGGGGGAACGGCAGGCTGGCGCGTGTGACGTCAAGATGGGCGAAGGACGAAGGCCATTGCGGATGATCGTTCAGGGGCAGGGCCTGATAGCGGGCACAACCGCCCAGCAGCAACAGCCCGGCAAGCAACAGCCCGGGCCGCGCGCAGCGATTGGGGTCCAGCGTCGATCTCTGCCACATCGGCGCACGCTGCCCCGATATGACTTAACGCCGACTTAAGGTGTAGGGCCCCTACCTAGCCACGGCCCAGCGACTCCCGCTTGGCCGCGATGCGCTGCATCAGGTCACGCCACGACCGGGCGAAGGCGTCGACTCCCTCCTCCTGCAGCTGCGCGGCCAGCGCCTCGACATCGATCCCCTCGCGGGCGAAGGCCGAGAGCGTCTCCCCGGCATCGCCGCCATCGGCCGGCAGCACGCCGCGGACCTCGCCATGCCCGGCAAAGGCGTGCAGCGTCTTCTCGGGCATGGTGTTGACCGTATCGGGGGCGGCCAGCGCCTCGATGTACAGGATGTCCGAGGCCTCGGGATTCTTGGTGCCGGTGCTGGCCCACAGCAGACGCTGCGGCCGGGCACCGGCATCCGCCAGGCCTTGCCAGCGCTCCGAGGCCAGCAGCTCCCGGTAGGCCCGGTAGCTGTCCATGGCGACGGCGATACCGAGACGGTTGCGCAATGCGGGCGGGACCCTGTCCTGGACGGCCACGTCCCAGCGGCTGACGAACAGCGAGGCCACGGAGGCCACGGCCGGGTCCAGGCCGGCGGCGAGGCGCCGTTCGAGGCCGCGCATGTACGCCGCCGCCGCGGCCAGGTAGTGCTCGCGGGAGAACAGCAGCGTCACGTTGACCGGTACTCCGGCGAAGATGCTCTCCTCGATCGCGGGCAGCCCGGCACCGGTACCCGGAATCTTGATGAACACGTTGGGGCGCTGGGCCTGGGCGTGCAGGCGCGACGCCGCCTCGATGCTGGCGGCGGTATCGTCCGCGAGCAGCGGCGATACCTCGAGCGACACCCAGCCGTCGACGCCGCTGCTGGCGTCGTGGACCGGACGCAACAGGTCCGCGGCCTGCACCAGGTCCTCCAGGGCCAGCTCGAAGAACAGCGCCTCGTCCGGTTTGCCGGCGAGCGCCTTTTGGCGGATGGCCTCGTCATAGGCATCACCGTCCGTGATGGCATGATCGAAGATCGTGGGATTGGAGGTCAGGCCCGTAACCGAAAGCTCACGGATGTAGCGCTCCAGCGTACCGCTGGTCAGCAAATCGCGCGTGATGTTGTCGAGCCAGAGGCTCTGACCGATGTCATGCAATCGCTGTGTTGCTGCCATTGCTGCCCCCTTTCCGCGGGCGACGGATACCGCAGGCCTGCTATGAAACGTGGACCACCGACCCGGTTTGTCAAGGAGGGGAAGGGCGGGACTCAACCGCCCAGGGCATCATGGTGCCGGATGATCGAAATAGCCGAGCCGTTGCGACAGCTGTCGGCCGGCCTCCTGCAACACCGGCACCCATTCGTCCCGGCGCCGTTCCCGTGGCGCCGAGATGGACAGCCCGGCCACGGCTCGGCCCCCGGCATCGCGCACCAGTACGCCGATGCAGCCGACGCCGAGCTCCGCCTCCTCGTTATCGTAGGCATAACCCTGCGCCTTGGCGCGCCGTACCGCATCGACCAGCGCCCCGGCATCGGTGATGGTGTTGTCCGTATAGGCCGGCAGGCCGGTACGCCGGGCGTAATCGAGGCAGCCCTCGGTCGTCTCCTCGCCCAGCAGCAGCTTGCCGACCGCCGTCACGTGCAGCGGCGCGCGGCTGCCGATGACCTGCTCCACCCGCATCAGGCGATGGGAGATGGCGCGTTCGACATAGATGACCTCGTCGCCCTCGCGCAGGGTCAGGTTCACGGTCTCGCCGGTCTGGTCCCGCAGCGCCGCCATGATGGGCACGGCCGCCTGCTTCAGGTCGATCCCCTGGCCCGCACGCGCAGCATAGCGCATCAGGCCGCCGCCCAGCTGGTAGGCGCCGCTGCCGTCGCGCGCGACCCAGCCGTGCTGCTGCAACGAGGCCAGGATGCGGAAGGCGGTCGAGCTGTGCAGGCCGGTATCGGCGGCCAGCAGCTTGAGGCTGGCCTGGCCGTGCTGCGCCAGGCTGTCCAGCAGCGCCGCCGCACGGTCGATGACCTGGATGTTCGAGGTAGCCGTCATGGGCCGAGGATATATCTTTCACATTATGAAATCAATTGTGCATTGCGCAATCACGACCGGTTCGGTAAGGTATCGGCACTGGCCGGCAGCCGGCCGCCGTCATTTCTTTGTTGAGGAGCAGCACCATGAACGCACCGGAATTCTGTCAGGGCATCCAGCACTTCGGCGACAAGTGGCCGGACTTCGACAGCCAGGCCGACCAGGCGGTCATCGCCGAGGGTCAGGCCGCCATCGCCGATGCGGCCGATGCCAAAGCCGCCTACCAGGCGCTGCTGGCGGCGGATGCGCTGCGCTACCTGACGCTGCAGGTGACCGGTTCCAAGGGCTCCGGCCATCCGGGCGGCTTCGCCTCCAGCGCCGAGGCGCATGCCGCCCTCGTGATGCTGGGGCACACCAACATCGTCACCGAGGTCGGCCACCATGCGCCGGGCTTCTATTCCTCGATGTTCCTCGACTCCTCGCTGGAGGAGATGGGCATCCGTACCATGGACGACATGATGGCGCGCTTCCGCGAGCGCCACGGCCTGCTCGGCCACCTGTCCGGCGCCGTGCCGGGCCTGCTGGCACCGGCCGGCCCGCTCGGCCAGGGCCAGCACTTCGCCATGGCCGGGGCCCTGCTGCATCCCGGCAAGCTGTTCCCGGTGACCATCGGCGACGGCGGCATGGGCGAGCCGTACGTGCTGAACAGCATGATGCATTTCCACACCGCCTTCCCGAACGTGACGAACTTCCTGCCGGTGCTGGTGTGGAACGGCTACTCGCAGGAGCACCACTCGATGGTGTCGCGCCTGACCAACGACGAGATGATCGCCTACTGGCGGGGCCACGGCTTCGAACAGGTCGTGCTCGTCGATGCCAAGGACTTCGACGACAGCGGCCAGGAGCTGCCCTACGTCGACAGCACCCGCTTCTCGCACGGCCGGCGCCTGGCCTTCGCCCAGGCCGTGCTGCAGGGCGTCGATGCGGCGGCCCGCTCGTCCCTGGGCGGCACACTGACCGCGTTCATCATCAAGCAGCTGAAGGGTGCCGGCGTGCATACCGTCGGCGCCAAGTCGCACAACCTGTACCCGAAGGACACGCTCGATCAGCCGCACATCATCGAGGGACTCAAGCGCCGCGCCCTGCCGCCCGAGGCCTGGCGGATCGTGCGCGACAACTTCTCCCGCGCCGGCGGCGGCCCCGCCGTCCGCACCGTGGTCACCGAAAGCGAGCTGGACATCGTGCCGATGCCGAAGCTGGCCATGGAGGCCTTCAAGCCCGGCGACAAGGCCGTGCCGTCGACCGCCATGGGTGCGCTGGTGGCCCAGATGGGCAAGGCCGATCCGCGCTTCGTCGTCACCAACGCCGACGGCAACGAGGCCTCGGCCATGAAGAACATCAACGACGCGCTGAAGATCCGCCACCCCTCGCGCGACCCGCTGTACAACCAGGAGCCGAACGGCCAGGTGTACGAGCCGCTGAACGAGGACGCCTGCGCCGGACTGGCGGCCGGACTGGCCCTGTTCGGCTCGCGCGCCCTGTGGCTGTCCTACGAGTCGTTCGCCATCAACGGCTGGCCGATCGTGCAGACGGTGACCCAGGCGATGGCGGAGCTGCGCCGCAGGACGCCGTCGATCGTCTGCATGTTCACGGCCGGCGCCCTGGAGCAGGGACGCAACGGCTGGACGCACCAGCGCCCGGAGATCGAGAACCTGTTCGCCGCGATGATGCGCAACGGCAACGTGTTCCCGCTGTTCCCCTGCGATGCGAACGGCATCCAGACGGCCTACGAATACGCCACCGACAGCGTCAACAAGGGCATGGTCATCATCGCCTCGAAGAGCCCGCTGCCGGTGTACATGGACCTGGACACCTCGAGGAAGGCGGTCGAGGAGGGCGCGGCGGCGATCTACGAGAGTGCGGCCGGCGACAAGGGCACCGTCGTGTTCGCCGTGACCGGCGACATGGTGCTGCTGCCGGTGTTCGCGGCCAAGGATGCGCTGGAGGCCGACGGCTACCGCGTGCGCATCGTCGCCGCGGTCAACCCGCGCCTGCTGTACCGGCCGACCGACGTGGCCTGGGACACCGTGTCCCAGCCGGACAACAGCTTCATGGACGACGATCGCTTCAACGCCCTGTTCGACGGCGATGCCCTGATCGGCGTCAGCGGCGGGCCGTCCGCGTCGCTGGAGCCGGTGCTGCTGCGCACGCGGGCGGCGAGGCGCGACACCTTCTGCTGGAAGCGCGGCGAGACCACCGCCTCGGCCGACGAGATCATGGCCTTCAACGGCATCACCGCCGAGGCCATGGCCGAGCGGGCGCGGAATCTGCTCAAATAGACCCATGGAGCAGGTCACGAAGATCATCGTGCTCGACGACGACCCGACCGGGTCGCAGACGGTGCACGGCTGCCTGCTGCTGACGCGCTGGGACGTACCGACACTCGTTACGGCGCTCACGGATGCTTCGCCGCTGTTCTTCGTGCTGACCAACACGCGCGGCATGGCGGCGGCGAAGGCGGCGGCGGTGACGCGCGAGGCCTGCGTCAACGTGCGCGCGGCGCTGGCGCAGCTGGCGGCACAGGGCCGGCCGATCAACCCGATCCTGGTCAGCCGCTCCGATTCGACGCTGCGCGGCCACTACCCGGTCGAAACCGACGTCATCGCCGATCAGCTAGGGCCGTTCGATGCGCATTTCCTGGTTCCGGCCTTCTTCGAGGGCGGGCGTTTCACGCGCGATTCGATCCATTACCTGCTGGCCGACGGCGAGGCCGTGCCGGTGCACGAGACGGAGTTCGCCAGGGATTCGGTGTTCGGCTACCGGCACAGCCACCTGCCCGACTACGTGGCCGAGAAGACCGGCGGCCGCATCGGTGCCGAACAGGTCGAGCGTTTCACGCTTCGTGATGTGCGCGGCGACATCTCGGCACGCCTGGCCGAGCTGCACGGCAACGTCTGCGGCGTCGTCGATGCCGAGACCCAGGCGGACATGGACCGCTTCGCGGCCCAGATCCGGGCCGCGGCGGCCTCCGGCAAGCGCTTCCTGTTCCGCAGTGCCGCCAGCCTGCTGACCTCGCTGGCCGGCCTCGGCCCGCAACCGGTGGCCGCCGAGGCCATGGCCGGGTACGTGCGCGGCGGCCGCGCCGGCGCCGTCATCGTCGGCTCCCATGTCAGGAAGACGACCGCCCAGCTGCAGGCCCTGCTCGGCCAGCCCGGTGTCACCGGCATCGAGGTCGACGTCGCGCGCATCGCCGACGACCGCGACACCCTGTTGGCCGAGACCCTCGAGAAGGCCGCGGCCGCGCACGCACGGGACGAGACGCCGGCGATCTACACCAGCCGCACCGAAAAGACCTTCCCCGACCAGGCCGCGCGCCTGGCCTTCGGCGAGCAGGTGTCGGCCCTGCTGATGGACGTGGTGCGTGGCCTGCCGGAAACGATCGGATTCCTGATCAGCAAGGGCGGCATCACCTCGAACGACGTGCTCAGCAAGGGCCTCGCCCTCGGTACCTCGCGCGTGCTGGGGCAGGTGCTGGCCGGCTGCTCGGTGGTGCGCTGCCCGGCGGACCACCCGCGCTACCCCGAGCTGCCGGTGGTGATCTTCCCCGGCAACGTCGGCGACGATACGGCGCTGGCCACGGTCTACCGGCGCCTCAGCGGCCAGGCCAACGAATGAGCGACCGGGGCGGCATCGGCAAGGCCGAGATGGTCGCGCAACTGCTCGCATTGCTGCCCTCCGACAGCGTGCTGTCCGAGCCCGAGGACCTGCATCCGTACGAGTGCGACGGGCTGTCGGCCTACCGGCAACAGCCGTGGATCACCGTGTTGCCGCGCACCGTCGACGAGGTGCAGGACGTGATGCGCCTGTGCCACCGCCACGGCGTGCCGGTGGTGGCACGTGGCGCCGGTACGGGGTTGTCCGGCGGGGCCCTGCCGCATCCACGAGGGCTCCTGCTGGGCCTGGCCCGGCTGCATGGGATCCTGGCGATCGACCCCATCGCCCGCACCGCCCGGGTGCAGCCCGGCGTGCGCAACCTCGCGATCTCCGAGGCGGCTGCCCCATATGGGCTGTATTACGCCCCCGATCCCTCGTCCCAGATCGCCTGCACCATCGGCGGCAACGTGGCGGAGAACTCGGGCGGCGTGCACTGCCTCAAATACGGGCTGACCGTGCACAACATCCTGCAGATCAAGCTGGTGACGCCCGAGGGCGAGCTGCTGGTCATCGGCGGCGAGGCGCTGGACAGCCCCGGCTACGACCTGCTGGCGCTCGTCACCGGCTCCGAGGGCATGCTCGGCGTGGTCGTCGAGGCCACGGTGCGCCTGCTGCCGAGGCCGGAACAGGCGCAGGTGCTGCTGGCGGCGTTCGACGACGTCGAGAAGGCCGGGGCCGCGGTCGGCGCCGTGATCTCGGAAGGTATCATCCCGGCCGGCCTGGAGATGATGGACAACCTGGCCATCCGCGCCGCCGAGGACTTCGCGCATGCCGGCTACCCGCGCGAGGCGGCGGCGATCCTGCTGTGCGAGCTGGACGGCACGCGCGAGGAGGTGGCCGGGCAGGTGACGCGGGTGCGGCAGATCCTCGAGCAGGGCGGCGCCACCGAGCTGCGCCTGGCCAGGGACGAGGCCGAGCGCGCGCTGTTCTGGAAAGGCCGCAAGTCCGCCTTCCCCGCCGTCGGTCGCCTGGCGCCGGACTACTACTGCATGGACGGCACCATCCCGCGCCGGCAGCTGCCGTTGGTGCTGCGACGCATCGGCGAGCTGTCCGGGCAGTTCGATTTGCCCGTGGCCAACGTGTTCCACGCCGGCGACGGCAACCTGCATCCGCTGATCCTCTACGACGCCAACAAGCCGGGCGAGCTGGCGCGGGCCGAGGCCTTCGGCGGCAAGATCCTGGAGCTGTGCGTCGAGGTCGGCGGCAGCATCACCGGCGAGCACGGCGTGGGCATGGAGAAGATCGACCAGATGTGCGTGCAGTTCGGCGCCGCCGAGCTGACCCAGTTCCACGCCATCAAGCATGCCTTCGACCCCCAGGAGCTGCTGAACCCGGGCAAGGCCGTGCCGACGCTGCACCGCTGCGCCGAGTTCGGCGCCATGCACGTGCACGGCGGCAAGCTGCCCCACCCCGACCTGGAGCGCTTCTGATGGCCGGCGACCGGGACCAGACGGATGCGCTGCGCCAGCAGGTCGTGCAGGCCCATGAAGGCCGCACGCCGCTGGTCATCCGCGGCGGCGGCAGCAAGGGCTTCTACGGCCGGCCCACCGACGGCATCCCGCTCGACACCGGCGGGCATCGCGGCGTCATCAGCTACGAGCCGACCGAGCTGGTGCTGACGGCACGCGCCGGCACGCCGCTGGCCCAGATCGAGGCGCTGCTGGCGGCGCAGGGTCAGATGCTGGCCTTCGAGCCGCCGCACTGGGGCGAAGGGGCGACACTGGGCGGCACCGTGGCCTGCAACCTGTCCGGGCCGCGCCGCCCCTTTGCCGGATCGGCGAGGGATTACGTGCTGGGCTGCCGCGTCCTCAACGGCCGGGGCGAGCCGCTGCATTTCGGCGGCGAGGTCATGAAGAACGTCGCCGGCTACGATGCGGCGCGGCTGATGGCCGGTGCGCTCGGGACCCTCGGCGTGCTGCTCGACGTCAGCCTGAAGGTGCTGCCCGCCCCCGAGCAGGAGCTGACGCTGGTGCAGGCCTGCCCGCCGGACCAGGCACTGGAGACGATGAACCGGCTGGCCGGCCGGCCGCTGCCGCTGTCGGCCGCCGCCTGGGCCGAGGGAGGGCTGCACCTGCGTTTTTCCGGTGCAGCCAGCGCCTTCGCCTCCATCCGGGAGCACGTACCCGGCGATGTATTGACGGACGCCGCGACCTTCTGGACGGATCTGCGCGAACGCCGACTGCCGTTCTTCGCCGACGCCCGCGCACTTTGGCGCATCGCCCTGCCGCCGGCCGCGCCCCAGCCGGCGCTCGCGGGCGACTGGTTGATCGACTGGGGCGGCGCCCAGCGCTGGCTTGCCGGCGATGCCCCGGCCGACCAGGTGCGGGCCGCCGCCGCCGCGCTCGGCGGCCATGCCACGCTGTTCCATGCCGACGCGTCCGCCGTGGACTTCCATCCCCTGGCCGACGGGTTGTGGGCGCTGCACCGGCGGCTGAAGCAGGCCTTCGACCCGGCCGGCATCCTGAACCCCGGGCGCATGTACGCGGGGCTTTAGGCATGCAGACAAGGCTGAGCAAGGCATTCTCGGAAACGCCGGCAGGGCAGGAGGCCGATGCCATCCTGCGTTCCTGCGTGCATTGCGGATTCTGCACCGCCACCTGCCCGACCTACCAGATCCTTGGCGACGAACTGGACGGCCCGCGCGGACGCATCTACCTGATCAAGCAGGTGCTCGAGGGCCAGGCCGCCACGGACAAGGTGCAGACGCACCTGGATCGCTGCCTGAACTGCCGCGCCTGCGAGACGACCTGCCCGTCCGGGGTGCGCTACGGCCATCTGCTGGACATCGGTCGCGCCGTGGTGGAGCGGCAGGTCGGACGTCCCGTGCGCGAACGCCTGCTGCGCCGGGCCCTCGGCCTGCTGCTGGCGCACCGTCGGCGCTTCGCGGCCCTGCTGGCGCTCGGACGCCTGCTGCGCCCGGTGCTGCCATCGACGCTCAAGCTGAAGATCCCCGCCGTGCAGGTGCCCGGCCACTGGCCCGAGCCGCGGCATGCGCGCCGGATGCTGGTGCTCGCCGGCTGCGTGCAGCCGGCGGCCACGCCGCTGACCAACGCCGCCGCGGCACGCGTACTCGATCGGCTGGGCATCTCGCTGCTGGCGATCCGTGAAGCCGGCTGCTGCGGTGCACTCAGCCAGCACCTGGGGGCCGAGACGGAAGCCGGCGACATGGCGCGGCGCAATATCGATGCCTGGTGGCCGCATATCGAGGCGGGCGCCGAGGCCATCGTGACCACGGCCAGCGGCTGCGGCGTCATGGTCAAGGATTACGCCCATCTGCTGCGCCATGATCCGGCCTATGCCGACAAGGCCGCGCGCGTCTCGGCGATGAGCCGCGATCTGGTCGAGGTGCTGCATGGAGAGGACCTGTCGGGCCTGCACGCGGAAAGCCGGGGGGCGATCGCCGTGCATGCACCATGTACGCTGCAGCACGGCCAGGCGCTGCCGGGTGCCCTGGAGGCGCTGCTGCGCCGGCTCGGCTTCACGCTGACCGAAGTTCCCGACGCGCACCTGTGCTGCGGCTCGGCCGGCACCTATTCGCTGTTGCAGCCGCAACTGTCGCGGCAGTTGCTGGAGCGGAAGCTGGCCGCGCTGAACAGTGGCCGCCCGGCCGAGATCGTCACCGCCAACATCGGCTGCCAGATGCACCTGGCCAGCCGTTCCACGCTGCCCGTGCGCCACTGGATCGAGCTTCTGGACAGCGCCGTGTGATCGCCGCAGCCTCCACGGCTGCGGAAACCGATTCCGCCGAGGTTGATCCATGACTGCAAAGCGCTCCTACCCCATGCTGGCCGTCTTCATCCTGATCGTGGCCGGGATCGCCATGTCCGGAATCCATTTCCAGCCTGGCGCATGGTATGCGGATCTCGACAAGCCGTTCTGGACGCCGCCGAACTGGCTGTTCCCGCCGGTCTGGAGTGTGCTGTACCTGATGATCGCGGTGGCCGGCTGGTTGATCTTCGCCGGGTCGGACGTGTGGATGAAGGCCCTGTGGGGGGTGCAGCTCGTGCTCAACGGGCTGTGGTCATGGCTGTTCTTCGGCCTGCACCGGATCGGCCTCGGCCTCGTCGACATGGTGGCCCTGCTGGTCAGCATCGCCGCCCTGTTCGCCATGGCCCTGCCGCGGCAACGGGCCGTCGCCTGGCTGATCGGGCCGTATCTGGTCTGGGTCGCCTACGCCCTGTCGCTGGTCGCGTCGATCTACGTGCTGAATTGAGGCGGGCGGCCAGCGGTCAGTGGCCGACCTCGTAGCGCAGGTTCGGGACGGTGCCGGTCGACGCCGAGGTCGGGCCGACCTTGATGGTCACCTTGGTCGAGATCGCCCCTTCGTCGATATTGATGATGCAGGAGCGGTTCGCCTTCAGGAAGGCCACCATGTACTGGTTACCCTCGCTGAAGGCATTGAGGAACTGCCAGCCGTAGGTCGGCATCTGTGACCGGTAGAACTTGGCGATGCTGGCGCCCTTGTAATAGCCGCTGTAGGTGATGACGCCCATCGTCACGCCGGGAGCCTCGTAGACGAAGCTCAGGTCGTCGTTGCGCTTCAGATCGGCCGGCACCGGGATATCATCGAATTCGGCCACCATCTTGACCGGCGGCGGCGCCGGCGTGGTGCTGCCGGCCTGGCCGGCATCGGAGGTACTGCCGGCGCCGGCGCTGCTGGCCCCGGCCGGCTGGTTGTCGGCCAGTCCCGCATCGCGCATGGCGCAGCCCGAGGCGGACAGCGCCAGGGCCACGGTGAAGATCAGTAGCTTCCAGTATCGCATGTCATTCCCATCCATCAGACGCGGTAGAATGTCTTTCCCGTACCAAGAATGGGGTGCTCCGACCGATAGTGCAAGACCGGAACCGCATCAGCCGGCGGCACCCCGCTCGGCGGCAACCGGCCGGGCCGCGGATGGCGGCCGATGGATCAGGATCTGCCGGCGCATATAGCGCCCGAGATCCTCGAACATGTCCTTCTCGGCACCGGCCAGCGATGCCGCCAGCGCCTTCGACTTGGGCGGCATCGGCTTGCGGACCAGCAGACGCCAGAACTCGTCGCTGTTGTCGGCAAAGCGGATGTCGTGCCAGATCAGCCGCCCGTCGCGCACGCGCCACATGCGCCCTTCCAGCGTCACCGGCGCGAAATACTTGCCCCAGAACCAGGAGCCGCCGATCCAGGTCAGCCCTTCCGAGGCCACCTCCTCGACGCCGACGCCGATGCCCAGCGCCGGGTTGCCGGTCGCATCCGCCGCCGCCACGCCCTGGGTCAGGCCCTCGATAACGCCGCTGCCGAACAGCAGCACGATCCAGCGCCGTTTGATGTGCCCGTACCCCGAGACGTCGACGGCCATCAGCAGGTCCGCGCCCTGGCGCCTGGCCTGTTCCAGGGCCTGCTTCAGGGGAGCCGCCGGGGCGGCGTCCACCCGTCGCACATAGCTGCGGCCGTGCAGCCAGTCCCGGACCGACGTATCCACGCTGTCCCTGACGGCGGCCAGGTCCTGCTGCAGCAGCGCCTTGTCATGGGTAGCGACCGATGAGGCGCCGTTCCGGATATCGGAAAGCCGGTGCACCGGGGCGCTGAACGTGGACGGCGCCATGGCCACGGCGACATGCTGCCGGCCCCCGATGCCCAGCGGATAGGGCACGCTGACGGTGCAGGCGCTCAGCAGCAGGGAAACGGCACAGGCCCGCCACAGGATGCGGCCCGGGTTCGGCTTGCACACGCGCATGGCGGCATGGTCGGCTTCTTGCCGGCCCCTGTCTAGGAGGCCCGCTCGCGCACCTCGGACCACAGCGCGGCATAGGCCAGCGTCGCCCGGCTGTGCGGCGCGAAACTGGGCAGCGGCGCCCGGCGCTCGCCCATCTGCTCGATCTCGCTGGCATAGGGCACGATGGCGGGCAGCATCCATGGCCCCATCCTCGGCAGCGCCTCGACGATCTGGTTGTGCAGCTTCTTGCGACGATCGACCATGGTCAGGAACGCCATCAGCTGCAGGTCCAGTTTGTTCGCCTTCCTGAAGTCGATCAGCATCTTCAGGGTGCGCAGGGACAGCACCGAGGGCAGGGTCGGGATCACCAGGGCATCGGCCGTGCGGAACACCGCCTCGGACAACAGCGAGATGCCCGGAGGACAGTCCAGGAACACGTAGTCGTAGGCCTCTGCCAGCGGCGCCAGCACCTTGTTCAGGCGCTGGCGCGGATGCTTGGTATCGTTCAGGAACAGATCGAAATGCCGGTAAGAGAAATCGGCCGGCAACAGGTCCAGGTGCGCATAGCCCGTGTCCTTGACCAGCGCCTCGATATCCGACTTGCCACGCAGCAGCTTCTCGCCCTTGATCTTCGATTTCACCCGGAAGCAGTAGCTGGCCGCGCCCTGGGGATCGAGGTCCCAGAGCAGCGTGCGCAGCCCGTCCTGGGCGGCGAGATAGGCCAGGTTGACCGCCGCCGAGGTCTTGCCGACGCCGCCCTTGATATTGTACGAAGCCAGAATCTTCACCGCCCCTCCCCCGATGCCGCGCGCCCTATCCGGTCTGCATGGCCGCTTCCAGCCGGTGACACAGCGTCTTCAGCACCTTGATGCGCGCAAAATACTTGTCGTCGGCCTCGACCAGCGTCCACGGCGCCTGCTCGGTGCTGGTGCGGTCGACCATATCACAAACGGCATGGGTGTACTGGTCCCACTTGTCCCGGTTGTGCCAGTCGTCGTCGGTGATCTTGAAGTTCTTGAACGGCACCCGTTCCCGCTCCTTGAAGCGCCCCAGCTGTTCGTCCCTGCTGACGGCCAGCCAGAACTTGACCAGCACCGTGCGGTGGGCGACCAGCTGTTCCTCGAACTCGTTGATCTCACCGTAGGCGCGCATCCAGTCGGCCTCCGAGCACAGGCCGTCGACGCGCTCGACCAGCACGCGCCCGTACCAGGAGCGGTCGAAGATCGTCACGCGGCCGGGCCGCGGGATATGGCGCCAGAACCGCCACAGATAGGGCTGGGCCAGTTCCTCCTCGGTCGGGGCGGAGATGGGGATGATGTGGTACTGCCGGGCATCGAGCGCACCGCTGACCCGCCGGATCGCCCCACCCTTGCCGGCGGCATCGCGGCCCTCGAACACGATGATCAGCGACAGCTTGCGGAAACGCGGGTCGCGGGTCAGCTGATTCAGCCGCCCCTGGTACTTCGCCAGCGCATCCGCGTAGTCCTTCTTGGGCATGGTCTGGGACATGTCGAGGGAGGTGATCACGTTCCGCTCGTCGAGCGCCACCTGCAGGGGCGCGGCCGGCAGCGGCGACGGCTCCGCCGGGCCTGCCAGGCGCTTGCGCATGGCCTCGAGCAGCACGGTGCCGGTGGTCAGGTTGCGGTAGCGGAAATCGGAACCCTCGACGACGATCCACGGGGCCGTGGCCGTACTGGTCGTCTGCAGCACGTGCTCGGAGACCTTGCGGAACCTGTCGTAACGCTTGTGGTGCGCCCAGTCGGTCTCGGTGACGCGCCAGCGGGTCTTCGCATCCTTCTCCAGGGCCTTGAAATGCCTCTTCTGCTCCTTCTTGGACAGATGGAACCACAGCTTGACGATCAGCGTCCCCTCGTCGACGAGCATGCGCTCGAAACACCGGATCTCGTCCAGCGGCGCGTCCAGATCATCAATGTCCGCCTTGCCCATGGCGCAATGCACGATCGGTTCGGTGTACCACGAGCCGAAGAACACGCCGATCTCCCCCTTCGGCGGCAAGGCCCGCCAGTAGCGCCACATCGGTGGCCGCATGCGCTCGTCCTCGGTGGGATCACCCAGCGCGTGCACCTGGATATGGCGCGGGTCCATCCATGCGTTGAGCAGGTTGACGGTCGCGCCCTTGCCGGCACCGTCGACGCCGCCGACCAGGATGATGACCGGGAACGCCGCCTGGCGCAGCACCTCGTACTGCGCCTCCAAGAGCGCCTCGCGCAGCTTCGGCACCCGCGCATCGTAGGCATCCTTGTCGATCGCATGACCCAACTCGGCGGATTCGAACATGCCGGTCTACCTCCGAAGCGGGCGGCGGATGCCCGCTATTGCTCGACGCTGCAACCCGTCCACAGGCGATGCGCCGAACCCGGTGCCAGGATCACGGTATCGTCGGCCACGTTGCCGCTTTCCACGCACACCATGTGAAGATAGCCGTTTTCGCCCAGATCGCCCATGGCAGCGGCCTTGTCCGCCCACGGGTTCCAGACCACCGTCGATCGGCTGCCGCGCTTCTCGACGCGGATGCGCCGGGCCAGGACCGGATCGTCGATGACGCAGTCCGCGACGGCATCCAGGTAGATGCGGTCCGTCTCGCCACGGATGGTGACCACGCCGTGCTGCATCCCGCGCCGCCCCCCGTCCACCTTGTCGATATAGGGGCAGCCGTCCAGGCCCTCGATGCGCACCCGCCGTACGTCGCCGACTCCGAAATAGGTATGCAGCGCCTGGCTGATGGCGACGGGCTCGTCCCCCTGGTTGCGCGTCACCAGCTCCATTTCCAGGCGGGCGCCGATGACCATGCGCAATTCCAGGCCGGTGGCATGCGGCCACCATGCCCGCACGGCGGGATCGGGGACAAGCCTGAACAGCAGCTGCAAGGCCTGCGGCGACGGATCGGCCTGAACAAGCTCCCAGGATGCGGTACGGGCGAATCCATGGCTGGGAAACGGCGAGCCGCCGGCATGCGGGCCGAACCATGGCCAGCACACCGGGACGCCGCCGCGGATCGGCGTGCCCGGCGCGAGCCGCGCCTGCGGCGACAGCCAGACCACCGGCGCCATGCCGCTGGGCGCCCAGCGCATCAGATGCGCGCCCTGCAGCGCGATGCTCGCGGTGGCGGCGGCATGCGATACATCCGCGACCACGACGCCGTTGACGGTGCGGAAAGCAAGCCCTCCCGGGATGCCGAACCGGACGTTCAGGTCGGAGGCCTCCCTCTCGTGCACGCTAGGCACCCGGTGCGGGGAACAGCTCGCCCACGATCGCGCTGCGCAGCTGTTCGATGCCGCGCCCGTCGTGGCTGGAGGTCGGCAGCGGCGCCAGCAGGCCGCCCATGGCTCCGGTCATCTCCTTCAGGCGCTTGGCCCGGGCGTTGCCCGACAGCTTGTCGGCCTTCGTGGCCACCGGCAGCCAGCGGATGCCGCGGACGTTGAGCCAGTCGATCAGCTGCAGGTCGGAATCCTTGGGGCCATGCCGGATGTCCAGCAGCACCAGCACCAGATCGGGCGCCTGTCCGCCCTGCAGGTAGGACTCGATCAACCTGGCCCACGTCGCCTGCTCGCGCTTGGCCGCGCGTGCGAAGCCGTAGCCCGGAAGGTCGACCACCAGCAGCTGGCCATCGACATCGAACAGGTTCAGCAGGCGCGTGCAGCCGGGGCTCTTCGAGGTTTTGACCAGGCCCTTGCGCCCGAACAGCGCATTGAGCAGGGAGGACTTGCCGACGTTCGAATGTCCGGCCACGGCCAGGTTCGGCAGCGCGGATGCCGGGAAGCGGCGCACGTCGGCCACCGACTGCACGAAACGCGTCTCGGCCCAGCGCAGGGCAGGCGATTCCACGGACATGGCGGCAAGGCTGGCCGCCGGACGGCGCCGCGGCAAGCGCCGCGCGCGCACAAAACACTGGCGCCCGGACACAATCTCCCTAGAATTGCCTAAATGTTAAGCACGGCCCCCTCCCCATCCCGGCTGTTGCCCGGTTTTACGCTGGGCCGGCACCGCATCGACCCGCCGCTGGTGCTGGCGCCGATGGCCGGCATCACCGATCTGCCGTTCCGCCGCGTCTGCCGCCGCTTCGGCATCGGTCTCGTCGTCACCGAGATGATCGCCTCGCGCGCCATCGAGCAGGGCCGGGGCCGAACCGAGCGCATGGCCGAGCTGGACCGGGAGGAGCGTCCGATATCGGTACAGATCGCCGGCTCCGATCCCACCTACATGCAGGAGGCGGCGCAGTGGGCCGTGGCGCGCGGCGCCGACTTCGTCGACATCAACATGGGCTGCCCGGTCAAGAAGATCTGCAAGCAGGTGGCCGGCTCCGCCATGCTGCGCGACGAGCGCCTGGTGGCGCGCGTGCTCGAGGCCACCGTGGCCGCCGTCGCGGTACCGGTGACGCTGAAGATCCGTACCGGCTGGGACGAGGCGAGCAAGAACGTCGGGCGCATTGCCCGCATCGCCGAGGAATGCGGCGTGCAGTTGCTGACGGTGCACGGGCGCACGCGCAGCCAGATGTTCAACGGCCACGCGAACTGGGAAGACATCGGCCTGGCCAAGCAGGCGGTATCCATCCCGGTCATCGGCAACGGCGACATCGTCGACGGCGACTCCGCCCGGCGCATGGTCGCCGCATCCGGTTGCGACGGCGTCATGGTCGGACGTGCCGTCCAGGGCAACCCCTGGGTATTGGGTGAGGTGCGCGCGGCCCTGCTCGGGGAACCGGCGCCGGCCCGGCCGAGCCCGGCCGAGCGCTGGCTCGTGATCCGCGAGCACATGCGCCACCTGGCCGAGCACCACGGCATCCGCACCGCCTCGCAACTGGCCCGCAAGCATATCCCCTGGTACACGAAGGGGCTGCCCGGTTCCAGCGAGTTCCGCAACGCCTTCCAGCGCCTGCAGGAGTGGCAGGCCCAGCTGGATGCGGCCGAGGCCTTCTTCCTCGGCTGCGACGACCGCTTCGCCGATGCTGCCTGAGCAGATCCAGCTTTCCTCGGTACCACTGCCGATGCTGTTCATCGATCCGCAGGGAAACATCGTGCAGGCCAACCTGCTGGCCCAGGAGTTTCTGGGCATGTCCTCCCGGGGCCTGGCCGGCAAGCACCTGAGCAACCTGTTCGCGCCGGCCGATGCGATTCAGCGCATGCTCGATCATGTCTTTACGCACCACGCCAACATTTCGGACCACAGCTTGACCCTGCGCACCAAAAATCAGCCCTGCTCGCTGCACGTGGGTCCGGACGAGGCCGGTGCCGTGGCGATGATCGTGCCCGAGGCGAACCGCCATGAGGTCGAGCAGCAGTCCCGTCGCCACGAGATCGCCGAGGCCATCGCGCGCGTGGCCCTGGAGATGGCGCATGAGATCAAGAACCCGCTGGCGGCGCTGCGCGGTGCCGCCCAATGGCTGGGCGAACATGCCGAGGACGACAACACGCGGGGCACCGTGCACCACATTCTGGCCGAGGTGGACCGCATCCGCGAGCGCATCGACGCCTTCCTGCAGCTGGGCCCGCGCGCCGATATCCAGATGGAGGCGGTCAACGTGCACAGCGTCATCGACGATGTCTGCCGGCCGCCGGAAGGGGTCCAGCTGATGCGCGTCTACGACCCCAGCCTGCCGGAGATCCGCGCCCACCCCGGCCGGCTGCGCCAGGCCATCGAGAACCTGTGGCGCAACGCCCTCGAGGCGGGGGCCACGATGGTCGAGTGGCAGAGCCGCATCTCGCCCGTGGCCAAGCTGCCGGGGCACGCCGGACGCGTCATCGAAATCAGCATCACCAACGATGGCACCCCCGTTCCCGAGCACGTGCGCACCCGCCTGTTCGAGCCCTTCGTGACCAGCAAGTCGCGCGGCAGCGGCCTAGGCCTGGCGCTGGTGCAGCGCGTGATGCTGGAGCATGGCGGCCGCGTGCAGTTGCGTTCCGAGCACGGCCGCACCCGCTTCACCCTGCAATTCCCGCTGGAGGTTTCCTCGTCATGATGCATGCGTTGGTGGTCGACGACGATCCGGGTATCCGCTGGGTCCTCGGGAGGGTTCTGGAGGAGGAAGGCTTCAAGGTGCACATGGCCGGCAGCCTGGCCGAGGCCATGGCCGAGCGTGCCGCCCAGCGGCCGGACATCGTGTTCCTCGATGTCTACCTGCCGGACGGCAACGGCATGGATGCGCTGGAGTCCGGTGAATTCGACATGCCGGTGGTGATCCTGACCGCCGAGACCACCTTCGATCATGCGGCGCAGGCCTACAAGGTCGGCGCCATGGAATACCTGCCCAAGCCCTTCGACCTGGACGAGGTACGGTCCCTGGCGCAACGCGCGCTCCCCACCGACGTCGCCGCCACCGCGCGCGCAGAGCCGCAGGGTCAGCAGATCATCATCGGCCGCAGCCCGGCCATGCAGAAGCTGTTCCGCACCCTGGGCCGTGTCGCCGCCTCGGACCTGACCGTGTTGATCACCGGCGAATCGGGCACCGGCAAGGAGCTGGTCGCACGCGCCCTGCACGAGCGCAGCCGGCGCGCCAGCCATCCGTTCATCGCCATCAACACGGCAGCCATTCCCGCCGATCTGCTGGAGGCCGAGCTGTTCGGCCATGAGAAGGGGGCCTTTACCGGCGCCGACAAGCCCCGGCCCGGCCGCTTCGAGCAGGCCGACGGCGGCACCCTGTTCCTCGACGAGATCGGCGACATGCCGCTGTCCCTGCAGGCCAAACTGCTGCGTGTGCTGGAGGAAGGCAAGGTGCAGCGGGTCGGCAGCAACCAGGCTCGCACCGTCAATGTGCGCCTGCTGGCCGCCACCCACCAGAACCTGCAGACGAAGATCAAGAAGGGCGAGTTCCGCGAGGACCTGTACTACCGGCTCAACGTCATCCCGGTGCATATCCCGCCGCTGCGCGAGCGCCGTGACGATATCAAGGAACTGGCGGAATCCCTGTTGCGCCTGTCCGCCGACGAGTTGGGCATGCCGCCGCCGATCCTGCTCAACGACGCCCTGGAGCTGCTGAAACGGCACGATTGGCCGGGCAATGTGCGCGAGCTGCGCAACGTCATGCGCCGGCTTGCGGTGCTGACGCCGGGCGCCACCATCAATCTGTCGGACGTGGCGCTGGCGCTCGGCAACGACGGCAATACCGATCAGGAGTCCGAATCGCTGCCGAACGCCGTGGCCCGCTGCATGCGGGAATACATCAACCGCCTCGGCTACGCCAAGGCGATCGACCTGCACAAGCACCTGCTGGAGCAGGTCGAGCCGCCGCTGTTGATCCTGGCCATGGAGCAGGCGCACGGGAACCAGCTGAAGGTGTCCGAGATGCTGGGGCTGAACCGCAACACCGTGCGCAAGCTCCTGCGCAAATACAATATCGATCCGAACTATTTCAAGGGCTGAGCCGGCGGATCAGGATTCCCCGACGAGGTAATCCAGCAAGTGGTCGGCGTTGTCGCGCAGCATGGCGTAGACGCGGTCGAAGCCGTCCGCGCCGCCGAAATAGGGATCCGGCACGTCCTTCGCCGGGCCGCCGCCTTCCTCGAACTGGCGCATCATCAGCACGCGTTCGCCGGGGGCGCCCATGGCCAGGAGATTCTCCCGGTTGTCGCTGTCCATGGCCACGAACCAGTGCCAGCCGGAGAGGCGCGACGGCGTGATCTGGCTGGCACGGTGATCCTCGAGGTCATGCCCGTAGCGCCGGGCCGTCGCCGCCGAGCGCGGATCGGCCCCCTTGCCGACGTGCCAGTCGCCGGTTCCGGCCGACGCGAATTCGAATCGCTGTGACAGCCCCCGCTCCCGGGCCCGATCGCGCACGACCGTCTCGGCCAGCGGGGAACGGCAGATATTGCCCAGGCAGACGAACAGCACCCGCACCACCGCCTCAGCCACGGGCCGCGTTCCTCTCGGCCTGCGAGCGTTGCAGGTAGGCCGGCTGGACCATACGCGGCAGCGCCCCGACATCGGCCACCGCATCCAGGCGCGACACCGCCTCCCGGGCCAGGGCTGTGTCCCGATCGATCCGGAGCGGCAGCCTCGTCCAGGCCTCGCAACCCGGCGGCGGCTGATGCGACACGAATCGCCCCACGGGCCAGGCATCCAGTGCCCGGTATTCGTGGCAGGCATCGGCGACGATCCCCTCACCGTCCGCGTAGCAGGCTGCGAACATCTCGCCGGCGCGCGCATCCTCGAGCACCCATACCGGGCCCGGCACGTCCGCCTGGCGTGCCGTGACGGCCAGCGACGAGATCTCCAGCGCCGGCTTGCCCAGCACGGCATTGAGCCCGGCCATGGTGGCGAGCGCCACGCGGATGCCGGTGAAGGAACCGGGGCCGGCGCCGACGGCCAGCACGTCGAGCTGCTCCCATTCGAGGGCGGCGCTGACCAATAGCCGGTCGAGCAGCGGCAGGATGGCCTGGGAATGGGGCGTCGGCTCCGTCAGTGTGGCGCCGTGCACGCGCCCGTGGCTCAGCAGGCATGCCGAGGCCTGCCCGAAGGCGGCATCCAGGGCCAGCACGTTCAAGGTTTGCTGAGGGAAAGGATCGCCTGCCGCAGCGGCTCGCCGTAATCCGGATGGCGCAGGCCGAGTTCCAGGTTGGCCAGCAGGAAGCCGAGCGGCTGGCCGGCATCGAAGCGTTCGCCCTCGATCACCACGCCGTAGACCGGCTCGTCGCGGGCCAGCATCGCCATGGCATCGGTCAGCTGGATCTCGCCGCCGGTGCCGGCAGTCGTATCGCGGAGGCAATCGAACAGCCTCGGGGTGAAGATGTAGCGCCCGATCATCGCCAGGTCCGACGGGGTCTGATCGGGATCCGGTTTCTCGACCATGTCGGTCAGGCGCAGCAGCTCGCCTTCCTTTTCTGCCGCCACCATGCCGTAGCGCCGGCTCTGCTCGCGCGGCACGCGCGCCAGCCCGATCACGGAGAAGCCGGTACGTTCGTGCACGTCACGCAATTGGCGCATGGCGGGCACCTTGCACATGATCAGCTCGTCGGCCAGCGACACGCCGAAGCATTCGCCGCCGACCCAATGCTCGGCGCAGGCAACCGCATGGCCGAGGCCAAGCGGTTGCCGTTGCCGCACATAGGCGATTTCAGCCATGTTCGAGATATGCGAGATCCGGTCGTGCATCGCCGTCTTGCCCGATGCGAGCAGGGCGTGCTCGAGCTCGGCCGACACGTCGAAATGGTCCTCGATGCTGCGCTTGCCGCGGCCGGTGACCATAACGATCTCGTCCAGTCCCGCCGCCAGCGCCTCCTCGACGCCGTACTGGATCAGGGGCTTGTCGACGATCGTCAGCATCTCCTTCGGCGTCGCCTTCGTGGCCGGCAGGAAGCGTGTGCCCATGCCGGCCGTCGGAAAGACGATCTTATGCAGACGTGTCATACCTCCCCCCTTACAGGGGAACTTAGCTCAACCGCCCGTAGGAGTGCAAACCGGACAGGTACATGTTGACGCCCAGGAAGCAGAACAGCGTCACCAGGAATCCGGCGACGGCCCACCAGGCCAGGGCCCGGCCATGCCAGCCATGCGACACGCGTGCATGCAGGTAGGCGCCGTAGGTCAGCCATACGATCAGGGCCCAGGTCTCCTTCGGGTCCCAGGACCAGTAGCCGCCCCAGGCCTCGGACGCCCAGGCAGCACCCAGGATCGTCGCCAGCGTGAAGGCCGGGAAGCCGATGGCCACGGCCTTGTAGGCCAGCTGGTCGAGCTGGTCCAGCGACGGCATCACGGCCAGCACGCGGGCCTTGCTGCCGCGCGACTCCAGGCGGCTGCGGAACAGGTAGGCCATGCCCGCACCGCAGGCGACGGAGAACGAACCGTAACCGACGAAGTTCATCGGCACGTGGATCTTCATCCAGTAGGACTGCAGCGCCGGCACCAGCGGCTTGATGCTGGCCTCACCGACCGAGGCGAGCCAGATGTCGAAGAACACGGCGGCCGCCACCAGGGACATCACGAAGGCGCCCATCGCCTTGGCCTGGTAGCGCCGCTCCAGCGTCAGGTAGACCACCGTCGTCACGCAGCACAGCAGGATGAACACCTCGTAGAGATTGGATACCGGCGCATGCCCGATGTCGGTGTTGATCAGGTAGGACTCGTGCCAGCGCAGCAGCAGCGACGAGCCGCCGGCATAGACACCGGCCCAGGCCGCCCAGGTGCCGAGCTTGCCGATGAAGGCCTCCGGGGCGAACAGGTAGGCGATGTAGCTGGCGGCCGAGAAGATGAACACGATGTTCATGGTCATGATCACGCGGCCCGAGAACAGGTTCGACTGGTCGTCGAACGAGATCATCGACTTCGGCGGCTCGAACTGCGACAGCAGCGCCGTCAGCAACAGCAGCAGCGCCGCGCCATCCAGCCACGACACCAGGTTCGTGGCGATCTTCGCCTCCGTGATGGACGGACGCAGGGTGCTCAGCACCGTGGACGACAGGCCGCCGATGATGGCGCCGGTGCCGCACCAGATCAGGCCCTGGCCGCTGAACAGCTGGAACAGGTACTGCTTCTGGTCATAGCCGCCGCTGCCGTAGAACGCCAGACCCACGGCACCGAGGATCAGTCCCAGGTAGGCGCCGAAGCGGATGAATCCGGGACGCCCGTGACTCAGGTTGTCCCACATCGTTTGGTTTGCCAGTGCTACGCTCATAAGTACCTCCTTAATTAAGTGCTTTTGTGCGCTTCAAATATGGTATTCAGTTTGTTCATCAGGGCCTGGAATTCCTTCTCGAAGCCCAACGTATTGCGGTTGGTCATGCCCGCCGCGTCGATATCCAGCCCCTTTGCGGCCGGCCGGATCACCAGCCAGATCTTCCGATGCGGCATGTAGAACATGATACACAGGCCGAGCACCAGAAGGATACTACCCGTCCACACCACGTTCATGCCCGGATCCTCGGTCAGCTGCAGGCCGGTGTAATAGACCTGGTCGTAATCAACCAGGAGCGGGATGTACGGCCACGGGATGCGCGGCAGCGACTGCATGGCCTGCAGCAGGCGCACGCCCAGGTCCTGGAAGTCCTTCGGACGCTTGTCGCCGTAGACCTGCTTCAGGGCGGCGTTGAAGGCCTTGAAACGCTCCTGCTGGGTATTGCCGCCGCCGACACTGGCTGCCGCATGGACGAAGGCGTGGAATAGCTGCCATTCCTTCGGATTCGTGAGGTCCAGGCCGAGCAGGAAGGGCTGGTAATCCTTGCCGTCGCCGCTCTCCGACACCTCGAGCAGGGTGCCCCGGTTCTGCCCCTTGTAGACGAACGGGTTCATGTAGCTCTTGACCTTGACCGGCTTCAGGCCCGGACCGCGGATGATGAACTCGACCGCCGGGCCCAGGTCCTCGAAATCCTTGGGCTCACCCGGTCCGGCCATGTTCTGGATGTTGAAGGGCCGGAAATTGGTGATCTCCAGCGACACGCCCGTCTTGGGATCACTCCAGGTCTGGTACACATGCGTCTTGACCGTCTGGACCTTCTGGGACCCGTCGAGGTTGAACAGCTTCAGCGTGATGGCGGAGCCGCCGTCGCCGAACGAAGCCTGGAAGATGCGCACGCCCTTATATTTCAGCGGCTCGTTGACGATGATGTCCTTGGTCATCACCACCTTGCCGTGGTCGATGATGCTCAGGTTGCTGCGGAACTCCTTCGGCGGACCCGACGGATAGAAGGCGATGTGGAAGCTGTTGCAGCGGACGCGGAACGGCATCTTCAGGTGATGCACCGCCGTGCCGCGCAGGAACTCGATCTCGTTGTCGCTCTGGCCCTCCGGCACCGACATGTTGCCGCGGAAGCCGTAATGCACGCTGATCCAGCCGCCGATCAGGATGATCAGCACGGCCGAGTGCGCCAGGATGTAGCCCCATTTGTGGAAGCGGCCCTTGTCGCCACGCAGGTAGACGGCGCCTTCCTTCTCGGCCTCCATCAGCTCCCATTCGGACAGGCCCTGTTCGGCCAGGCGCTTGACGTCCGCCATGTCGGCGCCGTCGGCGAGCTCCCAGTGGTGCTGGTGATGGAAGGTCTTCAGCGACTTGTCGGTGATGGCCACCTTGCGCGTGCGCATCTCCTTGAGCATATGCGGCACGTTGCGCCACAGGCAGACGGCCAGCGACACCATCAGGAAGGCGAGCAGGGTCAGGAACCACCAGGTGTGGTACATGTCGAACAGGCCGAGGCTGCGGAAGGTCCAGTACCACAGCTCGCCGAACTGCCTCAGGTAGTCGGTCTGCTCCTGGTTCTGCAGCAACACGGTGCCGATGGCCGATGCGACAGCCAGCACGCACAGAATGGCCACGGCGAGCGTCATCGAGCCCAGGCGCGCGATCACCTGTTTCAGCGATTCGTTGAGATTATTCATCCGTGAAACCCTTGGTCAGTCGCTCGTTCGAAATAAAGCACCTTCCCCTGCATCTGGCTTGACCGCGGCCACGCCGCGCTGATTGAGATTGCGGACTATGCCATAGCGCCTCTGAAATATTAAGCCGAAAGCTTGTACGTTCATCGGCGCAATTTTTACCACTCTAGGTTGCCCGCTCCATCACGGCGGCAAAGAAACCGTCGGTGCCGTGGCGGTGCGGAACCAGGCGCAGCATCGGCCCCTGCTGCGGCAGCGCCACATGCTGCCGGTCCAGGATCCCGCCCACCGGCACGGGGCGGAAATCGCCTCGTCCGGCCAGGAAGGCCGTCACCACGTCCTCGTTTTCCGCCGCCAGCAGGCTGCAGGTGGCGTACACGAGCCTGCCGCCGGGCCGCACCAGCCGGGCCGCGCTGGCCAGGATGGTCCGCTGCGCGGCCACGATATCCTCCAGATCGACCGGGCGCCACTTGATGTCCGGGTTGCGGCGCAGGGTGCCCGTACCGCTGCACGGCGCATCGACCAGCACCCGGTGCATCTTGCCGGCCAGGCGTGACAGCAGCGGGTCACGCTCCCCGTTCAGCGTCACCACCCGTACATTGTCCAGCCCGGCCCGCGCCAGGCGCGGGCGCATCTCGGCCAGCCGGCGCGCATGCGTGTCAAAGGCGTAGAGCATGCCGGTGTTGGCCATCATCGCCCCGAGCATCAGCGTCTTGCCGCCGGCACCGGCACAGTAATCGGCGACCATCTCGCGCCGCCTGGGCTCGACCAGCAGCGCCAGCAGCTGGCTGCCCTCGTCCTGCACCTCGAACCAGCCGTCCCGGAAGGCCTCGGTGGCGAATAGCGGCGCCCGGTCCTCGCGCCTCAGGCCGACGGGCGAGAACGGCGTCGGTGCCATGTCGATGCCTTCCCCGTGCAGGCGCTCGGCGAGGCGGTCGCGGTTGGCCTTCAGGGTGTTGGCGCGGATGTCGAGCGGCGCGGCCCGATTCAGGGCCGTGGCCAGCGCCTCGATCTCCGCCTCGTCCATGCTCCGGCCGAGGCCGTCGATCAGCCAGTCCGGCATGCTGGTACGCACGGCCAGCGGCAGGGCGCCCGTGTCCAGCGTACGCAGCCGTTCGGCGAGCTGGCGCAGCGTAGCCGCCTCGGAGAGCCGCGCCTGCTCCAGCGCCCGGGCACTGAACCCCTGGTGCAGCAACTCGAGCATGATCAGCTCGGCGGTGCCGGCATCCTCGCCGGCCACATGGCGCCACAGGCGCAGGCTGCGCAGCGCCCCGTACACCGTTTCGGCCACGAAGCCGCGGTCGCGCACGCCGAGCCGGCGATGGCGCCGGAAATACTGCTCCATCTGCTTATCCGCCGGCGGTGGGCCCTCGAGCACGCGGGCCAGCAGCTCCGCGGCGTGGGAGGCGAGGTGCAGCGGCACGCGCCCCGGCTTGTGCATGGATTCGTTCATGGCCGGCTCAGCGCAGGCGACGGACGCGCCGGCCGTGCAGGCGCAGCATCGTCGACGGAGTGCCGCCACCGGCCTCGCCCGGGACCAGGGCCGCCAGGTGCCGCTGCCAGCGCCAGCGCAGGGATCGCGTCAGCGGACGCGTGGCCCCGCCGCGCCGGTTCAGACTGCTGGACAGGGCATAGCCGCCGCATCGCCGCGCCAGCTCGCGCACGAAGCCGCTGGCATCGACGCGCACCGCCACCGCGCCGCGCCGGTAGCAGCAGGGCGGCAGGCCGGGACGCCCGCGGAACACCAACGTCGTGCGTCCGGGCCAGGAGTCACGCATCAGGCGCCGGAGCCCGGGGGTGAAGTACGGCGCGAGGCGGGCCGCCGCCGGCACGGAATCGGCCAGGATCAGGAACGGGCCGGGGCGCTGCTTGAAGCGGATCAACCGCCCGAGGCCCTCCGGGCTGTACGGCGACGCGGCCACGCCCGGTACCGTGGACGTGGCATGGGCCACCAACCCGCCGGCACGGATGCGGCGCGCTGCGGCCAGCGCCTGGAAATGCGGATGCAGATCAGTCCTGCGGAACGGCTTCCGCGGCGCGGGCGGCCTTCAGCCTGTCGGCCAGGACGGCATCGTTCTGGGCCAGCATCTGCACGGCCAGCAGGCCCGCGTTCCTGGCGCCGTTGATGGCCACCGTGGCCACCGGGATGCCGGGCGGCATCATCACCGTGGACAGCAGCGCATCCTGCCCCTGCAGCGCGCCCGAGGCGATCGGCACGCCGATCACCGGCTTGACGGTCTTGGAGGCGACGACGCCGGCCAGATGGGCGGCCATGCCGGCGGCACAGATGAACACCTGGCAACCGGCCGCCTCGGCATCCCTGACCGCCTCGGCCGTGGCCTCCGGCGTACGGTGGGCGGAACGGACCAGCATCTGGTGGGGTACGCCGTACGCGTCGAGCACGGCCGATGCCTTCTCCATGGTCGGCATGTCGTTCTTGCTGCCCATCAGGATAAGCACCTTGATATTTTCCATTTCCCATCTCCATCCCGCATATGGATGTGCGGCTTTAGTGAGCGGAATAAAATCGCACCATTATTCCGCGTCCCGGGCAATAGGCAGGATAGCCTTTTGCGTCTCGATCAAACCCGACTGCAACATAGCCGCGCGAGCGCGACGAGAAAACCCCGCGCCTAGCGCTGCTCGCGCGCCACGGCGCGGTAGCCGATGTCGCGCCGGTAATAGCCGCCCGCCCAGTTCAGCTGCTCCAGCGCCCGGTAGACGACGCGCTGCGCCTTGGACACCGTGGCGCCCAACGCCGTCACGCCGAGCACCCGCCCGCCGGCGTTGACGATGACGCCGTCCTGCCTGGCGGTGCCGGCATGGAACACGACGGTTCCGGCCTGCTCCACGGCATCGATGCCCAGGATCGGCTGCCCCTTGGTGAAGCTGCCGGGATAGCCGTCGGAGGCGACGACGACGCACAGGGCCACGCGCGCGTCCCACTCGAGCTCCGTGCCGGCGAGGCGCCCTTCGGCCGCCGCCAGCAGCACCTGGCCGAGATCGGATTGCAGGCGCGCCATCAGCGGCTGGCACTCGGGATCGCCGAAGCGCACGTTGAACTCCAGCGCCTTCGGGCCGTCGGCCGTCAGCATCACGCCGGCATACAGGGTGCCGATGAAGCTGATGCGCCGCTTCTTCAGGGCCGCGATGGTCGGCCGCGCGATGGTTTCCAGGACTTCCTCTGCAATCTCGGGGGTCACGCACGGGGCGGGCGAATAGGCGCCCATGCCGCCGGTGTTCGGGCCCGCATCCCCGTCCAGCAGCGCCTTGTGATCCTGGCTGGAATCCAGCGGCAGGATGTCGTCGCCGGAGACGATGAACAGGCACGAAGCCTCCTCGCCGACCAGGCATTCCTCGATGACGACCTCGGAGCCCGCCGCGCCGAAGCGGTTGCCGGCCAGCATGTCGCGCGCCGCCGCCACGGCCTCGTCGACCGATTGCGCCACGACCACGCCCTTGCCGGCGGCCAGGCCCGAGGCCTTGACCACGATCGGCGCCCCCCAGCGGCGGATCAGCGCCTCGGCGGCATCGGCATCGTCGTGCACCTCGAAGCGCGCCGTCGGCACCCCGGCCTCGCCCATCAATTGTTTCGAGAAGGATTTGCTGCCCTCGAGCTGCGCCGCGGCCTGGTCCGGGCCGTACACGGCGAAGCCCTCGTCGCGCAGGCGGTCGGCCAGGCCGGCCACCAGCGGTGCCTCCGGCCCGATGACGACGAGCCCGGGCCGCTCGGAACGGGCCAGCGCCATCAACCCGTCGATATCCTCGGCCCCCACACGCACGCAGCGCGCATCGTGCTCGATGCCCGGGTTGCCCGGGGCGCAGATCACCTCGGTCACGCTCGGAGAACGCTTGAGTTTCCAGCACAGCGCGTGTTCGCGCCCGCCGCTGCCGACTACAAGTACCTTCACCGTCTATCCCCTCTCCATATCCGAGCGGCGAACCATAGCGGAGTTTGCCGCACTTGTGCACCGCCTGCGGCCCGGCTGTATCCATGCGACACACCATGCCCGCCGCGCTGCGCACCGGGCGTGAATTTTCTGCGCTTTCACAAACGCGCCGCCGCGCCATAACATGCGGCGGGCATGAACGCGAAGCCGCCGATGAGCGAGGACGAGAAAAAGGCCAACCGGCGGTGGTGGATCGTCATGGCGGCGTTCACCGCCCTGCTGATCTTCCTGAACTACAAGCACCTGCCCAGCCTGCTGGCCGAGATCGCGGTCCAGGCGCTGACGATCGTGACCTGGACCCTGTGGATCAAGTCGTTCATGGACATCTATGCCTTTGTCCGCACGCGCAAGCCGTTCAGCGAATGGGGCTACATCACCCTCGGCGGTGCCCTGCTGTGCTCGCTGCTGATGTGGATCGTCAACGACAGCGCCAAGGAGGTGCTGGGCGTGCTCTACTTCGCGGCCGCCGCCGCCGCCGTCATCCTGGTCGTGTTCCAGCCCGGCAAGAAGAAGTAACATGGACATCGACCGCCTCGATCACTTCGTCCTGACCGTCAGCGACATCGAAGCGACCTGCGCCTTCTACACCAGGGTCCTGGGCATGAAAGCCGTCACCTTCGGCCGCAACCGCAAAGCACTTTCGTTCGGCCGGAAGAAAATCAATCTGCATCAGCATGGCAACGAGTTCGAGCCGAAGGCCGGAAGACCGACGCCTGGCTCCGCCGACCTGTGCTTCATCATTTCGACCCCCCTCGACGAAGCCATCCGCCGCCTCGCTGCGTACGGCGTGGACATCATCGAGGGACCTGTCCAGCGCACCGGTGCGGAAGGCCCGATCCTTTCGGTCTACTTCCGTGACCCGGACATGAACCTGATCGAGATCGCCAACCCGTTGTCTACATAGAACGATTCGTTCTCAGCAGCGACCCTCGAGGTATTTGCGGATCACCGGCATCGCCTCGCCCAGATGATCGAAGGCGTGCGAGCCGCCGGGGTAGACGCGGATGTCGGCATGCCCTTCGTAGTGCCGCATGGCCTGCCAGTGGCCGTACACCTCGTCGCCCTGGTCGAGCAGCACCAGCGGCGGCACGGCGAGTGCGCCGGCCTCGGTCAGGTACGGCGTGAGCTGGTCGCACAGCGCCGCCGTCCATTCGTAGGATTTGCCGGTATTGAAGTTCTTCTGCGGGCCGATGTAGTCGCGCAGCAGCGCATCGTCGACGAGCGGGTTGAACAGGATGGCCGGCAGATCGTACTTGGCGGCGAGATACGCGGCGTACAGCCCGCCGAGCGACGCGCCGGCCAGCGCCACCGGCTTGCCGCGCCGGCTCCCCTTCTTGACGAGCTTGTCGAGCACGGCCACGGCCTTGTCGGGCACGTGCGGCAATGTCGGTGATTCCACCTTGATATCGGGCAGGGCCGCATCCAGCTGCGCCGCCTTGCCGCCCTTGCCGGTACCGTTGAACCCGTGAACGACGATCAGCATGCGCACCTCCCCGCACTTCCCGATACCGGCATATTATGGCCCATCCGCCGGAACCCATGGCGTCGCCGGCCAGCGTGCCGCCCGAAACGGCCGGCCGATGCGACCGGTATCACGGCCTGGACAATCGAAAAAAGGGCGATGCCCCCAATGATCAGTGGCGGAAGTGGCGGATGCCGGTGAACACCATGGCGATACCGTGCTCGTCGGCCGCCTTGATGACCTCCTCGTCGCGGATGGAGCCGCCCGGCTGGATCACGGCCACGGCACCGGCCTCGGCCAGGGCATCGACGCCGTCGCGGAACGGGAAGAAGGCGTCCGAAGCCACGGCCGAGCCCTGGATGGCCGTGCCGCCGTGCTGGGCGGCGATGCGCGTGGAATTGACGCGGTTCATCTGCCCGGCGCCGACGCCGAGCGTCACCCCGTCCTTGGCGAACACGATGGCATTGGACTTCACGTGCTTGGCCACGGCCCAGGCGAACAGCATGTCGGCCCATTCGTCCCCGGTGGGCTGGCGCTTCGTGACCACCTTGCAGGCGGCGCGGTCCAGGATGTGCGCATCGCGCTCCTGCACCAGCAGGCCGCCGTTGACGCGCTTGAACTCCCAGCCGCCGCTCACCGGCTCCGCCGACGGCGCCAAGAGCAGGCGCAGGTTCTTCTTTTCGGCCAGTACCCTGAGCGCGCCGTCGGAAAAGCCCGGGGCGATGACGACCTCCATGAAGGTCTCGGCGATCAGCGTCGCGGTCGCCTCGGTCAGCTCGCGGTTGAAGGCGGCGATGCCGCCGAACGCGGAGACGGCATCGGCGGCGCGCGCCCGCTCGTAGGCCCCGGCCTGGTCCTTTGCCACGGCGACGCCGCACGGATTGGCATGCTTGACGATGACGGCGGCACAATCGGCGAAATCGCGAACGCAGGCGAAGGCCGCATCGGCATCGGCGATGTTGTTGTAGGACAGGGCCTTGCCCTGCAGCACCCGGCAGTCGGCGAGCGAGACGCCGACGTCCTCCGGATCGGCGTAGAAGGCGCCGTTCTGGTGCGGGTTCTCGCCGTAGCGCAGCTCGTCGGCCGTCTTGATGAACTGGCGCGTCAGCACGTCCGGGAACTCGCGCCTGCTGCCGTCCGGGTTCAGGGCCGAGAAATAGTTGGCGATGGCACCGTCGTAGGCGGCGGTGTGCGCGAAGGCCTTGACGGCCAGCACCCGGCGCTTGCCCTCATCGAGGCTGCCGGCCTGGATCGAGGCCAGCACCATGTCGTAATCGGCCGGGTCGACGACGACGGCGACGAAGCGGTGGTTCTTGGCCGCGGCGCGGACCATGGTCGGGCCGCCGATGTCGATGTTCTCGATGGCGTCGTCGATGCTGCAGCCCTTCGCCACCACCTCGCGGAACGGATACAGGTTCACGCACACCAGATCGATCGGCTTGATGGCATGGTCGGCCATCGCCGACAGGTCATGCGGATTGTCGCGGCGGGCCAGGATGCCGCCGTGCACCCTCGGGTGCAGCGTCTTGAGGCGCCCGTCCATCATCTCCGGGAAGCGGGTGTAGTCGGAGACGTCGCGGCAGGCGATGCCGGCCTCGCGCAGCAGGCTGGCGGTACCGCCGGTGGACAGGATCTCGATGCCCATGGCGGCGAGGCCGCGGGCGAAATCCACCACGCCGGTCTTGTCCGACACACTGATCAGAGCGCGCTTCATGGCGGCCATCGACCCCTCCCCAGGTACAGGTTACAATCTTCGCAGCAGGACGCGGAACGCTACGCTTCCGACCCGTCAACGCAAGCCGGCATCGGCCGGCGAACACCCCGCAGGAGTGCGCATGATACGACGCCACCGTCTTCTGATCCCGGCCCTGCTGGCCGCCGCCGTCGCCGCCATACCCGTCGTCGCGACGGCGGATGCGCGGCTGCAGCAGACGGTGCTGGCGAACGGCGCCAGGCTGATCGTCGAGGAGGACCATTCCGCACCCGTAGCCATCATCGAGGTGTGGCTGAAGGTCGGCGGCCGCGACGAGGTGCCGGGCAAGACGGGCCTGGCGCACGTGTTCGAGCACATGATGTTCAACGGCTCCGAGAAGCTGAAGCCCGGCGAGTTCTCGCGCCGCATCGCCGCCATGGGCGGCAACGACAACGCCTTCACCAGCACCGATTTCACGGCCTATTTCGAGACCGTGCCGGCGGCGCGCATCGACGAGGTCATGGGCATGGAGGCCGAGCGCTTCGGTCACCTGCGCCTGGATCCCAAGGTGTTCGCGCGCGAGATCAAGGTGATCATGGAGGAGCGCCGCATGCGCACCGACGACGACCCGAACAGCCGCATGTTCGAGGAGCTGTCCTCGGTGGCGCTGCGCCTGTCGCCGTACCGCAACCCGGTGATCGGCTGGATGCAGGACCTGAAGCACCTGGACATCGACGACGTACGCGCCTTCTACAAGGCCCACTACATCCCCGGCAACGCCACCGTCGTCGTGGTCGGCGACGTCGACTTCGCGCACCTGAAGCGGACCTTCGCGCACACCTTCGGCCGCCTGAAGGCCCGCCCGGTGCCGGCGCGCTTCGACCCGGTCGAGCCGGAGCCCCTGGGGCCGAAGCGCCTGAGCGTGCGCCTGCCCGGCGTGCAGCTGCCGATGATGGTCATGGCCATGCCGGTGCCGGTCTGGCACCCGGGCAAGAACGACAACGAGGCCGCCGCCATCGCCGTGGCCACCGAGCTGCTCTCCGGCGGTGAATCGGCGCTGCTGAGCCGCGAGCTGGTCGACCGCCAGCGCACCGCGTTCTCGGCCGGTGCCGGCTACGACCCCTTCGGCATGGGCGTCGACCTGTGGTACGCCTACGGCATGCTCGGGCCGAAGCAGGCGCCCAGGGCCTTCGAGCGATCCTTCTGGAAGCTCGTCTCCGGCCTGCAGAAAAACGGCGTCGATGCCGCGCGGCTGGCCGCCGCCAAGCGGCGCATCATCGCCGACGAGGTGTTCGCCCAGGATTCGCTGTACCTGCGTGCCAAGCAGATCGGCAAGATGGAGACGGTCGGCATCGGCGCCGAGCACCGCGACGACTGGCTGGCCGCCATCCGCAGGGTCAGTGGTGCCGACGTGCAGCGGGTGCTGCAGCGCTGGGTCCGACCGGAGCGCAGCACCACGGGCCTGCTGCAGCCGGAGGTGAAGTCATGAGGCCCTGGGTGCGCATCCTGGCGCTTTGTCTCGCACTGACCGCCCCCGTGCTGGCCGGGGCCACGCCGGCGATCCAGGAGGCACGGCTGGCCAACGGCCTGCGCATCCTGCTGATCGAGGCGCACAACGTGCCGATGGTGGCCATGCGCCTGTCGCTGCCGGCCGGCAGCCGCTTCGACCCGGCGGGGCACGACGGCGCCGCCTCGCTGCTGGCGGCCACGCTGACCGACCATACCGCCAGGCACGGGCACGCCGCCTGGGCCGACCGCCTCGATGCCCAGGCCATCCGGCTCAGCTCCGGCAGCAGCCGCGATGCGCTGTCGATCTCGCTGCTGACGCTGAAGGAGACCCTGCCGGGGGCGCTGGACGACCTGGCCGAGGCCGCACTGGCGCCGGGCTGGGACGGCAAGCGCTTCGCCCAGATGCGCGACGACGCCGTCGCCGCCGCACGCAAGTCGCTGGAACAGCCCGAGGTGCGTGCCGGCGCCGCCGCCGTGGCCATGGTCTACGCGCAGCACCCGTACGGTCACCGCCCGGCCGGCAGCGTGGCCGGCCTGGCGCACGTGACGATGGCCGACATACAGGCGATCTACGATGCCCAGTGCCGCCCCGGGGGCGCGGTGCTGGCCGTCAGCGGCGACGTGACGATGGCCGAGCTGAAGCCGATGCTCGCCGCCCGCTTCGGGCGTTGGCACGGCAAGCCGAATCAGCCGCTGTACGGCATCGCCGCCGCAACCGCAGCCGTCCCCGGCCAGGCGCACATCGCCATGCCCACCCGGCAGATGACGGTGATGCTGATCCGCCAGGGCATCGGGCGCCGCAGCGCCGACCTGTTCCCGCTGCTGGTGATGAACCACATCCTCGGCGGCGGCGGCTTCGCCTCGCGGCTGATGAACGAGGTGCGCGAGAAGCGCGGACTGGTCTACGGCATCTATTCCTATTTCGAGCCGCTGGCCGTGCCCGGGCCGTTCGTGATCAACCTGCAGACGCGCGCCGACCAGGCCGGCGAGGCTGTCGCCGTCACCCGCCGCGTCATGCAGCGCATGCAGCAGGGCCACATCAGCGCGGCGGAGCTGGCCGCGGCCAAGGACAATCTGGCCGGCAGTTTTGCGCAGCGCATCGACGAGAACCACAAGCGCGTGGCCCTGATGTCGATGATCGGGCTCTATGGCCTGCCGCTGGATTACCTGCAGGTCTGGACGTCGAAAATCGATTCGGTCAGCCTTGCCGACGTCAAGAGGGTGGCCGCGGCCTACCTGGACCCGGCGGCTTGGAGCCTGGTCGAGGTCGGGCCCGAACCCCGGGGGAAGAACGCACCATGAAAACCGTACTCGTCGTCGAGGATTCCGGCAGCAGCCGGGACATCACCAGCCATTTCCTGCAGCAAGGAGGCTTCCGCGTGCTGGAGGCCGGCGATGGCGCCGAGGCCCTCGATATCCTGAAGAAGCGCCATGTCGACCTGGTGCTGACCGACATCATGATGCCGAATATGGACGGCTGGGCCCTGTATCGCGAGGTCCGCGCCGACAAGCGCTACAACCTGACGCCCTTCGTGTTCCTGACCGTGCTCGATGAGCTGGACAACCAGATCAAGGGCCTGAGCCTGGGCGTGGACGACTACCTGTCCAAGCCGGTGACGCCGCCGCAGCTGTTGGCGCGCGTCAATACGGCGCTGATGCGCAGCGAGCGCCTGAGCCAGTATTTCTATCGCGACCCGGTCACCGATCTCGAGACCGAATTCTATTTCCGCCAGGAGCTGGCCATCGAGGCCAAGCGCTGCCAGCGCTTCGAGCGGCCGCTGTCGCTGCTGACCTTCGGCATCGGCAATTATGTGTCGCTGGTGCGCGGCCACGCCGACTGGTTCGCCCAGCAGGCGGCCGTGCGCACCGGCATGGCGCTGCACGAGAAGCTGCGCGACTACGACCTGATCGCGCACATGGGCGTCGGCCGTTTCGCTATCCTGATGCCGGAGACCGATGCCGCCACCGCGCGCGCCTGGGCCGAGAAGATGCAGTCCGCCTGGAAGCTCAACCTGGTTTGGCCGGAGACCGAGCAGCACATCGGCATCGATATCGGCTTCACCGTCGATGCCCTGGTGCCCGGCGACGCCGATGCCGAGGCGGTGCTGAACAAGCGCCTGGAGTCCTTCGAACGCAAATGGTGAAGGCCTAGGCCGCCGTGCGCATCACCGCCGGCACCCTGCGCGGCCGACGCCTGGCATCCCCCGTTCAAGCGGACGTTCGCCCCACGCCGTCGAAGGTACGCGAGGCACTGTTCAACATCCTCGGCGACATCACGGACTGGCGCGTGCTCGACCTGTTCGCCGGCTCCGGCCTGATGGCGCTGGAGGCGATCTCGCGCGGGGCCTCGGCCATCTCCATCGAGCAGCATGCCGCCAACTGCCGCACCATGCGCACGCTCCGCAACGACTGGCAGCTGGCCGAGCGCTGGCAGATCATCGGCGGTACCCTGCCGGGCGCCCTGGCCGGCCTCGAGGGGCAGGCATTCGACCTGGTCTATGCCGATCCCCCGTACGCCCAGGGCATCGCCGAGCAGATCCCCGCCTGGCTTAATGCGCACGGCATCAAGGCCGGGAAGCTCGTCATCGAGGAGGCGGCCGGCGAACATCCGGCCTGGCCGGCAGGCTGGACGCCGGGCACCCCGCGGCGCTACGGTGGCACCTGCCTGCACTTTCTCGAAACGGAGGACGCATCGTGACACGCTCGGCCATCTACCCCGGCACCTTCGACCCGATCACCCTCGGGCATGTGGACGTGGTCAACCGCGGCCTGAAGCTGTTCGACCGCATCATCATCGGCGTGGCCGACAACCCGAAGAAGGAGCCGATGTTCGATCGGGACACGCGCCTGAAGCTGGTGGGCGAGACCTTCGCCGACGAGCCGCGCGTCGAGACGGTCGGCTTCTCCGGCCTCTTGGTCGAGCTGGCCCACGAGCAGAACGCCCATGCCATCCTGCGCGGCCTGCGTGCCGCCTCGGACTTCGAGTACGAATTCCAGATGGCCACGATGAACCGGCGCCTGGACGAGCGCATCGAGACCGTGTTCGTGATGGCGCGCGAGGACTACACCTTCGTGTCCTCCCGCTTCATCCGCGAGATCGCCTCGATGGGCGGCGACGTCTCCGAGCTGGTGCCGGCCCCGGTGGTCCCCCATCTGAAGCCCTGAATCCAGGCGCTGTCTATAGATCATTCCTGTGCCTTAAGTGACTGCTTCCGGGGGGACGCATGCCTATCGACCAGAAGTGGACATCAGATGCGTCCGCCCTTTCGGAGCAGTCCAGCCCGAGGTGAACAACCCACTGAGGGACTATGATAGCGATACCTCATGGAGACCCATAAGGAGGAAACAATGCAACGATCACTTGCCGGCTTGTTGCTGACCGCCGCACTGCTATTGCCCGCCGGCAATGCCATTGCCGGCAAAGCCGATGTTCCGAAAAACATCGTCGGCATCCTGGCCTGCAAGATCGTACCCAACTCCGGCATCAACCTCCTGATCCACTCGGTCCGGGATATTCGATGCGAATTCAAGCCACGCGAAGGCGGCCCGGTCGAGCGCTACAAGGGAGAAACGGGTATCGGCTTCGGTATCGACGTGAGTGTCGACAAGCAAACCAGCATCCGTTACTCCGTGCTGGCTAATCACTTCCGGCCGGGTACCCACCAGCTGGCCGGCAAATATTCCGGATTGGGCGGCGGTGTAACCTTTGGCCTCAGCGCCGGCAATAACGCACCCATCGGCAAACGTGACGGCAGCATTTCACTGCAGCCGATCGGCGGTAAAAGCAGTGGCGGCGGTGTAGCCGCCGGCTTCACCTATCTCTATCTGGAAGCGGACAAGTAGCGGCTGTTACCAGCGGTTCCGCATCTGAATTGCCGAGCAAGTGAGCAGGGGGGATCAGAACCCTTTTCCGAATGACCGAAAGTGGCCTGAAATCATCGGCGGTGTATTTGACCGGCCATACCGGATCCGATCGCATCGACCTGGTGGATTACTTGCACCGGGCAGCGCATGCCGGTGACTTGGATGGCCGGCCATGCATGGCCATACTTTGGGCATATCGATCACAAAGATTCACGGAACAGCAACCTGGACGTTGTTTGAGGAAGGATTCATGTCGAGAAAAACACTTTTTCTGATGTTCATGATCATCATGATCTCGGGTTGCTCGAAGGGCAATCACCACAGGAAGCCGACCAGTGACGAGAGCTTCATGAAAGGACAATGGGCTCCGTTGCATAAGCCGTCCTGAAGAAGCTCACCGTGCCGTGAACCACAGGTGAGCGGCCACGAAGACGAGGAAGATGGCGAAGGCCTTCTGCAGATCCTGTGCCGAGAGTCGCAGGGCGACGTGGGCGCCGAGCCATGCGCCCACGAAAAGACCGGCGGCGATCCACGCCGCAGGCGCGACCGCGACGAAGCCATGGCGATAGTAGTACCACGCACCGAGCGCCCCGACGGGCAGCAACAGTGCCGCCAGCGAGGTGCCGGTCGCCGTCTCGGGACCCATCCGGGCGACCAGGATCAATGCGGGCACGATCACGACGCCGCCACCGATACCGAACAGCCCGGAAAGCATGCCTGCCAAAAGACCGATCGCGAGAAATTCCATACTTACCCCTCAAGGCCGATGCTAGCGCACCAGCTCGATCGACGCCCACTCGCCATCGCGATCGACGCGATCGACGGCGAGCCCCTCGGCCTCGTAGGCTGCCTGCACCTCGTCGACCTGCGTGACCAGCAGGCCGGACAGGATGAGCCGCCGGCCGGTACAGGCGGCCAGCCCCGGGGCCATGGCGATCAGGGGGCCGGCCAGGATGTTGGCCACGACGAGCTCGCATACGTCGTCGGGAGGCGTGTCGCCGAGGCGCGATTCCAGCGCCACGCCGTTGATGCCGGCGTTGACCGCTGCCGCCTCGACCGCGATCGGATCGTTGTCGATGGCCACGAGATGCCGCACCCCGAGCTTGCCGGCGGCGATGGCCAGCAGCCCCGAGCCCGCGCCCATGTCCAAGAGGCTTGCCGGAGGCTGCCCGGCGCAGGCACGTTCGATGGCGGTGAGGCACAGGCAGGTCGTCGCATGCTGGCCGGTGCCGAAGGCCATGCCTGGATCGAGCACGATGTCGATGCGTCCGTCCGTCGCCGGCTCGCGGAACGACGGGCGCACCCACAGCCGCTCGCCGATGGCCTTGCCCTGCCAGTCCTTCTGCCACGCCGTCTCCCAGTCGTCGCCCAGCAGCGTCAGCGCCATGTCGTCGGGCGCCGCGCCCAGGGCCGCCGCCGCCGCCGTGATACGGGCGCGCTGCACCTCGCCATCGGGATCGACCGGGAACCAGGCGACGTAGACCCGCGCCCCGGACTCGGCATCCGTCTCCTCGGCGGACCCCAGGGCATCCAGGCGCAAGGCCATGTGCTCAAAGGCCTCGTCGGAAATTTCCCCGGCCGGAAGGCGCAATTCGAGGCAGGTTTGTGCTTGCATATTCGTGATCCCTTCGGTGCAATGTGCGCCCTCATGGAATAGGAGTCGGCATTTTGCAGGAATTTCCGCCATACCGCATGCGTATCGGTGTGTCCGAACGCCTCAGCGATGCGGCATGCGAGCATAGCGTGGTCCGGCTGACGCTGGAACCCGAACCGGGACAGACACTGAAGCCCTTCATCCCCGGCCAGTTCCTGCGCGTCGGCATCCCGGACGTGCGCCAGCCGGCCGCCGCCTATTTCGCCATCGCCAACGCCCCGAATGAGGCCACGTACTACGAACTGGTCGTCAAGCAGGCCGGCGGCATCGGCACCTACCTGTGCGAGCAGGGCCCGGGCACCGAGCTCGAGGTCGAGGGGCCGATGGGCAAGGGCTTCGACCTGTCCCCGTTCTTCGGCTCGGATATCTACCTGATCGGCGTCGGCACCGGCATCGCACCGCTGCGCAGCGTCTGGCAGAGCCTGATCCTGCACCGCCGCGACTTCGGCAAGGTGGCCATCTACGCCGGTTTCCTGAGCCCGATCCACCGCTTGCTGACCGACGAGCTCGACTCGCTGGCCGAGCACGACATCGACGTCAGCGTCACCGTCGACACCGCCGACGGCAACTGGGACGGCCCGATCGGCTACGTGCAGGACGCCCTGACCCACGACCAACCGGACGGAGGCAATGCCGTGGCCTGCCTGGCCGGCATGAGCGCGATGGTGGACGCCTGCAGCAAGACGTTGCAGAATCACGGCTTTGATGAAAGCCGCATTCTGCTCAACTTCTGAATCCGGGCCTTCCGCCTTGGCTCCGGGCTCCGGGCTTTCCTCCGCCTCCCCACTCACGCTTCCCATTCTCGCCCTCGATATCGGCCTCAAACGCATCGGCGTCGCCGTCTCCGACCGCCTGGGCATCTCGGCCCGCGGCATCGCCTGCCTGCACCGGGGTGACCGTGCCTGGCCCAAGCAGGCGCTGAAATACGCACAGGAATACGGCTGCAAGGGTCTGCTGGTGGGCCTGGCGCGCAACATGGACGGCAGCGAGGGGCCGCAGGCAGCCGACTGCCGCGCCGCCGCCGCCGAGCTGGCCGCGCTGACCGAGCTGCCGCTGGCCTTCTGGGACGAACGCCTGAGCAGCTGGACGGCGAAAGAGCGCCTGCGCGCCCAGGGGCTCAGCGAGAAGAAGGTGGCCGAGCGCGTCGACCAGACCGCCGCCGCCGTGATCCTCGAGGACTACCTGGCCGCACACCCGGGGCCTGAGCGTGGCTGAGCGCACCGTGTTCGAGACCGCCGAGGTCGACGCGGCGCTGGCACGCATGGCCGAAGCCATGGCCGCGCCCGAGGCCTGGCTGATCGGCATCCGCCGCGGCGGCTCGCATGTGGCGGACCGGCTGCAGGAACTGCTTGCGGCGGCCGGCAGCCAGGTACACCGCGGCGATCTCGACATCAGCTTCTATCGTGACGACCTGGATACCATCGGCCCGAACCCGGAGGTGCGCCCGAGTCGCCTGCCGTTCGATATCAGCGGCCGCACGCTGTGGCTGGTCGACGACGTGCTGTACAGCGGCCGCACCATCCGCGCCGCGCTCGGGGAGCTGTTCGATTACGGCCGGCCGGCCGGCATCCGCCTGGCGGTGCTCGTCGACCGCGGCGGCCGCCAGCTGCCGATCGCCCCGGACGTCACCGGCCTGTCCCACCCGGCCCCCGAGGGATCCTCGGTGAAGCTCTGCTACGACCGCGACGACTGGTGCATCGTCGAGAAGCAGGTGAAGCGGTGAAGCCGCTGAAGCACCTGTTCGGCATCACCGAGCTCGACCGCGACCAGATCGAGTACCTGGTCAACCTCGGCGACTCCTTCGTCGAGCTGTCGCGACGGCCGATCAAGAAGGCCCCGACCCTGCGCGGCAAGACCGTGATCAACCTGTTCTTCGAGAACTCGACGCGCACGCGCACCAGCTTCGAGATCGCCGGCAAGCGCCTGTCGGCCGACGTCATCAACATCTCGGCCTCGACCTCGGCCACCAAGAAGGGCGAGACCCTGCTCGACACCGGCCAGACGCTGGCGGCGATGCAGCCGCACGCGCTGGTGATCCGGCACTCGATCGCCGGCACCTGCCACTTCCTCGCCGACTACCTGCCGGGTACGGCCATCATCAATGCCGGCGACGGCGCGCACGAGCACCCGACCCAGATCCTGACCGACCTGCTGACCCTGAAGCATGCCATCGGCGATATGGACGGGCGCGTGATGACCATCGTCGGCGACATCGCGCACTCGCGCGTCGCGCGCTCGCACCTGCTGGCCGCGCAACGCCTGGGCTACACCGTGCGCCTGGTGGCGCCGAAGACGCTGCTGCCGGCTCAGGTGGAACGCTACGGCTGCGAGGTGTACCACGATTTCGACGCCGCCATCCCGGGCAGCGACGTGCTGTACATGCTGCGCGTGCAGACCGAGCGCCTGACCGACAACTGCTCGTTCCCGTCGATCCGCGAATACCACGAGGCCTACGGCCTGAACCGGCAGCGCCTGGCGGCCGCCGGCGCCGAGGCGCTGGTGATGCACCCGGGCCCGATCAACCGCGGCGTGGAGATCGCCACCGACGTCGCCGATTCGGCGCGCAGCCGCATCCTGGACCAGGTCGAGCACGGCGTGGCCGTGCGCATGGCGGTACTGACGGCCCTGTGTGGAGGAGGAGAGGAATGAGCACGCTGCGCATCACCGGCGGGCGCGTCATCGACCCGGCGAACGGGATCGACAAGCTCTGTGATGTGTGGGTCGAGGACGGCAAGGTGGCCGGCGTCGGTGCCTTCAAGGGCAAGGCGACCGAGACGATCGATGCGGCCGGCAAGGTCGTATGCCCCGGCTTCGTCGACATGCACGTGCACCTGCGCGAGCCCGGCCAGGAGTGGAAGGAGGACATCGCCTCCGGTTCCCGCGCCGCCGTGGCCGGCGGCGTCACGTCCATGGCCTGCATGCCGAACACGCAGCCGCGCCTGGACCATGCCGGCGTCGTGCGCCAGGTCGTCGAACGCGGGCGCGAGGTCGGCCTGTGCCGCGTGCACCCGATCGCCGCCGTCTCCAAGGGCCTCGAGGGCAAGGAACTGACCGAGATGCGCGAGCTCGTGCGCGCCGGCGCCGTGGCCTTCTCCGACGACGGCCGCCCGATCTGGCATGCCGGCGTCATGCGCAAGGCCCTCGAATACGCCTCGACCTTCGATTTCCTGGTCATCCAGCACGCCGAGGAGCTGGGCCTGACCGAGGGCGGCGCCGTCAACGAGGGCTGGATCTCCACCCAGCTGGGCGTGTCCGGCATGCCGGCCGCCGGCGAGGATGCCATGGTCGCCCGCGACATCATGCTGGCGCAGCTGACCGGGGCCCGTTACCACGTGGCCCATATCTCCACGCGCGGGGCCGTCGAGCTGGTACGCCAGGCCAAGCGCCAGGGGCTTCGGGTCACGGCCGAGGCCGCCCCGCACCACTTCGCGCTGACCGAACAAGAGGTGCTGAACTACAACGCCGACGCCAAGATGAACCCGCCGCTGCGCACCGAGGCCGACCGCCAGGCGGTCATCGCGGGGCTCGGCGACGGCACCATCGACGCCATCGCCACCGACCACGCCCCGCATCACGAGGACGACAAGCGCTGCGGCCTGTCCTGCGCCGCCTTCGGCATCGTCGGCCTGGAAACGCTGCTGCCGGTGTCGCTGGACCTGGTGCGCGCCGGGGTGCTGACACTGCCGCAACTGGTCGCCAAGCTCACCCATGTGCCGGCGGCACTGTTGAACCTGCAAGCCGGCACGCTTGGCGCCGGCCGGCCGGCGGACATCACGATCTTCGATGAGAAGGCACGCTGGACGCTGGACCGCGACAGGCTGTTCTCGAAGAGCCGCAACACCCCCTGGCACGGCCGCGAGATGACGGGCCGGGTCACGCACACGCTGCTGGACGGCCGCGTCGTATATGCCGACGGGAACGTCCTTGGCTGAACCGCACCGCAACACCATCTTCGAGGAAGCCGCCGGAATCATCGCCAATGCCGCGCATCCGGGCGGCCAGTTCATCATGCGCCTGGCCGCCCCGAAGATCGCCGAGACCGCCCAGCCCGGGCAGTTCGTACACATCCGCGTCGCCGAGGCGCGGCCGATGCGCCGGCCGCTGTCGATCATGCAGACGGACCCGGCCAGGGGCACCGTGGATCTGCTGGTCAAGACCGTCGGCGAGGGCACGGCGCTACTGGCCGGACGCAAGGCCGGCGAGACGCTGGCCTGCATGGGCCCGATCGGCCGCCCGTTCGACCTGGCGGACACAACCCGGCGCTATGTGCTGATCGGCGGCGGCGTCGGCATCCCGCCGATGATCTTCGCCGCCCTGCGCCTGCGCGGGCAGGCGGACGCCGTGGTGTTCGCCGGCTCCGAGGTCGAATTCCCGTTCGCACTGAAACCCAGCGGCTTCATGCTGCCCGGCATCGACGGCAACGCCATCCTCGGCATCGTCTCGCTGGAGGACTGGGGTGTGCCGTCGCGCCTGGCCAGCAACGCCGGCCTCTACGGCTGCTTCGCCGGACACGTGCCGGACCTGGCCCGCACCTATCTCGAGGCGCTGGACACCAAGGAACGGGGGCGCACGGTGCTGTTGTCCTGCGGCCCGCATCCGATGCTGCACGCGGTGGCCCGCCTCGGCCGCGACATGGGCATCCCGACGCAGCTGAGCCTCGAGGAATACATGGCCTGCGGCCTCGGCGGCTGCGCCGGCTGCGTGGTCAGGACCGTCGAGAACGACAGGGAATACTACCGGCGGGTGTGCGTCGACGGGCCGGTGTTTCCCGCCGACATCCTCCCCGAATTCGCCTGATCCACCGGAGCACTCCAAGCGACCGCAACGTCATGACCTGAAACGGTGTCAGGCAAGGCGCGAGGAGTGAAGTTTGGTAAATCCAAATGAACGACGAGCAACGCAGCCTGGCGCCGTTTCAGATCACGACGGAGCTGGCGCCCTCATGACCGGCATACTGCCTTACATCCAGGATCTCGCCGTGGTGCCGGCCCTCGACCGCCTCGACGTAGGCGAGCGCCGTATCGCTGGCCGGCATGCCGCCGATGCTGCCCATGCCCATCATCAGCATCGTTTCCTTGACGAGGATCGGGCTGACCGCGTTGATGCGCACCTTATTCGCCATCTCCAGCGCCGCCGCGCGCACGAAGGACTCGATGCCGCCGTTGACCATGGCGATGGCCGCAGTGCCCGGCATCGGCTCCCGCGACTCCACGCCGCTGGTCAGCGTGAAGGAACCGCCGGCATGCACGTACTGCAGGCCGATGCGCACCAGGTTGATCTGGCCCATCAGCTTGTGCTGGATGCCGGCCAGGAAATCCGCCTCGGACAGCTTCGCGAGCTCCCCGAACTTGACCAGGCCGGCGGTGCACACCAGGGCATCGAAGCTGCCGGCATTGCGGAACAGCCGCGCGATGGATTCGCCGGAGGTGATGTCCACGTGGAAATCGCCGCTCGTATGGCCGACGCGCAGGATCTCGTGGCGCTTGCCCAGCGCCTCGCTGACCGCCTTGCCGATCGTGCCCGTGGCCCCAATCACCAGTACCTTCATCGCTGACCTCCGCAATCCTGACTGTAGGCGTCCGGCGCCGGCTCCCGCAAGTCAGAATCCGTTAACAACATTTAAGCAGCCATTCACGCCCGATTACGGGCCGCCGCGGCAAAGTGCATGCACGGATCGGGAAGCGTGTCCTGGGACACAGCACGATTCCCGGGCCGGAAGAAGAATTGCTTCAACTGAATCCTCCTCCAAGCAGCGGCAGCCTCCGGGCTGCCGCTTTTTTTGTATCTTGCCATGGCGATGCAGGGCGGCATGCTTCGCCCATGACCTCCCAGAACAACCCCCTGCTGACCGCTTATACCCTGCCCCCGTTCGAGGCCATCCGCCCGGAGCATGTGCTGCCGGCGCTGGACCGGACCCTGGCCGACCACCGTGCCCGCCTCGCAGCGCTGACCGCGCAGGCCGGGCCCGGCTGGGATTCGCTGATGCTGCCGCTGGAGGCGATGGACGAGCAGCTCGGACGGGTGTGGGGTCCGGTGTCGCACCTGAACAGCGTCTGCGACTCGGAGGCCCTGCGTACCGTCCACCAGCAGGGCGTGCAGAAGCTGGCCGAGTACCAGGCGGAGCTGGCCCAGAACGAGGCACTGTACGCGGCCGTCAGGCAGCTGAAGGACAGCGCCGCCTTCGCCGGGCTCAGCGGGGAGCGCCGCGCCGTCATCGAACACACGCTGCGCGATTTCCGCCTCGGCGGCGCCGAGCTCGAAGGGGTGGCGCGCGATCGTTTCAAGGCCATCCAGATGCGCCTGTCCGAGCTGTCCACGATCTTCGAGCAGCACATCCTGGACGCCACGCGCGCCTTCGAGATGCACCTGACCGACGAGGACGATCTTGCCGGCCTGCCCGACTCGATCCGCGCCGCGGCCGCCCAGCGGGCGAAGGCGTCGGACAAGGCCGGCTGGCTGTTCACGCTGGACGCGCCGTCCTACATGCCGTTCATGCAGTACGCCGAGGCGCGGGGGCTTCGGGAAAGGATGTACCGCGCCTTCGCCACGCGCGCCTCCTCGGGCGAGCTCGACAACGGCCCGGTGATGGACGAGATCCTGGCCCTGCGCCGCGAGGCCGCCTCGCTGCTCGGCTTCGCCAACTACGGCGAGTATTCGCTGGCGCCGAAGATGGCCGCATCGCCGGACGAGGTGAAGGCCTTCCTGCGCGAGCTGGCGGCCGAGAGCCGGCCGATGGCCGAACAGGAATTCGCCGAGCTCAAGGCCTTCGCCGCCGCCGAGCTTGGCCTCACGGAGCTCGCGGCCTGGGACATCCCGTTCGCCGCCGAGCGACTGCGGCGCAAGACCTACGCTATCTCCCAGGAAGAACTGAAGCCGTACTTCCCGGAGCAGAACGTGCTCGACGGGCTGTTCGCGCTCATCGGCCGCCTGTACGGCCTGACGGTGCGCGAGAACCGCGAGGCGCCGCGCTGGCACAAGGACGTGCGCTATTTCGAGCTGTGGCGGGGCGATGAACAGGTCGCCGCCTTCTACCTCGACCCGTACGCCCGCCCGCACAAGCGCGGCGGCGCCTGGATGGACGAGTGCCTCAGCCGCTGGCGGCGGCCGGACGGCACGCTGCAGCTGCCGGTGGCCTACCTGACCTGCAACTTCGACGCGCCGGTCGGCGACAAGCCGGCGCTGTGGACGCACGACGAGGTCAACACCCTGTTCCACGAGTTCGGCCATGGCCTGCACCACATGCTGACCCGCATCGAGGAGCTCGGCGTGTCCGGCATCCGCAACGTGCCCTGGGACGCGGTGGAGCTGCCGAGCCAGTTCATGGAGAACTTCTGCTGGGAGCGCGAGGCCGTCGACCTGTTCGCCCGCCACTACGAGACCGGCGAGACGCTGCCGGACGAGCTGTTCGACCGCATGCTGGCCGCGAAGAACTTCCAGTCGGGCATGATGATGCTGCGCCAGATCGAGTTCTCGCTGTTCGACATGGAGCTGCACGCGGGCTTCGAGCCGGGCGGCAGCGAAAGCGTGCAGGACGTGATCGACCGCGTGCGCCGCGAGGTGGCGGTGCTGATCCCGCCCGCCTTCAACCGCTTCCAGAACGGCTTCTCGCACATCTTCGCCGGCGGTTACGGCGCCGGCTACTACAGCTACAAGTGGGCCGAGGTGCTGAGCGCCGATGCCTTCTCCGCCTTCGAGGAAGCGGGCATCACCGATGCGGCGACGGCCGAACGCTTCCGCGACGAGGTGCTCGCCGTCGGCGGCAGCCGCGACATCATGGACGCCTATATCGCGTTTCGGGGCCGCAAGCCGACCGTCGACGCCCTGCTGCGCCATTCGGGCATCAAGGGATGAGGTGAAACAGGCGCAAAAGGGGGGCTTCCGCGAGCAGGCGCTGAAGCTGTTCCCGCATGTCTGCGCCCGCTGCGGCCACGAGTTCGAGGGCAGGAAGTTGCGCGAGCTGACCGTGCATCACAAGGACCACAACCACGACCACAATCCGCCCGACGGCAGCAACTGGGAGCTTCTGTGCCTCTACTGCCACGAGCAGGAACATACGAAGTTCGTCGGCGAGGCGCCGCCGGGAAGCCCCGAGCACGAAACAGGGAATTCGACCTACAAACCGTTTTCAGGATTGGCTGATCTGCTCAAGGA
>CAZBLR010000001.1:159146-174024 GCA_964492895.1 uncultured Zetaproteobacteria bacterium | reverse complement strand
CCGACTCGATGACCGAGGATGCGGCGGTGTTCGGCGGCCAGAAGAACATGTTCGATGGCCTGGAGAACGCCAAGGCCCTGTACAAGCCGGACATGATCGCGGTATCCACCACCTGCATGGCCGAGGTGATCGGCGACGACCTGAACGCCTTCATCAACAATTCCAAGAAGGAAGGCCATGTACCGCAGGAGTACCCGGTACCGTTCGCGCATACGCCGAGCTTCGTCGGCAGCCACGTGACCGGCTGGGACAACATGTTCGAGGGCATCGCCCGCTACTTCACGCTGAACACCATGGAAGACAAGGTGGTCGGCTCCAACAAGAAGCTGAACCTGGTGCCGGGCTTCGAGACCTATCTTGGCAACTACCGGGTGGTCAAGCGCATGCTGGCGGACATGGGCGTCGATGCCCAGCTGCTCTCCGATCCGTCCGAGGTGCTGGATACGCCGGCCGACGGCCAGTTCCGCATGTACTCGGGCGGCACCACCATGGACGAGATCAAGGATGCGCCGAACGCGTTCGATACCATCCTGTTGCAGCCCTGGCAGCTGGAGAAGACCAAGAAGTACGTGCAGAACACCTGGAAGCACGAGGTGCCGAAGCTGAACATCCCTATGGGCCTGGAGTGGACCGACGAGTTCCTGATGAAGGTCTCCGAGATCACCGGCCAGCCCATCTCGGAAGAGCTGGCCAAGGAGCGCGGCCGCCTGGTCGACATGATGACCGACAGCCACACCTGGATGCATGGCAAGCGTTTCGCCCTGTACGGTGATGCCGACTTCGCCATGGGCATGACCAAGTTCCTGCTGGAGCTGGGTGCCGAGCCGACCGACGTGCTGGTCAACCACGCCAACAAGCGCTGGAAGAAGGCGATGGAGGCCATCCTGGCCGACTCGCCGTACGGCCAGAACACCACGGTGCATACCGGCAAGGACCTGTGGCACTTCCGTTCGCTGATGTTCACCAACAAGCCGGATTTCATGATCGGCAACAGCTACGGCAAGTTCATCCAGCGCGATACCGTCACCAAGGGCAAACAGTTCGAGGTGCCGCTGATCCGCATCGGCTTCCCGATCTTCGATCGTCATCACCTGCACCGTTCGACCACGCTGGGCTACGAGGGCGCCATGCAGATCCTCACCACGCTGGTCAACAACGTGCTGGAGAGGCTGGACGAAGAGACCCGCGGCATGGGAACCACGGACTACAACTACGACCTGATCCGCTGATCGGGATGGACAAGGAGGGGGCGCCTGCCCCCTCCGGGCCCAGGAAGGAGAACGCGATGCCGAAAGTCATGTTACGCCGAGACGCCGCCGGAGAGATGACCCTCTACGTACCGAAACGGGATCTGGAGGACACGGTGGTGTCGATGGAGTTCGACGAAGACGACAAGTGGGGCGGCGAGATCAGGCTGGGCGATGGCTCCAGCTTCTGGGTCGAGCCGATCGCCCGCCCGGACCTGCCCGTGACGCTGCGCGCCAAACGCGCCGGCGAGAACGACTAGAAAAGCGGTTTATCGGCTTCGGCCGATGAACGGAACGCCATCCAATCCGATGGCAGAGAACAATAACCGACTCGGAAACGGCGTCAGCGGGTTCACCGGCTGAGGCCGTCTCCCCAGGAAAGGAGTGATACCATGGCCATGTATATTGTTGCTGAAGAATGCATTTCCTGCGGCGATTGCGAGCCGCTGTGCCCGACCTCATCCATCTACGAGGACAAGGTCGTATTCAAGATCACCAAGGAGACCTGCACCGAGTGTGAGGGCGATTATGATGCGCCCAAGTGCGTCGAGGTTTGCCCGGTGCCGGACTGCATCCTGCCGCTGACGGCCTGAGGGAATACCGATGCCTCGCAAGGGATTGTCCCGCGAGCTGGCGCTTCGCATCGGTCTGGCCGCCCAGGCCCTCGGGATCGGCGCCCAGGAACTGGTCAAGGCGCTGGTCAGTGCACACGACCTGCCGTTGACGGCGAAGAAGCTTGCCTCGGTCGGCGCTGCCGACCTGGGCAGGCTGTTCCCGGGCCGCTTCGCTACGCCGGCCCTGGAAGAGGCGACGGGCCTGCTGCACGGGGAATCCGAAATCTCCACCCTGCCGGAACTGGAGCCGTACGAGGAAGGCGACATGCCGCACTCCATCCGGGTGGCGGTGGCCTCCAACGGTGATGAGGTGCTCGACGGGCATTTCGCTTCCTGCGACTTCTTCCTGATCTACCAGGTCTCGGCGGACGAGATCCGCCTGATCGACAGCTGCCCGACCGAATCGGCTGCGGATGGCGGGGACAGGACGGCGGGTATCGTCAAGCTGATCTGCGATTGCCACGTGATGTTCGCGGTGTCGATCGGCGGCCCGGCGGCGGCCAAGGTGGTCAAGGCCGGCATCCATCCGATGAAGCGTCCCGAGGGTGGCCGGGCCCGCGAGGTGCTGGCCGAGCTGCAGCCGGTACTGGCCGGCAGTCCGCCGCCGTGGCTGGCCAAGGTGCTGGGCGCGGCGCCGGAGGCGCGGGTGCGCTTCGCGCTGGAGGAAGAGGCATGATCAGTGAGGCGCAGCTTGCCGATATCGCCGGGTGGCTGAATGCACACGGGGCCGGCGAGGGCTGCCTGCCCGAGCTCAGGCAGCGCCATCCCGACATGCATTTCACCTGGTGCATGGACGACGACGTCGGATGCGAGTCCGTGGCGCGGGAGGAAGCCGGCTTCAACCTGTACCTGGTGGACGGCAGCAACCATTGCCTGGCATTCACCACGGACGCCGGTGCGGCCACCGGCGTGGTCATCGCCGAACTCGCAAACGACTAGAGTGCGGAAGGCTGGGTCCGGGCAGGCATCCTCGGCGGAGGATGTGAGCACACCGATCGGCGATTGTATGCGCTGTCCGTACCGGCAATCGCTGCTGGCCGCGGGGGCATGCCGGCCTGGCGATGCCTGTATACGCGTCGAAAGCGGCCGGCAGATCTACCGCTTCTTCCGCAACAATCCGGAACTGGCGCCTGCGTACGCCGCCGATCCGTTCTGGGAGACCCGCGCCATCGTGGTGCCGTACCTGGCGGACGAACAGCTGCTGCCGCTGCTCGACGATCCGGATCCCGTGGTGCGCCGGGCGGTGGTGCGCGCCGTGCCGATCACGCTGATCCGCCATTTTCTCGGCGATTCGGACCGTGAGGTGCGCATCATCGTCGCCGAACGTCTGCCGGCGGGCCTGCTGGTGAAGATGATGCATGATGGGGACTACTTCGTGCGCCAGCGCGTGGCCGAACGGGCGCCGGTGGGCATGCTCAGGCACATGTTGTTTGACCCCGAGGCGCTGGTGCGCAAGGCGGTGGCCCAGCGCCTGCCCGCCGGATGGCATGCGATGATGATCGAAGATCCGTCCCCGGAGGTCCGGCGCATCGTCGTGCACAGGGTCAGCCCCAACCAGGCGGTGCGCCTGCTGGACGACGACGACCTGATCGTGCGCCTGACGGCGGTCGAGCGGGTGCCGCTGCAGGCGTTGTGGCGACTGAAAAACGATGCCGATCCCGACGTGCGCGAGATGGTCGTGCGCCGGCTTCGGCAGGATGAGGAGTAACCCATGCAGGAAAGCGATTTTCACGAAGTGGCGGACGAGTTCATCCATCTGGCCAACGACCTGTCCGAGGAGTGGGCACCGAATCTGCTCAGCGCCGCGATCCTGTATGCGGCGGCGCGTTACAACGCCTTCCATTTCATGGAGACTAATGGCGATCCGGCATCCGAAGCGAACGCCATCACGTTCTACAGCGAGCAGTACCGGCGGATGCTGCAGGAGAACCTGCACGAGCTGCGTCACGGGGTGCCCCTTGAGTGATGCCGAAACCCTTCGCTATTTCACCGCCTACACCGGCATGAACCTGCCGTTCCACCTGGTCGGCGAACTGGCCGAAGACGAGACGCGCAACCGCAACACCTACTTCGAGGGCCGGTTCGACGCATCCGGCGTGCTGCTGTCGTTCCGAAAAATGGTCTACGGCGAGGTGGAGCTGGAACATCGGTATCACTACAGCGACGCCGGTGCGCTGCTGCGGGCCCGGATCACCGATGCCGACGGCGAGGTGACGGTGGTGGAACCGGGCTGAGCCGCTTGTCGCCTTTCGGCCAATCGCTGTCGCTCTGTCGCGACTCATACAAGGGTATCTGCGGCTAGATCCATATAAATCAATCACTTGCATGTTGGCAGGGCGCTTGCACCGGCACGCATGTACTCATGCGCAAGGCGTTATGCAAACGATTGCATAACGCCGGAGGAGGCCGGATGCAGGCACGGGCAAACGAAGGGGCGGCCGCGATGCTGAACGCCGATCTGTCGCTGCGCCTGGGGAACGGTGACAGCGGGGCGCTGGCGGCCGAGTCGATCGCGCTGCTCGAGCGCATCGACGCCACCGGCTCGATCTCGCAGGCGGCGAAGGATTGCGGCATCAGCTACCGCACGGCCTGGCAGACGGTCGAGCGGCTGCAGAATCGAAGCGCCGCGCCGCTGGTCGAACGCTCGGCCGGCGGCCAGCACGGCGGCGGCACGCTGCTGACCGCCGGCGGGCGCAGGCTGATCGCCATGTACCGTGCGGCGGAGGCCGAGCACCGGCGCTTCGTGGCGCTGCTCGGCGAGGGACTGGCCGAGTACGAACGTTATTCCCGACTGATACGGAGGTGGTTCATGAAGACCAGTGTACGCAACCAGTTGCACGGCACGGTGCAGGTGCTCTCGAGGGGGGCGGTGAATACCGAGGTGGTCGTCGGCATCGGCGGCGAGGACCGCCTGACCGCGATGATCACCAACGAGGGTGCCGACGACATGGCGCTGGAGATCGGCAAGGAGGTCACGGCGCTGATCCGCGAGTCCTCGGTCTTTTTGTGCACCGGTGAGGCCGTACCGGCGGTCAGCGCCCGCAACCGCCTGTACGGGCGTGTGCTGCGCTGCCATGAGGGCGCGGTGTTTTCGGAGGTCGTCGTGGATCTGCCCGGATCGAAGGTCGTCACCGCGATGATCAGCCTCGAGGCCATGACCGACATGGCGCTGAAGCCCGGCGTCGGCATCTGGGTGTGCTTCAAGGCATCCGATGTGGTGCTGGCCGGCCATGAATAACAAGGGAGGTCGTATGAAAAGGATTGTTCTGATTTGCTTATCCCTGCTGATGGCTGGCACCGCCCGCGCGGGCGAGGTCGATGTCGCCGTGGCGGCCAATTTCGCCGTCCCGTTCGCGGCGATCTCGAAGGCCTTCACGAAGGCCACCGGCCATCGCGTGGTCGTCAGTATCGGGTCGACCGGCAAGCTGTATGCCCAGATCGTGAACGGTGCCCCGTTCCAGGTGTTCCTGGCCGCCGACACCGCCCGCCCCGACAAGCTCGTGGCCGACGGTCTGGCGGTCGCCGGCTCCGAGCGCACCTATGCCCTCGGACGGCTGGCCCTGTGGAGCCCGGGCCCGGATGTATCCGGCGGCGCGAAGGTGCTGACGGGGCCTGGGATCCAGCATGTCGCCATCGCCAATCCGAAGACCGCGCCCTATGGGGCGGCGGCGATGCAGACGTTGAAGCACCTGGGGCTGACGGCGGCGGTGCGGCCGAAGCTGGTGGTGGCCGAGAACATCGCCCAGGCCTTCCAGTTCGTGGCCAGCGGCAATGCGGAGGCCGGTTTCGTGGCCGCCTCGCAGCTGAAGGGGGACAAGGCACCCGGCGGCTCGGTCTGGCTGGTGCCGGACGCCATGCACGACCCCATCGCCCAGGGGCTCTGCCTGCTGAAGGCCGGCGCGGCCAACCCGGCGGCACGGGCACTGATCGCGTTCCTGGCCTCGAAGCAGGCGGCCGCCATCATCGGCCGGTTCGGTTACGGCGTGCCGGCGCGGCGGTGACGGGGATGTGGTCCTCGGCCGACTGGGCACCCATCGCCCTGACCCTGAAGCTGGCGGTGGTGACGACGCTGATCCTGCTCGTCGCCGCCACGCCGCTGGCCTGGTGGATGGCCCGGACGGCGAGCCGCCTGCGCCCGGCGATCGAGGCGGTGGTGGCGCTGCCCATCGTGCTGCCGCCGACGGTGATGGGATTCTACCTGATCGTGCTGCTCGGTCCGCACGGCTGGGTCGGCCGGCCCTGGGAGGCCTGGGGCGGGCACAGGCTCGTGTTCTCCTTCCCCGGCCTGGTGATCGGCTCGGTGCTGTATTCGCTGCCGTTCGCGGTGCAGCCGCTGACCCAGGCATTCAAGGCGCTGGGGGACCGGCCGCTGGAGGTGGCCGCCAGCCTGCGCGCCGCCCCGTGGGACCGGTTCCTGAGCGTGGTGCTGCCGCTGGCCCGGCCCGGGTTCCTGACCGCCACGGTGCTGGCGTTCGCGCATACCGTCGGCGAGTTCGGGGTGGTGCTGATGGTCGGCGGCAACATCCCCGGCCGCACGCAGGTGGTATCGACCGCCATCTACGACCATGTGGAGATGATGGAGTACGGCCAGGCCTACTGGCTGTCGGGGGGGATGGTGGCCTTCGCCTTCCTGGTGCTCTTGGCGCTGTACATCCTCAATGGCCGCAGCGGGGTGCGGGCGTGATCCGCGGCGCCTTCCGGCTGGCGCGGGGCCCGTTCAGCCTCGACGTCGATTTTACCCTGCCGGGGCAGGGGGTCACCGCCCTGTTCGGCCATTCCGGCTCCGGCAAGACCAGCTGGCTGCGCTGCCTTGCCGGCCTGGAGCGCGGGCAGGGATGGCTGGCGGTCGGGGATGCCTGCTGGCAGGACGATGCCTCTGGGGTCTTCATGCCGACCCATCGCCGCCCGCTGGGCTACGTGTTCCAGGAAGCCAGCCTGTTTCCGCACCTGGATGTGCGCGACAACCTGCTGTACGGCCGGCGTCGCATCGCCCCCATGCGCCAGCGGGTGGCGCTGGAGGAGGTGGTGGACTGGCTGGGGCTGTCCCGGCTGGTCGACCGCCGTCCGCAAGGGCTGTCGGGCGGGGAGCGGCAGCGGGTGGCCATCGGCCGGGCGCTGCTGACCAGCCCCGAGCTGCTGCTGATGGACGAGCCGATGGCGGCGCTGGATGCCAGGGCCAGGGAAGAGATCATGCCGTATCTGGAGACGCTGCACCGCCGGCTGTCGATCCCGGTGATCTACGTGACGCATGCGGTGGACGAGGTGGCGCGGCTGGCCGACCACGTGGTGCAGATGCAGGACGGGCGCGTGATCGCCGAGGGCGGCACGCTGGAGCTGCTTTCCGGTCTGCACCGGCCGTCGGCGGCGGGCGAGGAGCCGGGGGCGGTGATCGAGGCGGAGGTGGCCGGCCACGACGAGCGCCATCACCTGACCACGCTGTCGATCGGAGGCGGCCAGCATCTTCTGGCGCCGCGGCTGGCGGCCGAGCCCGGCAGCCGGGCCCGGGTGCGTATCCCGGCCCGCGAGGTCAGCCTGTCGCTCGGCGTACCGCAGGGCAGCTCCATCCTGAACATCCTGCCCGCCCGCATCATGGCCATCGAGGAGGGCGATCCCGGGCGCGTGCTGGTGCAATTGATTCTGGAAGGGGTTCTGGAAGGGGCCATGGAGGGAACGCCGGCGGACAGCGGCACGCGCCTGCTGTCGCGCATCTCCCGCTATTCGTGGGACCGCCTGGGCCTCAAGCCGGGCATGGTCGTGCAGGCGCAGATCAAGAGCATGGGCCTGGACCGGGAGGTGGCATGAACATGACGGACAGGAGGTCATCCATGCAGGGAAGCAGGCAGAGCGAGCGGGACATCCCCATCGAGACCCTGCGCGAGCTGCTGCGGGGGCTGCGTTACGGCACCCTGGAGCTGACCGTACACGACGGACGCGTGGTGCAGATCGAGCGCCGGGAGCGCGTGCGCCTCGGCTGATCTGTTCGCGCCGTATATCTTGCCTACCGGTCCACCGGCGGCGGTTCTTAAAAAACAACATACATGAGGCTGACCGGACCGCCGGAAGCTCCGACAGGAGCAGACCATGAAACCTATCCATATTGCGATCAATCGCTCGATCAGAACCATCAGACAGGGGCTCGCCGGCCTGGTGCTCGCCCTTGCCGCAGCGGCCCCCGTCCAGGCGGCAAGCCTGGCCGACGTGCTGGACCAGACCAAGGTCGACGGCCAGGTCCGTTCGTACTACTTCACCCGTCAATTCACCCCGAACCAGGGCAAGCAGAACCTCGATGCCTTCGGCCTGGGCGGCAGCCTGACCCTCACCAGCGGCACCTTCGCCGACGGCTTCAGCGTCGTCGCCGGCGTGATGACGGCCCAGTCGCTGGGGCTGAACGACCATCCGCAGCTGGATGCGACGCTGATGGGCGTGAGGCAGCAGCTGACCGTGCTCGGCCAGGCCTATCTGCAATACCAGAACCCGGTGCTGATGCTGCGCGCCGGCAACCAGCTGTTGCATACGCCATGGATGAATCCCTCGGATTCGCGCATCATCCCGGCGATCTACCAGGCCGTGCTGGCCGAGGTGACACCGGTCGCCGGTCTGCATCTCTACGCTATCCGCCAAACCGCATGGAAAAGCCGCACCTCCGGCAACAACTTCAAGGACAACCAGTATTACCCGGTGAGCTATGCCGGCGACGCCCTGCACGGCGGCCAGCCGTTCACGCCGCTGCCGGCCACGGCCCAGGCGGCCAGCGGCACGCTGGCCTTCGGCCTGAGCTACGCCAACAAGGCGGTCGAGGCCATGGCCTGGTACTACGATTTCTACCGCTTCGCCCGCACCTTCTACGGCGAGGCGAGGTACACGCTGCACACGGGCACGGGGTTCTCCCCCTTCTTCGGTGCCCAGTACCTGCGCCAGCATGAGCCGAACAGCTTCTTCAGCCAGTACGGCATCACCGACCAGGGCCTGGGCGGCAACGTGGATTCGACGGTACCGGGGGCGATCATCGGCCTGGACGTCCCCCATGGGCAGATCTCCGTGGCCTACGACCGGGTCGATTTCCATGCCCATGCGCTCGGCGGCGGTGTCGTCATCTCCCCGTTCACCGCGAACTACGCGACGGATCCGCTGTTCACGACGTCGATGATCCGCGGCCTGGTGGAGCTCGGCCCGGGCCATGCCTGGAAGGTCAAGGGGGTCTATCACCTGCTCGACGAACGCCTGCGGCTGATCGCGGCCTATGCGGCGTACAGCACGCATTTCAAGGGCAACAGCAACAACACCTATCTCGATATCACCTATTTTCCGGCCGCGGCGCCGGGGCTGTCGCTCAGGGACCGCATCGAGGTCAGCCGCGGCAGGGCGGCCAACGGTGCGGACCGCTTCGTCTACAACCGCGTCATGATGCAGTACGCCTTCTGAGCGGGGCGTTGCAGGCGGCAGGCAAGGGCGCGAATCGCCCTTGCCTGGCCGTTTGTGTCGCATCTGCGACAAAGCGGCGCGGTCCCGCCGTGGTCCTGCACCGGCCGGGACGGACGGCACAAACGTTGGCATCTATTCGTTGCCGGGCCATGGCTAACCGCATGCCCGTGCTTGGCACTGGAATTGCGCGTCCGCTTCCATCAACGCATGCCGTGCCAGGAGATGAAGCCATGCAGCAGCCCGAAATGATCACCCGCGAAGCGGCACTGCGCGTGGCGCTTGCCGCCCGGGCCCTTCCGAATGCTTCACTGCCGCAACTGATCGAGGTGCTGCAGAAGCGGCTCGGCGAGCGCCTGGATGGAGATATCCTGCGCACCTTCACCGTCACCGACCTGAAAACCGGCTTCGGCAGCCTCGACGGCGAGGAGGACGGCGAGGACATCGGCATCGGCCTGGAGGCGATGAAGCTGGCGGTGCGCATCCTGTGGGGCGATGCCGAGTCGGACGATGGCCTGCCCGAGCCGGAAGCCTATCAGGAGGGCGATATCCCCGATTCGCTGCGCGTGGCCATCGCCTCCGACGTCGGCATGACCCTGAGCGGTCATTTCGGTTCCTGCCTGCGTTTCCTGGTCTATCAGGTGTCGGCGAACGACAGCCGCCTGATCGGCATCCGCCCGGCGCTCGAGGCCGATTACGCCGAGGACAAGAACGCCTTCCGTGCCCAGATCATCGGTGACTGCCATGTGGTCTACGTCGTGTCGGTCGGGGGGCCGGCGGCGGCCAAGATCATTCGCGCCAACATCTATCCGATCAAGCGCCCCGAGGGCGGCACGGCCCAGGAGGTCATCGCGCAGTTCCAGAAGGCCATGCGCGACTCGCCGCCGCCCTGGATGCTGAAAATCCTGGGGGTCAGCGCCCAGCAGCGGCTGAAGAACTACGCCGGCGCCGACGCGGAGTGAGGCATGGGCGACGACAAGCCGGACCCCTTCGCGGTCATCGCCGAGCTGATCGCCAACGCCATCCAGACCGCCAGGGTGTTCGGCGAGAACCGGCGTATCAGCAACCTGGTCGCCGGCAGCGTGGCCCGCTTCATGGCGGATATGGACGACGGCGACGCCCTGGTGACGCACGCCGTGGGATGCATCGATGCCGAGGATGCGGGGCATGTCCCGGCGCTCAGGGCATCGCTGCTGTCCCTGTCGGCCGGGCGCGCCTGAGGCAGGTTGGGGCGGGACGGCGGCCTTTGTCGTAAACCCGTCGCGGGCTGATGTTTGTCGGGTTTGTAACAATCGATTCTCTTCGTAAATAACCGGAATAGAAGGCGTTTTGTTTGGCATCGCCATTGCTCATGGATGCATGTGAGGCCGTTTCGGCCGGGAGTGCGCATGAAACAGAGCGACATCGCAGAGCTGCTGGACGAGCCGGCATGTGCCCATAACAAGAAGTCCAAGTCCGGCTGCGCCAAGCCCAAGCCCGGCGCCTCGGCCGGCGGCTGCGCCTTCGACGGGGCGCAGATCGCGCTGCTGCCGATCGCCGACGTGGCGCATATCGTGCACGGGCCGATCGCCTGCGCCGGTTCCTCCTGGGACAACCGCGGCACCCGCTCATCCGGGCCCGAGCTCTACCGCCTCGGCTTCACCACGGACCTGACCGAACAGGACGTGATCATGGGGCGTTCGGAGAAGCGCCTGTTCCACGCCATCAGGCAGGCCGTCGACGAGCATGCCCCTGCGGCCGTGTTCGTCTACAACACCTGCGTGCCGGCCCTGGTCGGCGACGACGTCGACGCCGTGTGCCGGTCGGCCACGGAGCGCTGGGGCGTGCCGGTGGTACCGGTCGATGCGGCCGGCTTCTACGGCACCAAGAACCTCGGCAACCGCATCGCCGGCGAGGCGATGGTCAGGCACGTGGTCGGCACCGCCGAGCCCGCGCCCGTCCCGACGTCCGCCCAGCGCCCGGGCATCACCGTGCACGACGTCAACCTGATCGGCGAATACAACATCGCCGGCGAGTTCTGGCATGTGCTGCCGCTGCTGGACGAGCTGGGTATCCGCGTGTTGTGCACGCTGTCCGGCGATGCCCGCTTCCATGAGGTGCAGGCGATGCATCGGGCGGAAGTGAACATGATGGTCTGCTCCAAGGCCATGATCAACGTGGCCAGAAAGCTCGAGGAGCGTTACGGCACGCCGTGGTTCGAGGGCAGTTTCTACGGCGTCATCGACACCTCGCAGGCCCTGCGCGATTTCGCGCGCCTGATCGGCGATCCTTCCCTGAGCGAGCGCACCGAGGCGCTGATCGCGCGCGAGGAGGCGAAGGTGGACGCCCTGCTTGCGCCCTGGCGGCACCGCCTGGCCGGCAAACGGGCGCTCTTGTACACCGGCGGCGTCAAGTCCTGGTCGGTGATCTCGGCCCTGCAGGATCTCGGCATGACCGTGGTCGCCACCGGCACCAAGAAGTCGACCGAGGAGGACAAGGCGCGTATCCGTGAGCTGATGGGCGAGGATACGAAGATGATCGACGACGGCAGCCCGCGCGCCCTGCTCGAGGTGGTGCGCGAGCAGCGCGCCGACATCCTGATCGCCGGCGGCCGCAACATGTATACGGCCCTGAAGGCCAAGCTGCCGTTTCTCGACATCAACCAGGAGCGCGAGTTCGGATACGCGGGCTATACCGGCATGGTCGAGCTGGCCCGCCAGTTCGCCTTGACGCTGGAAAGCCCGGTGTGGGAGGCGGTGCGCCTGCCGGTGCCGTGGCAGGAGAACGCGGGGCCGGGCTACGCGCTGTCCGCGGAGGTGGCCTGATGGCCGAGATCGTCAAGCGCAACAAGGCCATGAGCGTCTCCCCCCTGAAGGCCAGCCAGCCGGTCGGCGGCGCCCTGGCCTTCCTCGGCCTGCACCGCTCCATCCCGATGCTGCATGGGTCGCAGGGCTGCACCGCCTTCGCCAAGGTGTTCTTCGTGCGCCACTTCCGTGAGCCGGTGCCGCTGCAGACCACCGCCATGGACCAGGTGTCCTCGGTGATGGGGGCCGACGACAACGTCATCGAGGGCCTGCGGGTGATCTGCGAGAAATCGAATCCGGCCGTGATCGGCCTGCTGACCACCGGCCTGTCCGAGACCCAGGGCACGGACATCAAGCGCTCGGTGGGCGATTTCCGCAAGGCCCATCCCGAATACGACCACATCGCCGTGGTACCGGTGACCACGCCCGACTTCACGGGCAGTGCGGAAACCGGGTATGCCGCGGCCGTGACGGCGATGATCGACTATCTGGTCAAACCGGCCGACGCCTGCGGCAGCCACCCCGGCAGCCGGCCCCGGCAGGTCAATGTGCTGGCCGCTTCGATGCTGACGCCGGGCGATCTCGAGGTGCTGAAGGAGATCATCGCGTCCTTCGGGCTCAAGCCCAATGTGCTGCCGGATCTGTCCGATTCGCTGGACGGGCACCTGACCGACATGGATTTCAGCCCGGTGACGGTGGGCGGCACGCCGCTCAGCGAGTTCGCCAGCATCGGCGATGCGGCGGCCACGCTGGTGATCGGCCGTTCGCTGGGCGCAGCCGCCGATCTGCTGCATGCGCGCACCGGGGTCCCCGATTACCGTTTCGACAGCCTGATGGGCCTGGAGTCCGTGGATTCGCTGATCCTGGCGCTGAAGGGGATCGCGGGCGTGCCGGTACCGGAGAGGCTCGAACGCCAGCGCGCCCAGCTGCAGGACGCCATGCTCGATACGCATTTCATGATCGGCCAGGCCCGCATCGCCATCGCCGCCGATCCCGACCTGCTGTATGCCTTCTCGCGCCTGGTGACCGGCATGGGGGGCGAGGTCGTGGCCGCCGTGGCACCGGCCCGCGCCCCGATCCTGGCCGACGTGCGTACGGCATCGGTGAAGATCGGCGACCTGGAAGACCTGGAGATCGCCGCCCGCGAGGCCCGGGCGGAGATGGTCATCGGCAACTCGCATGCGCTGGCCGCAGCCGAGCGCCTCGGGGTGCCGCTGCTGCGTGCCGGCTTCCCGCAGTACGACGTGCTGGGGGGCTACCAGAAGACGTGGATCGGATATCGCGGTACGCGCCAGGCCCTGTTCGAACTGGCCAATATGCTGAGCGGCCAGGAGCGGCATGTCGTCCAACCGTACCACTCGGTGTACAAGCTCGATCAGCCGGTACGTCCGGCAAAGGAGGTCTCCCATGCTGAAAAGGCAGTTGCGTGTGGTGGGGCCTGACGTGACGACGTCGCTGAAGGTCGCGTTCGCCACCACCGACATGAAGAGCGTGAACCAGCATTTCGGATCCTCGGAGAGCTTCGCGGTCTACGCCGTGGACCCCGACGAGTCGCAGCTATTGGAGGTGGCGCAGTTCGGGAAGCCTGCTCCCTCAGGGGCGCAGGACGGCACAAATTCGACAGGATCGAATTTGGACGCCCGCAGGGCGCCCGAAGGGGGCCAGCCACGGATGACTGGCCTCAACGAGGACAAGCTGGTGGCGAAGATCGCCATGCTTGCCGGCTGCTCGGCCGTCTACAGCCAGGCCTGCGGTGCCTCGGCCGTGCGCCAGCTGATCGCCAAGGGCATCCAGCCGGTGCGCGTCGAGGCGGACACGCGCATCTCCACCCTGATCTCCGCCCTGCAGCAGGAGATGCGGGCCGGGCCCTCGGCCTGGCTGGCCAAGGCCATCCGCCAGCAGCAGGGCAGCGCCGACATGGGTCGCTTCGACTCCATGGAGGATGAGGGCTGGAGTGAATGATTTTTTTGCACCGGATCAGGGCTTCCTGCCCAGATCCTAGGACGCGAATGAAAAACGCGGTTTTCATTCGCTGACAAAATTGGCGGCCATGCCCCCAATTTTGCATCCCATCCATGGGATGGGGTCCGAGGCTTCGGAGGATCATTGGGATGAATGGTTACAGGTAACGAAGGAGTGAGATGATGCAGATGCATGAACGTGTACTGAACGACAACGATCCGCTGGTGGCGACGGCGGTCGGGCACGAGCTGGCCCGGCAGCTTCGCTCGCTGGATACCTACGGCAGCTTCGACGGCTGGTCCGATGCCAAGGTGCTGGACCCGCTGATCATGACCAAGGAGCGCCGGCAGGAGATTCCACTGGTCGGCGACCCGGACGAGGTGACGCTGGCGCGGGTCAAGGCCTATTACAACGCCATTTCGGCCCTGATCGAGAAACAGGCCGGGCTGATGGCGGTGCCGATGATCAACCTGACGCACGAGGGCTTCGGCCGGGCCCTGGTCATCGTCGGCAAGCTGGTCGTCGTCGACCGGACCCTGCGCGACGTGCACCGCTTCGGCTTCAAGAGCGGCGAGAAGCTGCAGGGCGACACCGAGGCGATCGTGGCCAAGGCGCTGGCGCTGATCACGCAGTACCGGGAAGTCGCCGAGTTGTAATCGATGCGGTGAACCCGCGCGGCCCAGGACGGGCTGCCAAAATCGTGCGCCGGTGTGGCCGATTTTGTGAGCAACTCCAAAACCGCGCTTTTGGATTTGCGTTCCGAACAAGTGCAGGGATGCACGCATTCGGATGTTAAATAGGAGCAAGTCATGACGGAAGAAGAGTTGAAGCAACTGGACAAGGAAGTGAAGAA
>CAZBLR010000001.1:148521-159046 GCA_964492895.1 uncultured Zetaproteobacteria bacterium | reverse complement strand
AGGAGCAAGTCATGACGGAAGAAGAGTTGAAGCAACTGGACAAGGAAGTGAAGAAGGCCAAGCGCATCGCCACCGAATGGGCCTCGCAGCTGCATGACCTGGTCGAGGACCGGCTGCCTGCCGCCTATCGCGAGATCCCCGAGATCGCGCAGTCGACGTTCGATGCCTGCAAGGCCTGGGAAGAGGCGAGCAAGCGGCTGAACGAGGCCGGTCAGGGCTGAAGGAGGCAGAGATGGCAGAGATGATCACAGGTATCACCCGCGGCGGCGCGCCGTATACCCCGGAGTTCGTCATCGAACTGGACGCCTCCACCTGCATCGGCTGCGGCCGTTGTTACAAGGTGTGTCCGCGCGATGTGTTCGAGCTCGTCGAACGCGAGATGGACGACGACGACGATGACGATTTTTCCGACGACACCTCGATGGTCATGTCCATCGCCAACGCCATGGACTGCATCGGCTGCGGCTCCTGTTCGCGCGTCTGCCCGAAGGATTGCCATACCCACGCCGCACAGCCGATGGCTGCCTGAGGAGGAAACCATGCCGAAACCCGACAAACACGTGTTCGTCTGCACGCAGGCGAGGCCTCCCGGCCATCCGCGCGGTTCCTGCGCCGAGAAGGGCTGCGCCGAGGTGATGGCCGAGTTCATGAACGAGCTGCAGCAGCGCCAGCTGTTCGACAGGGTGGCCCTGACCAACACCGGCTGCCTCGGGCCCTGCGGCATCGGCCCGTCCGTGCTCGTCTATCCGGAAGGCGTGATGTACGGCGGCCTCAGGAAGGCGGACGTGGCGCGCATCTTCGACGAGCATCTGGTCGGCGGCGCCCCCGTGGCCGACCTGATGGCCCCGGCCGATGTCTGGGGTTGAGCCGGGGCATGCCGGAGCGGGGCTCGGACACATCCTCGGATTCCCGGCATACGCAGCGGCGGAACAGGCGCTGCGGCACACGCTTGACCAGCATCCCGGGCACCTGGAGACGTATGTCGACCTCTGCAAGCTCTACTTCTACAGCAAACGCCTCGGCGAGGCCGAACAGGTGGCGCGGGCGGCACTGATCGAGGCGGCACGCCAGGGCGGCTTCGAGGTCGATTGGCGGCGGCTCGAGCCGCGCGGCGACGCCTGGCGTGACAGCGGGAGCCCGCAGCGCGTCTATCTGTACATGCTCAAGGCGCTGTCCTTCATCCGCATGCGCCTGGACGACGTCGGCGGTGGCCGGGATATCCTGGCGCACCTGAACCGGCTCGACCCGGACGACCTGGTCGGCGGCTCGGTGGTCGGCGATCTCGCCAGCGCCGTCGGCGCGGATCTGTGATGATGGTGCATGCCGATGTGGCGGCCGAGGCGCGTCTGAGAGAGGTGCGGGCCATCGTCGATGCCGCGCTCGAGGGCATGCGGCGCACGCTTGCCGATCTCGGGCTGGAGGACGAGCTGGAGCCGATGCGCATCGATACCGCCCGCTTCTCGCTGAGCCCGGATCCGGCCGATGGCGGCGAGAGCCTGACCGGCGTCTGGAAGGACGGGCACGGGCACCATGCCGGCAGCATCACCGTGCATGCCGATACGAGCTTCTACGCGGAATTCGGCCTGGCCGTGCCGCATCCTCGGCGCAGCGGCTGGTTCATCGATGCCGCCACCTCCTGGGGCCGCGATGGCATCATCAAGGCGGAACTGCGCCTGCTGCCGGTCCTGTGAGCCGTCGGTGAGCGGGCCTTCCGAGGTCTACGACCTGTTGCTGGATCATGCCGCCGCCTGTGACGAGGCCGTGCGGGAGATCGTCATCGGCCTGACCTGGACGCTGTGCCAGAGCGGTGCCGGGGCGGGCCTGGCCATGAGTCCGGCCGCACAGACGGGGCTGGAGACGCGCAGCCTGCCGTGGTCCGGCACCCTGGCCGGCAGGAAGCTGTCCGAGCTGGCCGCCTGGCTGCGTTCCTGGCAGCCCTTCGAGGCCAGTGTCGGCATGGCGGCGGTGAACGCGGCGCTGAACCCGACCCTGCCGGAGAACGCCGTGCCGCTTGCCGCCGGCAACCTGGCCGTGTTCGAGCATTTCCTGCCGCATCTGGCCGGCAAAAGGGTGGCCGTGATCGGACGCTATCCCGGTCTGGAGGTCTACCAGCAATCGCTGGACATGGTCGTCCTGGAGCGCCGGCCGGGCCAGGGCGATCTGCCCGATCCGGCCGCCGAATACCTGCTGCCGGGCATGGACTGGGTATTCCTGACCGCCAGCTCGCTGACCAACAAGACCTTCCCGCGTCTGGCCGAGCTGTCGCGTGACGCCAACCTGGTGCTGATGGGGCCGACCACGCCATGGCTGGAGGAGATGCGGAACTTCGGTGTCGATTTTCTCGCCGGCGTGGCGGTGCAGGATGCCGGCCAGTTGCGCACCACGGTGGCCGAGGGCGGCGGCATGCGCCTGTTCGATACGGCCGTGTGCTACCACGTGGCCGATCTCGGGGCGCAGGAGATGGCGCAGCTCAAGGCGGAGATCGCCGAGGTGGCCCGGCAGCGCCAGTACCTGAAGGACGAGATGGAGTCCTGGTATGCCGGCACCCGGCAGGGTGCGTTCCCGCGCCGGAATGAGCTGGAGCAGCTCGATGCACGGCTGTCCGTGCTCGACAGCCGCTTCAAGCGGCTGTGGGACGCCCGTTTCGGTGGCAGCGCGGATGCGGCGCCGCGGCGGCGGGATGCCGCGTGAATCCGGGCCTCGTCCGCTATGCCGACAGCGTGCGCCTGGTGATGTACCACAAGCAGGCGACCAGCGCGCGCACGCGCTACCTGCGTCTCGGGGACGGCGGCATCTGCGCCTTCCAGCCGCTGCCGGGCGGGGCGGAGCTGGTCTTCGAGCCCTGTGAGGAAGGCGTCGTCTTGCCGCATCCGGGGGCGGTGATCGCCGCCGCCGAGCAATGGCTGGGCCTGGGTGCGGGGGGGCTGGAGTTCCAGGGCCAGTTCCGGGCCCGGGCGCGATCGGATGGCCAGAGCCTGAGCGTGTTCCTGCTGCGCTTCACGGATATCGATCCGCCGTTCCATGCGGCCGACGCCGTCGGTGCCGCATTCATCGCCATCACCGAGGCCCGCGGCCTGGCGCCGGCCGAGCTGGAGATCCTGCGCCGCTCCTACGAATACATCATGGAGGGCTGACGCCGGTGGAGCTGGAGCAGAAGCGCGCCATCATCCTGGCGGCGCGTACCGCCGCCCGCTCGACCGGAATGGATTAAAATGCCCCGCACCCTCCGCGGGGGAGAGGGTGCGGGACTCCCGCGGTGCGGTGCGGGATCGGGAGCGCGCCTTCAGACGGCGCCGAAGGCCTCGCGCTTGATGTCGGCTGTATGGGCCATGGCCTCGGCCATGCCGAGCCTGGGGTATTTGGGGCGATAGTCGCCGAAGGCCTTCCAGGCGGTCACGACCTTGTCGGCGGCCGACTGGCCCTTGAAATCGCCCTTTTCCAGCACCAGCTCGTCCATCAACTCGTTCCACGCCACACCGTTGGTCAGCGGGATCAGCACGATGTTCACACCCTGCATTTCCACCTGCATGGCCTGGGTGATGTCCACGACGTAGAACAGCACCCTGGCATCCGGCGCCAGATCCTGGCCGTATTTCGCCAGCAGTGGCTCCAGCAACGACAGCTTGTCCAGGCAGCCGACCAGCATCACCAGACGATCGTCCTTCGTCAGCAGCACGGCATGGCGCATGACGGCGAGCGGCGGCTTGCGCCGGCCCTGGGCATCGCCGACCTCGCCCTCGATGATCACCAACTCCCCGCGGTAGGCCGCCATTCCAGCCTCGCTGGCGGGTTCGCTGAAATTGCTGTTGAACAGCAGCGCGTCTTGTTCGTATCGGTCCAGAAGCATGGAACACCTCAATGTGAATGATGATGGCGTGCTTGTGCAATGTCCGTGCCATCGGCTTCCGCAGGCTAAGATATTGGAAAATATGGCATTTATGGTTGTTCTGTATTGTCGCGTATGCGACAAAGCCTCCGGGCGTGTCGGGAACGGCGTCAGCCGTGTCGCCCGGGGTACGGGGGCAGCGTCTGCAAGCGGGCGTCGGTCAGCGGCGTGCCGGCGGTGAAGTGGTACATGCTCTGCAGGCGGGTATCGCCGAGGCCAAGGGTTTCGTGCACGGCCGGATCGAAATAGCAGCCGATGCCGGTGCCGCGCACCCCGGCCGCTTCCGCCTCGAGATACAGCACCTGGCCGATCATGCCCGCCTCCCAGTACAGGTGCCGGTAGGCCCAGGCGCCTTCGGCCAGGGCTGCGTCGTACTCGCCCAGCATGGCCACGGCGAAGGCCGAGTCGCCGGCGATGTCCTGGTGGCAGCTCAGGCTGCGCGCGGCCCTGCGGGCATCGGCATGGATCAGGGCATACAGCGGCAGCGCCGCGCCGTCGACCTTTTCCCACAGGAATTCGTTGCGCACCGCATCCCGCAGCACATCCAGCGCCTGCGGCCGGCGCACGAGGGCATAGAGCCCCTGGCGCAAGCCCTCGACACGGTGGACGAACAGCACCAGGTGGGTGCGCACGGCGGTGACGCCGCTGTTCCACGGCAGGCGGCCGGGGCCGGGCAGCAGCGCATCGAGCATGCGCATGAAGTCCGCCTGCGGCAGCATGGATCTGCCGTCGAAGCGCTGGGCGCTGCGCCGCTGGCGGATGATGGTCGCGGCCGGCGTTTCGCAGGCGGGGGTCGGCGGCGGGAAGACGTCGGGAGCGAGCGCAGCCGGCGGCAGGGACGGGACCCGGGTGGCCGTCTCCACGGCCTCGATCACCGGCCAGGCATACATCGGCCTGGGATCGAGCAGGCTGGCCGTGCCCTGCCAGGTGGCGTTGCCGGCGGCGGCGAGCAGGGCCCGCCGATCGGGCGGCGGGTCGGCGGCATGCACCCACAGCAGCACCTCGGGCGATTCGGGCTCGACGCCGGCGAAATCCCCCGTCCGCGCCTGGCCCAGCAGCACGGCGATGTCGTCGTCGCTCCAGTCGCGCAGCGATGTGCACTGCCAGCCGAGGGCGGCCGCCGCATAGGCCAGGGCGGCGATGGCGTGGCCGGTATCGAGCTGGGAATAGCGGAAGGCGCGCTCGCCGTATTTCCACGCCTCGCGCCAGTGCACCGAGGTCAGGCCGACTATGATCCCCGTCGCGCCGGGCCGTGAGGCGATGCGGCAGCGCTCTTCCAGCGCGTGCAAGTCCGCACGGTAGTGGTAGACGGCCGGCGCCACGCCGTCCACGCCGAGCGGCAGGGCATAGGCCTCGGTCGGGTGCAGGTTGCCGCTGGACGGGTTGCAGCGCAGCGCCCAGCGATCGCCGCCGTAGGCCTTCCAGGCCGAGATGGCGAACGAGAGCTCGAACAGCATGCCCAGATGCCGGATGTCGAACGGCAGCACCTCGGCCCGGCCGAGGGCGGAGAACGGCGTGGCGAGTTCATCGGCCGCCAACGGCAATGCGACGATCGGACAGCCGGCGAAGCGGCGGAACGGATCGGGTTGCATATCCCAGTCCAGCGTGCCCGGACCCGCCGCGTAGCCCTCGAAGCGGTGGCAGGTGCGACGGTGGTATTCCCGGACGGTGTCGTCGGCTGTGGTCACTTCCCTAGGCCTCCCGGGATGCCTGCAGTTCCTCCGGCCAGCAGGCCACGGCCGGCCCCAGTCCCGCAGCGCTTTCGAAGCGTACCAGGTACAGGGCCTGTTCCGGCTGCTCCTCGAGGTGTCCGGAATTGACCAGCACCCCGCGGCTGCCCGCGGCGGCCAGCAGCTCGTCGTCGTCCCGTTCCGGCACGCTGCCGTCATTATAGATATCCGTCGCGGCGTAGATGATGTCGCCGGGTTGCAGTTCCTTCAGTTGCATCGTGTTCCTCCTGTCGATCGTCGTTTGTCGCAAAGCGGACAAAGCCGGTGTCGCGTTGCGTTTGCCACCCGCAATCCGATTCCGGGTATTGCGCGCGAATCCTTGCAAATCAATTGCTTGGATGCGCCGCCGTCGCTGGCATGCGCCTTGCACCTCGCTTGGCAAGGAAACATTGCAACGACGTTGCCAGAAACGACGCGGTTGCCAGAAGGAGAGCGAGCGATGATTCAGATGACCGACAACGCAGTCAAAGCGGTGCGCCGCTTCATCAAGGGAGCGGGCAAGCCGGTGGCGGGACTCCGCATCGCCATTACCGGCGGCGGCTGCTCCGGGTTCCAGTACGACATGAAGCTGGAGGAGGCCCTTGCTGAGGGGGACACCGTGGTCGATTGCGGCAGCGACCTGAAGGTGTTCATCGATCCGGCCAGCGCCGGCATGCTCGGCGGCGTCATCGTCGACTTCGTCGAGACGCTGGATGGTGCCGGATTCAAGTTCGAGAACCCGAACGCCAGCAACACCTGCGGTTGCGGCAAGTCTTTCTCCTGAAGGTTCTCCTGAAGACACGCTGGATTGGGGCGGGGGCCCAACGAGGACTGACCTAGACAACAAACAAAGCGAGGTGCGCGATGTGGGATTATACCGATAAAGTCAAAGAACATTTCTTCAACCCGAAGAACGCCAGGGCCGTCGACGAAGCCAATGCCGTCGGCGATGTCGGCTCCATCCAGTGTGGTGATGCGCTGAGGCTGACGCTGAAGGTCAACCCGGAAAACGAGGAGATCCTGGACGCCGGCTTCCAGACCTTCGGCTGCGGCTCGGCCATCGCCTCCTCCTCGGCGCTGACCGAGATCATCAAGGGCAAGACCCTGGACGAGGCGTTGAAGGTGACCAACCAGGACATCGCCGATTATCTCGACGGCCTGCCGCCGGAGAAGATGCATTGCTCGGTGATGGGCCGCGAGGCGCTGCAGGCGGCGGTGGCCAACTACCGCGGCGAGGAATGGGTCGACGATCACGAGGAAGGGGCGCTGATCTGCAAGTGCTTCGCCGTCGATGCCGTGATGATCGAGGATACGATCCGCGCCAACAACCTGCGCACCGTCGAGGACGTCACCAACTACACCAAGGCCGGCGGCGGCTGTACCTCCTGCCACGAGGGCATCGAGGAGATCCTGACCAAGGTGCTGGCCGAGCGCGGCGAGGCGCTGCAGGCGCAGAAGGCCAGGGCGGACCTGCACCCCGAGGGGAAGTCGATGCCGGCGCCGGGCGGCATGACCATGCTGCAGCGCATCAAGAAGATCGAGGCGGTCATCGAGTCGATCCGCCCGCAGCTGCAGGCCGATCGCGGCGACGTCGAGCTGGTCGATGTCGACGGCGACATCGTCTATGTCTACCTGACCGGCGCCTGTTCCGGCTGCCAGATGGCCACCCTGACCCTGGGCGGCATCCAGCAGCGGCTGATGGAGGAGCTGGGCGAGTTCATCCGCCTGGTGCCCGTGCAGCAGAAGCCGGCCGCGGCGGCGTAAGGAGGCGACGATGGATGACATCTATCTCGACAACAACGCCACCACGATGGTCGACCCCGAGGTCGTCGAGGCGATGCTGCCGTACTTCACCGAGCAGTTCGGCAATCCGTCCTCGATCCACAGCTTCGGCAGCCAGGTCGGGCATGCGCTGAAGAAGGCACGCCGGCAGGTGCAGCAGCTCCTGGGAGCCGAGCACGATTCGGAGATCATCTTCACCTCCTGCGGCACCGAGTCCGACTCCACCGCCATCCTGTCGGCGCTGAAGGCCCTGCCCGATCGCCGCGAGATCGTCACCTCCGTGGTCGAGCACCCGGCGGTGCTGTCACTGTGCGAGCATCTGGAGAAGACCGAGGGTATCAAGGTCCACACCCTGAAGGTCGACGCCAAGGGCCGCATCGACATGGCCGCCTACGAGAAGCTGCTGCATGAGCGCGCCGACAAGATCGCCATCGTCTCGGTGATGTGGGCCAACAACGAGACCGGCACCATCTTCCCGATCGAGCAAATGGCCGAGATGGCCTATGTCGCCGGCGTCATGTTCCACACCGATGCGGTGCAGGCGGTCGGCAAGATCCCGATGGACCTGAAGAGCCTGAAGATCGACATGCTGTCCGTGTCCGGGCACAAGCTGCATGCCCCGAAGGGCATCGGCGTGCTGTACCTGAAGCGCGGCACCCGTTTCCGACCGCTGCTGCGGGGCGGGCACCAGGAGCGCGGCCGCCGCGCCGGCACCGAGAATGCCGCCTCCATCGTCGCGCTGGGCAAGGCCTGCGAGATGGCGCAGGCCAACCTGGAGCACGAGAACACCGTGGTGAAGGCCATGCGCGATCGCCTGCAGGAGGGCATCCTGTCCCAGGTCTCGCATGCCTTCGTCACCGGCGATCCCGAGCACCGGCTGCCGAACACGCTGAATATCGCCTTCGAGTACATCGAGGGCGAGGCGATCCTGCTGCTGCTGAACAAGGCGGGCATCGCCGCCTCGTCCGGTTCGGCCTGTACCTCCGGTTCGCTGGAGCCGTCGCACGTGATGCGCGCCATGGGCATCCCGTACACGGCCGCACACGGCTCGATCCGCTTCTCGCTGTCGCGCTACAACACGATGGACGAGGTCGATCGGGTCATCGCCGCCGTACCTCCGATCATGGCGCAGCTGCGCAAGATGTCGCCGTATTGGGGTGAGAAGGGGCCGGTCGAAAACCCGGAGCAGGCCTTCGCCCCGACCTATGCCTGAGGACCATCCTCCAAGATGACAGGCAGGGGGCCTTCGGGCCCCCGATTCATCCGCCTTTCTGAACTGCCGCGCTCGGCCTGCCAGCATACCTACCGATTGGCCACAACCGTCGTGTCATCGCGCCGGGCGGCTGCTAGCCTGGGCGTATGCCGGGCGGCGGCTTGCGAGCCTTTTCCGCCGGCGGTACGGTCATTCAGGAGGCCATCCTGTGAGCAGCACGTCCCTCAGTTTCCCGCGCCATGGCGACAAGCAGAACTCCGCATTCTTCGAGGAATTCCTCGGCAAGCTCCTGGAGGAGCGTGACCGCGTCGGCCTGACCGGGCTGATCGGCGAGATCGATGCCCTGATGCTGACCGTCGATCCCGGGCATTCGATCGACTATATCGCCGAACTGTCCCTGATGACGCCGTATCACTACCTGACCACGCTGGAAAGCAACGCCCACTGGACGCATATCCTGCGCATCGACATGCACTCGCCGGATATCCTGGTGCGCGAGGTCAAGGATCCCAACACGCGCGGCATCTTCCGCAGCCTCAACGAGGTCTATCCCATCGGTGCCAAAAAGCCCAACTGCCGCTACATGGGGGAGATCCTGCGCGTGGGCAGCCTGCACGACGTCGTGCGCCTGCAGACCGAGCGCGAGTTCCGCTTCTTCACCCAGGACGAGCTGCGCAAGCTGGAACTGCCCGGCAACCTCGCCATCTCCAAGCCTTCGCCGTACACCCACAACATCATCGGCTACCTCGAGCGGCCGGACGACCAGCTGCGCGTCTATGCCCTGGGCATGAGCCGCATCCGCGACGACGTGCAACTCGCCTACGAATCGGCGAAAGCGATGCAGCACGAGCTCGCCATCGATGCGCTGGTGCAGCCGATCGATCACCTGGCCACGCGCGTGTACAGCCAGAATCGCGAGGTGGCGATCCTCGAGTTCCTGTCCCTGTCCAGCTACTACTACTGGGGCTCGTACGACATCAGCGACCAGAACTCGTCCACCAACGTCACCAAGAGCGTGCACTTCGACGAGGAGCACAAGAGCCCGGCCAAGGTGTTCACCGCCAACAACACGCCGTATTTCGTCAACCACCTGGAGAAGCTGCCCTCGCCGACGGAGAACTTCGTGCGCAACTACGGTCCGCGCCTGCATCACATCGCCTTCTCGGTGGCCGACGGCAAAACGGGCGGCCAGTCCAACATCGACTACGTCGTCGACTCCATCCGCAGCCACGGCAAGGAGTTCCTGCTGCAGGTCATCGGCTCGGAGGAGGAGGGACTCAAGCAGATCTTCTCCAGCGCCTCGGAGCATTCATCGCTGATCATCGAATACGTGCAGCGCTTCGGGGAATTCCAGGGCTTCTTCACCCGCGACAACGTGGCGGAGCTGACGCGCGCGGCGGGCGTGGAGGAGGAACTGGTCGAGATGCAGAAGGAAGCGGACAGCGTCCACGCCATCCAGCTCTAGTCCGTTCCCTGCCGGTCGCCGATGCGGCGCTCGCGCGCCAGCACCCAGCAGCGCGGGTTGTGCTCGTAGCCGCCGAGCCGTGCGTAATAGTCGGCGGCGGCCGGGGCGGCGATGACGATCAGGTGGCAGCGCGGCCCCAGTTGCTCCTGGGCGAGGGCCTGCAGCCGTTTGCCGATACCGCGCCGCTGGTAGTGCTCGTCCACGGCCAGCTCGGACAGGTAGCAGGCGTAGTGGAAATCCGTCAGGGCGCGGGCGATGCCGACCAACTTCTCGCCGTCCCAGGCCGAAACCATCAGGTTGCTGTTGGCGACCATGCCCTGCATGCAGGCGGAATCCTCGGTCGGGCGCCGCACGCCGAGCGAACAGCGGTGCAGGAGGTCGATGAACTGATCGGCCGAGACGGGCGCGTTGATCCTGTAGGCGATGTCCATGAAGGGCTCCATCATCGGAAGATTCGGCTGGCTAACCGA
>CAZBLR010000001.1:147250-148421 GCA_964492895.1 uncultured Zetaproteobacteria bacterium | reverse complement strand
CCAGCGGTCGCCGGTCTTCACGCATTCCTCGCAAACGTGTGTCTTCGCCTGTTTGACGCGGGTGATCGCGTTCAGGTGGGTACAGGATGAACCGTTGTCCATGGCACACCCCTTCGCCGGTCCCGGGCCGGCACACCAGCCATTGAAGTGGGAGATGGGCGCAGGCGCAAGCCTCCCGGGCCCGTACCGGCAGCCGGCGATGCGTCAGGCGTCCCGCTGACCGTGTCGCTCCGGCCCCTTCCGGTGCTGCACGACCCGCTCGATGCGGCGGTCGGGAACCAGCCACATCAGGGCGACCCCGGCGTAGATGGCGCACGATATCCAGGCCTGGAAGAAGGCCAGGGGAACGGCCGCCACATACAGGACCGTCGACAGCGTCTCCTTGAGGTTGTGGCCGATGGCCCTGGCGAGCAGCGACTGCTCCCCGTGCGTGGCCAGGATCGCCCGCTCCAGCAGTCGCCAGGCCATGGCCGCCATCAGCAGGGGAATGCCGTAGACCGCCGTCGGCGTCGGCGCGAAGTGGCTTTCGCCCATCCATGCCGTGGCGACCGGTATCAGCGACAGCCAGAACAGAAGATGCAGGTTGGCCCACAGGATGCCGCCGCTGACCGTATCGGTGACGTGCAGCATGTGGTGATGGTTGTTCCAGTAGATGCCGATGTAGATGAAGCTCAGCACGTAGCTGAGGAAGTGGGGCAGCATCGGACGGATGGCCTCCATGCTATCCCCGTGCGGCACCTTCAGTTCCAGCACCATGATGGTGATGATGATGGCCAGCACGCCGTCGCTGAAGGCTTCGAGCCTGCTTTTGCCCATGCTTTTCTACTCCAGCGAGATGACGATGCGCTCGTGCTTCTTGTGGTCCTCGACATCCACGAGGACCCCATGGGCCTCGGGGTTCTCGGACAGCCGCATGATCTCCTCGAGATCGATGCCCTCCTTCTGGAGCGCCTCGATCGCCTGCTTCGGGATCAGCCTGGAGGCGATCTTCAGCACCCCGCCGGGAACCGTGACGGTCGTGTCCGGCGCGGGATCGCTGCCCCTGTACACCCTGATCTTCAGGTTCGCCATGACGGTCCTCCGCGTTTAATCCGGGATCTCGGGCTCGACGAGCATGGCCAGCTGCAGCAGCGATTCCTGCCAGCCGAGATAACAGGCCTCGAGCGGGATG
>CAZBLR010000001.1:46005-147150 GCA_964492895.1 uncultured Zetaproteobacteria bacterium | reverse complement strand
GGCCAGCTGCAGCAGCGATTCCTGCCAGCCGAGATAACAGGCCTCGAGCGGGATGACCTCGGGCGTGGTGCGCAGTACGCGGTGCAGCCGGATGGTGCTGGATGGCATGATGCCGCCTCCCTTCCATGTGTATCAGACATTGAAGTAGGGTGGCAGCGAAAGCGCAAGGCGCCTAGGCGTTCAGGTTCGTGTCCCCGGAATCCGCGCCGGATTCCGCTCTTGACGTCACCGCATGGATGCGTCCGTTCAGGTTAAATATCTATTCATGCGGCCGTCACATGCGCCTAACGCGACATGGCTACTGTTTCCCTTGTCCGGAGTGGGCAACCCTCCTCCCCTCCCTCCCTAGCGCCCCTTCGGACACAGTTCAATACAAAGGGCTCCGGAAATCCGGAGCCCTTTTTCATTGGAGCGAGCGGGGGCTCGAACGATTAAAACGCGTCCTCGAAGAGTTCGAGCTGCGGCGGGCCCAGGTAGATGGCCCTGTTGGCGCCGGCATTGGCATGCGCCTGCCGGAATGCCTCCGACCGGGTCCAGGCCTCGAATGCATCCCTGGACTCCCAGGTGGTATGCGAGGCGAACAGCGTGTATTCGTCGGTGCTGGGCCCCTGCAGCAGGTGGAACTCCTTAAATCCGGGGACGCTCTCCAGGTAGGTCTCCCTGTTCCTCCAGATATTGACGAATTCATCCTCGCTACCCGGGGCGATCCTGAACCGGTTCATGGCAATAAACATATCCACCTCGCTTAGCCGTATTTGATCCGAGTGCTAACACCCACGATGGCGGGCGGCAAACCCGGAGCGTAGCGGGGACGTCGACGCTTCTGTAGGGCCGTGTTTTGTGGTTATCCCGCCCGGCGGACCTGGCTCGAACCGGTCACAAGGGGAAGCTCCGGCCGATTTTGATCGCGTTGTCACGCAGTTCCAGGTTATGCGAGCCGGTGTTCAACGAGGGGCCGTAGCTGGTGAAGCGGAAGAACCACCGGTTCTTCAAGACCTCGAAGAAGACGCCCGAGGAGAGGCCGATGCCGTTGATGTTGATCGCCTCCCGCGTCTGGGGCGCGAGGCCGGTGGTGATGATGGAGCCTTTGACGTTGAGATATCCGACGCCGACCCCGATGCCGATCGAGGCCATCCAGTTCGGGCTCTCCATGCTGTAGCGGTCGCCGAAGCGGTAGTAGAGCGTCGGGGTCAGATAGGCGAAATAGCCCCGGGCCGAGGTGCCCATGTTGATCTCCTGGCTGCCCACCTTCTGCCGGTCCAGGCGCATGTACCAGGCCATCATCTCGGCGGTATACCCGAACTTCGAATCGCCGAAATACCGCTCTTTCGTTTTCAGGCCCACACTCGGCCACAGCGCCGTCTTCTCGACCAAGGTGCCGAGCACGGCGTTGTTCGATGTCGATTTCACCTGCAGCGAGGGCTGGGAAAGGCTCACCGCCAGATCAAGCGACAGGGCATGTGCCGCCGATGGCATGAACAGGCAGAAAACGGCCAGCAGGCGGCAGAGGTTTGCGGTGGCATGGTGCTTCATGTTCTCTCCTCCATCCCCGGACAAATATAGGGAAACGGCTGGAGAGGTCCATGGATAAGCATCGGGCATCCAGTACCGGGTTTTGGATGGCTGCACCCCTTTGTCGCAAAGGCGACAAAGGGCGGCTTGTGTCGCAGAAGGACAGGGGGCACGCTTTCCTAAGCTGTTGAAAACATGGTGATCACGTCCTGGCACGCCGGTTGCACAGGCATGGCATGGATACCGTTCTGAACCAGGACCAGGGACGCCAGGTCGTCATCGACGACACCACGCTGCGCGATGGCGAGCAGTCCGCCGGGGTCGCCTTCAGCCTCGATGAGAAGCTCGCCATCGCCCGCGGCCTGGATGCGCTGGGCGTGCCGGAGCTCGAGGTCGGCATCCCGGTGATGGGCGAGGAGGAGCGCGAATCCATCCGCCTCATCGGCCAGCTCGGCCTGAATGCGCGCCTTCTGGTCTGGTGCCGCATGAGCGCCAAGGACCTGGCCAGCTGCATGGGCCTGAACGTGCAGATGGTCGACCTGTCGATCCCCGTCTCCGACCAGCAGATCGCCCGCAAGCTGGGGCGCGATCGGGACTGGGTGCTCGCCAGCATCCGCCACCTGGTGCCCGCTGCCCTCGATCTGGGCCTGGAGGTGTGTGTCGGCGGCGAGGACGCCTCGCGCGCCGACGTCGATTTCCTGAGCCGCGTCGTCGAGGCAGCCCAGGACGCCGGGGCCAGCCGTTTCCGCTTCGCCGACACCGTCGGCATCATGGAGCCGTTCGGGGTGGTGCAGCGTTTCCGGGCCTTGCGCGCCGTCACCGATCTCGATCTGGAGATGCACGCCCACGACGACTTCGGCCTGGCCACGGCCAATTCGATGGCCGCCGCCATGGCCGGCGCCACGCATGTGAACACCACGGTCAACGGCCTGGGCGAGCGCGCCGGCAACGCCGCGCTGGAGGAGGTGGCGCTGGGGCTCAAGCGCCTGTACGGCATCGACGCCGGCATCGACCTCTCCCATTTCCAGGCGCTGTCCGATTTCGTCAGCAACGCCTCGGGACGCCCCGTGGCCTGGCACAAGAGCCTGGTCGGCGAGGGCGTGTTCACGCACGAGGCGGGCATCCACGTCGACGGCCTCTTGAAGGATCCGGCCAACTACCAGGGCCTGGACCCGGCCGAGCTGGGCCGCGCCCATCGCCTGGTGCTCGGCAAGCACTCCGGCACGCACGGCGTCTGTCTCGCTTATCAGGAGATCGGGCTGAACGTCAGCCGCGGACAGGCCGAGTTGTTGCTGCCGCGCATCCGCCAGTTCGTGACCTGCAACAAGCGCCAGCTGACGTCCGACGAGCTGATCGCGCTGTATCAACAAACAGGAGGCCAGCCATGCCATCCGCCGCTCGCCGAACACCATTGCTGAGACTGCTGCGCGAGGACCTGGGTTGCGTGTTCGAGCGCGACCCGGCCGCCCGCACCACCCTCGAGGTGCTGCTGACCTATCCGGGGCTGCATGCCCTGATCTGGCACCGCATCGCCAACCGCCTGTGGCACCGGGGCCGCCGCTTCACGGCCAGGGGCATGTCCTTCCTCGCCCGCATGCTGACCAACATCGACATCCACCCGGGCGCCACCATCGGCCGCCGCTTCTTCATCGACCACGGGGCCGGCGTGGTGATCGGCGAGACGGCCATCGTCGGTGACGACGTGACGCTGTACCACGGCGTGACCCTGGGCGGCACCACCTGGAACAAGGGCCGCCGCCATCCGACGCTCGAGGACGGCGTCATGGTCGGGGCCGGGGCCAAGATCCTCGGCGCCATCACCGTCGGCCAACAGGCCCGTGTCGGCGCCAACTCGGTGGTGATCAAGGACGTGCCGCCCGCCTGCACCGTCGTCGGCATCCCCGGCAAGGTGGTGCAGGTGCGCGAGGCCGGGCAGCCGAACCCGCACGGCATCGATCTCGACCATCACCTGATCCCCGATCCGGTGGGGCGGGCGATGTCGCTGATGCTGGAGCGCATCGCCGACCTGGAGAAACAGCTGGTCGAGATGCGCGCCGAGGCGCACGAGGGTGACCTGACCGTGGTCGGCGACGCCACGCTGCCGAAGGCGGTGGGAAGCTGATGGACCTGTTGAAGGAGCTGGACGGCACGGATTGCTATTTCGAGGAGGCGCTGTCCGACGCGGTCCGGCAGCTGCTGGACGCCGCGGCGGAGGCCTACGGTGAGGAAGGGGCCGAGCTGCTGCTGCTGCGCGCCTTCCTGCGCGCGCCGGACAGCCTGACCGTGCTGGTGGCGCTGTATCGCTACTACTTCTACCAGCATCGGCTGCGCGATGCGCTTGAGGTGGCCGACCGCGCGATGCGGCTGTCCGGCGCGGCGATCGGTCTGTCGTCTTCCTGGGCGGGATTGCAGGCCGGGGATTTCGACCGTCAGGCGGCGGCCAGCGTGACGATGGGCCGATTCTACCTGTTCGCCCTGAAGGGGGCGGGCTACATGAACATGCGCATCGGCAACATGGAGCTGGGCACGGCGCAGCTGCGCAAGGTGCGCGAGCTCGATGCGGAAGACCGCCTGGGGGCATCGGTATTGCTGAATGTCGTCGACTACCAGCAGGGGCTTCGGCTCGTCAATGAACGGTGAACGGAGGTTGGCATGAGTGACAGTGAACTGGATATGGACATGGAGGACCTCGTCAGCGCCGAGGATTTCCTCACCTACTTCGACGTTCCCTTCGACCCGCACGTGGTGCATGTGAACCGGCTGCACATCCTGCAGCGCTTCCATAACTACGTGTCCGCGGAGCGTGGCATCGAGGATCTGGACGATGATCAGCGGCGCGAGCGCTACAAGCTGCTGCTGACCCACGCCTACGAGGATTTCGTCGCCTCCGATGCGCTGACCGAGAAGGTGTTCAAGGTGTTCCGCATGCACGAGCCGCAGACGACGATCATCCCGCTGGACCAGCTGTTCAAGTAAGGCCCACGTTGAAGCCCATGCTAATGCCAATCGTGCAAGTGAAGGAGCGGCCCTGAATGGAAAAGCGATTCGATTACGGCGACGAGGTTCGCCTGATCCGCAATGTGCGCAACGACGGCACCTTTCCGGGCATGGACGTCGGCGCGCTGATGATGCGCCGGGGCAGCGTCGGCTGCGTGGTCAATGTCGGCACCTTCCTGCAGGACCAGATCATCTACACCGTGCATTTCCTTGGCGATACCCCCGGCTCCGACATGCAGGTCGGCTGCCGCGAGGAGGAGCTGATCCCGGCTGACGATCCCTGGGTGCAGAACAGCTTCGAATTCCGCGACAAGGTGACGCCGCGCCTGCCGCTGTCCATCAAGGGCGAGGTGATCGCCGCACCGGGCGACGAGGGCGAGATCGAAAAGCTGATCCGCGATATGCCGGATGGCATCCATTACCACGCGCGGTTTTCCGGGCGCACCCTGCTGGTACCGGAGACGGCGCTTGATCTCGTATCCCGCTGCGGCACGGATCACGACGCGGCCCGTGGCTGAGGCGCGCCGCCACAGCGGCGGCGGCCGCATGGATGCCGCGACCGCCTATGCCACGCTGCGCACGGCCCTGGCCGCATTCGAACGGCCGCCGGCGGAGCTCGACGAGGCCGAGCTGGCCGAGGTCGGGGCGATCGTGGCGCGCGAACTGGCCATCGAGGATGCCGTGCTCGGCTCCGACCGGGCGCGGGACGTCACGGTCGCCGACACCGAGATCGCGGCGGCCGTGCGCGAACTGCAGGACCGCTACCCGGCCAGGAAGGATTTCACCCTTGATCTGGCGCGCCACGGCCTGGATGTGCGGGGGCTGAGGCAGGCGTTGGGGCGCGAGCTGAAGGTGGCTGCCGTGCTGGAACAGGTCGGGCAGGAGGCCCCGGTCGCCAGTGATGACGAGGTGCTGGCCTATTACGAGGCGAACCGGGCGCGCTTCGCCTATCCCGAGACGCGCGAGGCGCGGCACATCCTGGTGACGGTCAACGACGCGTACCCGGAGAACAGCCGCGTGGCGGCGCTGGACCGCATCGGGCGAATCCGCAGGGAGCTCGGCGAGGATTCGTCGCAATGGGCGGCGCGTTTCGGGGAGCAGGCGGCGCGGTGCTCCGAATGCCCGACGGCGATGGAGGAGGGCAGGCTGGGACGCGCGCGCCCGGGCCAGCTCTATCCCGAGCTGGATGCGGCGCTGTTCGCCATGGGCGAGGGCGAGATCGCCGGTCCGGTCGAGACGGAGGTCGGCTTCCACATCCTGTACTGCGAGAGGATCCACGCGGCCGGTGAGCTGTCCTTCGAAGCGGCCGCGCCGAAGATCCGTGAACGGCTGCAGCAGGCCCAGGCCCGCCGCCGGCAACGGGCATGGCTGGCCGGAATCTGCAGCGGCAAGCCGGAGTGATGCCGGAGGAGGCGCCGCTGCGCATCGCCGTGGCCAGCCGCGACGGGCGGAAGGTGGCCGGGCATATCGGCAAATGCGCCGACTGGATCATCTTCGAGGCGTCCATGGGCGAGGGCGGGGCCGTGGTGCGGGAGGTCGAGCGCATGACCCTGCCGAAAGCGATGGTGTTCCATTATTACACGGACCAGGCACCTCATCCGCTGGCCGCATGCCGCGTGGTGATCGGCGCCAGTGCCGGCGACAGCTTTGTGGCCAAGATGCAGCGCCGTGGTTTTACCATCGCTCTGACCGCCGAACCGGATCCCGCCACCGCCGTGGCCGCTTATCTCCGGCAGGCCCTGCTGCCCCCCAGGGCCCGACCCATCGGCAGCCTGATCTGCAAGATCCACGACGCGCTTTCCTAGGGTGGCAGGGTCAGCGTGACCATCCCCGCCCGGCTGTAAAAAAAGGCGACCCATCGGCCGCCTTTTTTCATAGAGCGATAGAAATGCAGATGTGCTTACCCTTTGTAGGTATCTCTTGCTGCGCATTTGCCAAAGTAGATAAACGGCACAGCGAGCGCACAAAAGAAAACGGCTGATGCAATATATTCCATGAGGGACCCTCCCATTGGTCGGTATTAATGGGGAGCAAACATAGACTGATAAGGATTATCATTACACCGTAGGAGATTTAGGTATTTTGAAAAAAACCTTAACTTCCATAGGTTTAATGAACCAACCCAGCCGCCCTTTACGGTTGAAGCCGGCCACTGGTGATGGTCCGAAAGCGGGCGGCGGTCTGGTGACTCGAGTACCCGCTTCCGGCTACTTTCGGTCATTCAGAATGAAGTATTGTGTCACCGAAATTGCGAGCGTTGGACTACATGCAGAAGCTGGCCATGGTCTGAAAACGCAAAAAGGCCCGCGATCGCTCGCAGGCCTTTGTCGATGTGGTGGCCAGGGACGGAGTCGAACCGCCGACACGAGGATTTTCAGTCCTCTGCTCTACCAACTGAGCTACCTGGCCATGGATGGTCAACCGCGGGGGCGATTTATACTGGCTAAGCCTGCCTGCTGCAAGCCGTAATCACGCGATATCACAAAAAGAAGCCCGGCGCTCGGCCGGGCTTCCACGATCCCGTTGGGGATCAGAATTGCACACGGTAATGGGGGTCATGCCAGCATTTCGGCAATGCCTCGCCCGAGGGGAACACGAACGTCGCCTTGTCCACCTGGACGGGGTCCCCGACCTCCTCGCCGGCCTGATAGCGTACCATCAGTTGCTGCTCGTGCGGATCCACCAGCTTCGCGATATCCACGACTTCCGCAAGATCGCCCGTCGACTTGTCTTTCAGGAACATGGCACTCCCCTTTCCATGTGTACGTGCATCTATTCCCAGTCAAGCACAGGCCGTCGGTGCTGTCCAGGCGGCGCCTACTGGGCTCCAGCCGTTGCGGCATCGGCTGCCGGGGCAGCGGCGGAGTCTGCCGACGGGGCCGCCGGCGGGGCGATCAGTACGATGTCGATGCGCCGGTTTTTCGCACGTCCTTCCGGCGTATCGTTGACGGCGATCGGCTTGTCCTTGCCGTAGCCGATGGCGGTGAACTTGTGGGTGTTGGCGTTCTCCATGCGTCCGATCAGGTATTGCTCGACGGCCTCGGCCCGGCGCGCGGACAGGGCCTTGTTGTAGTCGTTGGCGCCGATGGAGTCGGTATGGCCCTCGACGCGCACGGCCCGGTCCGGGAACAGGTCGATCGATTTCAGCACGTTGTCCAGGATCGGATATGAATTCGGCGGAATGGCGGCGCTGCCGCTGCGGAAGTTCAGGCCGTTCAGGCGCAGGATCACATCCGCATCCGGCGTCAGCAGGATCTCCACCTTGGTCGGGTCGAACAGCTTGGTCAGGCGCTTGATCTTGGCCTCGGCCTCGCGCTTGAGCTCGAGCTTGCGGCGGACCTGGGCCAGGTCGGTCAACTCGCCCTGGGATTGGGCCAGCTTCTGGCTCAGGTCCTTCAGCTGTGCATCCGCATCGGCGATGCGGCCCTCGTAGTTGTTCTTCATGTCCTGAACCGCCTGCTTGAGCAGGGCCACCTGCTGTTCCGGCGTCTGCGAGCGCGACAGCTGGATGCCGAGGGCATCGCCCAGCATGCGCATGCGCGCGTCCTCGGTGTCCATCCAGGTCTCCAGGTCGGCCGGTTTGCTCTCGAATTTCTTGCCGAGCTCGGAGATGCGCATCGAGCGCACGGCCTCCTCCTGGCCGTGCTGGGAGATGGCATAGGCCTGGGTCTGGGCATTCGGATCGTTGTGAATCAGGGCATCGAGCTGCTTCTCGGACTGGATGGCGTTGTCCAGCGCCTTCGGAGAGAATTTGCGGGCATCCACCCGGCGGGCGCCGGCGATGGCCTTGGCGATCGGCTTGGCGAACTGGTTGCGCGCCGCCACGACCTGGGCCGCGTGCACGGTGTTCATGGCGATCTTGGCATCGCGGTCGGCCTTCTTCATGTCGCCGTCCTCGACGGCGGCGACCACGTGGGAGAAGTCATCTTCAGCCCGCTGCAGCAGGTCCTGGCGCATGTTCTGGGTGCCGGCCAGCTCCATGCGGTCGCGTGCTTCCACCAGGTTGGAGAAGCGCGTGGTGACCAGCTGGGCGGTTTCGGATGCCTTCTTGGCCTCGGCGGCCGCCGTGTCCAGGTCGGTGGCGACCTCGGCCGGATCGCCCTGGGAGGCGGAAAGGGCCTTGGCCTTGTCCAGGGCGCTGCGCGCCTTGGCGTAATGGCCGGGTGAGAACTCGGCGGCCCTGAGCTGCTGGGCGTCGCTGATCAGGGTCTGGGCATCCTCCAGCGTCGTGGCGTTGGCCAGGGATGCCATGCCGGCAAGGATGAAGCCGGCCAGGGCCGTGAGCAGGATTCGTTTCATGTCGCGTACCTCGCGTGAAAATTCGAACAAGGACTATCAGGACGGGCGGATTCCCGCAATATGAGGTGAATCACACTTGCCCGGCAAGCGGTGGCTCCCGTGTTTCCCCGGGCAATGAGGACACGAACACGGTTCGCCGGTAGTAGGCGAGCTCGGCGATGGACTCGCGGATGTCGTCCAGGGCCAGGTGCGCGGAGCGCTTGGCCGGCGGGTTGATGCCGGCATACCAGCGCCGGACCAGTTCCTTGACGGTGCTGACATCGATGTTGCGGTAGTGCATGTAGGCCTCCAGGCGCGGCATGTGCCGCACCAGGAAACGCCGGTCCTGATGGATCGAGTTGCCGCACAGCGGAGAGCTGCGCTCGGGCACATGCCGGCGCACGAAGTCCAGGGCCATGGCCTCGGCGTCGGCCATGTCGATGGTGGACTGGCGCACGCGTGCGGTCAGGCCCGAGGCGCCGTGGTGCTCCTTGCACCAGTCGTTCATCGACTCTAGGACCGCATCGTCGTGATGGATGGCGATCGACGGCCCCTCGGCCACGATGTTCAGATCGGCATCGGTGATCAGGATGGCCATCTCGAGGATGGTGTCGGCGTCCGGGTCCAGGCCGGTCATCTCCAGGTCCATCCACACCAGGTGTTCGGGATTCGGTGTCGCCGGCGTCTTCATGCGAGCAATCTAGAGCGTGTGCAGGCCGATGGCACGCGCCAGCGCAGCCAGCCCGGCCTCCGCGCCGGAGAAGCCGATGGCCTGGACCTCCCAGGCCCGCCGCACCGCATAGTGCCGGCGCTGCTCCCGGAAGGCCGCGGCAAGGCCTGCATCGTCGCAGGCCAGTGCGGCTTTCAGCGCCGCATGATCCCGTTCGATCGGATACAGCGCCGATACGGCCTGGTGCAGGTCCTGCCAGGCATCGCCGGAGCAGTGGACATCGTGGCGGGCCGGTTCCGGCTCGGGCAATTCGGCGGCCATGTCCCAGGAAGGCGCACAACCCAGGAAGGTGCACAGGGCCTCGTAGACGTAACGGGTGTTGGCGGCCTTGCCGTCCAGCGAGTGGCCGGCGATATGCGGGGTGGCGATGGCCATGCCGGGGTGGGCCAGCAGCCGCCGCGAGATGGCCGGTTCGCCTTCCCAGCAGTCGAGCACGGCGAAGCGCGCGGCATCGGCGTCGAGCCAGTCGCCCAGGGCCTCGCCCGCGATGACGCCGCCGCGGGCGGTGTTGATGATGCCGCGGCCGCGGAAGGCGCCCAGGGCCCGGGCATCGAGCAGGTGGCGGGTGGGATCGGGCGGCGTGGTGGTCAGCGGCGTGTGCAGGGTCAGCAGGTCGCATTCGGCCAGCAGCGTCTCCAGCGCCGAGAAGCCCGCGTGCCCCTGGCGCGCGCGCGGCGGGTCGTTGCGCAGTACGGTGATGCCCAGTGCCTCGGCCACGTCGGCGATGCGGCCGCCGATGCGGCCGACGCCGATGACGCCGAGGCGCGTGTTCGGGAGGTCGACCAGACCGCGTGCATGCAATGCCAGCAGGGCCGCAATCCAGTATTCCACCACCGAACCGGTCGAGCTGCCGGCGGCCGAGGCGAAGGCGATGCCCTGGCGGGACAGCCAGCCCTGGTCGACGTGGTCGTCCCCGACGGTGGCGGTGCCGACGAAGCGCACCGGCGTGCCGGCGAGCAGGCCGGCATCGACGCGGGTCGAGGAGCGCACGACGAGGATATCGGCCTGCTGCAGCCGCTCGCGGGTGATGGCATGGTGTTCGGCGACGGTCAGCTCGGTGGTGAAGCCGTCGAAGTGGCGGAAGGCATTCTCGACCCCCCAGACGTGGGCATCGGCGACGATGCGCAGGCGGGGCAGCGCCATTACGGGCGGCGGATGCGGTCGAGCAGGGTGGTGCTGGAATAGCCTTCCAGGAACGGGATGACGACGACCTCGCCGCCCCAGCCGCGCACCTCGGTGGCGCCGACGATGTCCTCCGGGCGGTAGTCGCCGCCCTTGACCAGGATGTCCGGCCGCAGCGCGCGGATCAGCGCCAGCGGGGTGTCCTCGCTGAAGGGCACGACCATGTCGACCGCCTTCAGCGCCTCCAGCATCACGGCCCGGTCGGCCAGCGGATTGACCGGCCGCGCCGCGCCCTTGAGGCGACGGATCGAGTCATCGTCGTTGAGGCCGATGACCAGGCGGTCTCCGAGCGTGCGTGCCTCGGACAGGTAGGCGACATGGCCGGGGTGCAGCAGGTCGAAACAGCCGTTGGTGAACACGATGCGCAGCCCCGAAGTCTTCCAGTCGTCGATGCGGGCGCGGGCGCGGGCCCAGGTTTCCATGCCGGCGCCGTTATTCGGAACGCATCAGGTCGACCACGTCCGTGACGCCGTCCACGGCGCGGGTCAGCATGACGGCCCGCTGCCGTTGCTTGGGCTGCTTGACGATGCCCTGCAGATACACCCGGCCGTCGACGGTTTCGACGTGGATGCTGAGCCCGGACACGATCGGGTCCTCGATCAGCGTGGCCTTGACCTGGGCCGTGATCCAGGTGTCGGAGAACAGGTTGGAGGTCTTGGGCCTGCCGATCATGATCTGCGAGTCCACCGACGTGACGCCGGCGAAGCTGCGGCAGATGGCGACGGCACGGTCGATCTGGTTCTGGGTCGGCAGGTAGCCGGTCAGGGTGGCCACACCGTCGATGACCTCGACGTTGATCCAGCGCGAGGGCATGTCCCGCTCGGCGATCAGGCGGGCCTCGATGCGCGCGGCCAGATCGACGTCGTCGAGATGCTCGCCGACCGGTCTCTCGTCTCCGGCGGCACTGGCCGCGGCCGCACCGCCGCCGACCAGGGCGGTGGCCACGCAGCCGTTCAGGGCCAGGATCGCAACCATCAGGGCGAAGAGTCGGAACCGCATGCTCACCTCCATGTGCGACTGAGTAAGTAGGCCATCAGCAGGCAGATCACGGCAAGGGCGATAAAGATCGGGATGTTCGATTTCTCTTTCCGCTTGTTCCAGTCCTCATGCTCTGGCCCTGGAGGGGGGCGGTCAAGCAATGTCGCCTTCCAGGAGTTCCAGTACCGAGGCGAACAGCATCGGCACGATGATCTCGTCCGGCCCGGTGAAGCGGTAGCCATGACCGCCGGGATGCGACAGGCGATCGGCCAGGTGAGCGGCGTGGGCACTGCCGTTCTGGTCGATGACGGCGACGCTCAGTTTGTCGATCGTGTGGCCGAGGTTGCGCGCGGCATCGACGGCGTGCTGCAACACGTGGGGCAGGATGATGTCGGAGGCGATGTTGATGATCACGCCGCCGCTGGCCTCGGCCAGCATCGATGCCAGCAGCCGGAAGTCCGTCATGCCGGCGGCCCCCAGCGACTCCCCGTGCGCCGTCGGGTGCAGGTTGAAGGCATCGGCGCCGATGGACGGGTGTACGGTGACCGGGACATCGTGGCGGGCGGCGGTGGCCAGCAGCGAATGGTCCAGGTGCTGGGCCTCCTCGGCATCCAGCAGCTTGCTGCCGACGCTGCGGCCGATGCCCCAGCCCTCGCCGGCACCGAAGCCGATGGCCTCGTTGATCAGGCTGCCGGTTTCCTTGCTGATGCGCAGCACGCCGTCGTCCGAGTCCTTCGGCCGCAGGCACACCGTATGGCCGCTCAGCGCGATCTCGACGTCCTGCAGCAGCGCCGCACCCGTCAGGGCCAGGCCGCTGATGATGCGCAGTTCGATCAGGCGGTTCAGCAGCGGTGTCAGGCCGGCATCGACGACATGCCCGCCGCAGCCGACGATGACGGGCCGGTCCTGGCGCTTGGCCGACACGATGGCGTCCCGCAGGCTGAACAGGTCGCGCACGGCGCCGAGGTTCGGCAGCGAGCACAGGAAATCGCTGAAGCGGGCCCCCTGATGGTACGGCGCCCCGAAATCCCGTTCGTCGCTGTCGGACTTGCGCTTCGCCAGCGGCACGGTGCTCAGGTTGTCGAGGGAAAGGGGGGTGATGCTCATGGCTTGTCTCCATACAGGGTGTCGTCGATCAGGGTGCAGATCAGGTGCAGGCAGGTGATATGCATCTCCTGGATGCGCGGCGTCGACGCGTGGGGGATGTTCAGGTGCACGCCGATCTTGGCCATGCGTCCGAGCTCGCCGCCGTCACGTCCGGTCAGGCCGACGATGCCCATGCCCAGCGCCGCCGCCATCTCGGCCGCCGCCACCACGTTGCGCGAGTTGCCGCTGGTCGAGATCGCCAGCAGCACGTCGCCGGGCCGTCCCAGCGCCTGCACCTGGCGGGAGAAGATGTCCTCGAAGGCATAATCGTTGGCGATGCTGGTGATCACCGAGGCGTCGTGGGTCAGGGCCACGGCGGCCAGGCCCGGTCGGTCGCGCTCGAAGCGGTTGACCAGCTCGCCGGCGAAATGCTGGGCATCGGCCGCCGAGCCGCCGTTGCCGCAGGCGAGGATCTTGCCGCCGCGCTTCAGCGCCTCGCTCATGTGTTGTGCCGCCTGCATCAGCGGCTCGGCCAGGACCTCCCGGCACTGCTGCCTGAGGCGAATGCCTTCGTCCATGGCCTGAATGATCGTGTCGTGCATGCAATCCTCTACCTGAAAATGTCCGGCAAGTGCTCGATGCGGGTGAAGGACCAGCCCCCCAGGCCGAACGCTTGGGAGAGAATGATCAAATCAAACCGGCATTGCAATCCCGCCAGGTCCGGGTGACCGGCCAGCCAGGCCGCGGCCGCCGCCTGCAACCGCCTGCATTTGTCGGGGGTCACGGCCAGCAGTCCGCTTTCGCGCGAACGGTGGGTCTTGACCTCCACGAAGGCGAGCAGCTGGTCCTTGCGGGCCACGATGTCCAGCTCGCCGCTGGCGATCCGCACGTTGCGGGCCAGGATGGCGTAGCCGCGCCGGGCCAGGTAGCGCGCCGCCCGTTCCTCCCCGCGCCGGCCGCGAGCGGTGCTCATGCCGGATGGTCGGTCAGCAGCCGGTACACCCTGGCTTTGGACACGCCCAGCTCTTTCGCCACCGATTTGGCACGGGCACTCGGCGGCAGGGCCTGCATGTCGGCGGCACCCAGGCGGGCCAGGATGGCCCCGTCGTCGATGACGACGGCGGCCTCCGGCGCCGGGCCGACCATCAGCACGATCTCCCCGCGCGGCGGCTCGGCCTCGAAGCGGGCGACGAGCTCGGCCACCGTGCCGGAGACGAACTCCTCGAACATCTTGGTCAGCTCGCGCGCCACGCAGATCTCGTGATCCGGGTGCAGCGCCTGCTGCAGCTCGCGCAGGGTGTCCAGCAGCCGGTGCGGCGACTCGAGCAGGATATGGGTGTGATCCGCGGCGGCAAGCTGGCGCAGCAGCGCCTCCCGTTTGGACCCGGTGCGGGCCGGAAAGCCCAGGAAGGTGAAGCGGTCGGTGGGCAGGCCGGAGGCGGAAAGGGCGACGACGGGGCTGCACGGTCCGGGCACCGGGGTGACGCGGATGCCGGCGCGGCGCAGTCCACGTACGAGTTTGAAGCCGGGATCGCTGATCAGCGGGGTGCCGGCATCGGAGATCAGGGCGATGTCCTGGCCCTGCTGCAGGCGGGCGAGCAACTGGGCGGCCAGTTCCGCCTCGTTGTGCTCGTGGCAGGCGAACATCGGGGTGTCGATGCCGTAATGGGCGAGCAGGCGGGCGCTGGTGCGCGTGTCCTCGGCGGCGATGGCATCGACCGCCTTCAGCACCTCCACGGCCCGGAAGCTGATGTCGCCGAGGTTGCCGATGGGGGTGGCGACGACGAACAGTTGGCCGGTGCCGGTGTTGCGATTAGGCTGCGGGTCCATGTTCCAAGCACGTTATCCCGGCGCCCGGATCAGTGCAACGCTGCTGCTGGCAGCCGCCGCCTGTTCCCTGTTGCTGACGGCCTGCGGGCCGAAGAAACCGGTGGCGATCGGGCCGAAGCCGAGCGTGCAGCAACTGGCGCCGGCACCGCAAAGCTCGGCCGAGATCCAGGCCGTGATGCGTCAGGCCCGCATCGAGGGCGATGTCACCGCCGCCTTGCAGACCCTGGGGCAGATGGCGGCCACGTCGCCGGCGCCGCTCGCCGAGGAGGCGGCCTTCCGCCGGGTCGAACTGATGCTCGAGAACGACATGCCCGATGCCGATACGGCCGCGGCCCAGGTGATCTCGCAGTTCCCGAAGGGGGCGCTGGTGCCCTACACGCATGAGTGGCTGGCCGGGTGGCGGCTGCGCCAGACGGGCGATGTAGCCGGTGCCCTGGACGAGTTGGACCAGGTCCTGCGCAGCCCGCGCCTGACCCGCGAGCTGCTGGACGAATCGCTGGCCATGGGGGCGCCACTGGCACATCGCGCCCTCGAGGCGGATAGCGTCCGCTGGTTCTTCGCCGCCGCCTACGCCGATGCGTCCCGCCGCGACGACTGGCTGCGCGATGCCGCCGACCGTGCCTCCATGGATACCATCCAGCAACTGCGTACCGAAAAGCTGATCGACGCCAGCAATGCGGAGCCCTTCTACATGGCGGCGGCCCGCATCCGCCTGATGGCCGGCAAGATGGATGAGGTCGCAGCCATCGCGAAGCTGCTGGCGCAGGATGCACCGGGTTCGGCCGCCTATACCGAGGTGCAGGGCTGGGCCTCCGGGCAGACCCGTCCGGCGGTGATCGGCATCCTGCTGCCGTTGACCGGGCCGTACGCCCAGTATGGGGAGGACGCGCTGCGCGGCATCCGCCTGGCCTATGCCTCGCTCGAATACCGGCAGAACGTGACGCTGCGCATCGAGGACACGGCGTCCGATCCGCAGTCCTGCGTCCTGGCCTATCGGCGGCTGATTTCCGACGGTGCGGACATCATCATCGGGCCGCTGCTGACCAAGAACACCGCGGCCCTGCTGCCGGAGCTCACCGGGGCCGTGCCGGTGCTGTCCCTGAGCAGCCTGCCCGAGCATGTCAGCCTGGTGGGCAGGGGCCTGTACATCAACAGCCTCGCCCTGCGCATGCAGGCCCAGTTCCTGGCCGAGTACGCATTCGGCCAGGGGGCGTCGCGCATGGTCATCATCCAGGGCGACAGCCCGGACGACATCTCCGAGGCCGACAGCTTCGCCAGCACCTTCGAGGCCCAGGGCGGCACGATCGCGGATCGGGTGACGCTGCCGGCCGACGGCGTGGATTACCGCCGCCTGCTGTTCCAGATGCGCGAGGACACCGACGACGAGGAGCTGCTGGCCGAGCTCGACGAGGACATGGACCTGTTCACGCCCGAGCAGGATCTGGAGATCCGCATGCCGGTGAAGTTCGACGGCATCTACCTGGCCATGGACGGCAAGCATGTCGCCCTGCTGGCCGGCCAGCTGGCCTATGTCGACGTCAACGACGTACCCCTGTACGGCAGCAGCCGCTGGGGCGATGGCCATCTGCTGGACGACCGCGGCCGCTACCTTTCCGATTCGCGCTTCGTCGACATCCAGTTCCCGGACGGCGATACGCCGGCCATGCAGGATGCGAAGTCCGCCTACCGCGAGGCCTGGGGTACCGACAGGCCGGTGCCGCTGGTCGGCATCGCCTATGACACGCTGCGCATCGCCGCCGTGGTCAGCAGCCGCCTGGGCCTGAAGGGGCATGCCGCGGTGATGGGGCTGCAGAGCCCGGAAGGCTTCCCGGGCCTGACCGGCCACGTGCGCTTCGGTCCGGACGGCATCGGCCACAAGAGCCTCGATCTGTTCACGGTGCAGGGCGGCAAGGCCGTGCCGGCGAGTTAGGCCCTTAGGCCAGCCTATCGTCCGCCACGTGGTAGTGCGGATCCTCCGAGATATTGACCTCGACCAGATCGCCGGCACGCGCCAGCAGTCCCCGGCACTCGGCGGACAGGTGGCGCAGCTGCAGCCGCTTGCCGGCCTTGGTGTATTTGTCGGCCTCCGGGTCGAACAGCTCGCCGAAGCGGTGCACCGACGCGAAGAAGATCGGGCCGTGCACCTCGTAGACCTTGGCGCCGGTGTCGTTGATCGAGGTGACGATGCGGGAAATTGCCGAGGCCATCGGCCGAGGGTTGAAGATCCCCGTAAAATCGCTAACGGAGGAAGAGGCCCCGGCACATTTCGGGTGGCTAAGCATGTTTGCTGGCTACGATATGCCGGCATCGAGTCTTCTAACGAGGGAAAAGCTAGGCTGGCAACCGACGGGTCCAGGGTTGATTGCAGATCTCGACAATGCGGACTACGCAGGGATGACGAGATAAATGGCGCTTCTGAGCATAGGTGGTTTAGCAAACATCTAACGCGTTTATGTAGAGCGAGTCGCCACGCTCCGAGTTCTTCAACGGCGTAGAAGTGTATGCTACTTGTGTTATCTCCCCTAGTTCACACAAAGGAGGAACGTTATGTCAGATGAGACACGTATTGCACTGATTACCGGCGCCAACAAGGGGATCGGCTTTGAAACCGCCCGCCGACTAGGCGAAGCGGGCTTTTGCCTGCTGTTGGGCGCTCGCACGGTGGCGCTCGGCGAAGCGGCTGCGTCTGCGCTCGCGAAGGGGGGCATCGATGTTCGTTTCATACATCTCGACCTAAACGCGCCGGAGACCATGACTTCGGCGGCCTCTTACATCAAGGCGGAATTCGGGCGCTTGGATGTGCTGGTGAACAATGCCGGCATTACTGACCGAGCCGATGGCCCGCCCGGGCTCACTAGTCTTGATGCGGTTAGACGCATTTTCGAAACCAATGTTCTCGGATCACTAGCCGTGACCCAAACGATGCTTCCCTTGCTCCGTCAGTCCTCGTCTGCGCGCATTGTCAACGTTTCAAGCGGGCTAGGCTCTCTTTTTTTAAATGGGGATCCAGATTTCGAATTTTCGAATGTAAAACTGTTCGGATATTGCGCTTCAAAGGCTGCGTTGAATATGTTGACCGTCCAGTTGGCGGTAGAAATTGCTCAAGATGGCATCAAGGTCAATTCCGCCGATCCAGGGTTTACGGCGACAGATCTTAATAATCATCGTGGTTACCAAAGCGTTGAAGAGGGTGCCGAGATTGTGGTTCGCCTGGCTCTACTGCCCGATGATGGCCCAACAGGCGGCTTCTTCAGCACGGGCGGAGCTTGCCCTTGGTGAGTTCGCCCGCATGCGCGAACCTAAGAAAAATGAAAAATTCTCGAACGCCCGCTCATGGCCGGAAGCGGCCACTCGTGTCACCCGCTCCGCCGGCCCTATTCAGACCGTAACAGATGGTCGGTCGGGGCTGGGTTCGTCCCTCAGGCCAGGCGGTCGTCCGCCACGTGATAGTGCGGATCCTCCGAGATATTGACCTCGACCAGATTTCCCGCGCGCTCCAAGAGTTGAAGGCACTCCTGGCTGAGGTGGCGGAGGTGGAGCTGTTTGCCGGCCTTGGTGTATTTGTCGGCCAACGTGTCGATCGCCTCGATCGCCGAATGGTCGGCCACCCGCGAGTGCGCGAAGTCGACGATCACCCGTTCCGCCATGTCGGCCTCCGGGTCGAACAGCTCGCCGAAGCGGTGCACCGACGCGAAGAAGATCGGGCCGTGCACCTCGTAGACCTTGGCGCCGGTGTCGTTGATCGAGGTGACGACATAGACGTGGCGCGCCTGCTTCCAGGCGAAGACGAGGGCGGAGGCGATGACGCCGACGGTGACGGCCACGGCCAGGTCGGTGGCGACGGTGACGACGGCCACCAGGATGCCGACGAAGGCATCCTCGGCCGGGATGCGTCCGAGCAGCCGGAAGCTGCCCCATTCGAAGGTGCCGAGCACCACCATGAACATCACGCCGACCAGCGCCGCCACCGGGATCATCTCGATCAGCGGCGAGGCGAACAGGATGATGCCCAGCAGGAACAGGGCCGCAGCGATGCCGGAAAGGTTGCGCAGGCCGCCGGAATTGATGTTGATCATGCTCTGGCCGATCATGGCGCAGCCCCCCATGCCGCTGAAGAGGCCGGTGACCACATTGGCCACGCCCTGGCCGATGGAGACGCGGTTGCCGCGGCCGCGCGTATCGGTCATCTCGTCGATGACGGTCATGGTCAGCAGCGATTCGATCAGGCCGACGGCGGCCAGGATCAAGGCATAGGGGAAGATGATCCTCAGCGTTTCCAGGTTCAGCGGCACCTGTGGGATATGGAAGGGCGGCAGGCCGCCGCCGATGTGGCTGATGTCGCCGACCGTCTTCGTTTTCAGGCCGCCGACGATGACGATCAGCGATACGGTGACGATGGCGACGAGCCCCGCCGGCACCGCGCGGGTGAAGCGCGGCAGGAAATGCATGATGGCCATGGTCAGGCCCACCAGCACCAGCATCGTCAACAGCGGGCCACCGCTCAGCCATTGTGTCGTGCCGGGAATGCGGAAATGGCTGAGCTGGGCCAGGAAGATGACGATGGCCAGGCCGTTGACGAAGCCCAGCATCACCGGGAGCGGCACCATGCGGATGAACTTGCCGAGCCGGAGCAGCCCGAAGCCCACCTGCAGGATGCCCATCAGCACGACGGTGGCGAACAGGTATTGCACGCCATGGTCGGCGACCAGGGCCACCATGACCACGGCCAGCGCCCCGGTGGCGCCGGAGATCATGCCGGGGCGGCCGCCGATCAGCGAGGTGATCAGGCCGACCATGAAGGCGGCATACAGGCCGGTCAGCGGCTGCACGCCGGCGACAAAGGCGAAGGCCACGGCTTCCGGCACCAGGGCCAGGGCCACGGTCAGTCCGGAAAGGATATCGTCTTTGGCACGGGCGGCGTGCGCATGGTAGATCTCGAACACGGGGGAATCTCCTGGGGCCTCGGGGAAAGGGCCGCGCACTCTAGCGGCCCCATCCCCGATCTCAACCCTGCGTTCCGTCGCTGAAAAACACGGCCAGCCAGACGGTGTCGATACCTTCGGCGGTCCAGGCCACGCGGTGGCGGCGGTGGGCCGGGATATGCAGATGATCGCCCGGCTTCAGCCTGAGCTCCCGATCCTCGCCCTCGAAGCGCAGGCCGGCCGATCCCGATAGCAGCAGTACCCATTCGTCCTCGTCCTGGTCGTACCAGAAGCCGTCGGGGGATGCGTGCCCCTGCGAAACGATGCGTTCGATGCGCACGGCGTTGCCGGCCGCGAGGATCTCGGTCAGCTCGTGCGGCAGCCGCTCGGGAATGCCATCGAAGAGATTGCGTGCGGACACATCCCGAGGGTAGGTGAGCCCCGGGCGTGTCGGCAAGCGGCCGAGGCCATGCCGGGCCGGGCCGGGGAACCGGCGCGTTGATGGACGGCGAATAAGTGTCTACCCTCATATACGGCAGGAGGGTCCGAACAAGGGCCTGGCGGCGTGCGAAGCCGGGACTTCTTGCGGACATGCGAAGCGGGCCAATCCCTGAGACGGCTCACGGCGCGGCAGAAGGGGATGTATGGATGCACAGGGCAGCGGAACGCTTCCAGCGGCATGACCGCCACGTCGTCCGGGGCTTTTACCTGCTTGCCTCATTCTTTGCCGTGATTTGCCTGTGCCTGGTGGTGATCGCTCAGGCGCAGTCCTATGTGCTCGATTCCGTGCGTGCCTACGTGGCCGGCGAGGGCCTGTGGTCCAAGGGAGAAAAGGAGGCGGTCTTCCGCCTGATCAATTTCGCGGATACCGGAGACGAGCAGGAATACCAGTCCTTTCTGCGCAGCATCGGTGTCACCCTGGGGGACCGGCAGGCGCGCCTGGCGCTTCTGCAGCCCAATCCGGACATCGATCTCGCCCGCGCGGGCTTCCTCGCGGGCGGCAACAATCCGGACGATGTCGACCACCTGATCCATTTCTTCCTGTGGTTTCACCATGTCCGGTACATGGCCTCGGCCATTGCCATCTGGACCGAGGGGGACGCCAACATCGCCAGGCTGCGCGATCTGGGCCAGCGGCTGCATGCGGCGGTGCGCGGCGGGCATGTCGACAGGGCGAGGCTGCAGGCCCTGATCGGGCAGGTCGATCAGGTCAACCAGCACCTGACCTTCCTGGAAAAGCGGTTTTCGGGCACCCTGGGCAAGGCGGCGCGCTGGAGCAGGGATGTGATGCAGCGCGTCATGTTCGGATCGCTGGCCATGCTGCTCACCTTGGGGCTGTTGGGATTCTGGCGTATCGTCCGTGGCATCCGCGAGACGGAACAGGCCCGGCGCATCGCGGCCGAGGTGTTCCAGGCTGCCGCCGAAGGCATCATCGTGACCGATGAGGAAGCGGCCATCCAGACGGTCAATCCGGCCTTCGCCCGCATCACGGGATACGATGCGGACGAGCTGATCGGCAGGAACCCGAGCATGCTCGGGTCCGGGCATCATGACGCCGAGTTCTTCCGCGAGATGTGGAAGCAGATCGGCGAAACGGGGCAGTGGCAGGGTGAGATCATGAACCGCAGGAAGGACGGCCAGGTCTACCCTGCGTGGCTATCGATCAGCTCCGTCCGCGATAGGAACCAGCAGATATTCCAGTATGTCGGCATTTGTGCCGACATCACCGAACGCAAGGCGCGCGAGGATCTGATCTGGCACCAGGCCCATTTCGATATCCTGACCGATTTACCGAACCGCAACCTGATTTACGATCGCCTGACGCAGCAGCTGATCCAGGCCAAGCGCGACCGCTCGATGGTGCTGCTGCTGTTCATTGACCTCGATCATTTCAAGGCGGTCAACGATACCTATGGCCACAAGACCGGCGACGTGCTGCTGCAGCAGGTGGCGGAACGCCTTTGCGCCAACGTGCGCGAGTCGGACACCGTCGGCCGCCTGAGCGGCGACGAGTTCACGGTCATCCTTCCGCGCATCCACGAGCGGCGGTATGCGGAGAGCATCGTGCGCAAGATTGCCGCGAATTGTGCGCGGCCGTATGCGGTCGAGGGACGCGATTTGACCGTGACGTCCAGCATCGGCATCGCCGTGTATCCGCAGGATGCCGAAGCGGCGGAGACGCTGCTGCAGTACGCGGATGCTGCCATGTACGCGGCCAAGCAGGCCGGGCGCGGCACCTATCGCTTCTTCGACGATCTTGGGGAGATGCCCTCCGGAGCGTGATGCGGGCGCATCCGCGGACAGGGCGGCGGCGTCATCGCCGTTTGCTGACCATCGCCTCGAGGTCGTCGAGCTTGTCGTAGAGCATGTTGATCCGGCGCGCCAGCCCCTGGATTTCCGACAGCGCGCTGCGATTCGTGTCGAAATCGAGTTCGCTGCGCAGACGGTCCTTCTTATCCTGCCGGTTCTGGCTCATCATGATGATCGGGGCCTGGACGGCGGCCAGCATGGACAGGAACAGGTTCAGCAGGATATAGGGATACGGGTCCCACGCCCTGCCGCCCAACGCGTGGTTGATGGCCGTATAGATGATCAGCGCGAACCCGAAGAGGATGATGAACGTCCACGAGCCGCCGAATGATGCCACGCCATCGGCGATGCGTTCGCCCAGGGTCTGTGACTCTTCGATCACGGCATTGGGATTGCGCGATGCACGCAGGCGGATCAGCTGTTCGGCCGTGTGATACTGCTTGCTCATGACCTTCATCAGGTCCAGGCCCGCATCCGGGTGGTGGCGGAGCAGGACCTGGATGTCGTTGAGATCCATTTCGATGCACTGGGTATCCTGCATGGCCGTCGCCTCGGTCTGGTGATCGGTCTGCGCCATCATCGATGCGAAACCGAACACGTCGCCCTTGATCGGCTCGTCGAGCAGGACGACCTGATTGTCGTCGTCGATGGTCGTGACCTGGACCCCGCCGGAGATCATGACGTAGGCGCGGCTGCTGGGTGCGCCGATCTTGAAGATTCTCTGGCGCGGCGAGAAATTGCGCAGCTCGACCTGGCCGGCGAGAACGGCCAGTTCGTTCTCGTCGAGGAAAGAGAACAGCGGTACATCCTTGAGGACGTCGGGGTTACATGCCATGGATCACCACCAGCGAACCGGGATCATCCCGGCGCGCTGGAATGATTCAGCGGAAGCCGTAGCCCGTCAACCGGGGTTGCGCAGCCCGACCTCAACCGGCGAGCTGGCGCAGTACGTAGTGCAGGATGCCGCCGTGGCGGTAGTACTCCCACTCCTTCGGCGTGTCGATACGCACGACGGCGGTGAAGGCCTGGCCGCCGTCGGTCGTCACCGTGACCTCGCGGCCCCCGGCCTTCACGCCCTGGATGGCGAAGACCTCGTGGCCGGTAAGCCCCAGCGATTCGGCCGATTCGCCCGGCTGGAACTGCAGCGGCAGCACGCCCATGCCGACGAGGTTGGAGCGGTGGATGCGCTCGTAGCTCTCGGCGATCACGGCCTTGACGCCGAGCAGCGCCGGGCCCTTGCCGGCCCAGTCGCGGCTGGAGCCGGAGCCGTATTCCTTGCCGGCCAGGATGATCGACGGCACGCCCGCATCGACGTACTTCATGGCCGCGTCGTAGATGCTCATGGGCTCACCGCCCGGCAGGTGCACGGTCACGCCGCCCTCGGTGCCGGGGGCGAGCCGGTTCTTCAACCGGATGTTGGCGAAGGTGCCGCGCATCATCACCTCGTGGTTGCCGCGGCGCGAGCCGTAGGAGTTGAAGTCCTTGGCCGCCACCCCGTGCGCCAGCAGGTAGGCGCCGGCCGGGGAGTCGGCCTTGATGGCGCCGGCCGGGGAGATGTGGTCGGTGGTCACCGAATCCCCGAGCACGGCCAGCACGCGGGCGCCATCGATATCGCCGATCTCTCCGGCTTGTTTCGACATGCCGGCGAAGTACGGTGGATTCTGGATATAGGTCGAGGCTGCATCCCAGGCGAAGCGTTCGCCTTCCGGGGCGGAAAGCTGCTGCCAGTTCGCATCGCCCTTGAACACCTCGGCATAGGATTTCGTGAACTGCTCGCGCCGTACATCGGCGACGACCGCCGCCACCTCCGCGCTGGTCGGCCAGATGTCCTTCAGGAACACATCGTTGCCGTCCTGATCCTTGCCGAGCGGCTCGGTGGCCAGGTCGATGTTCATGGTGCCGGCGATGGCATAGGCCACGACCAGCGGCGGGCTCGCGAGGTAGTTCAGCTTCACCTCGGAATGCACGCGGCCCTCGAAGTTGCGGTTGCCGGAGAGCACCGAGGCCACGGTCAGATCGCCGTCGGCAATGGCCTTCGAGACCTCGGGCGGCAGCGGGCCGGAGTTGCCGATGCAGGTGGTGCAGCCGTAGCCGACGACATGGAAGCCGAGCGCCTTCAGCGGCTCCATCAGACCGGCGCCTTCCAGGTATTCGGTGACCACCAGCGAGCCCGGACCGAGGGAGGTCTTGACCCAGGGTGCAGCCTTCAGCCCCAGGGCCGCGGCCTTCTTGGCCACCAGGCCCGCGCCCAGCATCACCGACGGGTTCGAGGTGTTGGTACAGGAGGTGATGGCGGCGATGACCAGATCGCCGTCGCCCAGCGAGAAGGGCTGGCCGTTGATCGTGCCCTGCACGCGCGGGCGGTGCGACCCCGTGGCCGGGTGATCGGCACTGCCGTGTTCGACGCCGACGGCCGCGTGCCCGCCTTCGCCCTGGAAGCGCTCGATGCTGGCGCCGTTGGCACCATTGGCGGTGGCCAGGGATGCGGCCACCGAGGCCTTAACGTCGGTCAGGGCAATGCGGTCCTGCGGCCGTTTCGGCCCGGCCAGGCTCGGCACGACCGTGCCCATGTCCAGGCTCAGCGCTTCGCTGTAGTCCGCCACCGAACCGTCGCGGAACATGCCCTGAGCCCTGGTGTAGGCCTCGACCAGCGCCACCTGTTCCTCGGCGCGGCCGGATAGCCTCAGGTAGTTCAGCGTCTCGTTGTCGACCGGGAAGATGCCGCAGGTGGCCCCGTATTCCGGCGCCATGTTGGCGATGGTGGCGCGATCGGCCAGCGGCAGGTGGTCGAGACCGGCGCCAAAGAATTCGACGAACTTGCCGACCACGCCGTGGGCCCGGAGCATCTCGGTGACGGTCAGCACCAGATCGGTGGCGGTCGCCCCTTCCGGCAGCTTGCCGGTCAGCTCGAAGCCGACCACCTTCGGCACCAGCATCGAGATCGGCTGGCCGAGCATGGCCGCCTCGGCCTCGATGCCGCCGACACCCCAGCCGAGCACGCCGAGGCCGTTGATCATCGTCGTGTGCGAATCGGTGCCGACCAGGGTGTCGGGATAGGCCACGCCGCTTTCGTCGACGAACACGGTGCGCGCCAGGTACTCGAGGTTGACCTGGTGCACGATGCCGGTATCCGGCGGCACCACCTTGAAGTTGTCGAAGGCCTTCTGGCCCCACTTCAGGAAATTGTAGCGCTCGCGGTTGCGCGTGAATTCCAGCGCCGCGTTCTTGGCCATCGCCGCGTCGGAACCGAAGGCATCGACCTGCACCGAGTGGTCGATGACGAGCTCGGCCGGCACCAGCGGATTGATGCGCTCCGGATCGCCACCGAGCGCGGCCATGGCATCGCGCATGGCCGCCAGATCCACGATGGCCGGCACGCCGGTGAAGTCCTGCATCAGCACGCGTGCCGGCATGTAGGCGATCTCGCGCGCCGGTTCGGCCTTGGCATCCCAGTTCACGACCGCCTCGATGTCGGCCTTCGTGACCACCTCGCCGTCCTCGCGGCGCAGCAGGTTCTCGAGCAGGATCTTCATCGAGAACGGCAGGCGCGCAACGTCACCGGCCGCCTGCAGCCGGTAGTAGGTGTATGGCTTGTCGCCGACGGTCAGGGTGCTGCGGGCGTTGAAACTGTTCTGGCTCATGGGCTTCCTCGAAACGGATGGGTTCCGGCCGCACCGTCCGCACCGGCGGGCAGGTGCGCCGAGGCTAACGGAAGCCGGGCGGTGGCGCACCTGCCGGTGCGTAAGGTTATCTATACTTGGACGTGACCAAAGACCATCCGGGGCAGGCGATGAACGACGACAAATGGCGGCAAAGGCGCGACAACCTGTTGCTCGAAATCCAGGCGGACATGCGCGCCACCAGCCGCTATACCGGCCGGGATCAGCTGAGCGAACGGGTCGAGGCGGTGATGCGCCGGGTGCCGCGCCACCGGTTCGTGCCGCTGTGGTCGCGCTCGTCCGCCTACGGCAACTATCCGCTGCCCATCGGCCACGGCCAGACCATCTCCCAGCCCTATATCGTGGCGCTGATGACCGACCTGCTCGATCTGGAGCCTGAGGATTCGGTGCTCGAGATCGGCACCGGCTGCGGCTACCAGACCGCGGTGCTGGCGATGCTGGCCCGCCAGGTCTGCACCATCGAGGTGGTGCCGGAGTTGTCGCAGCGGGCGAAAAAGACGCTGGCCGGCCTCGGCATCGACAATGTCGAGGCCCGGGTCGGCAACGGCTACGACGGCTGGCCCGAGCCCAGGCAGTTCGACGCCATCATCGTCACGGCGGCGGCACCCGAGGTGCCGGAGACGCTGCTCTCCCAGCTCGCGCCGGACGGACGCATGGTGATCCCCGTTGGCGAGCCGGGGATGACGCAGAACCTGCTGCGGCTGCAGCGGCAGGCGGATGGCGAGGTGGTGGGGCGGCCGGTGCTGCCAGTGGCCTTTGTGCCGATGGTCAGGACAGATCAGGGCCTGTGAACAGCGTCGCTATGTCTTGACTTCGTCGTCTTTCTTCAGGAAGGGCGCAATCATGTCCATCGGCAACGGGAACACGATGGTGGTGTTCTTCTCGGTGCCGATATCGGCCAGCGTCTGCAGGTAACGCAGCTGCAGCCCCTGGCTCTGCTGGGCGAGGATCTTGGCCGCCTCCACCAGCTTGTGGGAGGCCTGCAGCTCGCCCTCGGCATGGATGACCTTGGCGCGGCGTTCACGCTCCGCCTCGGCCTGCTTGGCAATGGCGCGGATCATGCTTTCGTCGATATCGACATGCTTGATCTCGACATTGGCCACCTTGATGCCCCAGGCATCGGTCTGGGCATCGAGGATCTCCTGGATATCCTTGTTCAGCTTGTCGCGCGCGGCCAGCATTTCGTCCAGTTCGTGCTGGCCCAGCACCGAGCGCAAGGTGGTCTGTGCCAGCTGGCTGGTGGCCATCAGGTAATCCTCGACATTGATGATGGCCTTCTGCGGATCGACGACGCGGAAGTACAGTACGGCATTGACCTTGACCGACACGTTGTCGCGGCTGATGACGTCCTGGCTCGGCACGTCCATGACGATGGTGCGCAGATCGACACGCACGATCTGCTGGATGATCGGGATGACGATGATCAGGCCCGGCCCCTTGACCTTCCAGAAGCGGCCAAGCATGAAGATGACACCGCGCTCGTACTCGCGCAGCACGTTGAAGGCCATGAACAGCAGGACGACAAGGATGAAGGCGACGACGGGCAGGGTGACACTCATGGGGCTGACTCCTCGGTCGGGGATTCCGGTTGCACCGTCAAGAGTAGACCATTCAGGGCCGTGATGCGCACCGGGGTGCCGTCGGCGACCGGCACGGCGGATTCGGCCTGCCAGATCTCGCCGTGCGCCAGCACGTGGCCGCGGTACCGGCCGTGGGCATCGGCCGCAAAGGTGTCCCTGGCCTTGCCGGAGAGGCCGACCATCTCCTCCCGGCCGCTGACCACCGGCCGGGCCCGGGCTTTCAGGGCCATGGTGGCGATGCCGATGAAGAACAGGGCGCTGAGGATGCCCAGCGACAGGATCAGGGTGTAGGAGATCTCATAGCCGGGTGTGGCGGTGTTGAACAGCATCACCGAGCCGATGACGAAGGCGATGACGCCGCCGATGCCCAGTGCCCCGAAGCTCTGTACGAAGACCTCGGCCACCATGAAGCCGATGCCGAGCAGGATCAGGGCCAGCCCCGCGTAGTTCACCGGCAGCACCTGGAAGGCGAACAGGGCCAGCAGCAGGCAGATGGCGCCGGCCACGCCGGGCAGGATATAGCCCGGATTCCACAGCTCGAAGAACAGGCCGTAGAAGCCGACCAGCATCAGCATGTAGGCGATGTTCGGATCGGTGATCACGGCGAGCAGCTTGGTGCGCCAGTCCGGCTCCACGGTGACCACGACGGCACCTTTCGTATGCAGCGTGATCTCACCGTCGGCCATGCGCACCCGCCGGCCGTCGCATTGTTTCAGCAGGTCCGGCACGTTGTCGGCGATCAAATCGATCACGTGCAGCTTCAGCGCCTCGGTGCTGGTCAGGCTGGCGGCGTTGCGCACGGCGGATTCCGCCCACTCGACATTGCGGCCGCGCATGGTGGCCAGGCCGCGGATATAGGCCACGGCGTCGTTGAGCACCTTGCGCGCTTCGGCACCACCTTCCTGCCCCTGGGATTCGGCCTGTTTGCCGGCCTTGCCTCCGGGCGCCGAAGTCGGTGGTGTCCCGGGCAGGCCGCCGATCTGCACCGGCGTGGCCGCCCCGAGGTTGGTGGCCGGTGCCATGGCGGCGATATGCGAGGCATACATGATGTAGGTGCCGGCGCTGGCCGCCCGGGCCCCGCTCGGCGCCACATAGCTGATGACCGGTACGCTCGAGGCCAGGATGTCGTGGATGATGTCGCGCATCGACAGGCTCAACCCGCCCGGCGTGTCCATGCGCAGGATGACGGCGGTATCGCCCTGCTTCTGGGCATCAGCCAGACCCCGGTGCACGTAGTCGGCCATGGCCGGGCTGATGGCGCCCTTGACTTCGAGCAGCGTCACCTGCCGGGTTCCGGCGGCCGCCGCCATGCCCGGCCACAGCCAGCAGGCGAGCATCAACAGCAGGGCGGTCGTGATCCGCGATGTCATGGCGAGCGAGGGACGGGTGCGTTCCATGCGGCCTCCCGATTCGGAAACGTGCAGGGAGTATAGGCCAGCTTGATGCGCCGTGTATTCGTGATGCCGCACGCCGGTCATGAAGGTGTCATGCCCCTGCCTCCGCGATGACATGCGCGTTACCTACGTTGCACGCATCCGCACTCAGGGGGCGACGATGACGGCACTGGTCAGAAAGGCGCAGGTTCTCAAAGCCAGCCGGAGCACCCGGCTCAGCGTGGGCATGGCGGGCTGTGCATCCGAGGTGCTCGAATCGCAGGCCCTGCGCTATGACGTGTTCGCCCGCGAGTCGGGCGCGACGCTGCACAACAGCATCGACGGCATCGACCACGACCGCTTCGATCCGTATTGCCAGCACGTGCTGGTCCGGGATGGCGACAACGGCCGTGTGGTGGCCAGCACCCGTATCCTGACCTCGGAACAGCTGGCGAAGACGGGCGGCTTCTACTCGGCCACCGAGTTCGACCTGACCCATGTCCTCGACATGCCCGGGCGCTTCATGGAGATCGGCCGCACCTGCGTGCATGCCGACTACCGCAACGGCTCAGCCATCACCATGCTGTGGAAGGGCATCTCCCAGTTTCTCGAATCGCGGGGATACGACTACCTGATCGGCTGCGCCAGCATCGGTCTGGATGACGGCGGCGTGCAGGCTCAGGCCGTCATGCAGCGCCTGCGCCAGCGCCATATGGCGCCGCCGGCGCGGCGGGTGACGCCGCTGCTGCCGTATCCGCCGCGACCGGTCGATGCCAGTCTGGCGCCGATGGTGCCGCCGCTGCTCAAGGCCTATCTACGCCTCGGGGCCGAGATCGGCGGCGAGCCTTACTGGGATCAGGACTTCAATGTCGCCGACGTGTTCGTGCTGCTGGACGTGAAGCGCCTGGATGCCCGCTATGCCCGCCATTTCCAGGTGCAGCAGGCCATGGGAGCCCGGTGATCGCCATGCTGCGCGCCGTGTGGCGCGGCGGCTGGCTGGCCCTGCACATCGCCTCGGCCTTTCCGCTGGCCGTGCTGTTCTTCCGTCGTCCACGCCATGATTCACGGCTCCAGCGCCGCCTGTTCCAGTGGTGGCACAGGGGCGTGTGCCGCATCCTGGGCGTGCAGGTGGTGCTGCAGGGAAGCCCGGGGGACGACGGCCTTGTCGTGGCCAACCACATCTCCTGGCTCGACATCCCGGTGCTGGCCTCGGTCTGGCACGGTGACTTCCTGGCCAAGGAGGAGGTGGCCGACTGGCCGGTGATCGGCAGCCTGTTGCGCCGTTCGGGCACGCTGCTGATCCGCCGCGGCTCGCCGGAATCGTTCCGGCAGGCGCTGACGGCCCTGGGACGGCGTCTGCACCTCGGCGGCGGCATCTGCCTCTTTCCCGAGGGTACCACGACCGACGGCCGTGCGATGCGCCGTTTCCAGCCACGCCTGTTCGAGGCGGCGGCCCGCTCCGATGCCTGGGTGCAGCCGGTGGCATTGCGCTACTTCGGGCCGGACGGCGAGCTGCATCCGCTGGCGCCGTTCATCGGCGACGACGATTTCCTGCCGCATCTGCTGCGCCTGCTGCGCGGCCCGGCGATCCGCGTCGAGGTGGCGTTCCTGCCACGCCTGTCGGCGCGCGGCCATGCCCCGCGCAGCCTGGCCGAGTTCACGCACTGGCAGGTGTGCGCGGCCATGGAGCGGCAGCTGGGCAGCGCCACCGGCCCCGCTGCCGTCGATGACGAGTCGTTGACGGAGTCCCGCTTCGCCGTCTGAGCCGGCCGTTCGCCGTCCCTGAGCGATGCCATCGAAATTCGTGTGAGCAGGGCCTACACTGCGCGCCATGCCGGTACTGACCCTGAACCATATCCACAAGGCCTTCGGTCCCCAGGTCGTGTTCGACGACGTGTCGCTGACGGTGATGCGCGGCGCACGCATCGGCCTGATCGGCCGCAACGGCGAGGGCAAGTCCACGCTGCTGAAGCTGATGGCCGGCCAGGTGGAGGCCGATAGCGGCGAGATGACGTTGCGCAGCGGCACGCGCGTGGCCTACCTGCCTCAGGCACCGCATTACGAGGCGGGCCAGTCCGTGTTCGCGGTCGTGGCCTCGGGGCTGGAGCGCGTGGCGGCGATGCTGGGCGAGTACGACCATGCCCTGCAGTCCCTGGAGCAGGGGGCCGATGAGGCGGCGCTGAACCGGGTGTCCAGGCTGCAGGCCGAACTCGAGCAGGGTGGCGCCTGGCAGTACTGGACACGCATCGAAACCGCGATCTCGCGGCTGGGGCTTACGCCGCACGTCGACGTCGGCAGCCTGTCCGGCGGCTGGCAACGGCGCGTGGCGCTGGCCCGCGCCGTGGTGGCCGAGCCCGACGTGCTGCTGCTGGACGAGCCGACCAACCATCTGGACGTGGCCTCGATCGAATGGCTGGAGGATTTCGTGGCCTCCTTCCCCGGCGCCGTGGTGTTCATCACCCACGACCGCTACTTCCTCGATGCCGTGGCCGAGGAGGTCATCGAACTCGATCGCGGGCGGCTTGCGCATTTCCCGTGCAGCTATGCCGAGTACCTGGACAAGAAGGCCCAGATGCTGGCCGTCGAGGAGCGGCAGCACGCCCGTTTCGACAAGCTGTTGGCGCAGGAGGAGCGCTGGATCCGCCAGGGCATCCCGGCCCGGCGCACGCGCAACGAAGGTAGGGTGCGCAGCCTCGAGCACCTGCGCGAGCAGCGCGCCGCCCGGCGGCTGCGCGGCGGCGACGTGGAGCTGCGCGTCGCCTCCGGCATCAAGCCGGGCAAGATGCTGATCGAGGCGACGGGCCTGACGCACCACCTCGGCGGCAAGACCATCGTCCGCGACCTGGAGTTGAAGATCATGGCCGGCGACCGCATCGGCCTCGTGGGCCCGAACGGCATCGGCAAGACGACGCTGCTGAACCTGCTGCTGGGCCAGATGCAGCCCGACGAGGGACGCATCCGCCACGGCGCGCGCCTGGTGCCTGCCTTCCTCGAGCAGATGCGCGCGCTGGATCCCGAGCTGCGGCTCAAGGATGTGCTGCTGCCCGACGGCGGGCAGTACGTGTATGTGGCGGGCGTGCACCCGAGGCACGTGGTCGGCTACATGCAGGACTTCCTGTTCGACAAGGAACGGCTGAACACGCGCGTGGCCGCCCTGTCGGGCGGGGAGCGCGGGCGCCTGCTGCTGGCGCGCCTGCTGCTGCAGCCGGCGAACCTCCTGGTGCTCGACGAGCCGACCAACGATCTCGACATCGGTACCCTGAGCGTGCTGGAGCATGCGCTGGCCGATTACGACGGCACGGTGATCCTGGTATCCCATGACCGGGCCTTCATGGACCGCGTCGTCAGCCGCATATTGGCCTTCGAGGGGGACGGGCGCATCGTGCCGGTGGCCGGCGGCTGGTCGGATTACGCCGCCTGGAAGGCCAGGCAGGCGCCACAGCCTGCTGTGCAGCCCGAAAAGAGGGATAAGGCCGAGGCGCGTCCGAGCCGGCCTGCGAGGAAGCTGCCCTACCACGAGCAGCGTGAGCTGGACGGCCTGCCCGGGCGCATCGAGGCGATGGAGGCCGAGAAGGCGGCGATCGAGCAGCGCTTCTGCGATCCGGAATACTTCGCCCGCGATGCCGACGGCTTCCAGGCCGACCAGCAGCGCCTGGCCGCCATCGAGACGGAGCTGGCCGCAGCGTATGGGCGCTGGGAGGATCTGGAGGCCAAACTTGAGGAACTGGCCGGGGTGTAAACGCCCGTCGCCATCGGGTATGCTGAATGGATGCTGTATTTCGCCTACGGTTCGAACATGTCCACGCCGCGCCTCGGTGCCCGGCTGGATGTCGTGGCGCACGTGGACGTGGCCGAGCTGGCCGGGTACCGGCTGGCCTTCCACAAGGCGGGCACGGACGGTTCGGCCAAGTGCGACGCGTTCTGCACCGGTACGCCTGCGGATACGGTGGTCGGTGTGGTGTTCCGCATCGATGCGCGTGAGAAGCCCATGCTCGACCGCATCGAAGGCCTCGGTTCCGGTTATGCGCAACGGCAGGTGCGTGTGGCCGCGCGCCGGGGCGGGCAGCTGGATGCCTTCCTCTACCAGGCCACGCATATCGACGAGGCGTTGAAGCCCTTCGACTGGTACAAGCGGCACGTGCTGCACGGGGCGCGCGAGCACGGTCTGCCGGTCGATTACATCCGCCGCATCGAGGCCGTCGACAGCATGGCCGATCCCGATGCCGACCGGCATGCGGTGGAGTGCGCGATCTATGGCGGCGACTGATGCGAGCCGGGCGGTGACCATCGCGGACAAGCCCCTGCAGGCATTGAACGACGACGAATGGGAGCAACTGTGCGACGGCTGCGGCCGGTGCTGCATGCACAAGTTCGAGGACGAGGATACGGGCGAGGCGCTGTACACCGTCATTGCCTGCCGGCTGTTCGACGATGCGTCCTGCCGCTGCCGCGATTACGAACACCGGCAGCAGGCGGTGCCCGATTGCCTGTCGATCCGTGCGCTGTCGCCTGCGCAGATGCGCTGGCTGCCGGCCAGCTGCGCCTACCGCCTGCGCGCCGAGGGAAAACCGCTGCCGGCCTGGCATCCGCTGGTCAGTGGAGACCCGGAAACGGTGCATGCCGCCGGCATGTCGATGCGCGGGCGCAGCATCGCGGTGGATACGGTGCCGGAGGCGTGCTGGCCGGATTACATCATGGACACCGATGGCGACTGAGGAGCGCTGCCCCTGCGGTTCCGGCAGGGCGTTGTCCGCCTGCTGCGGGCCGCTGCATGCCGGCAAGGCCGCCGCAACGGCCGAAGCCCTGATGCGCGCGCGCTATGCGGCCTATGTGCTCGGCGATACGGCCTACCTGCGTGCCACCTGGCATCCCGACACCTGCCCGCAGGAGCTCGGCGGCCCGACCCGCTGGCTGGGGCTGAGGGTGCTGCATTGCGATGGCGGTCAGGCCGGCGACAGCGAGGGAACGGTCGAATTCGTGGCCGCCTTCCGCGAGGCCGGGCGCGTCAGGCAGCTGCACGAGACCAGCCGCTTCGTGCACCAGGGCGGCCGCTGGCTCTATGTGGACGGAGACCTGCAGCTTCGAGACGTCGGCCGCAACGAGCCCTGCCCCTGCGGCAGCGGCCGCAAGCTCAAGCATTGCTGCGGCAAGCGGGTCACAGCCAGCCCTTCTTCCGGAAGTACCACACCGGCATCAGGCCGCTGATGACCATCAGCACCAGCGCCATCACGTAGCCGTAGCGCCAGCCGAGTTCCGGGATGAAATGGAAGTTCATGCCGTAGATGCTGGCGATCAGCGTCGGTGGCAGGAACACCACGGCGGCGACCGACAGGATCTTGATGATCTGGTTCTGCTCGATGTTGGTGAAGCCGTGCACGGCCCCCATCAGGAAGTTGACCTTGTCGAACAGGAAGGCCGTGTGCGGCATCAGCGAATCGATGTCGCGCAGCAGTTCCTGCGCCTGTTCCAGGGTCTCGGAGCCGAGTTGCGAATTGCGTTCGACGAAGGTCAGGGCACGCTGGGCGTCGAGCAGGCTCAGGCGCACCTTGCCGGTGATGTCCTCGAAGCGGGCGATATCGGCGAGCAGCACCTCCATCCCGGTGTCCTTGCGCCCGAGCACCACCTGGCTGACCGGCTCGAGCCCCGTGTACACCGTTTCCAGCGCGTCGGCCAGGTGGTCGACCTTGTTCTCGAACAGGCTGAGCAGGATGCTCGTGGCATCGGTGGCGATGTCCGGCTGGCGGTGGGCGGCCTGCCGGAACAGGCGGAAGGTGGCCAGCTCCTGCTCATGCAGCGTGAACAGGCGATCCTGATTCAGGATGAAGGCGGCGGCGACGTTGACCGTCGTGTCCTCGAACTCGTGCAGGAACACCGAGTGGATGTGCAGGCCGTCGTCGTCGCGGAAGAAGCGGGAACTGGCCTCGATCTCGATCAGCTCTTCGGCGCTCGGCAGGTGTACGTGGTAGGCGCGCTCGACCAGCAGGCGGTCCTCCGCGGTGGGGTCGACGAGGTCGATCCAGATGGCGTCGTCCGGCAACGGGGCCCTGTCGTCTGCAGGCACCTGTGCGAGATGCCCATCCTCCAGCCGGAAGATCGTCAGCATGCGGGATCGTTCCTGTCCATGGAACCAATATTGCAGAAGCCTGCGGTTTTTCAATGTCCGGAGCGATGCGACGGTCTATGCTAGCGATGACCGGCGGATCGATGTGACGGGAGGGCGCATGACCAAGCATCTGCTGCTACCCGAGGGCGAGGAGCTGCGCCGGGCCGTGCAATGGATCGGCGAGCAGGGGGAGCATACGCTGGCCGCCGTCGAGGAGGCCTGCCGGCGTTTCGACCTGTCGCCGGCGGACGAGGATTTCATGATCCGCCATTTCGTGCAGCCGCCGCCGCAAAAGAAGCCGGAATAGGCCTCCGGCTCAGAGGGCCTGTAGGCCCTAGTCCCCCTTGTGCATCTGGATCAGGCGGAAGACCTCCTGGCGCGAGGCCGGATTCTTCAGGAACGAGCCGGTCAGCTTCGAGGTCGTGGTCCAGGAATTGGGCTTGCGCACGCCGCGGTGGCACATGCAGAAGTGCTGGCACTGGATGACCACGGCCACGCCCTTCGGCTGCAGCACCTCCTCGATGACCTGCGCGATCTGCATGGTCATCTTCTCCTGCACCTGCAGGCGCTTGGCGAAGACGTCGACGACCCTGGCCAGCTTCGACAGGCCGACGACCCGGCCGTCGGGGATGTAGGCCACATGCGCCTTGCCGACGAAGGGCGCCAGGTGGTGCTCGCAGTGGCTGTGCACGTCGATGTCGGAGACCAGCACGATCTCGTCGTAGCCCTCGACCTCCTCGAAGGTCTTCATCAGGTGCTCGCGCGGGTCCTCGGTGTAGCCGGCGAAATACTCCTTGAACGCGGCCAGCACGCGCTTGGGCGTGTCCACGAGGCCTTCGCGCCCAGGATCGTCGCCCACGTATTCGAGCAGGGCGCGGACGTGCCCCATGGCCTCGATGTTGCGCGGATCGCTCGGATCGAAGGGGATGCTGGAATCGAAATCGTCGTTCATGCGGATATCCTTTGCTGACGGTTGCCGCGAGGCTAGCGCATCGGGCATGGTTTCTCATCCCTGCCGCGGCAGGGGCGATTCTCGGATCACGAAGGGGGGGATGGCGATGCGGGTGGACCTGTTGCGGCACGGGGCGCTGGAGGGCGGCGTCAAATACCGGGGCACGATCGATGACCCGCTGACCGCGGAGGGCCGCACGGCCATGGAAGCGGTGTGGGCCGAACTGGCCGGGGATGTCGAACGCATCGTCGCCTCGCCGCTGTCGCGCTGCGCGGGCCCGGCCCGGGACTGGGCGGCGCGGGCGGGCATCCCTCTGGTCATCGATCCGCGCCTGGCCGAGATGCGCTACGGCGTCTGGGAGGGGCTGACGGCCGACGACATCCGCGCCCGCTTTCCCGGCGAGCTGGAGCGCTGGCGTGCCAACCCCGAGGGCATGCACATCCCCGGAGCGGAGACGGTGGAGGAGCTCCGGGCGCGGGTCGCGTCCTTCTGGTCCGATTTGTCCTCCGAAGGCGAGGGGGGGCGCATGCTGGTCGTGGCGCATTCGGGCAGCCTGCGCATGCTGATCGCGCACGTGCTGGGGGCGCCGGTCGCCACCACGCGCCGTCTTGCCATGCCCTACGCCTGCTGGAGCCGCCTCGCCGTGCGCCAGGGGCAGGCAAGCCTAGTTTTCCACAACCATATGGCTTTCCGTCTATAGTCCAGCCATGGTGGGCAAGCGGATGATCAATATGGCGATGCCATTGTGCTTTTGTCTGATCGCATGTTCCGCCATGGCCGATGCGGCAGAAATGACGGCCCCGCTTCCGGTTGTGCAGATGAACCCTTTTATGCTGCGCTATATGGGCTTCACGGCCAGCGATGCGTTGCAGGAAGCCGGCCGGCGTCACCGCATCAGCATCCAGGAACATTATGCCAGCATCTTCCTGGCGGAGGGGTTACCTGCGCCGGGTCGATATCTGGCCGACATGGAACTGTCCATGACCAATATCACCTTGCATTCGTCCCTAGGCAGGACAGGGGTCTATGTGAATTTGCCCTTGCTGCTGCCGACCGGGGGTTTTATGGACGGCCTGGTCAACGGCTTTCACAAGGCCTTCCACTTCCCCAATGGCAACAGGGCGTATCGTCCGAATAACCGGTACGGTTACGCCTTGGCCGGGGCATGGGACAGCCACCCCGGCTGGAGGCTTGGCAATATCACGGCGGGTCTCCAGTTCCCAGTATTGCGCGGCGGAAGCAATGCGTTGGCCCTGGTGGCGGGCGGGAAAGCACCGACGGCCAATCGCCGGGACGGGTGGAGCAGCGGCACCTGGGACGGCGGCATCGGCCTGGTCGATTCCTTTCGGACCCATGCGTGGTTCGGTCATCTCGAAGGATGGTATTTCAAGCCGTTCGGCAAGGACGAAATTCCCTTTATCAGCAATCGCGCCTATGCCCGTGCGTCCGTTGCCATCGGCCGGGAAGGGAGGTTCTTCCACCCGGTCAGCAACAGGCTTTTTTCTCTCATCGTTCAGGCCCAGGGCGGCGCGTCTCCCTATCGTCACACCGGCATGCTCGCACTTGACCAGAACCCATGGCTGGTGGCGGTCGGCCTGCGCTGGCAGGACAGCAAACAGCGGGACTGGCTGTTCTCCTTCACCGAGAACATCACCCAGCACAGCACGCAGGATTTCAGCTTCTGTATCGCCTGCGCATTCGGTTGATGCCTTGGCTACGATGCCGGGATCGATGGGCGGGGTGATACAACGGGAGGAGCGATGCACAAGGATAGCGTCTGGATGCGTTGGCTGTTTTTCACATCGAAGGTGCATGGGCCAGCATGTGGAGCATCATGGAAGCCTTGAAGGGGAAGAAAATGCATTGCCCGGACGTCACGAGCACGCAGTTGGTCGATACGGTGAAGAAGTACCTGAACAATCCTGAAAAGCAGCAGTACACGGCATCGTCCACGGTGGATGCGATTCTCGCAAAGACGTATCCATGCCGATTTTGGGGTGCAGGGGAAGCAGCGTTTGGATAAGAACCGGAGCATGGCGTGATGTTCCTTCAATTTCTTGAAGACAATCCGGTCATCGACGGGTTCATCGTGCTGGCGCTGCCGATCACCGCCGTGCCGGCGGGGATGGCCGTCTACCGCCGACGCCATCCGCTTTCCGAAGCGGAGCAGGTCGATGCGATCCGTGAGCCGCGCGAATCACGCCTTCCCGGCACCCGGATGGACATCGCCATGCTGGTGCTCGGCCTGTTGCTGGCCTTAATCGGCTGGCTGAGGAAGGGATTCTAGCCCGAGCGCCGGAAGGACGAACCACGATCCCGGTCAGGCGAGCAGGCGCTCGGCGATATCGATGATATGGGCCCCAAAGGAGCGGCAGGCGACGAGCTGTTCGTCGGCGATGCCCTCGGGCATGCCCTCGTGGTTGCCGGTGCGCGCGTACGGTCCCCAGTGGATGCCGCCGTGGGCGAAGCCGAGCAGGGTCTTCGGGAAGCCGACGACGACCATGCCGTGCTCGATGAAGTTGGCGTACAGCCCGGCCATCGCCAGCTCGGCGCCGCCGCCGGCACCGCCGAAGCCGCTGCTGCTGGCGAACACGCCGCCGACCTTGCCTTCGAGCAGGTTCTCCATCCACAGCTTCGAGCTGCGGTCGATCAGCTGCTTCATCTGCCAGGCCATCGTGCCCATGTGTACCGGGGTGCCGAAGATCAGCACGTCGGCGGCGGTCATGTCCTCCAGCGCCGTGTCCACAGCCTGCTTCAGCGACACCTCGGCGGCCGGTGCGGCGGCGCGGATGCCGGCGGCGATGGATTGGGCCATCTTCTTCGTGCTGCCGTAATCGCTGTGGAAGGCGATCAGAACCTTAAGCGCCATGCGAACCCCTCGAGACGGATGGTGATCAGGCGTGGCCGACCTGGTCGGACAGCATCGAGCGGTCGATGCCCATGCTGCGCGCGCCGATGCCCCAGCGCATCTCGGCGGGCACATGGAATACGATGTGCTGGTTGGCCGGGGCCACCAGCCAGTCGTTGTTGCCCAGCTCCGATTCGAGCTGCCCGGCGCCCCAGCCGGCATAGCCGAGGACCAGCATGAAATGCTCGGGGCCGTTGCCGCTGGCGATGTCCTCGAGTACGTCGCGCGAGGCCGTCAGGTGCAGCTCCGCGGTGACCTGCATCGTCGATTCGTAGACGTGCCAGCCGTCGTGCAGCACGAAGCCGCGGAACGGGTCCATCGGTCCGCCGGTGTAGGCCGGCTGGTGGCGCCACTCCGTCGGGCCGGATGCCTGCGCATCCGAGCACTTCAGGTCCGCGAGCACGGCCTCGACCGTCAGGTCCTGCGGGCGGTTGATGATCAGGCCCATGCAGCCGTCGGTATCGTGATGGCAGATCAGCACGACGCTGTCCCGGAAATTCGGGTCCTCGAGTGTGGGCATCGCCAGCAGCAGCTGGCCCGTCAGGCTATTGATCTGCATCGCATGCCTCCCGGCTCATCATGTCGGCCATGCGCATGGCCGACATCAGGCTACTGTAGGATACACGATCCGTCCCCGCATGCACCAATGCGGTGCCGTGGTCGACGCTGGTGCGCACGAACGGCAGGCCCAGCGTGATGTTGACCGCCTCGCCGAAGCTCAGTGCCTTGATGGGGATCAGGCCCTGGTCGTGGTAGCAGCAGACGATCGCATCGAGATCCCGGCGCATGGCCGGCGAGAACAGGGTGTCGGCGGGCAGCGGCCCAGCGATGGCGATGCCGTCGCGGCGCGCGGCCTCGGCGGCCGGGGCCAGGATGTCGATCTCCTCGCGCCCGAAATGGCCGCGCTCCCCGGCATGCGGGTTCAGCCCGCACAGCGCCAGTCTGGGGGAGGGGATGCCGAAGCGCTGTGTCAGATCGGCGGCAGTAATGCGGATGGTGGCGAGCGTGTCCCCGACCGACAGGGCGGCCGGCACGTCCCGCAATGCCAGGTGCGTGGTCAACAGCGCCACGCGCAGGTCCTGGCCGGCCAGCATCATCACCACGTGCGGGGTGCCGCCGATCGCGGCCAGGAATTCGGTGTGGCCGGGGAAGGCGAAGCCGGCATCGCGCAGTATCGCCTTCTCGATCGGGCCGGTGACCATCGCCCGCGCCCGGCCGTCCATGCAGGCGCGCGCGGCCTGTTCGATGCAGCCGATCACGGCCGCGGCCGTGGCCGCCGACGGCTGACCGCAGACCACGGCCGCGGCCGCATCATCGATGGGGTTCCAGCAGCGCAGGGCGGCCGTATCCGATGATGCCTCCTGCAGCGAGGCGATCTCAAGCATTGGCAGCGGCAGGCCGATGCGCGCGGCCCGCTCCGCCAGCCAGGCAGGCGGGCAGACCGCCACGACGTCGGCGAACAGCGCGGGCTCGGCATGCCAGGCGCGCACGATGCAGTCCGGACCGATGCCGGCGGGTTCGCCCGCCGTCAGCAACATGGGGGGGCGACGGTTCACGGGGTCCCGGTCAGGGCTTCGTCGGATTCAGCGTGACGCCGGAACCGGGCGGGCAGGGGAAGTAACTGATCTGGGCCTCGGCCTTCAGGCTGGCGATCCAGCGCGGCAACTCCTCCTGCACCCGGGCATTGGTCAGCTCCTGTTCGATCTCGTCGCGGTGCGCCTCGAACGAGTTCGGATCGATATGGCGCTTGGCGATCAGATGCACGATGTCCAGGCCGTACGGCGTTTCGACGACCCCGCTGGTTTCCCCCGGTTTCAGGCTGAAGGCCGTATCCTCGATGGCCTTGAGCATGGTGCCGCGGCGGAACCAGCCCAGATCACCGCCCTGGTCGGCGCTGGGGCCCTGGGAGACCTCCTTGGCGCGGCTGGCGAACTGGGCGTCGGAGGAGCCCTGCAGGTCGCGGGCGATGGTCTTGGCGCGCAGCATGATCTTGGCGCGGGTGGCCGTGTCGGCGTCGTCCGGGATCTTGATCAGGATGTGCCGGGCGTGCACCTCGTCGTAGGCCTGTCCGAGCTTGGGCGCGCGCATCTGCACGTCCGTAACCTGGATCAGGTGGAAGCCGGCCGGGGAACGGATCGGTTCGGAGACCTGTCCCTTCTTCAGCGCGTAGATGCTGTCGAAGCGGCTGTTCAGCGTGCCGGTGGCATGCCATCCGAGGTCGCCGCCCTGCTTGGCATCCGGGGAATCCGAATACAGCCGGGCCAGCTGGTCGAATTTCTGGCCGGCCGCCCATTTCCGGCGTATCGCCTCGGTCTTGGCCTTGGCCTTGGCCACCTGCTGCGGCGTCGGTTCCTGGGGCAGGGCGATCAGGATCTGGCTCAGGTGCAGCTCGCGGATCGGCTGCGGGTGCTCCAGATGCTTGCGGTAGTACTCCCGCATCGATTCCTCGCTGATCTTGATCTTGTCGCGTACGGCGGCGTTGATCAGCTTGCTGGACAGCAGCCGCGCCTTGAGCTTGTTCTTGTAGTCGGCGACGTCGATGCCCTGGGCCTTGAGCACGTCGGGCAGCTGCCCGGCCGGGATGTGGTTGCGTGTTTCCACGTTGGCCATGGCCTGGGCCACATCGTCGTCGCTGACGGTGATGTGCAGGCGCTTGGCCGCCTGCTCCTGCAGCAGCTCGACCACCTTGGCATCCAGGGCACGCTTTTCCAGTTCGCTGCGCGGCGGCAGCGACGTGGCGCCGAGCTGCTTCAGCGACTGGATCAGCCCGTCCGTGTCCCCGGCGACCTGGGAGCAGGCGATGGCCTGGCCGTTGACCGAGGCGGCGACGGCATCGATCTCGTCCGCATGCACGGGATGCGGGACGATAGAGAAGATCGCGACCATGATCAGGACGGTGAGGGTGCGCATGATGCCTCCGGACGGTGCTGTGGAATCGGGGACGTTGCCGATGGCAACTATGAGCCGACGCTACCCACCCCCCGCAGCCCTAGCAAGAAACGGAAACCGATGTCGCTGCCCGCGGTGGTGCCGCTGGGACGGTTGTAGCGGTAGCCGTCGACCTCGAGGCTCCAGCACGGATGCTGGTAGCGCAGGCCCAGGCTCGCCTGCTGGGTCAGGCGCAGCAGCGAGTCGTACTGGATGCTGCCGAGCATCTGCCAGCGCGAGGCCAGGACCAGGCGCGTGCTGGCCGTGAACAGCCGCGCGGGTGTGGCGAAGCGGGCATCGGTGAACTGGTAGCCCAGGTGCAGCTCGTGGCCGGCCTTCGATGTCCAGTCCAGGCCGGCATTGGCGGTGGCCCAGTACTTGGGCTGGGTGCTGTACTGGCCCTCGCCGTGCAGGGAGAGGCCGGCGATCGGGGAGATCATGATGCTCCCCAGCAGGTTCGACCATGGGATGACCGGCACGGGCTTCAGGGCCGGGTCGACCGAGTTGCGCCGGACATCGTAGGAGGCGCCGATGGCGAGCTTCAGGACATCGCGCGCCGCGCCATCGGCCGTGTCACGGTGCTGCAGCCGGCTTTGCAGCAGCGCCGTGACGCGGTTGGCGCGCTCGATGCGGTCGAGCCCGGAGAAGCGGTTGCCGGACAGCAGGTTGCTCATCGTCAGCTGCCCGAAGCTGGAATCGAAGTCGGGCAGGGCCGACTGGTTGGCCGGGGCCCGGATGTAGTCATAACGCAGCACCGGTTCGATGGTGTGCCGCCATGTGCGGTCGGCGCTGATGCGCTCGAACACGGAGCGCATCTCGAGGCTGGCCTCGCCGGTGGAGCGTTGCATCGTGGTGCCGGGTGTGGCCGCCTGCCGCAGCCAGTAGCGGGTCAGGTGGCTGCCGACGCGGGCCGTGATCTCCAGCCCGCCGCCGTCCGACTGCCACGGGACCTCGATGTACGGGTTCAGGTCCATGCGCCAGCCCTGCACCCCCAGCTGGCGCGTAAAGTGCGTCGTCTGCTGGTCGAAGTGCAGCCACAGGTTGCGGGCCACGGGTGCGGCCAGGTGGCTCTCCAGGCGCGGGGCGATCTGCAGGGTGGCGGCGTCGTTCGGCTGGGTCAGGTCCTGCTGGTCGCGCCCCATCAGCATCCAGTCGCCATAGTTCCCGAGACCGACCAGCGATGCCTCGCTTTGCAGGTACGGGGCGGCCAGCTGGTTGGAGGTATCGTAATCCGGCAGGTAGCTGCGGTCGCTGACATGGTCGGCCTTGACGGTGAAGAAGGTACGACCGGGCAGCTGCCAGGCGACATCGCCCTGGAAGCGGCCGCGTCGGGTCTTGGTGACGCGGTCGTTGATGAATTCGCCGTTCAGCTGCTCGCTGCCGATGCCGGATGCATGGCGCAGTTCGAGCTCGGGCATGAAGCCGCGCGCGCTCATCCAGTGCGGGGTCAGCGTGGCATCCCAGTTCGGCGCCGGCGCCAGGTAGTACGGCAGGGCCACCTCGGTGCCGCGCCGCTTGCCGGAGGCCACCAGCGGCGGCAACAGGCCCGAGCGACGGCGCAGCGGCTGCTGCCAATAGGGGCTGTACAGCACCGGAATGCCGGCGATCTCGAAACGGGTGTCGTGCGCGATCAGCACCCCTTCCTTCTGGTCGAGCCTGGCGTCGCGCGCCGCCAGCCGCCAGGCCTCGTCGTCCGACGGGCAGGCGCTGAACTGGATGGATTCGGCCTCGAAGGTGGTGGCATCGAGGCGCTGCACCCGCTTGGCGCGCAGGTGCTCGCCGTCGGGCAGCGTCAGCGTGGCATCCTGCATGGAGCCGGTCTCGGAGTCGGTGTGCAGGCGGGCCGACGCGGCATCGATGCGGCCCTTGGGCGAGGTGATGCGTACGTGTCCTTCGGCCCGGATCAGGTGCGCCTGCACGTCGTAATGGACCAGGTCGGCGGTCAGCGTTTCGGTCTGGCGCCGGATCACGACGTGGCCCTCGGCGACCAGCACGCCCTCGGCATCGCGGGTGATGCTGTCGGCCGTGACGTCGATGCCCGCCGCCAGCGCCGGGGAGGCCAGGGCGGCGAGTCCCAGCAGCAGGCCGGCGAGTGCCGGACCGATGCCGGATGGCCCCGGCCGCAGGCGGCGGGTCAAGCGGTTTCCCTCCCCTGTCGGCAAGGGCTCAGGCGGGCTTGCGGGCGAAGCCCAGGTAGTTGACATCCAGGTCGTCCGACAGCTCGAAGCGGTCCGTCAGGATGCGGTAGCTCATGCCGCGCAACTCCACGGACTCGAGACCACCGTGCCGCATGGCGGCGACCAGCTCGGACGGACGCAGGAAGTTCGCATAGCGGTGCGTGCCCTTCGGCAGCCAGCCCAGGATGTATTCGGCCCCGAGGATGGCCATCAGGTAGGACTTCGGCGTGCGGTTCAACGTCGCGAAGAAGAACAGCCCGCCGGGTCTCAGCATCTCGGCGCAGGCGGCCACGGTCGCCTCGACGTCGGGCACGTGCTCCAGCACCTCGAGGCAGGTGACGACGTCGTAATCCCCGGCGTGCGTTTCCGCCCAGGTTTCGGCGTCGCTGGCCTCGTAGTGCACGTCGACGCCACCCTGCTGGGCATGGGCCCGGGCCACCCCCAGCGCCTTCCCGGAACGGTCGATGCCGGTGACGTCGGCACCGCGGGCGGCCATGCCCTCGGCCAGCAGGCCGCCGCCGCAGCCGACATCGAGCACCCTGGCCTCGCCGAGGTCGGTCTGGCGGGCGATGTAATCCAGGCGTACGGGATTGATCTGGTGCAGGGGCTTGAAACGGCCGCGCGGATCCCACCATTCGGCGGCGATGGCCTCGAACTTCCGGATTTCGTCGGGGTCGTATCTGAGGTCGTGGCTCATGGTGCTGTAGCCTGATGGGCCGGTCTGGGCAAGGCAAGCTTCGCTTTTCGCGGCCCCTGCCGGCCGCTAGGTTCGCCCGATGCTGGTCCGCCTGCTTCTGATGCGCATCCTCCAGGCCGTACCCACCCTGCTCGGCGTGGTGACCCTGGTCTTCCTGCTGCTGCACATGGTGCCGGGCGATCCGGTCGACGCCCTGCTGGGCCAGACGGCGCTGCCGGCCGACCGCGAGGCGCTGCGCCATGCCCTGCACCTGGACCTGCCGTTATGGCAGCAGTACGTCACCTACCTGTCGGGGCTCGTCACCGGGCACTGGGGCGTCAGCCTCGTCGACCACCGGGCCGTGTTCACGCTGATCGCCGAGCGCCTGCCCGTGACGGCCCGGCTGGCCGCCTGGAGCCTGCTTCTGGCGCTGACCCTGGCCCTGCCGCTCGGGTTCTGGGCGGCGCGCCATGCCGGCACGGGCCGGGACCTGGCCGCGATGGGCTTCTCCCTGCTGGGCGTGTCCATCCCCAATTTCTGGCTGGGGCCGATGCTGATGCTGGTGTTCGCGGTGACGCTGGGCTGGCTGCCCGTGTCCGGCATGGACCAGCCGACCAGCATCGTGCTGCCGGCCGTGACGCTGGGCACGGCGCTGGCGGCGGTGCTGTCGCGCATGGCGCGCGCCAGCTGGCTGGAGGCGATGGGGACCGATGCCCTGCGTACGGCGCGGGCCATGGGGGTCAGCGAGACGATGCTGTGGTGGCGGCATGCGGCCCGGCTGGCGGCGGTGCCGGTGGTGACCATGTTCGCGCTGCAGATGGGGGCGGTGCTCGGCGGGGCGGTGATCACCGAGACCGTGTTCGACTGGCCGGGGCTGGGACGGCTGACCATCGAGGCGATCCAGCAGCGCAACTATCCGCTGGTGCAGGGCTGCGTGCTCGTCATCGCCCTGATCTACGTGGCCGCGAACCTGCTCGCCGACATCCTGGGCATGATCCTCGATCCGAGGCAGCGCCGTGCCTGAGCCGCGCCCTTCCATGCGCCCATCCGTACCGGTGTTGCTGGCCATGGCCTGCTTCGCGCTGCCGCTGCTGGTGGTCGTGGCTGCGGCCGTGCACGGCCAGGATGGTCATCGCGTGGACCTGGATGCGGTGCTGGCCGGCATGTCGGCCGCGCATCCGCTCGGCTGCGACGATCTGGGACGCGATGTGCTGGCCCGGCTCGCCGAGGCCACGCGCCTGTCGCTCGGCGTCGGCATCGGCGTGATCGTACTGGCCGGGGCCATCGGCATCACACTCGGCGTCATCGCCGGCTGGTACGGTGGCTGGGTCGACGTGCTGTTGATGCGGGCGGCCGATATCGTGCTGTCCTTCCCGGGCATCCTGCTGGCCATCGCCATGGCGGCGATGCTGGGGCCGTCGGTGGAGAACATCATCTACGCCCTGGTGGCGGTCGGCTGGGTCGGCTTCGCGCGCCTGGCGCGCGGGCAGGTGCTGTCGCTGAAGCACGCCCCGTTCATCGAGGCCTCGTTCGCCGCCGGTTCCGGCCTGGCCTATCAGGTGAGCCGGCACCTGTTGCCGAACATCGCCGCCCCGCTGCTGATCGAGGCGAGCTTCGGGCTGGCCGCCGTGATCATCGGCGAGGCGGGCCTGTCCTTCCTCGGCGTCGGCGTGCAGCCGCCGGCCGCGTCGCTGGGCACGATGATCCGCGAGGGCACCGGGCTGATGCTGGTCGCCCCGGCCCAGGTGATCTGGCCCGGACTGGTGCTGTTCCTGCTGGTCATGGGCGTCAACATCCTCGGCGACGCCCTGCGCGACCGCCTGGACGTCAAACGGGAGGTCCAGGCATGAACCGGCATCTGATCATCGGCCTGCAGGGCCTGGCCCTCAGCGGGCAGGAGCGCGCCTGGCTCAGGGAGCATCCGCCCCTCGGCGTCATCCTGTTCGCGCGCAACATCGAATCCCCGGCGCAGGTCGCGGCCCTGCTGGCGGAGGTGCGTGCCTGCACCGGCGAGCATACCTGGGCGGCGATCGACGAGGAGGGCGGGCGGGTGACCCGGCTGCCCTGGGCTCCGTTCGACCGGCGCCGTCACGCCGCCGAGTACGGCGAGCTTTTCGAACATGATCCGGTGTCGGCGCGGCGGGCTGTGTTCGACGACAGCCTCGAGGCCGGCCTGGCCCTCGCCCGGCTGGGGTTCACCCACAACTGCGCCCCGGTGCTCGACGTGTTCCGGCCCGAGGGGCACGACATCATCGGCCGCCGCGCCTACAGCGATCGGCCGGCGATCGTGGCCGAACTCGCCACGGCCTGCATGCAGGGCCTGCACGAGGCCGGCGTCGGGGCGGTCGGCAAGCACTTCCCCGGCCATGGGCGCGCCGATGCCGATTCGCATCTGGCGGTGCCGCATGTCGGGGCCGACCTGCCGACCCTGCTGGCCGAGGCGGAGCCGTTCCGGCAACTGGGCACGCACGGGCTGGCGCATATCATGACGGCGCACGTGATCTACGGAGCCGTGGATGCGCGGGTGGCCACGCTGTCGCGCTTCTGGCTGCGCGACGTGCTGCGCCGGCGCATGGGGTTCACGGGACGCATCTGGAGCGACGATCTGTGCATGAAGGGCGTCGGCGACGACGTGCCGGCCGCGGCGGAGGCGGCCCTGGCCGCCGGCTGCGACGTGCTGCTCGTCTGCCATCCGGAGGGGGTCGAGGCCGTCTACCGGCGTATCCCGACCCGTTGAGTATCCCCTGTACGGCGGGGGCAATATCCCCCTGTCGTCGCTGGCCCGGCTTGGTTATGCTCCGGGTCAATACCCCCAACGGAAGGTGACACGATGTCCGATATTCTCAGCGCAAAGGAACTGGCGCGGTACAACCGCCATATCATCCTGCCGCAGGTGGGGCTGGAGGGTCAGGAAAGGCTGAAGCAGGCCCGCGTGCTGTGCATCGGCACCGGCGGCCTGGGCAGTCCGATCGCCCTGTACCTGGCTGCGGCCGGCGTGGGTACGCTGGGCCTGGTCGATTTCGATGTCGTCGACGATTCGAACCTGCAGCGCCAGATCGCGCATTCGACGGCAAGCATCGGCCGGCCGAAGGTCGAGTCGGCCCGCGACACGCTTCTCGGCATCAACCCGTTCCTGGAGGTGGAGCTGCACGGCGAGGGCATCACGCGCGACAACGTGCGCGCCATGGTGCGCCAGTACGACGTCATCGTCGACGGCACCGACAACTTCCCGACACGTTATCTGGTCAACGATGCCTGCGTGCTCGAGGGCAAGCCGCTCGTCTACGCCTCGATCTTCCAGTTCGAGGGACAGGCCAGCGTGTTCAACCACAAGGGCGGCCCGTGCTACCGCTGCCTGTATCCGGAGCCGCCGCCGCCGGGCATGGTGCCGTCCTGCTCCGAGGGCGGCGTGCTGGGCGTGCTGCCCGGCGTCATCGGCGTCATCCAGGCCACCGAGGCGGTGAAGATCATCCTCGGCAAGGGCAAGACGCTGTCCGGGCGCCTGCTCCTGTACGATGCGCTGGACATGCATTTCCGCGAGGTGAAGTTGCGCCGCGATCCGGCCTGTCCGGCCTGCGGCGAGCACCCGAGTATCGGCGATGTGGAGGCCTACGAGCAGTTCTGCGGCCTGCCGCCGACCGAGGCCATGGCGCAGCCGGAGGTGCTGAAGCCGGACGAGATCTCGCCGAAGCAGCTGGCGGCCGCGATGCAGGCCGATCCGGAGCTGTTCCTGCTGGATGTGCGCGAGCCGTTCGAGATCGATATCTGCCGCATCGACGGCGCCTGGACGATCCCGCTGGGCGTGCTGCCGGTGCGCTACGCCGAGGTGCCGCAGGACCGCGATGTCGTCGTGCACTGCCGCTCGGGGGCGCGTTCGGCCCAGGCCGTGCAGTTCCTGCAATCGCGCGGCTATACGCGCGTCAGGAACCTGGTCGGGGGCATCCTGCGCTGGATCGACGACGTCGACCCGAGCCAAAGCAAATACTAGGGGCCTGTTCGCAGGCCCTAGAGCCTACTTCTTCGGCTTGCCCAGCGTTTCGGTGAGCTGCACGTCGAGGGGCTTGCCGGCCTCGCCGAAATAGAGGGTCCGGTGCGGGAAGGGGATCTCGATGCCCTTCTCGTCGAAGGTCAGCTTGATCCGGCGCAGGTACTCTCGGCCCACGTCCCATTGGCGGATGGGGCGGGTCCTGATGCGGCCCTTGATGACGACGGCCGAGTCCCCGAGCTTGTCGACGCCGAAGATCTCCGGTTCAGCCAGCATCAGGGCGCCGAACTTCTCGTCCGCCTGCATGGAATTGCCCACCTCGCGCATCACCTCCACGACGGTGTCCGTGTTCTCCTTGTAGGCGACACCGATCTCGAACACATAGGCCGACCATTCGTTGGTCATGTTGCTCAGCGTGGTGATCGTGCCGTTCGGGAAGATATGGACGGTGCCGCTGAGGTCGCGCAGCACCGTGGTGCGGAAATTGATGTGCTCGACCAGTCCGCCCGTACCGTTGATGATGGCGACATCGCCCACCCGGATCTGGTTCTCCAGGATGATGAAGAAGCCGGAAATGACATCGCGGACCAGATTCTGGGCGCCAAAACCGACGGCGACGCCGGCCACACCGGCGCTGGCGATGATGGGCGTGATCTCGACGCCGAGCTGTTTCAGTAAGATCAGGCCGACGGTGATCCACAGCGCCAGCAGGGCCGCCTGGCGCATCAGCCTGAGGATGGTTTCGATGCGTTTCTCAGATTCGGAAGGGGGTTCCCCCTGGGCCGCACTTTTTTTGACCAGATGCCTCTCGAACTGCTGCAGGGATTTCCGCAGCAGCTTGGCCATGATCCAGGCCACGACGAGAATCAGCGTGATCCGGAGGCCGGTCTTGATGAACAGGTCCCAGTTCAGCGACTGGATGAGTGTCTCAATGTGGTCCATGCCGGAGCCTCCTTCCCGGGAGCCTTCCCGGAAGAGATATTCGTACTGTATCAACAAAGATCAAGCCATGCATATGTACAAGCCCCGGCCGGACTGTGGCAGCGGATTGCCCTGTGCTAAGGTGACGGGGCTATGGAACCCGCTATCGAACATCGTACCGAATCTCTGGCCACGGCCGGGCCGGCAAGCGCGTGGCTGGGAAGGCAGCCGTACCGGCCGACGTGGGAGCGGATGCGCGCGCGCGCCACGGCCGTCGCGGATGGAAGTGAGGACGAGTGCATCTGGACCTGCGAACACGATCCCGTGTACACGACGGGCATGCGCGGGCGCGACAACCGCATCGTGGCCGAACTGCCGGCGCCCCTGGTCGTCACCGACCGGGGCGGGGAGACCACCTATCACGGCCCCGGGCAGCTGATGCTGTATCCGCTGATCGACCTGCGCCGGCGCCGGCTCGGCGTGCGCGACTACGTGTCGCGGCTGGAACAGTCCTGCATCGGCCTGCTGGACCGGCTCGGCGTGGCCGCGCACCGGCGCTGCGGCTTCCCCGGCGTCTGGACCGAGGCGGGCAAGGTCGCGGCCCTGGGGGTGCGCGTGCAGCGTGGGGTGGCCTATCACGGCATGGGCCTGAACGTGCGCGTCGCGCCCGCATGGTTCGCCTGCATCCGGCCCTGTGGCCTGTCCCTGCCGGTGGATCGCCTGGCCGACCATGGCATCGCCCTGCCGGCCGACGCCGAGCTGGCGCGGCAGTGGGCTCAGCACCTCGCCGGGCTGTTGTCCTAGACCGTTCCCGGCGATTTACAGCGCCACGGCAAGCGATTATGGTTCGCGCCCTTTCGATTCAGCAGGCGAGCGGCTATGATCAACGGCCGTTTGCCTTAGATGGAGGTTGAGATGGCCTTGACGAAACAGCAACTGGCCAAGTTTGAAGATCAGCTCGTGACCTGGAAGGCCGAACTGCAGGAAGGCCAGAACCAGAGCGTGCATGCCCTGCACGAGATGGAACAGAACTCGTTCCCGGATCCGACCGATCAGGCCAGCATGGAGACCGATCTCAACTTCGACCTGAGGATCAAGGATCGCGAGCGCAAGCTGATCCGCAAGATCGACCAGGCGCTGGATCGTATCAAGGAAGGCGATTTCGGCCTGTGCGAGGCCTGCGGCGGCGATATCGGCGTCAAGCGCCTGCAGGCCCGTCCGGTCACGACCCTGTGCATCGACTGCAAGACCGCCCAGGAACAGGAAGAGCGTACCCGCTCCGAGTAAGCCCCGTCCGGCTTTGTATTTCCGGCCGTAACGGCTAGCCTTTTCCTTGTGCCCTGCGGGGCAAGGAGGGGCACGGGGTGCTACGGGCCTACATCGGATTCATCGAGCGTCACCAGCAATGGTTCCGGCTGCCGCTGGTCGGCGTGCTGACGGGGCTGGCGGTGCTGCTGGCCGTGGTCCGCCCGTCCTTCATCGATCAGATCGAATTCAAGACCCTGGACGAGCGCTTCCTGCTGCGCGGGCCGCGCCCGCCCCAGGTGCCCGTCGTCATCGTCGCCGTCGACAATGCCTCGCTGGATGCGGTCGGCCGCTGGCCGTGGCCGCGCGACAAGATCGGCGACATCGTCGAGCGCGTGCTGGCGCACGACCATGCCAGGGCGCTGGGCTTCGACATGGTGTTCTCGGAGGCCCAGACCAATCCCGTCGACGAGACCCTGCGCCTGCTGCAGAACGACAAGCAACAGGCGCCCGGCGTCGCCGACTGGCTTGCCGCCCATCGTCAGCAGGGCGATCTGGACCGGCAGTTCGAATCGCTGCTTAAGCGCTTCAAGGACAAGATCGCGCTCGGTTATTTCTTCTACCCGAAGGGCTCGCATCCGCCGCCGCACATCCGCCGCATCCTGGGCCAGGAGATGGCCATGCTGCAGCCGTCGGCGATCAGCGTGTCCATGGCCGCGGACGCGAAGGCGCCGATCCCGCAGATCGCGGCGGTCGAGGGCAACATCCCCGGCATCATGCGCGCGGCCGACGTGGCCGGCTTCTTCAACTTCATGCCGGACCGCGACGGCACGGTGCGGCGCGTGCCGTTGATCGCCATGCACGACGGCATGGTCTACCCGAGCCTGGATCTGCAGCTGCTGCGCATCGCCCTCGGCTGGCCGACGGTATCGGCCGACATCACGTCCGCCGGCGTCGAGTCCGTGAGCCTGGGCAGGCGCGTGATCCGGACGGACCTCGGCGGTGGCATGCTGCTGAACCATTACGGGCCGGCCCACAGCTTCCGCCACGTGTCGGCCGTCAAGGTGCTCGAAGGGCGCGAGGATCCGGCCGTGTTCGACAACGCCATCGTCCTGCTCGGCGTCACGGCGATCGGCGTCTACGACCAGCGCCCGACCCCGTTCGATGCCACCTTCCCAGGGGTGGAGGCCCATGCCGCGGCCATCTCCAACATGCTGTCAGGCACCGAGATCCGGCACCCACCGATGCTCGGGGTGTTCGAGGTCCTGCTGGTGCTGCTGCTCAGTTTCGGCAGCGGCTGGCTGGCGTCCCGCCGCGGCCCGGTGGTGCAGAGCGCGCTGCTGCTCGGCCTGCCGCTGTTGATCATTGCAATCGGGATGTGGCTGTTCGCCGAGTACAACATCTGGCTGAAGGTGTCCTATCTGGTGATCGGGGTGCTGATGACGACGCTGCCGGTGACGCTGCTCGAATACGCCGTCGAGGCGCGCCGGCGCGGCTTCATCCATGATGCCTTCTCGCGCTACCTGGCGCCCGAGGTCGTCAGCAGCCTGGCGCGGCATCCGGAGGGGCTGAGGCTCGGCGGCGAGGTGCGGGAGCTCACCGCCATGTTCTCCGATATCTCCGGCTTCTCGAGTTTCTCCGAGAACCTGCCGCCGGATAAGCTGGTGCATTTCCTGAACAAGTACCTGACGGCGATGAGCGATATCATCCTGGCCAAGGGCGGCACCATCGACAAATACGAGGGCGACGCGATCATCGCCTTCTTCGGCGCCCCGCTGGAACTGGCGGACCATGCCACCCGCGCCATCACCGCGGCCATGGCCCAGCAGAAGCTGCTCGCCGAGTTGCGCGAGACATGGCGGGAGCAGGGCTACCCCGAGGTGCACATGCGCATCGGCATCAACACCGGCAACATGGTGGTCGGCAACATGGGCACCGAGGCGCACATGGACTACACCATCATGGGCGATCACGTGAACCTGGCCAGCCGTCTCGAGGGCGCGTGCAAGGTCTACAACGTGCCGATCCTGATCAGCAAGGACAGCTACCTGCCGGCGCGCGACGAGATCGCCGCCCGCTTCATCGACCGCATCCAGGTCGTCGGACGGTCGAAGGCCGTGGATATCCTGCAGCCGCTGGGGTTCAGGGACGAGGTCGACGAGGAGATGCTGAAGTTCGCCCGCCACTACGAGAATGCCTGGGAGCTGATGCAGGGACGGATGTTCTCCGAGGCCGAGGAGCTGTTTGCGGACCTGGCGGCGCGGCATCCGGACGACGGGCCGTGCGAGGTGATGCTGGCGCGTGTGCGCGAGTTCCGCCGCAAGCATCCGGACAACACCTGGACCGGTGTGCACGTGCTGGATTCGAAGTAGGGGATGCAGCCGCCACGGCCGTCCTCGGACCTCAAAAAAAGACGCCCGCCGGATTGCCGGCGGGCGCCATGTCGGGCCTTAAACCCTTAGTTCGATTCCAGGTCGGCGTGTTCGACCTCGGGCACCGAGTCGATCTCGGCCACGTCCGGGGTCTCGATGTCCTGGACATGGATATCGGCGACGTCGCCGGCATCCTCGACCTCATTGACCTCCGCCACGTCCGGCGTGGTGTCGACGGACGGCGCGTTCTGCACCGTCGGCGCGGCCGGCGTCGTCGGCGTGGTCGTGGTCGCAGCCGCATCGGCGGTCTGGGCCGCGAATACGAGCATGCCGGCCAGGGCCAGGGCATTCAGGGCAAGATTGATCTGAGTCTTCTTCATGGGGTCCTCCTTTTTCAAATCCTCAGAGCGTGAACCTGTGGATGCCGAAGGGGCGCCGGGGCACCGCTTGCGGCGATCCATGGACCCAAGATGGGGGGTGCGGTGGCGGGCGGATGTGACGTGGTGCACACCGTGCGTTCCCGTCACAATGTGACCCGAAGGTGTCGGAACAGGGGAGATTTCCCCCCTCCGGCAGCCTACCGGGCCGGGTAATGTATCTATACTGTTGCGTGGTTGCGAATGTTGACGGATCGCGGCCGGGCACCGAGAACGTATCTCCTCAGGGGTGCCCGGCCGCGAGCTTGTCCGGAGAGAGGGAGAAACATGGCTTCCAGGAAGATTGCGGTGATCGTCGGCAGCCTGCGTGCGCAGTCGTTCAATCTGAAGATGGCGAAGGCGCTGATGGCGCTGGCGCCCGCCTCGCTCGACTGCGAGATCGTCGGGATCGGCCAGCTGCCGCACTACAACCAGGATCTCGACGAGGGCACCCCGCCCGCCGAGTGGACGGCGTTCCGCGAGCGCATGGGCGGCTTCGACGGCGTGCTGTTCGTCACCCCCGAGTACAACCGCTCGGTGCCGGCGGTGCTGAAGAACGCCATCGACGTGGGCTCGCGTCCGTACGGCCACAGCATCTGGAACGGCAAGCCCGCCGGGATCGTGACGGTGACGCCCGGCGCCATCGGCGGCTTCGGCGCCAACCATCACCTGCGCCAGTCGCTGGTGTTCCTGAACATGCCGACGATGCAGCAGCCGGAGGCCTACGTCGGCGGCGCGGCCAACCTGCTCGACGACGCGGGCAACCTGACCAACGACAGCACCCGCGAATTCCTTTCCAAGTTCATGGAGGCCTTCGCGCGCTGGGTCGAGACCAACGCCCCCGGCTGACGCCCAAGTTCGCGGCCGGGCATCGTCATGTTCATGGATGGCTCCCCAAGATGCCCGGCCGCGATCACTTTCTCCCGACCCCATCCCGGAATCGAAACGAGGGGGATCGACTAGTTAGCACCGGTCATGAACTGGCATTCAAAAAGGGTGGTGTCCCCTTTATTCATCTATTCCAAGAAGGCCGATGGACTCGAGGCCTCTAGGGGGTCAAAGCGGGCTCCGGAGGGCAGTGTCAGCGCGACCACATGCTATCGTTGTAGTAATGAAACGGCTTCTTTGCCTAGCGCTTCTGTCATTCATCGGGATGATTTCACCATTTCAGGCGTGGGCGGCTGAACTATCCGAGAAAGGGACGCTCAGCTTCGTGCTGGAAAACGACCTGTTTTATAATCTGGATCAGCACTATACCAATGGGGCGCGGTTGATCTGGGTGCCGGGCCGCGATGCCGCAACACCGGCATGGGCCACGTATTTGCTCCGCCTCGTGCCGTGGATACCCGAGAGTGGCGAGGTGATCCATGGCTATGCCATCGGCCAGAGTATGTATACGCCGAGAGACATCACCATCGCGAATCCACCATTACGGGACCGGCCCTATGCCGGATGGTTGTACGGAACGGTGGGTATCGGTGTGGAGTCCGGTCAGCAACTTGACTGGTTCGAGGTGTCCCTCGGTATGGTGGGTCCAGCCTCCCGGGCCGAACAAACACAGAAATTCGTGCACAAGCTTATCGGGTCGAAGGCCCCCCAAGGCTGGAGTACGCAACTGAAAAACGAGCCAGGGCTCGTGCTGAATTACCAACGTAGTTGGCGAAGCCTTGCTGCCACGACCTTTTTCGGGCATCGGTTGGATTTTACCCCCCATGTCGGGGCCACGCTTGGCAATATATTCACCTATGCCGATACTGGATTCACCATACGCTATGGAAAAAGGCTGCCTAACGATTTTGGGCCGCCGCGCATTCAGCCTGGCATCCTGGGTTCGGGAAATTTTTCATCGCCTTCCGGTTTCGGGTGGTACCTCTTTGCCGGAGTCGAAGAGAGGGCTGTAGCCCGCAATATCTTTTTGGACGGCAATACCTTTCGGGCCAGCCGCCGTGTGCAAAGGGAACCCTTTCTTACCGACATTCAGTACGGTTTCGTGGTGGACTGGCCCAGCATTCGCCTGAGTTACACCCATGTGCTGAGATCCCGTGAATTCCGTACGCAAAGTCGTAGGGACGATTTCGGAGCGATCACGATGTCAGTGAAGATATAGGTGTAAAAACAGCCTGTTATGGAAAGGCATTTTCTGAGTGCCTCATCCGAACCCATCTCAAGCGAGAAGAAGGGAGCGCTGCTTTTTTGCATAACTTGGTTTTAGCCGATTCCAGCGACTCGCAGAATAGTTCCTTCGGTTCGCCCGGTTGTTGGATGTGATATCCCCGAGATTAGGGGGAGCGGATTTCGGCTACAATGGCTGGGATGGTTTACCTCACCGTTTTGAAAGGAGAGCCGCCATGATCGAGAGGATTCCCGGCCTGCCGCCCAACGTGCTGGGCTACACCGCGAAGGGCACGGTGACCGCGGAGGACTACGAGACGATCATCATCCCGGAGGTGGAGGCGAGCTTCGCCAGGCAGGGCAAGGTGCGCTTCCTGTACCACATCGGCGAGGAGGCCGAAGGATTCGAGACGGCCGCCATGTGGGACGATACGAAGCTGGGGTTCAAGCACTTCAAGGACTGGGAGCGCATCGCGGTCGTCACCGACATCGGCTGGATCCGGCTCGCCATCAAGGGCTTCGGGCTGGCGATGCGGGGCAGGGTGCGCGTGTTCCACAACGACGAGATGGCCAAGGCCGTGCACTGGATCGGCAAAGCCTGAGCGCCCCGGGCGGCATCCCGTGTGGTAGCCTCGCCCCGAGGCAGGGGCCGCGCGCTCCGGGCCTGCCTGCCATGACGCAGCATCAAATGCTCAGGGAGAGAACCTATGATCAGGAAAACCGTTCCACTTGTGGCCATGCTGACCTTGCTGCTTGCCCCGCCGGCGATGGCACAGGACGAAGGCATGGACATGGGTATGGATCATCCGATGATGATGGACAACGCCCGGATGAAGGGGATGCAGGATGCGCAGGACACCAGGGTGTCGCTGGGCCTGTCGGCGCCGATGCGCCGCACGCAGCTGGCCATGATGCGCGACCATCTGAAGGCGGTGGAAGAGATCGTGGGGCTGATCGCCGCCGGCAAGTTCGACCGGGCATCGAGCATCGCCCATCAGCGGCTCGGCCTGACGCCTCAGATGAAGAGGATGTGCAGCATGTTCGGCAACAAGGACTTCGAGACCATGGGCATCGCCTTCCACAACAGCGCCGATCATCTGGGGGATGTGCTGAAGACCGGTGATACGGCTTCCTCCCTGCAGGCCCTGCACGCCACCATGCAGTATTGCGTCGCCTGCCACCAGAGTTTCCGCCAATAACAGGAACCGGCCCGCGCCCCGTGCACTGGATCGGCGAGGCCTGAGCATCGCCTCATCCGGTTCCGACTGGATCTAGGAAGGGATCAGGTGTTGTCCAGCAGGCCGTCGCGGCACTCCGGGCAGATGCCGTGCGTCACGCTGGCATCGGTCTGGGTGCGGATGTAACGGTCCACGTTGACCCATTCGCCGTCTTCGGTCTTGATCTTGATTCCGCACCAGGCGCAGATCGGGATGATGTCGCCGAGGGCCTTGATGGCCTTCATCGCCTCCTGCAGCGCCTCGTTGGCCATGCGCAGCTCCACGTTCGCATTTTCGAGCGACTGCTCCAGCTGCTTGCGTTCGCTGATATCGAACATGAAGCCGACGAGGGCCTCGATGTCCTCGCCGTTGCGGATCACGTGCACGACGTCGCGAAGCCACACGGAATCGCCATCCGAGGTCAGGGCCCGGTAATCGATCTCGTGGTCGTTGCCCAACAGGGTCTGGGTCAGGCAATACTCGACGATCGCGTCGCGTTCGTCGGGATGGATCCTGTCCGCCCAGACCTCGATGGTGGCCCAGCTGTCCTGAGGCCAGCCCAGCAGGGGCTCGATCTGGGGACCGATGTACTCGAAGCGCTGTGTCTGCCAGTCCAGCCGCCAGGGGATGGCCCGCGTGGATTCGAGCAGGGCGCGGTACTGATCGGTACTCAAGGCATCATGCATGGACCCCATCTCCCCATGAAAGTCGCATCGATGCATTGATGTTCCCATATCGGCGCCGGATGTACAGGCGTGCATTTCCCTCCCCGTGGAAAGGCTATCGGGCATCCGGGCCGCCCGGCGGGCGGATTCAGGTGGAGATTGTAGCTAAGGGCCCGGGCGGCTCGCCGGGTCAGGCGATCTGGGGAGTGGTTTCCGCGGCCTCGTCGGTATCCGCGACCTCGTCGGCCTGCAGCTCCTCGACACGGTAGGCCGAAGGGTCGGCGAGCAGGGTCGTGACCAGGCGATGGTTCATGGCGTGTCCCGTGCGCTCGCCCTCGAAGGCGCCGGCGACCGGCAGGCCGGCCAGGCACAGGTCACCGAGGGTGTCCAGGATCTTGTGGCGCAGGCACTCGTCGTCGTAGCGCAGGCCGCCCTCGTTGACGACGCGGAAGGCGTCCAGGACGATGGCGTTCTCCAGCGAGCCGCCGAGGGCCAGGCCGGATTTCTGCAGGGCCTCGATCTCGTGCAGGAAGCCGAAGGTGCGGGCGCGGCTGACCTCGCGGGTATAGGCCTGGTGCGCGAAATCGATGGACAGCTTGCGGCCGCGCAGCATCGGGTGGTCGTAGTCGATCAGGTAGCTGACCTTGAAGCCGGAAGCGGGGTACAGCGAGCAGCGCTTGTTGCCGTCGGTGATCTCGACCTTCTTCAACACCCGAAGCACCTTCTTGGCCACGGACTGCTCGCGGATACCGGCGCACTGGATCAGGAACACGAAGGGAGCGGAGGACCCGTCCATGATCGGTACCTCGGGGCCGTTGACCTCGATGTGGGCGTTGTCGATGCCGAGCCCTGCCAGGGCGGACAGCAGATGCTCGACGGTGGCGATGTTGGCGCCGTCCCGGCCCAGCGTGGTGCACAGGCGGGTGTCGGTGACGAACTCGGCGCGGGCCGGGATCGTGACCCCGAGATCCGAGCGCGTGAAGCTGATCCCGGCGTTTTCCTTCGCCGGGTGCATGATCAGCTCGATCTTACGGCCGGAGTGCAGGCCTATGCCGCTACACCGGATGGAATGATCCAGAGTTCGCTGAGGTATCATCGGGATCCTCCGTGGTCCGTTCGCCATGGCCAAATCGTTGCGGGCATGCCCCGCCACGACCGTGACACAGCGCACACGGGGCCCATTGTGCCATCGCCCGGCGTTTGTTGGAAGGCCGACATTCAGTCGGCCTGGTAGCGCAGGAAGGCGGGCACCGCCAACTCGTCCTCGTCGTAGGCCTGCTCGCTGCCGAACAGCGGGGCCTGCAGGGCCTGAGACTTCGGGTTCAGGCCGGCGGCGGTGGCCGCGGCCAGCGAGCGGGCCGGCATGCGCGACACCTTCAGGTTTTCCGTCGCGTTCGGCACGCTGGCCATCTGCGGGGCGATGCCGTTCAGGCCCGTGGCCACGACGGTGACGCGGATGTCGTCGCCGGCATCCTTGTCGTAGACCATGCCGCAGATGATGTTGGCATCCTCATCCGCCATGTTGTGGATGATGGACACGGCCTCGTCGTACTCGGCCAGCGTCATGTCCTCGTTGCCGGTGACGTTGACCAGGATGCCGCGGGCGCCGTGGATGTCGACGTCCTCCAGCAGCGGCGAGGAGATGGCACGCTCGGCCGCCTCGCAGGCACGGCTCTCGCCGGAGGCCACGCCGGAGCCCATCATGGCCATGCCCTGGGTCTCGCGCATCACCGCCTTGACGTCGGCGAAGTCGACATTCATGTAGCCGGTGTGCGTGATCAGCTCGGCGATGCCCTTGACCGCCTGCAGCAGCACGTCGTCGGCCTTGCGGAAGGCCTCGAGCATGCTCGTGTGTTTGCCGACGGCGCCGATCAGCTTCTGGTTCGGGATCGTGATCAGGGTATCGACGTTTTTGCGCAGCTCGGCGATGCCCTGTTCGGCCTGGCGCATGCGGCGCTTGCCCTCGAAGTTGAACGGCTTGGTCACCACCGCCACGGTCAGCACGCCCATCTCATGCGCCACCTCGGCGATGATCGGGGTCGCACCGGTGCCGGTGCCGCCGCCCATGCCGGCGGTGATGAACACCATGTCGGTGTCCATCATGAACTCGCGCAGCCGGTCGCGCTCGGCGTCCGCCGCCTCACGGCCGATCTGCGGGTTGGCGCCCGCACCCAGGCCGCGGGTGACGTCGGTGCCCAGCTGCAGCTTGACGTCGGCCTTGCTGTGCTCGATGGCCTGCGCATCGGTGTTGGCGACGATGAAGTCGACGCCGCGCAGGCTCTGGTCGATCATGTTGTTGATGGCGTTGCCGCCGCCGCCGCCGACACCGATCACCTTGATCTTGGCGGACAGTCCCTTGGTATCCTCGAACGTGTACAAAGTGCTCATATGATCCTCCTGTGTGTTTGCTTCCCTTCGTGTTCCTTCGTGTTGCCCAACGTCCCTTGTCGTCTCTGTGCGTGTGAAATCGTCATCATCCCGAATCCCCGAACCAGCTGCGTAGCCGCTGCCAGCCCCGGGAAACCATGCCGGCCTCGTGCTTGTGCACCTGCGTGCGGCTGCTGCGATAACGGCAGCCGTACAGGATCAGACCCACGCCGGTGGCGTAGATGGGGCTGGACACCACATCCACCAGACCGCCCACCCCCTGCGGGCGGCCGATGCGCACCGGCATGTCGAACATCTCCTCGGCGAGCTCCGCCATGCCGTCCAGCAGGCTGCTGCCGCCGGTCAGCACGATGCCGGCCGCGACCAGCTCCTGGTAGCCGGAGCGCTGCAACTCGGCCTTGATCATCTCGTACAGCTCCTCGACGCGAGGCTCCAGGATCTGGGCCATGACCTGGCGCGGCATCGGCCTGGGCGGCCGGCCGCCGACGCTCGGCACCTCGATCTGCTCGTCCGGGGAGACCAGCGAGACCATGCACGAGCCGTACTTGCGCTTGAGCTGGTCGGCCTCGCGTGCGCTGGTTCTGAGGCCCACGACGAGGTCGTTGGTCAGATGGTCGCCGCCGATCGGGATCACCGCGGTATGGCGGATGGCGCCGTCGAGGAAGACGGCGATGTCGGTGGTGCCGCCGCCGATGTCGACGAGCACGACGCCGATGTCCTTCTCGTCCGGCATCAGCACCGCCTCGCTGGAGGCCACCTGCTCGAGCACCATGTCGGCGACGTCCAGGTCGCAGCGATTGCAGCACTTGATGATGTTCTGGGCCGAGGACACGGCGCCGGTGACGATGTGCACCTTGGCCTCCAGGCGCACGCCGCTCATGCCGATCGGCTCGCGGATGCCGTCCTGGTGATCGATGATGTATTCCTGGGGCAGGATGTGCAGGATCTTCTGGTCGGCCGGGATGTTCATGGCCCGGGCGGCGTCGATGACGCGCTCCACGTCCTCGGCCGCCACCTCGTTGTTCTTCGTGGCCACGACGCCGTGGCTGTTGTAGCCGCGGATATGGCTGCCGGCGATGCCGGTGTAGACCGTGTGGATATCCACCCCGGCCATCAGCTCGGCCTCCTCGACCGCCAGCCGGATCGACTCGACCGTGCTCTCGATATTGACCACCACGCCCTTGCGCAGGCCCCGTGACGGATGCGTGCCGATGCCGATGACATCGACCTTGCCGTCCGGCGCGGCCTCGGCGACGACACAGGCAATTTTGCTGGTACCGATGTCGAGGCCGACGACCACATCATGGTTTCTGGACATCAGATCACCTCCTTGGATCGAGCGGGGCGTATAAACCAACGGGTATCCATGCGCGCATCGATGCGCCAGGCATCCTTGTGCCAGCGCGGCTGGTCGATCAGCGCCACCAGGCGGTCGACGCGCCGGATCGCTCCCTTCTGCGGGATCACCCAGGACTCGCCGCGGTCGAAGTACAGCTTCCAGGCGCCGTCGATGGCGACCACCTCGCTCAGGTGCGCGAACAGGCTGTGCGACAGGCCGGCCAGATGCGTCAGCAGGGCGCCGGCCTCGGGCAGCTGGTCGGCCGGCAGGCGCAGCATGGGCAGGATCGGCAGCACGGCCTCGGTGCCGGGGTAGGCGGTGCCGTTGCCGTCCACCAGCTGCATCCGGCCCTGGGGATCGAGCCAGTTGCCGACGGCCTGGCGCGGCACGGCCGTGATGTCCAGGGCGCCGCCGACGCTGCGCGAGATCTGCACGTCGGCCAGCTCCGGGATGGCGGTCAAGAGATGGTGGCGCAACAGCGGCGGGAAAGTGTGCACGAAGTCCATCGGCTGGTCCGTGATCTGGGCCGCGATGGCCTGGTGCAGCGCCTCCGGCGCCTCGATGCGCCAGGAGCTCACCGACAGCGCCCGGTTCAGGGACATCAGGCCCCAGGCCACGCCGGCCGACACCGCGACGGCGACGCAGCCCATGGCTGCGATGCGGAAGGTGCGGCGCAGGTTCAGGGTGCGCGCGGGCCGCTTCTGCGGGCGGCGGGAATTGCTGCGCGGGCTCATGCCGCTCCCCCGGAGGCCATCGTCGAGGCCCGGCCTTCGTGCAGGCCGGCCGTGGCCAGGATGCGCAGGCACAGGGCGTCGAATTCGATGCCTGCTGCCGCCGCGGACTTCGGCAGCAGGCTCGTTTCCGTCATGCCGGGGATGGTGTTGATCTCGAGGATCACCGGCTCGCCGCCGTCGGCGACGATCATGTCCACGCGCGGGGCGCCGCTCGCCCCCGCGGCAAGGCAGGCTGCCTCGGCGCGCGCCATGCAGTGGCGCAGCGTTTCGGCCGGCAGGCGGGCCGGGCAGAAATAGTCGGTGGCCCCCCTGGTGTATTTCGATGCGAAGTCGTAGACGCCCGATTTCGGCGCCACCTCGACCGGCGGCAGCGCCGCGCCGTCGAGCACCGATACCGCCACCTCGACGCCGGTCACCGGCATCTCGGCCAGCCAGCCCGCGGCATCGCCCTGCCAGCCCAGCGCCTGCCAGTCCACTTCGCTGTCCAGGCGGAACAGCCCGACGCTTGAACCCTCGGCCACCGGCTTGACGATGACCGGGTAACGGATCGGCCCCTGCGTGCCGATCGGGATGTCGATGGGGGTCTTGATGCCGGCCTGGCGCAGCACCGCCTTGGTCAGGCGCTTGTTCATGCACAGGCCGGAGGCGGTGACGCCGGAGCCGGTGTAGGGAATGGAAAGGATCTCGAGCATCCCCTGCACGCAGCCGTCCTCGCCCAGGGTGCCGTGCAGGGCGATGAAGGCGGCGTCGATGCCGGCCCCGGCGATGGCCTGGCACCAGTCGTGGGTCAGGTCGATGCCGGTCGCATCCATGCCGGCGCGGGTCAGCGCCTGCAGCACGGCCTGGCCCGAACGCAGAGAGATCTCGCGCTCGCTCGAAGTGCCGCCCATCAGCACGCCGATGCGATGGCCCTGGAACGGATGCGCGCTCATGATCCACCCACGATGCGCACTTCCGGCTCCAGATCGATGCCGAAGCGCGCCTTCACTTCCTGGCGTGCCTTGTCGATCAGGGCCAGTACGTCGGCAGCGCTGGCGCTGCCGTCGTTGACGATGAAATTGGCGTGCACCTCCGAGATGCGGGCGCCGCCGACGGTCAGGCCCTTGAGCCCTGCCGCCTCGACCAGGCGGGCGGCATGATCGCCCTCGGGGTTCTTGAACACGGATCCGCAGTTCGGCCAGGCCAGCGGCTGTGTGTCGCTGCGCTGGGCGCGCATGCGGCGCATGCTGTCGCGGATGTCCTCCGGATCGCCGTCCTTCAGTTCGAAGGTAGCCGCCAGCACGATGCTGCCCGCCGGCAGGGCCGTGTGGCGGTAGCGCATGGCAAGCTCCGAGGCCGGCAGCTGCGAGGCCTGCCCGCGCCGGTCGACGATGCGGATGGCCTGCAGGGTGTCGGATACCTGCTGGCCGAAGGCGCCGGCGTTCATGGCCACACCGCCGCCGACATTGCCGGGGACCGTGGCCATGAACTCCAGGCCGGAAAGCCCGTGGTTGGCACATTGCTGCGCCAGCTTGCCCATGCGTACGCCGGTGCCGGCCTGCACCTGCCGGTCCGTGATCGTCAGTCCGGCCAGGGCGGAAAGATCCAGCACCAGGCCGTCGAAACCGGTGTCGGGCACCAGCAGGTTGCTGCCGCGTCCGAGCGGCAGGATCGGAAGGTCGGCCGGGATCAGCGCCATGGCGCGCACGAGCTCGTTCTCGCCGGCCGGGCGGAACATCCAGCGCGCCGGACCGCCGACCGCCAGCGTCGTGTGCCGGGCCATCGGCTCGCGTCCGCGCAGGCGGCCGAGGCCCGCCAGCGCGTCCGTCCACGGCAGCGTGCGTGCCTCGGCCATCATGCTTTTTCTCCGGAGGCGCTACGGCGCATGTCGGCGGCCAGGCCCCCGACGGAGCCCGCGCCCATCAGCATGACCATGTGTCCCCTGTCCAGCGCCGCGGCGGCCAGCGTCCGCGCGGCCTCCAGGTCCGGGCAGGTCGTGACGTTGCGGTGGCCGCGTGCGGCCATGCCGTCACGCATCCAATCGCTGCTGATGCCGGCGATCGGAGTCTCGCTGGCGGCATAGATCGGCAGCAGCACCACCTCCTGCGCCAGGTCGAAGGCCCCGAGGAAATCGTCCATCAGGTCGCGGGTGCGCGTGTAGCGGTGTGGCTGGAAGATCACGGTCACCGGGCGCTCGGGCCAGCATTCGCGGGCCGTGGCCAGGGTGGCCTCGATCTCCTTCGGGTGATGGGCGTAGTCGTCGACCAGGATGCCGTGGCCGATCTCGGTGTGCTGGAAGCGGCGCTGGATGCCGCCGAAGCTGGCCAGACCGGCGCGCACGGTGGCCAGGTCGATGCCGATGTCGCGCAGCACGGCGATGGCGGCCAGCGCGTTCTCGGCATTGTGGCGGCCGGGGATGGCGAGCCGGAATTCGCCGAGGTCCTCGCCGCCCGCGGTGCCGGCACGGATGACCTGGCCGTATCCGTCGCAGCGGCGCGAGAGCAGGTGGATGTCGGCCTGCGGGCTGCTGCCGTAGGTGGTGATCGGCTTGTGCAGGCCGATGCGCAGGGCGGCCACATGGGGATGCTCGTGATGCAGTACGACGCGGCCGTAGAAGGGCACGTTGGTCACGAACTGGCGGAAGGCCTCGAGCAGCTGCTCGAAGCTGCCGTAATGCTCCAGGTGTTCCGGATCGATGTTGCTGACCACCGCCAGCATCGGCGTCAGGCGCAGGAACGAGCCGTCGCTTTCGTCGGCCTCGGCCACCAGCCACGGGCTTCCGCCGAGCTTGGCGTTGTTGCCGCTGGCGACCAGGCGGCCGCCGATGACGTAGGTGGGATCGAGCCCCGCCGTTTCCATGCCGTGGGCGATCAGCGACGTGATCGTGGTCTTGCCGTGGCTGCCGGCGATGGCGATGCCCTGCTTCATGCGCATCAGCTCGGCCAGCATCTCGGCGCGTGGGATCACCGGGATGCCCTGCTCGTGGGCGGCGACCACCTCGGGGTTGTCCCTGGCCACGGCGGAGGAGATGACGACGACCTGGGCCGGCCCGAGGTTGGCCGCGTCGTGGCCGATGGCCACCGGGATACCGAGCTGGGTCAGGCGCGCCACGTTGGCGCTTTCGGCCACGTCGCTGCCCTGGACCGCGAAGCCCTGGTTGTGCAGCAGTTCGGCGATGCCGCTCATGCCGATGCCGCCGATGCCGGTGAAATGGATGTGGCGGATGCGCGTGATCATGCCGCCACCCCCAGGAAGGGCGCGAGTACGCCCAACTGGCGATCCTCGGCCTCGGTCGGGGCCTGCTCCCTGGCACAGCGGCTCATGTCGGCCAGGCGCCCGGTGTCGGTGAGCATGGGCGTGAGCAGGTCGGCCAGGCTCTGGGCCGTGGCGGCGGCCTGGTTGGCGATCAGCGCCGCCCCGTGGTCGGCGAGCGCCCTGGCATTGAACCACTGGTGGTTGTCGGCGGCGTGCGGCAGCGGCACGAACACGGTCGGCATGCCGACCATGGCCGCCTCGCTGACGCTCATGGCGCCGGCGCGGGCGATCATCAGGTCTCCGTTGGCGTAGAAGGCGGGCATGTCCTCGCAGAAGCCCAAGACCTCGGCGTCGACCCCGGCCTCGGCATAGCGCTGCCGGACCTCGTCGACGCGCCCCGGGGCCTTGCCGGCGGCATGGCTGACGCGAAATGCCAGCCCCCGGGCCGCGAGCAGGCCGCAGGCCTCCGGCACCAGGCGGTTGAACCATTCGGCGCCCTGCGAGCCGCCCATGACCAGCAGCCTGGGCGGGGTATGGGCCTGCCAGCGCACGCCCTGCAGCGTCGCGGCCACGATGTTGCCGGTGACGACGGCCTTGCCGGCCGGCAGACGGGGGACGGCGTCGGCGAAGCCGAGCATGATCTTCTGCGACAGGCGGGCCAGCGTGCGGTTGACCAGGCCCGGCACGGCATTCTGTTCGTAGAGCACGACCGGGATGCGGCTGATCAGGGCCGCGACGACGCCGGTGACGCTGGCATAGCCGCCGACGCCGACCACCAGGCTCGGCCGGCCCTGTCGCCAGTGGCGGCGCACCTGGCGCACCGCGGCCGGCAGTTCCCACAGCAGTACCCTGAGCCGCTGGGCCAGACCCGCGCCCTGCACGCTGTGGATCGGCAGCAGCAGCACGTCCTCGCCACGTGCCGGCAGCATCGTGGCCTCCAGGCCGCGCTCGGCGCCGATGAACTGGACTTGCAGCGCCGACCAGCGCCGACGGGCGGCATCGGCCAGCGCCAGGGCCGGCATCACATGCCCGCCGGTGCCGCCGCCGGCGATGCACAGCATCGGTGCGGCGTTCATGCGGCGACCCCCGGGCGGTGGTTCTGCGGCAGGTGGCGCTGTACGCCCAGCACCAGCCCGATCAGCAGGCATTCGCCGAGCAGGGCGCTGCCGCCGTAGGACACGAAGGGCAGGGGCATGCCCTTGGTCGGCATCAGGCCCATGGCCGCCCCCATGTTGATCGTGAAGGCCAGTCCCAGCAGCAGGCAGGAACCGAGCACCAAGAGGCGCGCGAACATCTCGTCCGCCTGGATGGCCAGGCGGATGCAGCGCCACATCAAGATCGAGAACAGCACGATCAGGGCCAGGGTGCCGACCAGCCCGAGCTCCTCGCCGATCACGGCGGCGATGAAGTCGGTGAAGGTCTCCGGCAGGTAGAACAGCTTCTGCACGCCCTGGCCCAGGCCGGCGCCGTCGATGCCGCCCGAGCCGAAGGCGATCATCGACTGCACCAGCTGGTAGCCGCTGCCGTACGGATCGGTCCACGGGTCGGTGAAGCTGAGCAGCCGGCGCAGGCGATAGGGCTCGGCGACCATGATGATCAGACCGATCGGCACGATGGCGGTGACGAGGCTGGCCAGGTGACGGATGGGCACGCCGCCGACGAACCACATGGCGATGCATACGGCGGTCAACAGCGCGGCGTTGCCGAAGTCCGGCTGCAGCAGCAGCAGTACGACCATGACGGCGAGCACGGTCAGCATCGGCGCCAGCCCCGTCGCGAACTGGCGCAGGCGCTCGGGGAAGGCCGACATGTAGTAGGCCATGTACAGCACGACGATGGGCTTGGCGAACTCGATCGGCTGCAGTGTGAACAGCGGCAGCGAGAACCAGCGCCGGGCGCCGTTGATGTTCTTGCCCAGGCCCGGCACCAGCACCAGCACCATGATCAGCAGGGCCAGGGCCAGCAGCGGCACGCTGACGGCCTTCCACCAGGCGATGTCGATGCGCGAGGTCCACCACATCAGCGCGAAACCGAGCGGGATGTACAGCAGCCAGTGGCCGATGATGCGATAGGGATCCCCGTAACGTGCCTCGGAGATGCTGAGGCTGGCGCTGGCGACCATGATGACCCCGAGCAGCATCAGGGCCGTGACGCTGCCGACGAGCAGGTGGTCGGGAGGCAGCAGACGCTTCATGCCGGGGCTCCGAAGCGATCGATGGCCGCAGCGTAAGCCTGGCCCCGCTCGGCGTAATTCCTGAACTGATCCAGGCTGGCGGCGGCCGGCGACAGCAGCACCGGCAGGGAGGAGCGGTCGTCGGCGGCCATCATCACGGCGCGGTCGATGGTGCGGGCATACGTGGCCGGCACGTCGGCGGCCGCCAGCGCCTTCAGAAACGGTGCCCCGTCCTCGCCGATGACGAAGGCGTGCTCGACATGGCGGCGGATGACGGGTTGCAGCGGCGCCAGGTCCAGGCCTTTGAGCTGGCCGCCGCAGATCCATACCACGCGGTCGAAGGATTCCAGCGCCGCCTTGGCCGCATCGGGATTGGTGGCCTTGGAATCGTCGTACCAGGTGTGCCCGCCGGCCTGCCGGAGCAGCTGCATCCGGTGCTCCAGCCCGCAGAAGGTGGTCATGGCCTCGGTGATGACGGCTCCGTGCACGCCGAAGCTGGCAGCGGCCTGGGCGGCGACGGCGAGGTTCAGCTGCTGGTGGCGTCCGCGGATCGGCATGTCGGCCAGGTCCACCTTCTGGTAGGCGTCCTGCTGGCTCCAGAACAGCCTCCCCCGTTCCGTCTCGATGCCGGCGACCAGATTGCTGGTCTCGGCCGGCTGGTCGGTGACGCCGAAGCGGCCGACCCAGACGCCGCGTTCCCTGAGCTGCCCGGCCAGGGCATCGAAGCGCGCATCGGCCGGCAGCAGGGCCGTATCGCCCTCGCCCTGGCCCTCGAACAGCCGGAACTTGGCCGCGGCGTACTCCTCGGGGCTGGCATGGGCGTCGGCATGGTCGGGCTGCAGGTTCAGCAGGGCCGCCCAGGCCGGATGAATGGTGCGGCTGCGCTCCAGCTGGAAGCTGGACAGCTCCAGCACCACGCGTTCCGGCTGGCCTGCGGCCAGCAGGTCGAGCATCGGCGTGCCGATATTGCCGCCTTTCTCGATGCCTTCGGGAAGCGTCTCCAGCAGGGTGGCGATCATCGTCACGGCCGTCGTCTTGCCGTTGGTGCCGGTGACGGCGATCAGCGTTCCCCGGTAATGTTCCGCGAACAGGTCCAGGTCGCCCACCACCGGCACCCCGGCCTTGCGCACCCGCTGCAGCACCGGATGGTTCCAGGCCACACCGGGGCTGACCACGACCTTGCCGAAGCGGGTCAGCACGGCCGCTTCCAGCGGCCCGATCTGCACCTGGACGGGAACATCGGCGGCCAGCTGTACGTCGTGCTCGTCGAAGCCGACGCAGCGGATACCGTGCCGGGCCAGGAAACGCGCCAGCGAACAGCCGGTGCGGCCCATGCCGATAATGGCCACGGCATCGGCGGCGCCGAGGCTCCGGGCATGTGGGTCGATCGCCGTGTTCATCGCAGCTTCAGCGTGGACAGCGCGATCAGCGCCAGGATCATGGCGATGATCCAGAAGCGCACGATGACCTGCGGCTCTGCCCAGCCTTTGAGTTCGAAGTGGTGGTGGATCGGCGCCATGCGGAACACGCGCTTGCCGGTCATCTTGAAGCTGGCGACCTGCACCATCACCGATACCGCCTCGAGCACGAACAGGCCGCCGGCGATGGCCAGCAGCAGCTGTTGGTGCACGGCCGAGGCGATGAAGCCCAGTGCCCCGCCCAGCGCCAGGGCGCCGACGTCGCCCATGAACACCTGCGCCGGGTAGGTGTTGAACCACAAAAAGCCCAGGCAGGCGCCGACGATGGCGCCGCAGAACACGGTCAACTCCCCGGCGCCCGGCACGTGCGGGATCATCAGGTAGCTCGAGAACTGGGCGTGGCCGGCGAGATAGACGATGACGGCGAGTGCGGCGGCGGCCATGAACGTCGGTGCCACGGCCAGGCCGTCCAGGCCGTCGGTCAGGTTCACGGCGTTGGAGCTGCCGACCAACACCAGCATCACGAAGGGGACGTAGGCCCAGCCGAGGTGCCATTGCATCTTGAAGAAGGGGATGTCGACGATCGGGTCGGTCAGGTGCATCAGCCCGCCGGCGGCGATGGCGCTGATCAGGAACTGCAGCACGAGCTTCCAGCGTCCGGACAGCCCCTTCGGACTGGCCTTGCTGAGCTTCAGGTGGTCGTCGAGCCAGCCGATCAGGCCGAAGCCGAGGGTCAGGAACAGGCCGAGCCAGACGAACAGGTTGGTGATGTCGGCCCACAGCAGGGTCGAGATGGTCATGGCCAGCAGGATCAGCATGCCGCCCATGGTCGGCGTGCCCTGCTTGCTCAGGTGGGTGGCCGGGCCGTCGCTGCGGATCGGCTGGCCCTTCTTCTGCGTGAGCTTGAGCCAGCGGATGAAGGCCGGGCCCATCAGCCAGCACAGCACCAGCGAGGTCAGCAGCGCGTAGACCGTGCGGAAGGTGATGTACTGGAACAGGTTGAAGGCGCTGATGCGGTCGGACAGCGGGTAGAGGAGGTTATACAGCATGGCTCGCCTCCTGCTCCGGATGCCGCGCCAGCACGGCGACGATGCGGTCGAGATGCATGCTGCGCGAGGCCTTGACCAGCACATGGGTGCCGGGTTCGAGCCCGAGGCCGGCCACATGCCGGCAGGCGGCATCGGTGTCCGGCAGCCACAGCGCCTCCGGGTGACGCTCAGCCAGATGCCGCATCAACGGACCGACCAGGATCAGCCGGTCGATGCCGTCGACATCCATGGCCGCATGGCGCTCGGCCGCGTCCTCGCCCAGCTCCGACATGTCGCCGAGGATGGCGATGCGCTTGCCGGACAGCCCGGCCAGCGTATCGAGGGCGGCCTGCATCGAGGCCGGATTGGCGTTGTAGCTGTCATCCAGGATCACGCTGCCGCCGAGCCCGGGCACGAGCTGCATGCGTCCGGATACGGGCCGCCAGCCGGACAGGGCCTCGGCAACGGCATCCAGCGTGATGCCGCGGGAGCCGCAGGCCTTCAGGACCACGGTGGCGGCCAGGGCCATGTCCTCGGCCCAGTGGCTGGCCGGCAGCAGCATGCGGACCTCGGCCGATTGCGCGCCGTATGCCAGCGCCAGGTGCCTGCCGTCGAGCGACCAGGCCACCCGCCCCTCGTCGCTAGCGTCCATGGCGATGCACGGTGCCTGCAGCGTCAGCTGCCGCTGGCCGAGCTGATCCTGCACGCCGGTGCCGAGCACGCACCAGCCGTCGCCCGTCACAGCGGCCAGCAGTTCGAATTTCTCGCGCACCACGCCTTCCAGGCCACCGAGGCCCTGGCCGTGGGCCGAGGTCAGGCCGGTCATGACGGCGGCGTCCGGCTGCACGATCCCGGCCAGCCTGTGCATCTCTCCGGGCTCGCTGATGCCGCACTCGATGACGGCGAACTCGGCATTCTCGGGGATGGCGAGCAGGGTCTGCGGCACGCCGACCAGGTTGTTGTGGTTGGCCGGGTTCGTGGCCACGCGCAGGCCGAGCACGGCCAGCGTGTGCACGATCATGCTGCGCACGGTGGTCTTGCCGTACGAGCCGGTGATGGCGATGACGCATGTGTCGGTGAGCCGTTGGCGCCAGGCTGCGGCGATATCGCCGAGGGCGGCCAGGGTGTCGGCCACCACCAGCCGCGGCCTGGCGATGCCGTCCCACAGGGCCGCGCCGGCGGCATCGCCGATCAGGGCCGTGCAGCTGGCCGCTGCCTGGGCCGCAAAGGCATGGCCGTCGTGATGCGGCCCGCGCAGGGCCAGAAAGGCGGTGTCCCGTTCGGCATGGCGCGAATCGGTGCAGATGCCGCTGACGGCCTCCGGCATCCCGTCCGACCAGCGGCCTCCGGTGGCCAGAGCCAGTTCCATGCCGGTCATGCGCATGCCCTGAGATCCTCGTCGCCGTTCTTGGCGTGCAGGCACTGGGCGGCGATGTCGGCATCGCTCCACGGGGTGCGCTTGCCGGCAATCTCCATGTAGGACTCGTGGCCCTTGCCGGCGATGACCAGGGCGTCGCCGGCCTCGAGCTGGGCGATGGCGTCGGCGATGGCCCGCCGCCGGTCCAGCTGCAGGTGGACCTCGGCGGTGTAGGGCTTGGGCATGCCGTTCTCGATCTCCGAGGCGATGACCTCCGGCCGTTCGTCGCGCGGGTTGTCGGAGGTGATCCACACGACATCGGCCAGGCGCACGGCGATCTCGCCCATCTGCGGGCGCTTCTCACGGTCCCGTTCGCCGCCGCAGCCGAATACCACGCACAGACGCTTGCGCGTCATCTTGCGTGCCGATTGCAGGCACTTCTCCAGCGCCTCGGGGGTATGCGCATAATCGACGAACACCTGCCAGCGGCCGATGTTGACCGCCTGCATGCGTCCCGGCGGGGCGCTGATGCCGCCCAGCATCGACGGCAGCCCGGTGGCGGGCACGTCCAGGGCGTGCAACAGCACCGCGGCGACGCAGGCCACGTTCTCGGCATGGAAATCGCCGAACGGGATGTCCTCGATCAGGATCTCCTGATCGCCGCACTTGAGCCGCACCATGCCCGGCAGCTCCTGCTCCCAGCCGAGGGCCACGTCGCTGCGGTACAGGCCGTGCCCGTACCAGCGGATGTCGGCATCCAGGCGACGGCGGATCTCCGCATAGTCGCTGTTGGCGATGGCGACGGCACCGCGCTCCAGGCTGTCCAGCACGAAGCCGGCCTTGGTGTTGGCGTAGTTGTCGAAACCGCCGTGGTCCTGCAGATGGTCATGTCCGAGGCTGGTCCACACCGCTGCGGCCATGTCGATGCCGGCGGTGCGGCCCTGGACGATGCCGTGGGAGGAGACCTCCGCCACCAGGACGTCGATGCCTTGCCGGTCCGCCGCGTACAGCAGGCGGTGCATGGTCAGCAGCGACGGCGTGGTGTTGCCGATATCGAGGAAGTCGTCGTCATCGCGGATCCAGCCCAGGGTGCCGACGGACCATGCGCGGCGGCCGGCGCGGTTCAGGGCCTGGCGCAGCATCCAGGTCACGCTGGTCTTGCCGTCGGTGCCGGTGATGCCGAGGCAGCGCACGGTGGTCTTTTCGGTGCCGAACCAGCGGCGCAGCAGCCGCCCGGCCTCGTCCATCGTGCGCAGCTGCAGCAGCGGCAGATCGGTGTCCACGGGCCGGTTGCCGATGACGATGGCCGCGGCGGCGCCGCGTTCCCTGGCCATGTCCAGGAAGCGCCCGGGATCGGACGCACGCGGCAGGCACAGGAAGGCCTCGCCCGGCCCGATGCTGCGCGAATCGTCGTGGATGCCGGCGATCTCGACATCGGCCGTCACGGTAGCGATGCCGTCGGCCAGCGATGCCAGCGAGCGTGCCGGACGCCGGCTCATGGCGATCAGGTCGGACAGGTCATTCACTGAGCCATACCTCGAGCAGGTTTCCCGGCTCCAGCGATGCCAGCGTGGCCGGGGACTGGCGTGACACCCAGCCGGAGCCGTGCACGCGCAGCTGCAGCCCGTTGTCGACGGCATAGTCCCTGACCTGGCGCAATGACATGCCCTGCAGCGAGCCGTGCCGGGGTGCCGGCGCCGGCTGGGTGGTGGCCGCCTGCAGCACCTTCCAGGGTGCGGCCTGGCCGGGGTCCGGCGCGATACCCAGATAGGGCAGGGCGGCGGCCGCGATCTGGCGGAAGATCGGCGCCGAGACCTGCCCGCCGTAGATGCTCTCGGAGGGCTCGTCGATCATGACCACGATGACCAGGGCCGGATGGTCGGCCGGAACGGCGCCGGCGAACACCGCGGTGAAGCGGTGATCGGAGTAGCGACCGTCCGGGTTGACCTTCTGGGCCGTGCCCGTCTTGCCGGCCACGCGGTAGCCGGCCGGCACCGCCAGCTTGCCGGTGCCGTCGGGGCTGGCCGCCACGTCCAGCATGCCCATGATCTCGTGCGTGATCTTCTCGGGGATCACCCGCTCCGGCGGCGGTACCGGCAGCCCCTCGACCAGCCGGGGCGATACCCGCATGCCACCATTGGCCAGAACGCAAAAGGCCGTCGCGAGCTGCAACGGCGTGACGGCGATTCCCTGCCCGAAGGCAATGTTGGCCGTTTCCACCGGCCCCCACCGATCAATGGGAAGCAGGATGCCCGGCGATTCGCCGCCGAGCCTGATGCCCGTTCGTTCCCCGAAGCCGAGCTTGCTCAGCATGTGGTGCAGTTTCTCCGGCCCGATATCCAGCGCGATCTTGGCCGCCCCGATATTGCTCGACTTAGCCAGGATCTGCGTCAGGTCCAGCCAGGTCTCGGGATGGTCGTCATGGATCACGTAATTGGCGATGCGCATGCTGCCCTTTTCACAATAGACCTCGGAATCCGGATGCCAGTGGCCTGACAGCAGGCCGGCGGCCAGCGTGAACGGCTTGAGGCTGGATCCGGGCTCGAACACGTCGGTGATGGCGCGGTTGCGCCATTGCTGCGGCTTGTATTTGCTGAAGTCGTTCGGATTGAAGCTCGGCCAGCTGACCATGGCCAGGATGGCGCCGTCGTCGGGGCGCATGACGACGACCGAGCCGCTTTTCGCCTTGTTGGCGTTGATGCCGTCGACGAGCGCGGCGTAGGCCATGCTCTGGATGGCGGCATCCAGGTACAGGTGGATGCTCTGCCCCATCTTCGGTTTGCGCAGCCAGATGCCGCCGGGCAGGGAATGGCCGCGGGCATCGCGCCGCACCTGCATCAGGCCCGGCCGGCCCGAAAGTTCGCTATCCATCGACCGCTCCAGCCCTTCCAGGCCGTGCCCGTCGATGCCGACGAAGCCGAGGACGTGCCCGGTCTCCGGCCCCTGGGGCTGGTAGCGGCGCCATTCGCTCTCCTGGCGCACGCCCGGAATGTTCAGGGCCATGACGCGGGCGGCGAGGTCCGGCGCTACCTGGCGCGACAGCCACACGAACCCCGCATGCGCGTGCAGCCGCCGCTTCAGTTCGCCGACCGGCATGGCGAGTGCCTTGGCCAGGGCGGGGATGCGGTCGCTCGGCACCTCGTCGGCGATGGCCGAAATGGAGGGAACCTCGATGCTGTTGGCGAGGATGCGCCCCTTGTCGTCGGTGATCAGGCCGCGCGGGGCGACCGACTCGAAGGTACGGTAACGCTGCTTCTCCGCCAGCTCGTTCAGATGCCCCGCCTGCATCCACTGCAGGTCGACGGCGCGAATGGCGAGCATGGCCATGCCCAGGGCCAGCAGCCCGGCCACCACGTCGACGCGGCGGCGGAAGTAGACGCGTTCCTTGCCGCTCATGGCCGGATGACCTGCATCGGGGACGGCGGGGCCATGCCCAGTCTTCTGGCGGCGCTGCGCAGCTTGTCCGGGCGCGTGATGCTGGCCAGTTCGAGGCCGAGCTTGTTCAGGCTCGCCGACAGCTGCTGCTGCTGTTTCAGGTCGCGATCCGTCTGCCTGGAGATCTCGTAACGGGCATGGGACAGCCAGACCTCGCCGGCCGCGAGCCCCACGATGCAGCCGACCAGGGCCATGGCGTAGACGCCGCGCGCCGGCTTCGGCAGGTGCAGGCCCTTCACGCGCGCTTCTCCGTGGCGCCGGCAAGGCGTTCGGCCACGCGCATCATGGCGGAGCGGCTGCGCGGGTTGGCCGCGAGCTCGTCGTCATCGGGGCGGACCGGCTTCTTGTGCACCCAGCGCATCGTGGCCTGCCGCCCGCAGACGCAGACCGGGAATTCCGGCGGGCAGGTGCAGGGATGGACCTCGGACTCGATCAGGTCGCGGACCCTGCGGTCCTCGCCCGAGTGGAACGAGATGACCGCCAGCCGGCCGCCCGGCGCCAGGTGGGCCATGGCGGCGCGGATGCCGGCGTCGATCTGGGCGAACTCGTCGTTGATCCAGATGCGCAGGGCCTGGAAGGTGCGCGTGGCCGGATGCTTGCCACCGAAACGCGCCTGCGGCGGCACGGCGTGGAAGCAGATGTTCTCCAGCTCGCGGGTCGTCGTCAGGCGGCCTTCGCGGCGTGCGGCCAGGATGGCGCGCGCGATGCGCCCGGCATAGCGCTCGTCGCCGTATTCACGGATGATCCGGGCCAGCGCCTTGTCCGAGATCCGGTCCAGCTGTTCGCCCAGCGGCTTGCCTTCGCCGGTGTCCATGCGCATGTCCAGCGGTCCGTCCAGGCTGAAGGAAAAGCCGCGCTCGGCCTGATCCAGTTGGGGCGAGGAGACGCCGAGGTCGAAGCCGATGCCGTTCACCGCCGACCACCCGTGACGGGCGAGGACGTCCGGCAGCGATGCGAAGTCGGCGTGGGCGATGACGAAGCGCTCGTCCTGTGCGGCCAGGGACTCCCCTTCGCGCACGGCCGTGGGATCGCGGTCCAGCGCCAGCAGCCGTCCGCGTGGCGACAGGCGGGCCAGCAGGGCCCGGGAATGGCCGCCGCGGCCGAAGGTGCAATCGACATAGCGCCCGTCCTCATCGACGCACAGGGCGTCGATGAACGGGCGGAGAAGGACGGGAAGATGCTGCGGGATGTCATCAGGCACTTCGCCTCCCCTGGCGGAGGATGGCGAGATCCTGCTGCAGCGTTTGCTGCCGGGCTTCGGCGTCCCAGATCTCGAAATGGTTGGCGCCGCCGGCGAACACCACCTTCTTCTTCAGGCCGGCATGATCACGCAGCACCGAGGAGATCAGCACCCTGCCCTGGCGGTCGGGCTGGCAGGTGACGGCGGGACTGATGACGAAGCGTTCGAAGGCGCGGACCCAGGGATCGTCGATCGGCTTGCCGCGCACCTCGGCCAGCACGATGCGCTCCCATTCCTTGATCGGATAGACGCGGATGCAGCCGTCGTAGTCACGGGTCACGACGATGGATTCGTCGTCGTAGCGGCGCTTCAGGGCGTCGCGGAAGGCGGCCGGGATGCTGATGCGTCCCTTGCTGTCCATGGTGTTTTCGAACTCGCCCTGAAACATCGCCGTTCGCTGCGCCTCCCCATCGGTATGGGATATTTACCCACAATTTCCCACTTGATGCCAATATTGGCCATCGATCAACCCTTGTCAATGGGTTTGACGACCCATCGCGGCGGGGTGAGGCATTGACGCACGTGGTGTGACAGCTTGCGAATACAGGAAACAGGCCATGCATCCCGCGCCGGCGGGATGGTGGGGAAAGGTGGTGACGGGGTGTTAGGCGGTCGGGCGGGAGGTGAGCAGGCGTTCGACGCGGGCCAGATCCTCGGGGGTGTCGACGCCGATGGTGCCGAACGGGCCGACGGTGACGGCGATGGCATGGCCATGATGCAGGGCGCGCAATTGCTCGAGCTGCTCCGCCTGTTCGGCCGCACTGGCGGGCAGGGTGGGGTAGGCCAGCAGGAAGGCGCGGCGGTAGGCATACAGGCCGACGTGCTTGAGATAGCCGGCGGACCCCGCCTGACGCGGGTACGGGATCAGGGCGCGGCTGAAGTACAGCGCATGCCCGCGGTGGTCGATGACGACCTTGACCACGTTCGCATCGTCGGCCAGCTGCGCCTCCAGCGGTTCGGCCAGCGTGGCCATCGGCAGCGCCGGATCCTCGAGCAGCGGCCGGACGACGGTGCGGATCGCCTCGGGGGAGATCATGGGCTCGTCGCCCTGCACGTTGATGACGATGTCGCAGTCCACGTCGGCGAAAGCCTCGGCCAGGCGTTCGCTGCCGCTGTTGTGGTGCTCGGCGGTCAGGCGCACCGCGGCACCGGCCGCAGCCGCGGCATCGGCGATGCGCGCGTCATCGGTGGCGACGATGACCGGGCCGAGCTCCGCGGCCAGGGCGCGTTCGACGACATGGGCGATCATCGGCTTGCCCTGCAGCGGCGCCAGGATCTTGCCCGGGAAACGGGTCGAGGCGTAGCGGGCCGGGATACCGATGGCGATGTTCAATGGTCGAGGATCTCGTCCCAGGTGGCGGTGGCGGTGCCGACCTTGCCGACCACGACGCCGGCGGCACGGTTGGCCTGCTTCGCCGCGGTCAGCGGATCATCGCCGCGGGCCAGGCAGGTGGTGAACACGGCGATGACCGTGTCGCCGGCACCGGTGACATCGAACACGTCGCGGGCGGCGGTCGGGATGTGGTGGCAGGCGCTGCCGTCGTACAGGGTCATGCCCTTCTCGGAGCGGGTGATCAGTACCAGCTTCAGCGTCAGCATCTCGTGCAGCCGATGCGCGATGGCCTCGACATGCGCATCCTCGTTGACGGCCGCCATGCCGGCCATGGCCGCGGCCTCGTGCAGGTTCGGGGTGATGACGGTGGCATGGGCATAGGCTGCGGTGTTCTCGGGCTTCGGATCGATGGCGACGATGCGCTCGCCCAGATGCCCGATCAGCCAGGCGATGAAGTCCGGGGACAGCACGCCCTTGCCGTAGTCCGACAGGATCACGGCGCCGGCCTCGGGCAGCAGGGCCAGCACGGCCTGTTCGAGCTTGGCCCGCGTCTCGGGACGGATCGGCTGTTTCCACTCGTGGTCGTAGCGCACGACCTGCTGGTGGCGGGCGATGACGCGTGTCTTCAGACCGGTCGGCCGTCCGTCGAGCTTGGTGATGACGCCGCGGATATCGGTGCCCATGCGCTCCAGGCTGCTGCGGATCCACGCCCCGGGCTCGTCGTTGCCGACGACGCCGATCATGGCCGCCGGTTCGGCCAGGGCATCGAGGTTCTGCACCACGTTGGCCGAGCCGCCGAGCCGGCGGTCGATGCGCTCGACCTCGACCACGGGCACGGGGGCCTCCGGGGAGATGCGCGAGACGTCGCCCCAGACGAACTCGTCCACGATGATGTCGCCGATGACCAGGATCATGGGCGTATCCTAGCGAGCAGCCGGCGCACGAACCACGGTGCGACCAGGTATTCCCGGGCATAGCCGGCGAGCTTCCGCGCCCGGCGGCCGAGATAGGCCGGGCGCAGATGGTAGCCGAGTGTGCCGTAGCGGCCGGCGGCCTGCAGGATGCGCGCGGCCTGGCCTTCGGGGATGACCGGCGTCTCCGGGGTGGCCTTCCTGAACAGCATGCGGATGTCCGGATGGCCCGCATCGGTGATGCGCGCCACCAGCGTGAAGCCGCACCTGGCCGCCAGCTGTTCCAGTGTCTCGGGCGCGAAGTTGTAGATATGGGCGTAATGGAACAGCCGGCCGAAGGTGGCGAACGGGGCGGCGACGTTCGGGCATTCGATGTACAACAGTCCGTCGTCATGCAGCAGGGCGTGGATATGGGACAGCGCCCGCGAAGGCGACGTGAAATGCTCGATGACGTGGATCAGCAGCACGGCGTCGAACTGCGGCGCCGGTTCCAGGTCGTACAGGTTGCGGTTCTCCACCGCGGCGTGCAGGCGTTCGCGCGTGTAGCGGTTGAAATCGGCGTTCGGTTCGATGCCGGAGGCCGCGAAGCCCTGCTGTTCGAAGTACTTGACGGTGCAGCCGATGCCGGCGCCGATCTCGAACACCCGCGAGCCGGGGGCCAGATGCTGGCCGATCTGGCGGTGGATGCGCGCGGCATTGTTCCAGGCGCGCATGACCCGGCGGTTCGAGGGCGTGCGCTCGCCGTGGTAATCCTGGCGGTAGCGGGTGGCATAGTATTCGGCGATCTCCGCCTCGTCCGGCACCGGCAGATGCGCGATCAGGCCGCAGCGGCTGCAGATGCCGGTGGTCAGCGGCTGCCCGTGGCGGTCCGTGTGGCTGATGACATCGAAATGCGTGTTCCCGCAAAGATCGCAGCTGTTCGAATCCTTGTGCTCGGTCAATGCGTTGCCCCTGGATGAGATCGGCCGCGCCGGCCGGACGGGCCGAAGACTAGCACGGATTCATGCCGGCACACGCATCACGGCGTAGATGCCCTTGCGCCAGAGCGGGGCCAGATCCCGGATGCGCGACACGGCGTTCGCCATCTGTCCACGCCTCTTGTTGTGGGGCGAGTAGAAGCGGCAGGCGAGCATGTGCAGGCCGAAGTGCTCGGCGATGTCGCGCATGTCCTGCCGGCACAGCTCGTGGTTGTGGCGGTCGTAGTAGGGGATGCCGTGCGTGACCAGCGGCTCCTGCTCCAGATAGTGCTTCTTCATGCTCCACATGATGGTCTTGCCGCGGATCAGGCGCGAGATGTTGTGGAACGAGGAGATGTTGGGCGCGTCGATCAGGATCAGGCCGCCGGGGCGGGTGATGCGCACGATCTGCTCGAGGGCATGGCGCGGCGAATAGGTGAAGTGCTCGATGGTCTGGGCCAGGACGACCGCATCGAAGCTGTCGTCCGCGTAGGGGGCGGGGTCCGCCTCCAGGTGCCAGCGGCGGTAGTGCACCCCGAGCGGCTCGTAGATGGGCAGCGTCTCGTAGATGTCCGAGGCATGGGCCTCGAAGCCGGCCTGACGGAAGGCGATCGGCTGGAAGCCGTAGCCGGCGCCGGCATCGAGTACCCGGGCGCCGGCGGGCAGCTGCGCGGCGATGGCCTGCAGCAGCAGCGCGAAGCGGTCGAGGCTGCCGTGGAAGTAGTTGTCGATGTCGTCGAGGCTCGGCATGTAGCGCCTGACCCAGGCCTCGTCGTGGGCGACGGCCTCGGCCAGCAGCGGGCGCATCGCGTCCCAGGCTGCGGCGACGGCCTGCCTGGCCTGCCGCTTGTGCGCGGCATCGATCACGGCCCCGCCCCCGGTCATGGCAGGCGCTCGGGTGGTTGCTTCCAGTTCAGCCCGGCGGTGGCCCGCTTGGCATAGCGGTAGAACGTGCCCTCGAAATTGCCGAGCGCGAGCACGAAGCCGGCCCAGCCGTCGAGGAAGCCGAGCTTCAGCACATAGATGCGGATGAAGGCCCAGATACCGTGCGCCAGGGCCCGGCCCATGCCGGCGCGTTTGCCCTTGCGCGCCAGCTTGGCGGCACCGAGCGTCGAATAGCGCTGCATTTTTGCGATCAATTGTTCCAGGTTCTGGAACGGCACCTGCACGATGTCGGACGTCAGGTGGCCGACCTTGCCGCGGATCTCGAAGGCCTCGTGTACCTCCTCCTGATCGTCGAAGACCAGGGTACCCTTGCGGAACAGCTGCGGCTGCCGGTAGTCCGGATACCAGCCGCAGTGGCGGATCCAGCGGCCCATGAACCAGTTGCGCCGCGGCACGTAATAGGCGTCGGCCTGCGGGTCCTGCAGCACGGCGCGTATCTCCGTCTCGGCCGCCGGCGTGCAGCGTTCGTCGGCATCGAGGCTGAACACCCATGCGTGCGTACAGGCGGCGATGGCGTCGTTGCGCAACCTGCCGAAGCCCGCGAAGTCCAGCTGCCTGACCTCGGCGCCATGCGCGGCGGCGATCTTGGCCGTGTCGTCGGTGCTGTGGGAATCGAGCACCAGTACCTCGTCGGCCCAGGCCACGCTCTTGACGGCATCGGCGATCTTGTCCGCCTCGTTAAAGGCGATGATGTAGGCGGATACCTTGGTCACGCCGTCGTCCCCTCCAGTTCCCCGATGCCCTGCACGGCCCGAACCCGCTTTTCGTCGAGGCAGGCCTGCAGCAGCTGGTCGTTGTCATCAACCCTGCCGCGATCCTCCTCCCGATGCCACAGATGCCACACCGGGCTGCCGCGCAGCGGGCGGCGGCGCACGCCGGCATGGAACAGGCGCGCCACCAGGTCGGAATCCTCGCGGCCCCAGCCTTCGAAGCGTTCGTCGAACCCGTTGATGCGCAGCAAATCGTCCCGCCAGCATGACAGGTGGCAGCCGTGGATGCCGTGCAGGTCGTGGTTCGCAGGTCCCAGGCGGACGGGCAGCAGCAGTGGCAGCAGGCGGTTGATGCGGCCGCGCAGCCGGTGCCCGACGAGCGCAGCGGGCCGCATGTCCGGAAGCTTGCCGCCCGCGAGCAGGTCGGCGCAATAGGCCCGGGACAGCAGCACGCGGCTACCGGTGATCATGCATCCCGGGCTGGCCAGCCGCAGATGCGTCGAGACCAGACACGTGGGGGGGATGCAGTCGCCGTCGGTCAGGATCACATAGGGTTCGCTCACCTCGCGCAGCACGATGTTGTGGATGCGGGCCTTGCGGAAGCCCTTGTCCTCGTGCCGGATGTGGCGGATGCCGACCGGGAACCCGGCCTGCATGGCGCGGATCAGGTTGGCCGTCTCATCGGTCGAGCCGTCATCGGCGATGTAGATGGAAAAGCGATGGGTGTCCTGCCGGCGGTAGCCTTCGAGCACCAGCTGCAGGAAGTCCGGTCGGTTGTAGGTCGAGATGACGACGGCGGCACGATCGACCATGTCAGCCACGGGGCACCTGCGGCAAGGCGGTCATTCCCTGCCAGGCCCGCCATACCTGCTCGACATCCAGCGTGTCCATGCAGGCGCTGCGGCTTTCGCGGTGCCGGTCGCAGCCCTCCAGCTGGCAGGGGACGCATCCGAACTCGCGCTGCACCAGCGTGATGTTGCCCGCCTGCTGGATACCGCCGGCCACCGCGCGCCGGTACGGGGAGCGCCCGGCGAAGCCGTTCGGCCACGGGCCCCAGATGCGCGGGTCGGTGGGGCCGAACAGGGCCAGCGTCGGGGTGCCGGTGCCGGCGGCCAGGTGCGTGTTGGCGGTGTCCAGGCCGATGTAGCCGGCGGCCCGGCGGCCGAGGCAGGCCAGCTGTGGCCAGCTCAGTTCGCCGGCCAGCACGCGCACGGTCGAGTCTGGCAGACCCTTGGTCAGCGCCTCGGCGGCATGCCGTTCCTGCGGGCCGGCCGTGATCGCGATGTTGAGGCCCGCGTCCAGCAGCCGGGTGATCAGGGCCTGCCAGCCGGCCTGCGGCCAGTGCTTGTAGCCCCAGCGGGCAAACGGATGCAGGTGCACGTAGCGCGTGTCGGCATCCCAGCCCAGCTGTGCCTGCACATGCGTGGCGTCGCCTACCGTCCAGTCGATGCCGACATCGCGGCAGGGCGTCACCCCGGCCAGACGGGCCAGGTCGAAGGCATAGCTGGCCATGTGGCTTTCACCGTCATACGGGCAGGAGGCCTTGGAGACCGTTCGTTTCCACCGATCCTGCGCACGTGCGTAATCCAGCGCGAACACCTGTCTGGCAGCGGCCAGGGCCACGAGCATCGGCCGGTCGGACGGTGTGGTGACGCAGGCGATATCGTAGCGGCGGCGCAGCCGGCGCAGCATGGTCCAGGTGGCGGCGGCCTTCGGCTCCAGCACATGCACGGCATGGGCGAACGATTGGTCCTGGATCATGGCCTCGGTGCCCGGCGCCACCAGCCAGTCGACCTCGTGGCCGGCGTCGGCCAGGGCGCGGGCCAGCGGTGTGGCCATCAGCGTGTCCCCGAGGTAGCGGCAGACGACGACCAGCGCGCGCACGGCTACAGTCCTCCCCGCCACCAGCCGATCAGCACCAGCACGGCGATGCCGATGAGCATGGCCAGGGCATTGCGGTACTCCCGGTGCTTGCGGACCAGGCGCCACTCGTAGCGGCCACGGGCCGGGTAGCTCGGCCATCTCGGGAAAAACAGGGGCACGGCATCGGCCCAGTGGCGAAACTCATCGCCGAACATCTGTTCCATGGTTTGGGCCTCCTGGCGCAGCACCGGCCGGTAGATCACCGCGAACAGCGCCACCCCGAGCACGGCCGCCCACAGGTTGGCGGCCATGATGCAGAAGCCGACGAAGATCAAGCCGTTGAAGAAGTACAACGGGTTGCGCGTGAACCGGTAGGGCCCTCCCGTGGCCAGCCGGGCATTCTTGTCGATGTAGCCGGACGCCCATGTCCGGCCCGCTTCACCGAGAAGCACGACGGCGGCACCCAGCCACAGCGAGCGGATGTCCGGTTGGGCGTGCAGCAACAGCAGCAGGATCACCAGCGCCGTGGCCCAGATGCGGTGGGTGGAGCACCAGCGCTCGATCCAGCTGTACCATCCGGTGCCGCTCACGCCGGTTCCGAGGGAGCTCCGGTCTCATTCACGGGGCCGGGCGGTAGTCGATGAGATTGGCGATGATGCGACCGATCTTGATCTGGGCCGTCATCCTGAGCGGGATGTGGCGCGCATCGTCGCTGAGCCAGATCTTCATGGTGCCGACGCTGCTGAAGATGGCGGCGGTCTTCAGGCGCGGTGAGATGACGAGGCAACGGGTGCGATGGCCGGTGTGCGGCATGTACTGGTATTCGGTCTTCAGCACGTGGACCTCGACATCGTACTTCTTGCCGGAATCGAACACGGGAAGCCGAAGCACATCTCCGACCTTCAGCGGCAGCCGGCGAACGGTATAGAAGGCATCCATGACATTCAAATAGCCCGCCGGCACGTCGAAGGACTCCTGCTTGCCGTCGTGCGTGTATTCGACCTTGCCCTGCCGCCACAGGAAACGGGTCGTCTTGACCGCGTGGTAGCGGTTTTCGTGCTGCGTCAGGTCGAACACGGTGCTCTGGGCCTTGCCGCTCCGGCACAGTCCTTCGGAGACGATGGTGTCGCGGACCTTCTTGAACATGTCGAGGAACTTGTTGGTCTTGGCCAGGGTGTCGATGCGGTAGGCATCCTGGCCCTTGCGGCTGACGCGCATCGTGGCCGTGCCGGCATTGATGAATTCCCAGTCCACGCTGAAGGTCATGGCCTCGCCCGCATACGGCATGCAGGGCAGGGGTGCCTCGGCCGCCAGGGCCGGGATCGGCAGCAGCGATGCCGCGAGCAGCAGGGCACTAGCGCGCAATGAGTTCATCGAAGACCTCCAGGACATGATCGGCCCGGATGCCGGGCATGCAGACGAATTGGTCGCAGCTGCGCTTGAAGCACGGGCCGCAATCGACGGCGGCGACCATATGCCGTGTGCTGGCGGTCATCGCTCCCATGCGCTGCGGTGACGTGGGTCCCCAGATGCAGATGTTGCGGGCACCGACGGCGGCGGCCAGGTGGCTGACACCGGTGTCGACACCGATGTAGGCGGCCGCGGACCCCAACAGGCCGCACAGCGCCGGCATGCCGAGCCGCTCCGGCGCCAGGCGCGCCGCCGGGGCTGCCGCCTGGATGCGTGTGGCCGTCGCCTGCTCCTCGGCGTTGCCCCATAACAGCAGCGGCACCAGGCCCCGGGCGTGGATACCGCCGGCGATGGCCGCCCAGGTGTCTTCCGGCAGGCGCTTCGTCGCATAGCTGCCCCCGAGGTGCAGCACGGCGTAGGTGGCAGGCGACAGTCCCCATGCCGTGAGTGTAGCCCGTCCGGCGTCCGTCATGGGCCCGGTCAGGGGAATGGCGGGATCGGCGTAGGGCATCGGGGCGCCGGGGTGGCCGGGCTCGAAGGGGCCGGCGGCGATGCGCCGGTAAACCTGCACCACGTGCGTTTCATCCCGGTGGAACGGTACCGGTCGCACGAACCACTGGTTCGGCCATTCCGGGGTCTGGCCGGCGTCGAAGCCGTACGCGTCGCCGGAGATCAGGCGGGCGAGGATGCCGGTCTTGATCAGGCCCTGCAGGTCCAGCACCACATCGAAATGATGGCGGCGCAGGGCGCGGGCGGCCTTGAGGGTGTTGCCCACGGCCCCCTTGCCTTTCATGGCGATGCGATGGACCTGCACGTCGGGCGGAAACGCATCGGCGACGAAGGCGTAACGGGCGTCGACCAGCCAGTGAACCTCGTCGATCTCCGGCCGGGCGCGCAGATCCTCCAGTGCCGGCAGGGCATGGATGATGTCGCCGAACGACGACAGCTTGATCACGAGGACCTTCACGCGGCCTCCAGCATCGACAGGCAGGCGGCGAACACCTCGTCCGGCGACACGTTGGCCATGCAGGGCTGGCCGGCCACCGTGCATTCGCGCTGCAGGCACGGGCTGCACGGTGCCGGATGGAACAGCACGTGCGCATGCGGCCCCGACGGCGCCGTGCGCGCGGGATCGGTGGCGCCGAAGATGGCGACCACGGGCCGGCCCAGCCCGGCGGCGACATGCATCAGACCCGAGTCGTTGCACAGCAGCAGGCGGCCGGCACCCAGAAGCTGCAGCACCTGGGCCATGCCGGTCTCGCCGGCGCTGTTCCAGACGGGGCCGGCGGCACCGGCAAGGCACGCGTCGCCGATGGCGCGTTCGGCCCCGGTGCCGAGCACCAGCACATGCCATCCTGCCCCGGACAGGCGGGCCACGATCCCGGCATACGATTCCGCCGGATAGCGCTTGGCACCCCCGAACTGGGCGCCGGGGGCGATGCAGACGGTGCGCTGCGGATCCAGCCCGTGCCGCTGCATCGACTCCCGGCCCCGGGACGCCGCCCCGTCGGGCATGACCAGCCGCACCTCCGTATCCGGTATGTCGATGCCCAGCTGCGTGGGGATGTCCAGGAAATAGTGGCGATGATGGCCGTGGATCTGGTCGATCCGCTGCGCCAATGGCTGCGTCAGCAGCAGGCGCCGCCACTGCCCGGTAAAGCCGATGCGTTCGCGGCAGCCGCCCCGCCAGGCGCGCCAGGCCGAGCCGAAGCTGTTCGGGAACAGGTAGGCGCGGTCGGCGGCCGGCATGGCGTCCTCGTAGGAGGCCTGGCCCAGGTTCAGGTACGGCAGCACGTCACGCAGCCACGGACGGCCATGGATCGACAGCCGGTCATGCCGGTGGTGCTGGGCGATGGCCCGCATGGCCGGCTGGGCCATGATGACATCGCCCAGCCAGTTCGGAGGCAGAATCAGGATGCGACGGCCGGATGATGCGGTAGCGGCGTTCATCGACGGATCAGCGATGATGCGTGCAGACGAACATCCATTCGGTGCAGGGATGGCTCAGGCCTGTGTGCCGTTGCAGCTGGTGCTCCTCGATGATGTCGAAATGACGGGACAGGGTATTGCGGATGCCGTGGTGGGAATAATGGTAGGGCTGGGACTCGTCGCGCAGGGCCGGGATGAAGCGCTCGGCGAGGTAATGCAGGCGCGCGTGCATCGGCGGTACCGTGTCGATGGTGACGACCAGGAAGCCGTCGGGCTTCAGCACCCGTTCGATCTCGTTGATGACGAGCTCGGGGTTCAGGGTGTAGCTCAGCGCGTTGAAGCTCAGCACCAGATCGCAACTGGCCGCCGCCAGCGGGATGCTCTCGGCCATGCAGTTCAGGTACTTGCCGCTCGGCAGGGCGCCGGGATAGGCGCGCTGGAAGTCGTCCAGCAGCGGATCGATGAAGATGCGCTTGGCGTTCGGGATGAAGTGGCTGAGGCAGACCGGCCCGCTGCCGATGTCGAGCACGGTCGGCTTGGGCGGCAGCTTGTCGATCAGCGGCTGCAGGTGGGGCAGGTAATGGGCCTCGGCGTGCGCCAGCCGTTCGGCCAGCACATCCTTGCCGTGCCACTTCTGGACCGTGGCCTTCTGGGCCTGCAGCCAGCGGCTTTTGGCGATCGGTTTATGGCGTGCCATAGACAACATCGGCCAGCGTCTTCTCCTCTTCCAGGCAGTTCCAGCGGCGGTGGCTCCATAGCCAGAGTTCCGGGCGCGCGTGAATGGTGGATGAAAAGCTGTCCGTCATGGCCTTCATGGCGTAAAAGGCGTCGGCATCCTTGACGCCGGTCGGCTCCGGCAGCGCGATCGGCCAGAACTCCAGGCGGAAGCGGAAGCGGCGGCCGATCCGGTGCAGGGCCACGCCGAACACCGGTGTGTGGTACTTGTAGGCGTAGATGGCCGGAAGCAGCGTCGTCGCAGCCATATGGCCGAGGAAGGGTACCGGCGTGCCGGTGCTCAGGTTCTGGTCGATCATGATGGCCGCCACCGCCCCCTCCTTCAGGGATTTGGGCAGCCAGCGCAGGCTCTGGTTGCGATCGCGCATCTGGGCCCCGAAACGTTCGCGGCAGGTCTTCAGGAATTGATCCAGGGCCGGGCTGTTCAGGCGGCGGTAGATGATGTTCGTGGGCAGCCCCAGGATGGAGAACATCAGGGCACCGAATTCCCAGTTGCTGTGGTGGCAAGCCACCAGGATGGCACCATGGCCCGCTTCCATGGCGGCGCGCAGGGCCTCTTCCCCCTCGACGTCGACGCGCGAGCGCAGGTACGCACGTGAGCGCAGGTAGATATGCGGCAGCTCGAACACGGTGCGCCCGAGCTCGGCGAACGATTCGCGGGCCATGCGACGGCGCCAGCGGCGCGGTCGCTCGGGGTAGATGCGCGTCAGGTTGCGCATGGCGACCTGCCAGTGCCGTCGGTCCAGCACGCTGAACGCCCGGCCGATGCCGGCGCCGACGGCACCGGCGAGACGGGCGGGCATGCAGCGGATGGTCCAGAAAAGCAGGCGAACAGCCAGTTCCGACAGGTGATGGGTCACAGTGGGGAATCAGTCCTTCAGCGGAGTGGCCTCGTCAATGAGCATGACCGGAATATCGTCGCGGATGGGGTATTCCAGCTTGCATGCCTTGCAGACCAGCGCGCTCTTCGAGGCGTTGTATTCGATCCGGCCCTTGCATTGGGGGCAGGCGAGGATGTCGAGCAATTCCCGGTCCAGCATGTGTGCTCCCAACCTGAAATCAAGGTCTGGCGAGGCTACCACCAGCCTTGCATCCCCCACAAGGAGTCATGCCTGCGGCAACTGCGCCACGATGGCCTCGATCAACCCGGCCTCGGCCTCGGCCTGCTGGCGGGCGATCCACAGCGCCCGTTCCCGGGGCCACAGGGGTACCAGCTTGACGGCATCCTTGGCGGTCACGACCACCGGGGTGGGCAGGGCCAGGAGCTGTTCGATGTCGCGCCGGCTGTAGCGATGGTGATCGGGGAACACGCGGACCATGTCGACGGTGCACCCGTGGCGGGCGAGGTCGTCGTGGAAACGTTCCGGTCGGGCGATGGCGCTGACCGCGGCCACATGCCCGGGTTCGGCTGCACCGGTTCGCATCGCGTCATCGAGACGGGCGATGCGTGCCTGCCAGTGCCACTGACGCTGTGCCAGCGCCAGCGGCGCGACGGGTCCGGAACCGGTGCGCACGACCAGGTCGGCCCGTTCCAGGGCCGCCAGCGGTTCGCGCAAGGGTCCCGCCGGCAGCAGATGGCCGTTGCCGACCCCTGCCGTCGGCACCAGCACGATATCCAGGTCGCGGGCGAGCTGGCGGTACTGGAAGCCGTCGTCGAGCAGGATCAGATCCCCGTAATGCGCCGCCATGGCGGCGCCGGCGACGCGGTCCCGGCCGGCGATGACCGGACAGGCGCAGGCGTCGGCCAGCATCCTGGCCTCGTCGCCGGCGGTCGCCGCCGGCATGTCCGGGCCGACGAGGGTGGGGGAGGAGCCGAGGGTGCCGCCGTCGCCGCGGCACAGGACGACCGGCCGGTAGCCCCGGGAGACCAGGGCGCCGGTGAGCCAGATGACGAAGGGGGTCTTGCCGCTGCCGCCGGCGGTGATATTGCCGATGGAGATCAGCGGCAGCGGCGGCGCCTGCCGGCGGGCGAGGCGTTGGCGCTGGTCGCGCCGGGCGAGCCAGGCATAGAGGCGGCTCAGCCCCCTGAGCGGCAGCGGCGGTGGGGCATCTCGCCACCAGGATCGCTCGATGCGGCGGGCCAGGGATCGGTACGGGGCGCTCACGCGTCAGCCCCCGCGCCGGAAGGCGGCAACAACGGCTGCAGAGCTGCGGTGATGCGCTCGAGCACGGCGGCCTTGTCCGTCATGAATGCGGCGGCCTGGGCATGCAGCTGGCGCAGTTCCTCCGGGTGGGCCAGGAAGCGCCGGACGACGGCATCCAGCTCCGTGTCGTCGGACGCCACCACCGCCGCACCCGCGGCCTGCATCTGCAGCATGACGTCGCGGAAGTTCTCGATGTGCGGTCCGGTGATGACACCGCGGCCGCAGATGGCGGCCTCGAGCGGGTTGTGTCCTCCGACCGGGGCCAGGCTGCCGCCGATGATGACCAGATCGGCGACCGTATACAGCGAGGACAGCACACCCATGGCATCGATCAGGCAGATGTCGCAGCGATCGGGCGGCGGTCCGGACCAGCGCGCTGTGGATAGTCCTGTATCCGCGATCGTGGCCGCGACGGTGTCGAAGCGCTCCGGATGGCGGGGGACGACGACGGTCAACAGCTCCGGCACCAGGCTGCGCCAGCCGGGCAGCATCGCCAGCAGCCGACGCTCCTCGTCATCGTGGGTGCTCGCGATCAGCAGGATGGGGCGCCTGCCGCCGGGAGGATCCAGGCGCTGGCGCAGGGCACCGGCATCCGCCTCGGGCGGGCGGATGGCGAACTTCAGGTTGCCGGCCACGCGGATGTGCCCGGCCGGGATGCCGAGGGAGGCGAGCCGGGAGGCATCCAGCTCGCTCTGGGCCAGGAACAGATGCACCGGGCGCAGCCAGCGCCGCCACAGGGCCCGGGTGGCCATGTAGCGGGGGAAGGAGCGATCCGAGATGCGCGTGTTGATGCCGATGACCGGGATGTCGCTGCGGCGGCAGGCCGCCAGCATGCCGGGCCAGAACTCGGTCTCGGTCAGCAGCAGCAGCCTCGGCTGCAGGCGGCGCACCAGCCGGCGCATGGCACCCGGCAGGTCCCAGGGCAGGAAGGAGATGGTCACCGCATCGGCGAACAGGCGGTGCGCCTGCTGATAGCCGGTGCGCGTCACGACGGTCAGATGCAGGTCGTATCCCTGCGCCAGCAGCCAGCGCACCAGCGGCGCGACGGAGTTGATCTCGCCCATCGAACAGGCATGGACCCACAGGCAGCCCGTGCGCGCAGCCGGCAGGTCGAACGTCAGATGCTGTCGCCATTTGACGGCGGGGACGATGCCGGACGCGGACTCGGATTCCATGGGCGTATTGCAGCAGGAAACGCCCGTTTCATCCACAGCCGGGATGCGCGCCGGGACATAAGGAGGCTTGCCAGGCCGCATACATTGCGCTTGTATCTAAGGGATGGTTATCATTGCCTGACAGGACGAGGAGGGTTTCGTGGAGATCGATTTTCAGTGGCTGGAAGACAAGGTGCTGTTGCGCAAGCTGAGCGGAGAGGAGCGCGACATCCTCGCCGGCGTCATCCAGCCGCAGGCATTCAAGGCCGGTGAGGTCATGCTCAAGCAGGGGCAGGCCGGCGGGGTGCTTTACCTTCTTCGTTCCGGCTCAGCGGTGATCGATCGCGAGGACGGGGAGCAGACCACGCGCGTGGCCACCATCCACGAGGGGGCGATGTTCGGGGAGATGACCTTCCTGACCGGCGAAGAGGCGAGCGCCACGGTGATCGCCAAGGGTGACTGCACGGTGTACAAGCTGACCCGCACCGCCTATTCGGAGCTGATGCAGCGCCAGCAGGATCTCGTGTATTCGCTGTTCGCCTATATCCTGATCCATGCTGCGCGTGTGATCCGCAACATGAACGAAGAGCATGTGAACCTGCTGCAATACATTGCCGGAAGGCGCGTCTAGCATCGTTCGCGCCGGGCCGCTGCCGTCGTCGCCCAGGGATCCCTGATGTTCGAGTCCATCCTGCTGTTGCTGGCCGCGCTGGTGGTCGTCTTTCTGGCCGCCCAGGCGTTCACCAATGCCGTCGAGCATCTGGGCGAGCGCCTCGGGGTTTCCGAGGGGGTGACCGGTTCCGTGTTCGCGGCCATCGCCACGGCGATGCCGGAGACCATCGTGCCCATCGTGGCGATCGTGGCCGGCGGCAGCAACACGGCGCTGAATCACGCGGTGGGCGTGGGCGCCATCCTGGGCGCGCCCTTCATGCTCAGCACGCTCAGCATCGGTCTGATGGCCTGGTTCGCCGGCCGCCGGCGCGGCTGGCGCGCAGCCTTCACGCCCGAGAGCGGCGGCCTGCGGCGTGATCTGCAGGTGTTCGGCCTGGCCTTCCTGCTGGTGGTCGGGGCGGCATTGATGCCGGCGTCCTTCCAGCCGTTGAAGGCGGCGGTGGCGTTGGTGCTGCTGATCCTCTACTTCTTCTACCTGATGGACACGATACGCAGCAGCCAGGGCCTCGTGGCCGACGGCCATGCGACCGAGGCCGACGACGCCCTGTACCTGGGCCGCCTGTTCGGCGATTCCCATGCGGTGGCTGCCGTGCAGTTGGCGGTGGCGCTGCTGATGCTGGTATGGGGGGCGAAGTTGTTCGTTTCCGGTGTGGAGCAGGTCAGCACCCTGCTCGGCGTACCGGCGCTGCTGGTGTCGCTGCTGGTGGTGCCGGTCGCCACCGAGTTGCCGGAGAAGGTGAACTCGATCCTGTGGATCCGTCGCGCCAGGGATACGCTGGCCTTCGGCAACATCACCGGGGCCATGGTTTTCCAGGGTACGGTGATCCCGGCGCTGGCGATGCTCCTGATGCCCTGGCATATCCGGGATGCGCATGCGCTGGCGGCCATCCTGATGACGGTGCTCGGGACGGGCTGGCTGTACTGGCTGCACGCGAGCGGACGGCTGCAGCCGAGGCATGTGATGGTCAACATGGGACTGTACGGCGCCTTCGTGCTGTTCGCCGTCGTTTATTAGGTCTGCCGTGCCGTTTTCTGGGGAGGGATATCGATGGTCGAGGCCCTGATCAGTATCGCCGGCATCCTGTACCTGTCCCTGCTGATCGAGGACAGGCTGAAGGTGCCGCTGCCGCTGAGCCTGATCACGCTGTCGTTCCTGCTCCATCGCGTGGCGCCGGAGTTGCTGATGCTGACCGGGGATACCGAGCATTTCGCGGCCCTGGTGCTGTTCCTGCTGCCGGTGCTGCTGATCTCCGATTCGCTGGAGCTCAGGCTCGAGGACCTGAAGGCGCATGGGCTGAGCCTGTTCTATCTGGCGGTGGTGGCCGTGGCCCTGTCGGTGGTGGTGGCGATCTTCACCGCCAACCACATCTTCGGCCAGTACCATCTTTCGGTGCCGGCCATCATCGCCCTGTTCGCGATGGTGCTGGCCACCGATCCGGTGTCGGTGGTCAGCATCTTCTCCAAGTTCGAGCTGCCGCACCGCCTGAAGATCCTGGCCGAGGGCGAAAGCCTGTTCAACGATGCCACGGCGCTGATCGTGTTCGTGTTCGTCGGCCTGTACGCACTGGAGGGCGGGCAGGTCACGGCGGCGTACGTGGGCCAGGTCAGCGTGGTCGTGGTGTTCGGGTCCGTGTTGCTGGGGTTCGTGGCCGGATACGCGGGGCTGCTGGCGCTGAAGACGACCGACAACCGCATCGCCGAGCTGCTGGTGCTGCTCTTGACCGGCTACGGCGCCTTCACGCTGGCCGAACATTTCTATGCCGTGCTGAACCTGATGGGCGGACATTCCCATATGCACCTGTCGGGCATCCTGGCCTGCATCGTCGCCACCATCACCGTGCACCATGTCATGAGCCGTGCTCTCGGCCGGGACGAGGCGGTGCTTGCCGCCGAACAGGGCGAGCTGGAACAGGCGTCGGCGCAGCCGGCGCCTTCGCGCCGCCTGGTGCATCGGGCGATCGAGCGGATCAAGTCGACGGTCGAGGAGCGGGACCGGCACCGGCGCACGAAGGAGGACATCCAGCTGCTGGCCATCGTGGCCAACACCATCCTGTTCATCGCCATGGCCGAGATCATCGATCTGAAGCTGCTGCTGCAGTACAAGGGCGAGATCCTGGCCATGTTCCTGGTGACCACGGTGATCCGGGCGCTGATGATGGCCAAGTTCGCGATCATCACCACGCGCACCCGCTGGATGGCGCGCATCAACTTCCGCTGGTGGGGCATCCTGACCTTCGCCGGCATCAAGGGTGGGCTGTCGGTGGTGATGGTGATGCTGATCCCGGCCGATTTCCCGCATCTGGAGATGTTCAAGGCCATCGTCGTCGGGGTCGTGGTGCTGTCCACCTTCGTGTATTCCGTCATCCTGCTGGCCCTGATCGCGGCGAATCGTGAGGCGTTCCGCCGCGAGGTGGAGGCCGAGCATCCGTAGCGCTGGATGGATACCCGGACACATAAAAAGCCCCGGCGACGCCGGGGCTTTTTATGTTTGTGTCTGATGCCTTTGGGGAGGGAGGGGAGGAGGGATCGGCACCAGACAGGAAGAACATTAAGAAGGCGCCTGTGATGGAGGCATGAAAAGCATATTAAAAAAATTTCATGTAAGGGAGTGCCGGAACGGCTTGCCGGAATCCTTGGCGCCCCGACCCGGGCAAGCTAGCGATTTTGCCGGCCGTGCACCAGTTCGTTGAGCAGTTCGATCTGAAGCTGCTGGATTTCGACCAGGCGCTGCCACTGGTTCTGCAGCAGGTGATCGACCTTCTCGTTCAGATGCTGGATTTCGAGTTCGGCCTTCAGGTTGACCTTGTAGTCGTTCTCGGCCCGCAGGCGGTCGCGGGATTCCTGACGGTTTTGGCTCATCATGATGATCGGGGCCTGCACGGCGGCCAGGCATGACAGCAACAGGTTGAGCAGGATGAAAGGATACGGATCGGCCGGTTTCCAGAACAACACGGCCGAATTGACGATGATCCAGATGAGCACGAACAGCGCGAACATGATCAAAAAGGCCCAGCTGCCGCCGAATTCGGCCATGCGGTCGGCCATGCGTTCGCCAACACGCAGTTCCCGCTTGTACTGCGACTCGACGTTGGCGCTGAGAAGCTCGTGCTGTTCGAGGCTCTCCACCACCTCCTGCTCCAGGGCCGTGAGCTCCCCCTTTTCGGTCTCCAGCACGGATTCCACATATTCGGTCCGGTAATGCGTCAGATCCTTCAGGCAGATGAAGCCGGCGTCATTCCACTGCGCATGATCCTTGCGGATGAGTCCGGCCACGGGAGCGCGCACGGAAGCGGCGGGAACGACCTGGGATTTGGAGAAGGACTTGCCGCAGACGGAACAGGCGAGGGTGGCGTGATTGACATGCTTCATGGAGCCTCCGTCAGGATGACTGCCCAAAGTGGTGCGCGGCAGGCAAAAGCCGCGACCAAGGCTGCCTGATTCGAGGCTCGGTTGTCATCTTCTGCGTTGGCCGGCGGGCGCCGCCCATGGAAGCGGGATCAGGCGCGTTCGACGTACTCACCGGTTTCGGTGTTGACCTTGATCCTGGTGCCGGCCTCGAGGTAGGGCGGCACCATGATCGAGGCGCCCGTTTCCAGCGTGCCGGGCTTGTACGAACTGGTCGCCGTCTGGCCCTTCATGGCGGCATCGCATTCGACCACGGTCAGCACGACGGTCTGCGGCAGGCGCACGTTCAGGGGGCGATCCTCATGGAACTCGATCTCGACCTGCATCTCCGGCATCAGATACGGCAGCGCCTCCTCGACCATGTCACGGCCCAGGCTGATCTGCTCGTAGCTTTCCGTGTCCATGAAGTGGAACAGGTCGCCGTCCTCGTACAGGTACTGCATCGGCCGCTGCGACAGGGTCACGCGCTCGACGCGCTCGGTGGAATTGAAGCGCTTGTTGGTCTTGGTGCCGGTTTCGACGTTGCGCATTTCCACCTGCATGCAGGCCACGCCCTTGCCCGGCGTCACATGCATGCTCTTGGTGACGCGCCACAGGGCGCCGTCGACTTCAAGGATGTTACCGGTACGGATGGCCGTGGCGTTGATTTGCATTGCTCGTCTCCTGAGGCACAATTCAAGGTTTCGGCGGAGGATCCCGCCTGTGTTCCGGGCTGCGCAACATAGCCGCAATGCGCCGGCGCAGCAAGCTGTCGCCGGCCGGACACCGCCGATGGAGCGAGCCAAAACATCAGACCGAGGCCCACATGAACCTTTCATCCATGATGACCGTCCAGGAGGCGATCGACCAGTTCGATGCCGCCAGCATTGCCGCCGACAGGATGCACGGGCAGGAAGTGGAGCGTTGTCTGGATGCGTTTTCGGCATACCTGCTGCATTTCTCGGATCTCTTCCACGATGACGAGCACCTCGACGAGGGTGCGATGGAGGAATGGGAGGAGTCGCTCGGCGCCTATATGGAACAGCTGTTCGAGGGCGACGTGGAGCCGTCGCAGGACCTCGGCGGCCTGACCCTGAACCAGCTCGACCCGGAGCACGTCCACGATTTCCTGGCCTGGTTCATCCTCAGGGAAACCGAAGGGGACCAGGAGGCCGTGCAGATCTGCGGCCGGGTCATGCTGGAATGGATCGAATACCTCGCCGGCCGCGGCTGGATCGATATGGCCGACAAGATCGGCTTCCTGGACAGCATCCGCGATGCCGTCGAGGTGGGTCAGCGCGTGGCCAAGGCGGCGCGGCTGCTGCTGCGTTTCGTGCGCATGGGCAGCAGCATGCCGGAGGCCATGCGCACGGTGCCGTTTTCCGATTTTGTCGAGGGCCACGCGCGGGTGCACCGGATCGAGGGCCGGGGCGTCAGCCTCAGTTTCGATGAGGATGCCCCCGAGGTGGGGCCGATCGAGCTGCCGGACGAGATCGTCGCCCTGCTCCGGGAGGGCGATGTCATGGATGTCGAGGTCGGCCGGCGCGGCGATGTCTGGCAGATGGTGGATATCGGGCCCGTGTACCCGGCCAGCGTCCATGTCGAGCCCGAGTTGTTCGGCATCGGCGATATCAAGGGCGATGGGGACTGACCCGGCGGGTTTGCCGGGGCCGGGAGGCCGGTGGTTCAGCCCAGGCGGGCGGTGATCCAGCGGCCGACGGCCCTGATCTCATCGGCACAGACGTGATGCGCCATCGGGTAGGCATGCCATGCGACGTCGTAGCCCCATTCGCCCAGGGTGTGCCGGGCCTGTTCCCCGAGGGCGAAAGGCACGACCGGGTCGTCGACGCCGTGGGCCATGAGGATCGGGGTGCCCTGGTTTTCCTTGCTGCGCCTGGCCGCGAGCTGCTGGCGCTGCAGCAGATAGCCGGACAGGGCGATGATGCCGCCCAGCCGTTCCCGATGGGTCAGGCCCACGTGCAGGGCCATGGCCGCGCCCTGCGAGAACCCGGCGAGGACGATGCGGTGGGCCGCGATGCCGCGCATCTGTTCCTGCTCGACGAGCATCCGGATCTGGCGCGCCGAGTGCTCGATGCCTTCCCCATCGTGTTCGATGCCGAGATCCGTGTGCCGGATGTCGTACCAGGCCGGCATGATGTAGCCGCCGTTGATCGACACCGGGATGGCCGGCGCATGCGGGAACACGAAGCGCACGGCAAGTGTCTCGGGAAGTTCGAGGTCGGGCACGATGGGCTCGAAGTCGTGTCCGTCGGCGCCGAGCCCGTGCAGCCAGATGATGCTGGCGGTCGGCGGATGCGCGGTTTCGGTCTCCACGGCGGGCAGCATGGGTTCGCTCATCGCGTGATGGTGCCCAACTTTGGTTCTTGTGTCTCGCGGTCGTTATGGTGAAATCCCCCCCAATGACCAAGCACGTGCATATCCTCGGCATCTGCGGCACCGCCATGGCCGCCATCGCCAAGCTGGCGAAGGACAGCGGATTCGTCGTGACCGGATCGGATGCCGGGGTGTATCCGCCCATGTCCGACTTCCTGCGTGCCGAGGGCATCGCCACCTTCGAGGGCTACGAAGCCGCCCACCTCGATCCGGTGCCGGATCTCGTGGTGATCGGCAATGCCATGAGCCGCGGCAACGCCGAGGTCGAGTCGGTGCTCGATCAGGGCCTCGCGTACTGCTCCGGACCGGAATTCATCGGCCGTTACGTGCTGCCCGGCCGCCATGCCGTGGTCGTGGCCGGCACCCACGGCAAGACCACGACCGCCAGCCTGATGGCGCATGTGCTGGAGGTGGCGGGGCAGGTGCCCGGATTCATGATCGGCGGCATCCCGGAGAACTTCGGCACCGGCGCCCGCCTCGGCATCGGTCCGTATTTCGTGCTGGAAGGGGACGAGTACGACACGGCCTTCTTCGACAAGCGCTCCAAGTTCCTGCACTACCGCGCCCGCACGCTGATCCTGAACAACCTCGAGTACGACCACGCCGACATCTTTCCCGATATCGAAGCCATCAAGCGCCAGTTCGCGCAGCTGCTGCGCACGGTGCCGGCCGCGGGCAGTATCGTCGTCAATGCCGAGGACGCGCAGCTGGCCGAGGTGCTGGCCGAGGGTTGCTGGACACCCGTGCTGCGCTTCGCCCGCTATGGCCAGGGCGTGGCGGCGGACTGGTACTGGGAGCCGGTGGCCGGGGACGGCTCGCGTTTCCGGCTGTGGCACGGCGAGGCGCCGTTCGGCGAGTTCGCCTGGGACATGATCGGGCGCCACCATGTCGCCAATGCCTGCGCCGTGGCCGCCGCCGCCGAATCGCTGGGGCTGGATGCGCGGGTGATCCGGCAGGGCTTCGAGAGCTTTGACGGCGTGCGCCGGCGCATGACGCTGGTCGGCGAGCGGCGCGGGGTGCGCGTCTACGACGATTTCGCGCATCATCCGACCGCCATCGCCGGCGTCGTGGATTCACTGAAGGCGAGACTGGGCGATGCCGAGCGCCTGTGGGTCATCGTCGAGCCCCGCTCGAACACCATGCGCAGCCGTGTGCACCAGCAGCGCCTGCCGGCGGCCCTGGCCTCCGCCGACCGGGTGATCTTCGTGCCGCCGTCGACCCGCAACCTGCTTCCCGATGACGCCCTCGATGTGGAGGCGGTCTGCCGGGCCATCGGGCCGCATGCCGAGGTGCTGCCGGATGTCGGGGCCATCGTGGCCAAGGTGGCCGGCCAGGCCCGGAACGGGGATCACGTGCTGATCCTGTCCAACGGCGGCTTCGACGGTATCCATCAGCGCCTGCTGGAGGCTTTGTGAGCGAGACGGTATTCGAACATAGCGCCTACAACCGGGCCGAGGGGCCGAGCAAGAGCCAGAAGAAGCGCGATGCCAAGGCCCTGCAGGATCTCGGCACCGACCTGCTGGAGCAGCGGCGCGAGTTCATCCTCGGCCTGGCGCTGCCGGCCGAGCTCGAGCAGGCCGTGCTCGAGGGGCAGGACATGGACCGTGGCGCCCGCAAGCGCCAGATCAAGTTCATCGGCCGCCTGCTGCGCGACATCGATGTGGCGCCGGTGCAGGCGGCGCTGGCCAGCCTGCACGAGGACACGGCCGAGGACGTGCGCGCCTTCCATCACATCGAGCAATGGCGCGACCGCCTGCTGGCCGAGGGCGAGGATGCCGTGGCAGAGCTGGTGGCCGAGGTGCCGGACCTGGACACGGCCGAGCTCGGCCGGATCCTGCGTGCGGCTGCCGGCTCGGCGGGCGAGGGTCGCAAGAAGGCCAGCCGTGCCCTGTTCCGCTTCCTGCGCCGGCAACTGGCCGATGGATGAGCATTTTCCCCTGTTTTCGATTTCCAGCCCCCGGTAGGATCGCCCCATGAGATTTTCCGCTTTTTTCGCCCCGACGCTGCGCGACGACCCGTCCGAGGCGGAGGTCGTGTCGCACCGGCTGTTGCTGCGCGCCGGCTTCATCCGCCGGGTGACCAGCGGCGTCTACGATTTCCTGCCCCTCGGCCTGAAGGTGCTGCGCCGCATCGAGGGCGTGGTGCGCGAGGAGATGAACCGCGCCGGCGCCCAGGAGCTGTTGATGCCGCTGGTGCAGCCGGCCGAGCTGTGGCAGGCCTCCGGCCGCTGGGTCAAGTACGGGCCCGAGCTGCTGCGCTTTTTCGACCGGCACGACCATGAGTCCTGCCTCGGGCCGACGCACGAGGAGGTGATCTGCGATCTGGTGGCGCGCGAGCTCAAGTCCTATCGCCAGCTGCCGCTGAACCTGTACCAGATCCAGACCAAGTTCCGCGACGAGGTGCGCCCGCGCTTCGGCCTGATGCGCGGTCGCGAGTTCATCATGAAGGATGCCTATTCCTTCCATGCCGACGACGCGGATCTGGCGCGCGAATACGACAACATGTTCGAGGCCTATACGCGCATCTTCACGCGCCTGGGGCTGAAGTTCCGGGCCGTCGAGGCCGATACCGGCTCGATCGGCGGCAATGCCTCGCACGAGTTCCATGTGCTGGCCGATTCGGGCGAGGACGTCATCGCCCACTGCGATGCCTGCCGCTATGCCGCCAACGTCGAGATGGCCCAGGGCCGGCGTTCGCTGCCCGGGAATACGGACGGCGCCCTGGCCGAGGTGGCCACCCCCGGCGCCAGCGCCGTCGGCGACGTGGCCAGGATGCTGGGGGTCAGTGCCGACCACCTGGTCAAGACGCTGATGGTCACGGTGACCGGCGGTCCGCTGGACGGGGCCACGGTGGCGGCCTGCGTGCGCGGTGACGACGAGGTGCAGGAGATCAAGCTCGCGCATGTACTGGGGGCCGACGGCGTGAGCCTGGCCGATGCCGCCGCGATCGATGCGGTGGGCGGCGTGGTGGGCTTCGTCGGGCCGCAGGGATTGCGTGCCAAGGTGGTTGCGGACCAGACCCTGCAGGGGGCCTCCGGGCTGGTGGCCGGCGCCAACCGCATCGATGCCCATGTCGCAGGCCTGGACATGGCCCGCGATGTGCCGGATGCGATCTATGCCGATCTGCGCACTGTGCGCGCCGGCGACGGCTGTCCGCAGTGCGACGGGCGGCTGGATCTGTCGCGGGGCATCGAGGTGGGCCACGTGTTCGCCCTGGGCCGCCGCTATGCCGAACCGATGAAGGTCGAGTTCCAGGATGCGGCGGGCCAGCGGGCGGTGGCGACGATGGGCTGCTACGGGATTGGGGTATCGAGATTGGTGGCCGCCATCGTCGAGCAATGCCACGATGAGGCGGGGATCCGCTGGCCGGCGCATCTGGCGCCGTTCCAGGTGTCGCTGGTGTCGCTCGGTACGGGGGAGAAGGTGATGGAGGTATCGCAGCAGCTGTACAGCACGCTGTCCGGGGCCGGCTTCGAGGTGCTGTGGGACGATCGCAACGAGCGTCCGGGGGTCAAGTTCAAGGATGCCGAGCTGATGGGCCTGCCGGTCAAGGTGGTCGTCGGCGAGCGCGGCCTGGGCGAGGGCACGGTCGAGGTCGGCCTGCGCCGCGACAAGCCGGTATCGCTTGTGCCGGAAGCGGTGCCCGGGTGGGTCGAGGGTGCGCTGAGTGGAGCGGCATGCTGAACCCCGTGGAGCTGGGGCTGCGCCTGAAGGCGGTGCAGCCGAAGGCCTGGCTGGCGGTGGTCCTGGTCCTCGGTGTGATCATGATGATCCCGGTCTGGCTGGCCAGCACGCCGGAGGAGCGCCAGCAGTTCAGCCAGACCACCGCGGCCATGCAGGTGGTCGAGCAGAACACCGGCCCCTTGAACCTGAGCCAGTCCGACCGGCAGCGCCTGAAGGCGCTGCTGAAGCCCGAACCCGAGAAGAAGCCCAACGACTTCGAACGCACGGTGTGGATGAAGGACATGTTCCATCTGATCCGCCCATGGGTGGAGACGGACGGCGAATGCGAGAGCATCGCACGCTGGGTCTACACCTACTCGGTGCGCTACGAGCTGTCGCCCGAGCTGATCCTGGGCGTCATCGCCGTCGAGTCGCGTTTCGACCATTTCGCGGTCAGCAACGTCGGGGCCCGCGGCCTGATGCAGGTGATGCCGTTCTGGAAGGACCAGCTCGGTTCCCCGTCCGACAACCTGTTCGATATCAGCACCAACATCCGCTACGGCTGCGCCATCATCCGCCATTACCTGAACCGCTACGGCAAGCTGTCCAAGGCCCTGGCCGCCTACAACGGCTCGCCGAACGACCGCTGGTACCCGACCAAGGTGTTCGCGCAGATGAAGCGCTTCAAGGCCGAGCGCATCACCATCATCAACAAGCAGCCGCCCGGTTAGACGCGGCTGCGGCATCGTCTACGCTATGGATCGAATGAGCCGGGCCCCTGCCCGGGAAAGGAGCCGAAGTATGCGCATGATCGTGGGACTCGTGCTATGCCTGTTCAGCGTGCCCGCCCTGGCCAGTGCCTTCAGCCTGTCCAGCCCGCAGGTGACCAACGGCGGCTATGTGCCGGACCAGCAGGTGTATTCCGGTTTCGGCTGCTCGGGGGGCAACACCTCGCCGGCGCTGAACTGGATCAACCCCCCGGACGGGACGAAGAGCTTCGCCATCACCGTCTATGACCCGGATGCCCCGACCGGCAGCGGCTGGTGGCACTGGGTGATCTTCAACATCCCGCCCACGGTGAGCTCGCTGCCCGCGGGCGCGGGCGACGCCGATGGCCATCTGGCGCCCTCCGGCGCCATCCAGAGCCGGACCGATTACGGCACGGACGGCTACGGGGGCCCGTGCCCGCCGGTCGGGGATACCCCGCATCGTTACCTGTTCACGATCTATGCGCTGAACGTGGACAAGCTGCCGCTGACCAGTGACGCCTCGGCCGCGATGGTCGGCTTCTACATCCACCAGCACATGCTGGGCTCGGCCAAGATCACCGCCCTGTACGGACGCTAGTCCGACCGAAAAATCCGGACGGCAGGCCGGCCAAGAAATCCGGCCGTCAGGCCGGCCGCTAGGCCAGGGCCTGTTCGACCACCTGGCGGAACATGGCCTCGGTCAGGCGGCGGGT
>CAZBLR010000001.1:41598-45905 GCA_964492895.1 uncultured Zetaproteobacteria bacterium | reverse complement strand
GCAGCCTGTCGGCCGTTCCGCGCAGCCTGTCGGCAAGCTGGCGCAGCGCCCGGCCGCGGTGCGAGACGGCCGCCTTGGCGTCGGCGCCGGCCTCGGCGAAGGTCCTGCCCAGTTCCGGGCAGAAGAACAGCGGATCGTAGCCGAAGCCCGCAGTACCGCCCGGGGTCTCGACGATGCGCCCCTCGACGCGGCCCTCGGCGGTGAGCGGCGTGCGCCCGTCCGGCCAGGCCAGGTGCAGCGCACAGACGAAGCGGGCGGTTCGATCCACCTTGCCCTGCATGGCGTCCAGCAGCTTGGCGTTGTTGTCGGCGTCCACCGCATCGGGCCCGGCGTAGCGGCTGGAATACACGCCCGGTTGCCCGTCCAGGGCGTCGACCATCAGGCCGGAGTCGTCGGCGAGCGCCGGGCAGGCATTGGCGGCGGCGAAGGCCTCGGCCTTCTTGCGTGCATTGGCGGCGAAGCTGTCGCCGTCCTCGACGACGTCGACGAACACCGTCTGTGCGGCCGGCACGATGTCGATGGCCAGCCCTTCGAGGATGCGGGCGATCTCGGCCCGCTTCTTGGCGTTGTTGCTGGCGATGACCAGGTGCATGACTTATCGGTCGATCGCCTCGATCTGGCGCTGGCACAGCTCGTGGATGCCGTGCGCGGCCAGCTGTTTCAGGGCCACGACCTGGTCCCAGGCCACCGGCCGGTCCTCGGCCGTGGCCTGCACCTCGATGATGCCGCCCTCGCTCGTCATCACGAAGTTGGCATCCATCTGGGCCTGCGAATCCTCGCTGTACTGCAGGTCGAGCATCGGCTGGCCGTCGACATAGCCGCAGCTGACCGCCGCCACCTGGCCGATGACCGGGTCCTCGTCGATGACGCCCCCGTGCAGCAGGTGGTTGACCGCCATGCGCATGGCCACCCAGGCGCCGGTGATGGCGGCGGTGCGGGTGCCGCCGTCGGCCTGCAGCACGTCGCAGTCCAGCGTGATCGTGCGCTCGCCCAGCTTCTTCATGTCCACGACCGCACGCAGGCTGCGCCCGATCAGGCGCTGGATCTCGACCGTGCGCCCGCCCTGTTTGCCGCGGGCCGCCTCGCGGCCGCCGCGGGTATGGGTGGCGCGGGGCAGCATGCCGTATTCGGCCGTGACCCAGCCCGTGCCTTCGCCGCGCTTGAACGGCGGCACGCTGCCCTCGACCGAGGCCGTGCACAGCACGCGCGTATGCCCGAAGCTGATCAGGGCCGATCCCTCGGCATGGATGTTGAAGGATGTGTCGATGGAGACCGGACGCATCTGGTCGGGCCGGCGGTCGTCGCGCATGGGTACCTCCGCGCTCAGGGATGGGTGGTCTTCTTGCCCTTGGCCAGCCAGGCCTCCAGGAGGGGCAGTGGCTTGAAGCCGGCGTACATGCGTCCATCGCCGGCGATCAGGGTCGGCGTGCCATGGATGCCCAGCTTCTCGCCCAGGGCCCGGATGTCGTCCAGGGCCTTGACGTCGCAGCTGGCCTTGGGCGGGTTGGCGTTGTTCAGCATGACGTCGAGCATGAGTTTGTGCCTGTCCTTGGCGCACCAGATGGATTCGGCGTGCTCCCGCGCATGCGGGTGGATCAGCGTCAGCGGGTACAGGAAGGTGTAGACCCGGATGCCCTTGGCTTTCTGCAGCTCCTGCTCCAGCCGGCGGCAGAAGGGGCAGTCCGGGTCCGTGAAGATGGCGACCTTCATGCCGTGCGGGTCGCCGGACACGATGGCCTTGTCCAGCGGCAGCATCGACCAGTCGATGCGGTTGATCTGTTCCAGGCGGTCCTCGGTCAGGTCCTCGTGGGTGCGCGTATCGAAGATGTGGCCGCCGGCGATCAGGTGGGTGCCCGTGGCATTGCTGTAGAACAGGTTGTGGCCGGACTGCACCTCGTACAGCCCCTTGATCGGAGACGGGCGCACGGCATCGATCCTGAGATCCTTGATCTGGTTGCGGATCTGCTGCTCGATCTTGCCGATATCCGCCGCCTGGGCGGCCATCGGCAGCAGCAGCACGGCCAGCATGATCAGGCCCCGCATCATGGATATGCGCATGTCAGTGCCTCCTGGGTTCGTCGTTCGGATGGTGGCGCCTCGGTCCGGCGGGGGCAAGTGCCGCCGTGTTCCCCCGATGCGCACACCCGTATCACGCGGTTATTCGTGCATGCTGTTCAGCACCGACTGGCTGAAGGTGTCGGTGCCCCACGGGCGTTCGCCCAGCATGGAGCGTACGACCCTGCCCTTCGGGTCGATGATGATCGTCGTGGGCAGGCCGCGGATGCCCAGGCTCTGGGCCTGGTCGACGCTGCCCATCAAGAGGGGTACGTGCAGCGCCTGCGACTTCAGGAAGCTGGCGGCATCGGCGGCGTTGTCATCGAGCGAGATCGGGATGAACACGATGCCGGGATGCGCCCTGGCCCAGGCCGTGAGCTCGGGTAGCTCCTCGCGGCACGGCGGGCACCACGAGGCCCAGAAGTGCACCAGCACGTAATGGCCGGCCTCGTCGGCCAGCGAACGGGTCTGGGCATGGTCCTTCCACGTGATGTCGATGGCGTGCGCCGGCGAAGCGGCGAGCAGCATCAGCGCGGCGAAGGCGGCGGCAAGGATCGGTTTCATCGGAACAACCTCCGTGTTTTCCGCCAGGTCGGAACGATCGGTCGGAACGGGCAGCGAGGCTTTGCAGTTTACATGGCAGGCGGTACATTGCCACCATGCGCCGCCTGTTGGCATTATCCATGATCCTGTCGCTGCTGTCGGTCAGCTCGCTGCCCGTGCAGGCGGAGGAGCCGGTGTGCACATCCGCGATGCAGCAGGCCTCCGAGTGCGTCGGCTGCGATACGGCTCCGGCCGCCATGCCCGCGATGCATGCCGGTGCGGATCGGTCCGGCCATCATGCGCGCATCGAATGCGGCTGCGGCTGCCACCACGATATCGACGGGCTGCCGCACGTGCTGGATGTCTTCTCGCCGATGCAGGCCGCACTGCGCGTGTCCGTGCTGACGCTGCACGCGCCCCATGCCGCGCTGCGTCCGCTGTCCCTGCAGGTGTTCCGCCTGCAGCGCCCGCCTCCCCGAACCCTGTCCTGATCCCATAGCCCGCGGTGGTCCCCGCTCACGGGACCGCATCATCGCCGCAATCCGGGCACCGGTATCCCTGTATCCCGGGGATGCGTGCCCATGGACGACATGAGGAAGGATGCCCATGCACATATCGACACGCTTCACACGCCGGGCCGCCGGCATGGCCCTGGCCGCCCTGGTCGCCGTGGCGGCCGCCGTGGCGGTCACGTTCTACGTCCGCGGACACCGGGCCGCTCCCGAGATCCCCGACTACATGCAGGGCCTGGGCGGCGATTTCACGCTGGACTCGGCCGATGGCGCGGTGCGCCTGTCCGGCTTCCGCGGCGATCTGGTGCTGCTGTATTTCGGTTACACGCACTGTCCGGATGCCTGTCCGCTGGCGCTGGGCAAGATGGCCGCGGTGATCCGCAGCCTGCCGGCGGCCGACAGGAGGCGCGTGCACGGGCTGTTCGTCAGCCTCGATCCCCGGCGGGATACGCCGCAGATCCTGGCGCGCTACGTCCGCTTCTACGATCCGGCCTTCGTCGGCGTCACCGGCAGCCCGGAGGCGCTGAAGGACATCGCCGCGCGCTGGCGCATCAGCTATTCGGTACCGGCGCATCCGAAGGACATGAACTACACGGTCCAGCATTCGACCTTCATCTATCTGGTCAATGCCGAAGGCAAGGCGGTGGCGCTGTTCGGCGACACCACCCCGGTGGCGACGATGCGCCACGACATCGAGGCCTGGCTGCCCTGAAACAACATGACGACAACAAGGAGAACATGATGAAAAGGATACTGTGGATGACGATGGCGATGATGATGGCGATGCTGATGCCATCGTTCGCGGCCGAGGCGGCCGGGCTCGAGGTGCAGGGGGCATGGGTGCGGCTGCCGCCGCCGGTGTCCGATACGGCCGCGGTCTATGCGGTGTTCCGCAATCCGGGGGTCAGGGACGTGCGCATCACCGGCGTTTCTGTCAACAAGGCGGCCGGCGTGGCCGCCTCGGCCATGCTGCATACCATGGCCGGTGGGCGCATGCAGATGCTGAAGTCGCTGGACGTGCCGGCCGGCGGCGAGGTGCGGCTCGCGCCCGGCGGCATGCACATCATGCTGATGGGCCTGAAGCATGCGTTGACGGCCGGTGAGAAGGTGCGCCTCGAGCTCATCTATGCCGACGGCACGCATCAGCCCATCGAGGCCGTGGTGCGCGATGCGCGCGGCGATGCCGGCGGCATGGGC
>CAZBLR010000001.1:0-41498 GCA_964492895.1 uncultured Zetaproteobacteria bacterium | reverse complement strand
CGGCATGCACGATATGGACGGCATGGGAGGCATGGCGCATCCCCACTGAATTGCCGCTTGCGCGGGGCCGCCGTCCTTCTAGCTTCGGGCGGTCCCGCGTACGGGGCAGGAGGGTGCGGTGAGTTCATTCTTTGACAAGCTGTCGCGCGGCATGCGGCGCAGCCGCGAGGGCATCGCGCAGATGCTGCCGGGGAGCGACGCCCCCGAGATGTCCGAGGCCGATTTCATGGAAGTCGAGGATGCGCTGATCCTGGCCGACTGCGGGGCGGAGATCGCCGAGCGCCTGGTGGCGAAGGCCAAGAAGCAGCGGCGGGAGCCGATGGCGGCATTGCGCCAGGCCATGCTGGAGCTGCTGGCCTCCGAGGAGCGGGCCGTGCACATGCCGGCCTCGGGGCCGTTCGTGCTGCTGGTGGTCGGCGTCAACGGCACCGGCAAGACGACGACCATCGGCAAGCTGGCCGCGATGTTCGCGCGCGACGGCAAGCGCGTGCTGGTCGGCGCGGCCGACACCTTCCGCGCCGCCGCCGTGGAGCAGCTGGCGGTGTGGGTGGAGCGGGCCGGCGCCGACATCGTGCGCCAGCCGGGCGGCGCCGATCCGGCAGCGGTGGCCTTCGATGCGGTCAGCCGCGGCGTGGCGCGCGGCTACGACGTGGTCATCGTCGATACCGCCGGCCGCGTACAGACCGATCGCGGCCTGATGGACGAGCTGGCCAAGGTGCGCCGCGTCATCGAGAAGGCGCATCCGGGCTCCCCGCACGAGGTGTGGCAGGTGGTGGACGGCGGTACCGGCCAGAACGCCGTCGTGCAGGTCGAGCGTTTCCAGGAGGTGGCGGGCACGACGGGCCTGATCGTCACCAAGCTCGACGGCACGGCCAAGGGCGGCATCGTGCTGCAGCTGTCCGAGCGCTTCGACCTGCCGATCCGCTACGTCGGCGTCGGCGAGGGCCTGGACGACCTGCTGCCGTTCGACCGCGAGGATTTCGTGCAGAGCCTGCTGCCCCCGGAGCCGACAGCCCCGGCCTGACGGCTCGGGAGACCCTATCGTAAGCGGTCAGGGCTCGAATCCCGTTTGGGCCCGTCCGCTTAAAATTCCTGGTTGAGTGGCTATGCTCCCAGAGATGAACGGAACCTATTCCATGGCCAAGTCAAACGTGTGCTGCGCGTTGCTGGCGTTTCTGCTTGTCTTTGGTGGCACGGCCTCAGCGGGCGGTCTCGTAACAAAAGCATCGCCGAAACATTGTGTGCAAGGCCTTTATTCGCAGCCGCCGGGCGGCCCCTTTTCGGTCTTCCTGTTTTGTGACGATGCCCAGGGAATTAATATTGGTGTCGTGAATACGTCTGCCGGTGCAGGCCCGGGAGCGATCACGCTGGCTCCACCAATGGAGTGGGATAAATGGGATGTCAACAATCGGTTCTGGCAGGAGCCGGATTGGGCAACAGACATCACCTCGTTCGCTTGGACAGCGGATTTAAGATACCTCTACGTTGCGACCTCGTATGTGTATGGCACAGACGGGCTTTATAAACTGGACCTCGTTAAGAGGAGCTACACAAAATTGCTGCCGCTCAAAGCTCCCTCCAAGTATGCCAAGTTGTTCGTCATTACCGGCATCGATAAACAATCCGGTACTGTCACTGTAAATTCCACCTACTTCGATCCAGTGGCAAAGAAAACGGAAACAAAGACTGTAGAGATAAAGTAGCCAGCGCAGAAAAGGGAAGCGTCCCCTTTTTTACTCATTTATTGATTTCGTGAGATTTTAGTTGAGCGCGGCCCATTATTGCGATGCCAATTATTACAAGAATCCAACTTAGATTTTGATAACCGTCACTTTCAGGAAATAGCCATCCCACGCCTATTCCTGCCGCACCAATTATAGCTCCGATAATTACCCCAATCACAAGCGGCCTTCCCTCATGATTGATCCACTTGCGATGTTAGTTCATGCGCAATTGAGTGTCCGCTTATGGCCGTAAGCAGCCGTAAGCCGCCACTCGCGCCACCAGCACCAGTGGCGAGGTTGAGGGCGTAACAGGAGGCTGCTTCCGCCGTAATACCCCATTGCTTCGTGACGCATATTTCTTGCAGGAAATATGACATCGGCGCACGCTGTGAGGCGGGAGTGATGAGGGGGGAGCCATGGAGACATACCAGGGAGGCTGCCACTGCGGCGCCGTACGCTTCGAAGTCGAATCCGATCTGGACCGGATCGTCCAGTGCAACTGCTCGATCTGCAGCAAGAAGGGCGCGCTGCACCACCGCGTCCAGCCCGAGCATTTCCGCCTGCTGGCAGGGGACGAGGCATTGACCGAGTACCGGTTCGGCACCGAAACCGCCAAGCACTGGTTCTGCCGCCACTGCGGCATCCACCCCTTCAGCAATCCGCGCCTGGATCCCGACGCCTACAGCGTCAACATCCGCTGCCTGGATGATTTCTCCACCCTGCTGACCCATGTCGAGATCACGTACTTCGATGGCAAGCACTGGGAAGACGCCATCGAGGGCCTGGTCCCCTAACGCCATTCCATTTTGGCCGATCACTGACCGGCTAGATACGCCAGGAGCGGCCGTTCAGAATTAAGTATTCTGTCCCCGATCTCCCCGAATCCCTCCCACCCATAGAAGGCGGGAGGGGGGAAGAAATCACAACGACTTTTTGCAGAAATACCAGTCGGTGCATTCGTAGCCTTCGTTCATGCGCTTCTCTGCAGCATCCACGTCGGCCGGCGGGGGGACGATGACCTTATCTCCGGGTTGCCAGCCTTCCGGCGTCGCGACCTTGTTCATATCGGATGTCTGTAATGCTGTTACCAGTCGAACAAACTCGGGAATCGACCGGCCGTTGGTCATCGGGTAGTACACCATGGCACGCAGGATCCCCTTATCATCGATGATGAAGGTGGCGCGCACCGCCGATGTGTCTGAGGCACCAGGCTGGATCATGCCGTAGTCCTTGGCTACCTTCATGGACAGGTCTTCGATGATGGGAAAGGGGATGTCCACATCAAACTTTTCCTTGATGTTGCGCGTCCAAGCCACATGAGAATAGTAGCTGTCGATCGACAGGCCGATCAGGTCGCAGTTGAGCTTCTGGAATTCGGGATAATGCTTGGCAAATGCCATGAACTCCGTGGTGCAGACCGGGGTGAAATCGGCAGGATGGGAAAACAGCACCAACCATTTTCCCTTGTAATCGGACAGCTTCTTGATGCCGTGCGTGGTCTTCGCTTCAAAGTCCGGGGCTGGCTCGTTGAGACGGGGCATGACCGGACAGTTGTGGGTCGTTTCAGACATAACCGTTTCCCTCTTATTCATGAATATCGGCGACTGCTCATATATGAATCGCCATCAATATTGTAAGCTAATTTTGGATGAAAAGGAGACGCTACCCTTTTATTTAAGAGCATCAAAAAGGGTAGCGACCCTTTATCCTTTGTTGAGACTATGTCGAACGTGGTGTGGCCTGTGCGATGTAGAGGATTGGACACTCCGCCTTGATCTTGTCATCCGGAAGCCGGTAGACCTCGAACTCGAACGGAAGCTGTTGATCGTGGTTGTCTAGGACGGACAAGATGTACAGTTCCTCGAAGAACGTGAGCAAGTTGTAAAGGTGCGTATTCATATCTTTGACGATGTCGGACCAGTAGTCCTGGACGCTTCCGCCGCGCTTGGAGAGATCGTAGCGCCAACTAGGTACGCGAGAATCAATGGGGAATCAATGGGGTCAGACTCGATTGATTTAAGCCGCAGCAATGATCTCAAACCATAGCTCGGATTCATCCCGTTTGGGATGCCAGCGATTTGTTGGTGTCGGCATCATTCATGCCCCCGGAGCGGTGGGTTGACGGAGGTCACAGCCAAAGGGCTGCAATAGCGGTTCGGATTGGTTATCGTCCGCAGGCCGGCCCGGCCATGGAGGGGGACATGAAGAGGCTGCTGACCATCGCGCTGCTGATATCCGCGATCGTGCCGGGCCTGGCCGTGGCCGAAAGCCAGCTGGACATCTGGCTGTCCAAGAACGAGCCGCGGGTCATGACCTACCTGCAGTCCCTCGATGCCACGAAGGTTGGCAACAAGCTGCCGGGCGCCGAACTGACCGACGGCAACGTGGAGCTGGAAGGCTACGTCTACACCGGCCATGTCCGGCAGGCCCCGAAGGGGGCGCATATCTACCTGTTCCGCTACGACGGGGCCGACGTGGCCTATATCTGGGTCGATGCCGGCGGCGATCCGCTGCCGCTGCCGCCGTGCAACGCCGACGATCCCCGCACCGAGCTGGCCGGCTGGGGCGGCTCCCTGCTGTCGGGGGACGTCTATACCGGTTCGGCGGTGCGCCCGGGCGGCAGGCTGATCATCACCCACTGTATCCCCGCGGCCTGGCTCAAGGACGCCGGGTAAATTTTGTGGTACTTGAAAAACTGCATCCCTGCAGTTTTTCATGGCGCAAAGAAAAAAGCGCGGTTTTTCCTTTGCTTACAAAATCAAAGACTTGGGTCTTCGATTTTGGCAGGCCGTCCATGGCCTGCACGGATGTTCTGAGAAACTCAGAACATCCTTCCCTAAAATAACCCGGCGGCGATGCTGTCGGCCTGGGCCAGGCCGTCGCGGCTGAGGCGCAGCGCGGCCTCATCGGCCTCGACCATGCCGGATTGCAGCCACGGCGACAGTTCCGTAGCGAACAGCGCCAGCACGTCCTCGCCGAAACGATCGGCGAACCACGGGCGCGCCAGGCCGTCGCGGCGGCGCAGGCCCATCCACACCGCCTCGGCGGCGGCCGTGCGCCGCGCCAGGCGTTCGTCGCTGCCGGTGGCCTGCCCCTGTTTGCCGAACACCTGGCGCATGTAGGTCTCCGGCGTGCGCGTGTTGGTGTAGCGGTAGACGCCGCCGTCCGCCCCGTCTTCGATGTCCCCCAGCAAGTCCCATTTCCCGGCGGCGCCGGCGCCGATGCCGATGTAGTCGCGGTACAGCCAGTAGCCGTCGTTGTGGCGGCAGTGATATCCCGGGCGCGCGAAGTTGGAGATCTCGTAGGCCGCGTAGCCGGCCGCAGCCAGGCGCTCGCGGGTGGCCCACAAAAACTGCAGCGAGGCCTCGTCGTCCGGCAGCGGGTAGGGGTGCCTGGCATGCCGGCTGGCCAGCATCGTGTGCGGCTCCACCGTCAGCTGGTAGCAGGACAGGTGTTCGGGCGCCAGATCGATGGCGCGCTCCAGCGAGCCCATCCATGTCGCGATCTCCTGGCCGGGCAGGGCGTAGATCAGGTCCAGGTTGATGTTGGCGAAGCCCGCCCGGCGGGCGGCGTCATAGGCGCGCACGGCGCCGTCGCCGTCGTGGATGCGCTCCAGCCAGTGCAGCTCGGCGACATCGAAGCTCTGCACGCCGATGGACAGGCGGTTGACTCCGGCGGCGCGGTAGGCCGCGAAATGCCCGGCATCGACGGTGCCCGGGTTGGCCTCGAGCGTGATCTCGGCATCACTGGCGAGCGGAAACAGGCGGTCGGCCGCCTCGATGACCGAGGCGATCAGCTCCGGCGGCGCCAGCGACGGCGTGCCGCCGCCGAAGAACACGCTGGCGAGCCGGCGTCCCCGGAACGCCGGATCGGCGGCCCGGTGCGCCAGTTCGGCGACGAGGGCCCGGCCGTAGTCCTGCCACGGGATCTCGGGGCGCACATGCGAGTTGAAGTCGCAATACGGGCACTTGTGGACGCAGAACGGGATGTGGACGTACAGCTGCAGCGGGGAGGGGGGCATGGCCGTTACAGCAGCACCACCTCGTAGCGCTCCGGCGAGAAGTCGGCATCGCTCTGCAGCGTGATCTGGCGGCCCAGGAACTCCTCCATGCGCTCGACGGCCTCGTGCTCCTCGCCGACCAGGATGTCGATGATCTCCGGATGGGCGATAACCAAGAGCTTGTCGCAGGGGTAGGTGCGCGCCTCGGACACGATGTCGCGGAACAGCTCGTAGCAGACGGTCGTCGGGCTCTTGGTCTGGCCGGAGCCGCCGCAGCACTTGCATTCCTGCATCAGCGTGCGCCCGATCGAGTCGCGCGTGCGCTTGCGTGTCATCTCGACGAGCCCGAGGTCGGAGAAATGCACGATGTCGGTCTTGGCCTTGTCGCGCTTCAGCGCCTCGGACAGCACCTCGAGCAGGCGCGTACGGTTCTCCTCGTCCTGCATGTCGATGAAATCGACGACGATGATGCCGCCGAGGTTGCGCAGGCGCAGCTGGTGCACGATCTCGTTGACGGCCTCGAGGTTGGTCTTGAAGCCGGTCTCCTCCATGTTGCGCGAGCCGACGAAGGAGCCGGAATTGACGTCGACGGCCACCAGCGCCTCGGTCTGGTCGATGACGATATGGCCGCCGGACTTCAGCGGCACGTGCTTGGTCAGGGCGTTGTTGATCTCCACCTCGACGCCGTAGACGTCGAAGATCGGTCGCTGGCCAGGGTAGTAGAAGAGCTTCTTGGCCACGTCCGGCATGAAGCGGCGCGCGAACTTCTTCATCTTCTCGTAGGCCTCGCGCGAATCGACGTGGATCTTCTCGACCTCGTCGTCGACGAAGTCGCGCATCACGCGCAGGTACAGGTTCAGCTCCATGTGGATCAGCGAGGCCGGCGCCGCATGCTGGGTCCGGTGCTCGATGTCGCGCCACAGGCGCATCAGGAACTCGAGGTCGCGGCTGAGTTCGTCCTCGCTGTGGCCTTCGGCCACGGTGCGGATGATCAGGCCGCCCTGGGACGGCTTCAGGCGCTGGCCGAGGCCGAGCAGCCGTTCACGCTCCTCGGTATCCTCCAGGCGGCGGGCGATGCCGACGTGGTTGACGTTCGGCAGGTACACGAGGTAGCGCCCGGCCAGGCTGACATGGCGGGTGATGCGCGGGCCCTTGGAGGCGATGGGCTCGCGCGAGACCTGCACCACGATCTCCTGGCCCTCCTTGATCAGGCTGGTGATCGGCGGGATCACGCGCGAATCGTGGCCCTTGTCGTGATCGAGCTCGGTCTCGTCGTCCTGCTCGGCGCCGGCCAGCGACGCATCGTTCATGCTCGGCGTGGAGATGTCGCCGGCGTACAGGAAGCCGGCCTTGGGCAGGCCGATGTCGACGAAGGCCGCCTGGATGCCCGGCAGCACCCGCTGCACCCTTCCCTTGTAGATATTGCCCTTCAGCCCGCGCTCGCGTTCGCGCTCGATGTAGATCTCCTCGGCCTGGCCGTTCTCGATGCGGGCGATGCGGGTCTCGAACGGGGTGACGTTGACCAGCAGTTCGGTACTCATGCCGTCACCTCCGTCGGCATGGCCAGCCGCTGCAGCAGGGCCAGCGTCGCGCGCACCGGCAGGCCGATGACATTGTCGAGCGGGCCGTCGATGGCGGTGATGAAGCAGGCGGCGCCGGCCTGCACCGCATAGGCGCCGGCCTTGTCCAGCACCTCGTTGTGGGCCAGATACGCGTCGATCTCGGGCTCGTCGATGTCCCGGAAACACACGTCCGTGCGCACCAGTTCGGTGAGCAGGCTGTCACCGCGCCGCACGCACACGCCGGTGAACACGCTGTGCCGCCGGCCGGCGAGATCCCGGATCATGGCCTTCGCCTCGGCGAGATCCCGCGGCTGGCCGATCGGCAGCTCGTCCAGGCAGACCAGGGTGTCGGCGGCGATGACCGGGCGCTCGGCCTCCGGGCAGGCCCTGGCCTTCATGCCGGCCAGACGCAGCACCGTGTCCTGCACCGATTCGCCGGCCAGGACCGTCTCGTCGACGTGCGAGGGCAGGATCTCGACGGCGAGCCCTGCCGCCTGCAGCAGCTGGCGGCGGCGGGGGGAGCGGGAGGCGAGCACGATTTCCATGTCTGCATCCTAGCGGCAAAGGGCTTGCGGCGTCAGCAGGCGGTTCTTGACCACATATTCCACGGGCTTACGATGCACGTTCCGTGAACGCGAACCACCCCTTGCAAACCGCCACCGAACTGTGCCGTGCCGACATGCAGGCCGTGGACGACTGCATCCGCGACAACCTGCGCTCCGATGTGGCGATGATCCCGGCCGTCGGCACCTATATCGTCGCCAGCGGCGGCAAGCGCCTGCGCCCGCTGCTGTGCCTGCTGACGGCCAAGCTGTTCGGCTACGGTGGGGCGCGGCATATCCCGCTGGCCGTAGTGGTCGAATTCATCCACACCGCCTCGCTGCTGCATGACGACGTCGTCGACGCCTCCGACCAGCGGCGCGGCACCCCGTCCGCCAACGGTGTCTGGGGCAACCAGGCCAGCGTGCTGGTCGGCGATTTCCTGTTCTCCCGCGCCTTCCAGATGATGGTCGCGGACGGCGACATGGAGATGCTGCGCCTGATGGCGGACGTCACCAATGCCCTGGCCGAGGGTGAGGTGCTGCAGCTGGCGCGCACCTTCCACCTGGAGATGACCGAGGACGAGTGCCTGGAGGTCATCGAGCGCAAGACGGCCGTGCTGTTCTCGGCCGCGGCCGAGATCGGGGCCCGGGTCGGCGGGCAGGACGAGACGGTGGTGCGCGACATGGCCGAATACGGCATGTGCCTGGGCGTGGCCTTCCAGCTGATGGACGATGCGCTGGATTACCTGGCCGATGCCGACACCGTGGGCAAGCCCGTCGGCCACGACCTGGAGGAAGGCAAGATCACAATGCCGCTGATCCATGCCATGGCCGGCGATGCCGAACTGGTGGCGCGGGTGCATGCCATCGCCGACCGCGGCGGTTATGCCGGGGACGATCGCGAATGGGTGCGCGGCCGGGTGCGGGCCCAGCAGGGCGAGGTCTTCTGCATGGAGAAGGCCCGATCCTATGCCGAGCGCGCCAAGGCCCTGCTGCCGGCGGATGCGGATACGGACATCGGGCGCCTGATGTCGCAGCTGGCGGATTTCTCGGCCAAGCGCCCGTTCTGAGCCCGTTCCGGGCATCCGCAAAACGGCTTTCTTGCAGAGGGGCGTGGCTCGACATAAGATGCGGCGCCTTCGATGGGAAAACGGGGTGTAGCTCAGCCTGGTTAGAGCGCTACGTTCGGGACGTAGAGGCCGGTAGTTCGAATCTACTCACCCCGACCATTTTTCCTCCCGCCTGCCGAGCGCCCGATCCGGGCGCTTTTTTTTTGCCATGGTTGGCTCTATCATCGATAAACCAAGCCATTCCAGCGCTGGTGCGCTGGCTCACTGCCGGCGGGCTGCGGATGCGTAGACTGGCGCCGGTGATCGGTCAGGGGGAATGCATGTCGGACAAAAGAGACGTCGAGCTCGTGTCCATCGTCAAGCCGCGGCGCCACAAGCTCTCGGCGACGGACGTCGTGAACCAGGCGCTGGCCACGGATGCGACGGTGGAGCTGATCGCCTCGGGCGACGCGAACTCCCTGCCGCAGCTGGCCGCCGACGGCCCGGCCAGCCGCATGGACAAGCGGCTGCTGGATCTGGACACCATCATCTCGGAGGTGGCCGAGATGATCGCCACCACCCGCGACCACTACAAGTGCATCATGTTCACCGACCTGGCCGGCTCGACGGATTACAAGCGCGAGATGGGGCATACCAAGGGCTATATGCGCAACCGGCTGTTCTGCGATATCTGCGAGCAGGCGATCGAGCACCACGGCGGTACCGTCGTCAAGCGCCTCGGCGACGGCGTCATGTCGGTGTTCGAGCATGCCATCGATGCCGTGCTGGCGGCGCTGCTGATCAAGCGCAGCATCTACGGCGGCAAGAAGAAGCTGAAGAAGCTGGTCGGCCGGTCGCTGGATTACCGCATCGGCATCACCTGCGGCTACGTCAAGGAGCTTCCGGGGAAGTCCCAGGACTTCATCGGCCATGCCATGGACAAGGGCGCGCGCATCGAGAGCCAGGCCCTGCCGAACCAGGTGCTGATCGACGAGATCGTCTACGGGCTCATCCACACCAAGATCCGCGATTATTCGGAGGACATCCTGATCGGGTCGCCGCGCAACATGGTGTTGAAGGGCGTGGGCATCAGCACCCTGTACGAGGTGTCGCCGAAGGACATGGGCCTGGAGTCCCGCCTGGCGGCCCGTTTCCTTCGCCTGTTCTCCGGCTAGTCCCCCGACCGGCCTTGCCGGTGCGCATGCTCGCCGGCTGTGTCACCGAGCGATACGGCCCGCGCCATCACGACAGGGAACACAGGCCTGCCTGTCCATCGGCGTGACCGCGACGGCGGCCAGCCGCGGCGCTCAGGGGCGTTCGCCGCGTTCGATCCAGGCCAGCAGCGCTGCCGGATCGATGTCCCGGTATTCCCCGGCCGCGAGGCCGGTGTCCTCGAGAATCATCGCGCCGATGCGCATGCGGCTCAGCGCCTCGACGTGGTTGCCGGCGGCGGCGAACATGCGCCGCACCTGATGGTAGCGCCCCTCGTGCAGCGTCAGTTCCGCCTCGCGTTCGCCCAGCACCGTCAACTCCGCCGGCAGGCATGGCGCCGTTTCCCCCTCCAGCATCAGCTTCCCCGAGGCGAACAGCGCGGCCTCGTGGCCCTGCAACGGGCGGGCGAGCACGGCCCAGTAGGTCTTCGGGATATCGTGCCGCGGGCTCGTCAGGTGATGGTTCAGGCCGCCGTCGTCGGTCAGGATCAACAGCCCGCTGGTGTCCTTGTCCAGGCGGCCGACGGCCGACAGCTGCGGCTTGCGCCCCAGCCAGCGTTCCGGGAAATCGTCGTAGATCAGGGTCCCCTGCTCCTTGTGCGAGCAGACCTGCCCCTCCGGCTTGTGATAGATCAGCGTCAGGCCGTCCGGATGGTCCAGCGCCTCGCCGTCCAGGCGCACCGCAGCGGCCAGCACGTGCGCTGACGGCGACGGCCGTTCCAGGCCTTCCACGCGGATGCGCCCCTGGCGCAGCCAATGCCGGATGTCCTGGCGCGAGCAGTAGCCCAGACGGGACATCAGCCGGTCCAGGCGCTCGGGCCGGGCATTCACCGGATGCCGTCCAGGATCTTGAAGCCATCGCCCTGTTCGGCGACATCGCAGGTCGTCAGCGCATCGCCGCACACGCGTTCGTAGGGCAGCTGCCGGTTGGCCACGAGCACCAGGCGGCCGCCGGCTTTGAGACTCTGGCAGGCGCGCGAGGCGATCGTCCGGCCGAGCGCGATGTCCTGCGCCTTGCCGCGGTGGAAGGGCGGATTGAGGACGATCCAGTCCAGGCCCGTCGGCAGCGACTCGCTGGTGGCGTCCAGCCACTGGGCATGCACGGCGACGTGGGCGGCCTCCGTGTTGGCCACGGCACAGTCCAGGGCATCGCGGTCCGCATCGATCAGGGACAGCTCACTGATGCCCGGGCACATCGACAGGATGCGGTGGGCCAGATAGCCGTAGCCGCAGCACAGGTCCATGCCCGAACCGGCCACGGGCCGGTTCTCCAGATAGCGCCGCAGCATCTCCGAGCCGGCGTCCGGCTCTTCCCAGCTGAAATTGCCGGGGCGGGCGATGAGCCCGTGGGCAGGCACGATGCGTGGCGCCGCGGCGCCGATCCAGGCCTCGGCCAGATCGGTCCTGAGGCGGTCGCTCCGCCTGGCCCGGAACAGCCGGCAATGCGATTTGGACGCGCTGTCGACCGTCCCGACCAGTTCGGCCAGGCGCTTCTCGTAGCCCTTGGCACCCATGTCGTTGGCGCAGGCGGCCATCAGCATGCCTTCCGTGGTGAGTGCCAGCATGCCCCTGGCCAGCATCCCCAGGCTTTGCTCGCGCTGTTTGCCCGGCAGTACCAGCGCCAGGTCGAAGCCCCCCTCCGGGGCGGTCTCGTCGGCGCCGGCCACGGGGGCCAGGCCCATCCGCTGCAGTTGCAGCCAGTCGGGACGGAATGCCTGCTGCACGTGCAGCGCGCGTGCCCCCCCGGCCAGGGCGGCCAGGGACGGGACCGGCTGGGCGTTCAGGGTCAGGATGCGGGCGCCGGCGTGGTCCGAAAGCCAGGAAGCGGCCTTCGCATACAGCAGCTCGGCGGCGCTGCGCTCCATGGTCATGTGATCGGCCTCTAGATGCAGAAATCGGCGGGCGAGCCGGTGGCGGTGAGCAGGCCCTCGGCATGCGCGCGCGCCAGCCATTCGGCAAGGGTGATCTGTCCCAGCACCGTATCCAGCTGGCGTCGGGCGTCGTCCAGGGCCGGGGCGGTGATCCTCGATTCCAGCCGGGAATCCCCGCCGTCCACCGCCGGGGTATCGGAGCCCAGGCCGTGCAGTACATCGAGCAGGCTGATGCGCTGGGCGCTGCGTGCCAGCCGGTACCCGCCGTGGGCGCCCCGACGCGATTCGAGGATGCCGGCCTGGCTCAGCGCCTGCAGGTCCGGCTCCAGATAGCGGCGGGAGCAGCTGAGCTTCTCGGCCAGTTGCTTGCCGGGGATGGGAACGCGGCTGGCCCCCAGATGCAGCAGCGCCGTCAGGATCAGGCGCAGGCGCCGGGATTCCAGCAGTTCCAGCATTCAGCGACGCCCGGAGCTGCCGAAGCCGCCGGCACCGCGGGCGGTGTCGTCGAGCGACCCGGCCGGTTGCCAGGCGATGCGGCTGACCGGCGCGATGACCATCTGGGCGATGCGCTCGCCGCGCTGGATCGGGAAGGGATGCCGGCCGTGGTTGATCAGGATCACGCCCACCTCGCCGCGGTAGTCGGCATCGATGGTGCCGGGGCTGTTCAGTACGGTGACGCCATGCTTCAGCGCCAGGCCCGAGCGGGGCCGCACCTGGGCCTCGAAGCCTTCGGGCAGGGCGATGGCCAGCCCGGTGGGGACCAGGGCATGCTCGCCCGGGGCCAGGATCAGCGCATCCACGACGGCGGCGCGCAGGTCCATGCCGGCGGCGTGCTCGCTGGCGTAATGCGGAAGCTCCAGGCCCTCGCCGTGGGGCAGTTGCTGGATCCGGACGCGGACTGGGGTGGCACTCATGCATCAAGCTCCCGGATGAATTGGATCAGGGCCTCGGCCAGCTGTTCCTTGGGCCGGCGTTCGACGGGCTCGGTGCGCCGGTGGTCGATCCACCAGCCGCCGGCATCCACGCTGCCCATGTTGCCGATGTCATTGGCAAAGATGGCATCGACGCCCTTGTCCTGCAACTTGCTGCGGGCATGTTCGACATGTTCCGCCGTTTCGGCCGCGAAGGCGACCACCCGGCGGGGGCGCTTCTCCATGGCCGCGACGGCGGCGACGATATCGGGGGTTGCCACCAGCTCCACCTGCAATGTCTTCTGTTCCGTGCGCTTCAGCTTGCCCTCGAGGCGCTGGGCGAAGCAGTAATCGCCGACGGCGGCGGTGGCGACGAACACGTCCGCGCTCTCGGCCAGGGTGCGGCAGACGTTGAACATCTCTCCGGCGGTGATCACATCATGACGGGAGACGAACGCGCTGCTCGCAGGCACGGATGGGCCGGCGATGAGCCGGGCCTCGGCACCATGTGCGGCCGCGGCTTCGGCCAATGCCAGGCCCAGGCTGCCGCCGGCGCGGTTGCTCAGGAAACGCACCTCGTCCCAGGGCTCCCAGGTCGGGCCGGCGTTGATGACCCAGCACTGCCCGGCCAGAAACGGTTCGGCCACCAGCGGGCGCAGGGCCGCCACGATCGTTTCCGGTTCGCTGAGCCGCCCCGGACCCTCCTCGCCGCAGGCGAGTTCCCCATGCTCCGGGCCGACGACGTGCATCCCCCTTTCGCGCAGGATCCCGATGTTGCGCGCCGTGGCCGGGGACTGCCACATCGAGGCGTTCATGGCCGGTGCCAGCAGTACCGGGCCTTCCCGTACCTGCAGCAGTGTGGTCAGCAGATGGTCGCTGATGCCGTTGGCGATCTTGGCCAAGAGGTCGGCCGTGGCCGGGGCGATGACCACGGCGTCGGCCCAGCGGGCCAGGCGGATATGCCCCATCTCGCGTTCGGCCGTCAGGTCGAACAGCTCGGTGTAGACCGGCTCGCCGGTCAGGGACTCGAAGGTCAGCGGTGTCACGAAACGGCAGGCGGCCGGCGTCATCACGCAGCGCACGGTGGCTCCCTGGCGCACCAGCAGCCTCGCCAGCTCGGCCACGCGGTAGACGGCGATGCCGCCTCCGATGCCGAGCAGGATGCGCTTGCCGGCGAACATCAGGCGCCGCGGAGGCGGTTCAGCGTGGCCAGTACCTCGTCGACATGGCCGTCGACCTTGACCTTGCGCCAGGCATGGGCGATGCGGCCATGCGGATCGATCAGGAAGGTGGAGCGCTCCACGCCGAGCACCTCCCTGCCGTACATGTTCTTCATGCGGATCACGTCGAAGGCCTTGCAGGCGATCTCGTCCGGGTCGGCGACCAGGCGGAAGGGCAGGTCGAACTTGGCCGCGAACCCGGCGTGCGACTGCACCGAGTCGCGGCTGATGCCGAGGATCACCGCGCCGGCGGCGTCGAAATCCCCCGAGGCGTCGCGGAAGGCGCAGGATTCCGTGGTGCATCCGGGGGTGTTGTCCTTCGGATAGAAGTAGAGCACGACCCATTTTTCGCGCAGGCTTGAAAGCGTCAGCTCGCCTTCGGGCCAGGTCGGCAGCGTGAAGTCGGGGGCCGTATCGCCCGCCTCGGGGGTGTTCGTGCTCATGGGTTCTCCTTGTGGGCAGGACTGGCGCTCAATGATAGACTTTCATTCACATCCGTCGAGGAGTGGAATGCCGATGCAAGTGATGCTAGCCGAGCCACGCGGTTTCTGTGCCGGGGTCGATCGCGCCATCGAGATCGTCGAGCGGGCGCTGGCGGTGTTCGGGGCGCCGGTGTACGTGCGCCACGAGATCGTGCACAACAAGTTCGTGGTCGAGGACCTGCGCGGCAAGGGCGCGGTGTTCGTCGACGAGGTCGACGATGCGCCGGACGGCTCCCTGCTGATCTTCTCGGCCCACGGCGTCAGCCAGGCCGTGCGCGAGCGGGCGAAGCAGCGCGGGCTCAAGGTCATCGACGCCACCTGCCCCCTGGTGACCAAGGTGCATCTCGAGCTGTTGCGGCACCTGAAGAACGGCGACCAGGTGGTGCTGATCGGCCACGCCGGCCATCCCGAGGTCGAGGGCACGATGGGCCAGGCACCGGCAGGCTCGGTACTGCTGATCTCAACCCCCGAGGACGTCGAGACCCTGGTCGTCGACGATCCCGACAAGCTGGCCTACGTGACGCAGACGACACTGTCGGTCGACGATACGGCCGAGGTCATCGCCGCGCTGAGGGAGCGCTTCCCGAATGTGCAGGCGCCGAAGCGCGAGGATATCTGCTATGCCACCAGCAACCGGCAGATGGCGGTCAAGGAGCTGGCCGACCGGGTCGATGTGGTGCTGGTGATCGGCTCGAAGAACTCGTCGAACAGCAACCGCCTGCGCGAGGTCGCCGAGCGTTCCGGCTGCCGGGCGCACCTGATCGACGGGCCCGACGACATCGATGCCGCGTGGCTTGCGGGCAATGTGCGCATCGGCGTCACGGCCGGGGCCTCGGCGCCGGAGGTACTGGTGCAGCAGGTCGTCGATTTCCTGCGCTCCCGCGGTGCCGATGCGGTGGGCCGGTTGGCCGTGACCGAGGAACACATCACCTTCAACCTGCCCGAGGAGCTGCGTCCCCACGCCCCGAGCGGAGACTGACATCCCCTTGCGCTTCAGGCGCTGGTGGCTTGGCGGCGGCCTTCTCCTGCTCCTGCTGCCCGGCCTGGCCGCCGTCTGGTTCAGGGCCGATCTCGAAGCCGCGCTGGTGCTGGCCGATATGGCGGCGGGCACGCGGGACGACCTGTACAAACACCTGACCGAGCCACCCCGCCGTTATGCCCTGCATTACGCCATGGACGGGCGCGGCTACGGTGCGGATCTCTACCATCCGGCCGGCAAGGTGCGTGCCGGCATCGTGCTGGTGCCCGGCGTGCAGCCCGAGGGCAAGGACGAGCCGCGACTGGTGGCCATGGCCACGACGCTGGCCCGCGCCGGGTTCGCGGTGCTGGTGCCCGAGCTGCCCGGCATGCGCCGGCTGAGGGTGCATGCATCCGATGTGCAGGGCATCGCCGACGCCTGCCGCTGGCTGGTGGCGCATCCCGGCATGGTGCCCGGAGGACGGCTCGGCATCGGTGCCGTCAGCTATGCCGTGGGCCCGGCCCTGCTCGCGGCCATGCAGCCGGACATCGGGCGCCGGGTGCGCTTCGTGCTCGGCATCGGCGGTTATTACGATCTGGCCGCGCTGCTGACCTATGTCACGACCGGCGATTTCCGGGTCGACGGGCAGTGGCGGCACATGCAGCCGAACCGTTACGGCATGTGGGTGTTCGCGTTGAGCAATATGTCGCTGCTGGACGATGCCGGTGACCGGCGCCTGTTCGCCGGGATGGCCCGGCGCAAGCTGGCCGAGGCGGACGCGAACGTCGACGATCTGGCCGCCGGCCTGGGACCCGAGGGCAGGGCCCTGTATGCGCTGCTGACCAACAGCGACCGGCGGCGGGTGCCGGCCCTGATCAAGGCGCTGCCGCCGGCCATGCGCCGGCTGATCGCGGACCTGACGGTGGCGGGCCGGCCGATGGGACGGCTGCATGCGCGGCTGATCCTGGTGCACGGCCGCACCGACACCATCATTCCCTTCACGCAGAGCGAGGCGCTGGCGCGGGCCGTGGCCCCCGGGCAGGCGCGCCTGTACCTGCTCGACGGATTCGGCCATGGCAATCTGCACGGGCTCAGCCTGGAGGACGGCCTGCGCCTGTGGCGGGCCGTCGGCAGCCTGCTGGCGGAGCGGCACTGAGATCCGGGCTGCTTGCGCATTCGCCGCCGTTTCACTTCAATGTATGGGCGGGTCCGGTCGTGCCGGTGGCCGCCGAGGTCAGGGGAGCGGCATGAAATACGTCGAGGTCATCGCCGAATCGGGGAGCGTGCCGGTGGTGCGCACGATCGCCGAGAAATACAAGGCTCAGGATTTCCGCCTGGGCCTGGTCGGCGAGGACGGCATGCAGCCGATGCGCCTGATCGTGGCCGACGACCGGCTGCAATCGGTGCTCGATGCCCTGCAGAGCATCCTGGGGGCGCAGGAAACGGCGCAGATTCTGGTCATGCCGATCGAGGCCTCGCTGCCGAAACCGGAGGAGAAGGAGCGCAGCGAGGAGGACAAGGCCACGGCAGCGCGGGAGGCGCTGTACGAGGAGGTCGAGAAGAGCTCGCGCCTGAACGCCAATTTCATCGTGCTGGTGATGCTGTCGACGGTCGTGGCCGCCATCGGCCTCGTCGAGGACAACATCGCCGTGGTCATCGGCGCCATGGTCATCGCGCCGCTGTTGGGCCCGAATCTGGCGTTGAGCCTCGGCACGGCCCTGGGCGACATCCCGCTGATGCGCAAATCCGTGTATACGCTGCTCGCCGGCATCGGGGTGGTGCTGGCGCTGTCCGCCGTCCTCGGCTATGCCTGGCCCGACGGTGTGGGCAGCCACGAGCTGATGGCACGCACCGAGCCCAGCCTGGAATCCGTGGTCCTGGCCCTGGCCTCGGGTGCGGCGGCGGCGCTGTCGCTGACCACGGGCCTGTCCAGCGTGCTCGTCGGGGTGATGGTCGCGGTGGCGCTGTTGCCCCCCGCCGCCGCCTGCGGCCTGATGCTGGGCCACGGCAGCCTCGGCCTCGCCACCGGTGCCGGCCTGCTGCTGGCGGTGAACGTGGTATGCGTGAATCTGGCCAGCAAGATCGTGTTCCTGATCAAGGGCATCCGCCCGCGCACCTGGCTGGAGAAGGAACAGGCCAGGCGCGCCACCGTGGTCTATGTGATCGTGTGGCTGGTCACCCTGGCCATCCTGGTGCTGGCCATTTATGCCCGGTCCCTGCGCTGAGTTGCGTTTTGGCAACTTCCCGACTTCACTAGGACGGATGAAGGGAGAGGGGCATGCATTGGGCCAGGCACGGGGGCAGGGACGCGAGGCCGGAATCCGGGCTTCTGATCATCCACGTCCCGCCGCCGTTCGGCATGGGCCTGCCGGGCCCGGATTCCCGGCCGTCTCGACGCCTGCCGGCAAGGCAGTCATGCGTGGAGGGGATGTGAACGATATCAGCCTGATACTCAAGCTTTTCGTCGTGATCGGCGTGCTGGTGTTCGCCGTGGGCCTGTTCGACTGGGACGGCACGCATGCATTCGTGGCCAGGGCGGTCCACGTGGACGGCACGGTGGTGGCGATGCAGGGCTCCGCCGGTTCGTTCAGGAGCCATCCGGTGGTCCGCTATGCGGACCCGCAGGGCTATGTGCACCTGTTGTACTCGAAGGAAGTCAGCACCCCTTCCGCCTACACCGTGGGCGAGAAGGTGTCGGTGCTGATCGATCCGGAAGATCCCGATGTTCAGGACACGGCCACCCTCGACGGCTTCTTCGAACTCTGGGGCGGCTCGACGATCCTGATGGCGCTTGGTGCCACCTTCGTGCTGATCGCCCTCGGGGTCCGGTACATGCACGGCCGGGACGGCGCCATTTAGTCCAGGGCATACATGCCGGCGGACCATCAGGGAGAGGACTAAGTCTCTCACGCATCGTGAGTCTTGGCGGCAGCAACGCCTGGACGCCGGTGGCATCTGACTCCCCAGGAGGGTTCAGGGCCGGCTATTTGCCGTTCAGATCTTTGTCCCTGTAGCGATTAGTGCCAAGAGTCATGGTCGGTTGGTCTATATTTCCATGATGGAAAATCCGGAGACGACGCATGCGACGAAGCACCGGGAGCGGATGCACGCATCCCGGTCCGTGGGGCGGCTTTTTCTGCTGACCTATCTCACCGGGCTACTGCTGCCGGCAGCCCTCGGCATCGTGATCCGGAGCGTGCTCGCAGCCAAAGGCGTGTCGGTGGCGACGTGGTCCGAAGGCGCGGGCTGGGTCATGCCCCTGACGCTGATGTTCCTCATTCCATTCGCACTGCTGGCGCACTATTCGCGATCCGTGTTGCGAAGGGTGCGCAGGCGGGGAATGGCCCGCTTCCGGAAGTGGCTGTACATCTTCGTCGCTGCCTATCTCGGCACGACCTTGGGGCTCGGCGTCCTGCTCGTTGACGTGCTGCAAAGCATCGAGGGTATCGCCCACGTGGTGGCCTTCTGGCCGTTCACACTTCCCTACCTGTTGCTATGGGGCATCGGCAGCGCCGTGGTCGCCGGGCCGGCCGGTTGGCTCGTCTGGGCTGTCTGGTCGAGGCGGATGCCGGAGCACCGTCCCGATCCGCCGCCGCCGGGATAGCGGGGCGGGCGGCCTACTTGTTCAGTTCCTTGTCCCTGTAGTACTTGGTGCCCTGGATCGTGGCCTGCAGCGCCAGGCCGTTCTCGGTGATCTGGTAGAGATCCACGCCGGGGGCGACCGTGATCGCGCCGGCCGCCGCCCCGCCCTTGTCGCCCGCCTTGGCGGCCGCGTCGGCCTGGGCGCCGGCCTCCCAGCCGCTGTTGACGAAATGATCGAAGGCCTTGCGCGTATGGAACACGAACACGCCGCGGAAGTCCTTGACGCCCAGGCCGAGCCCGAAGCCGCCGGTGACCATCTTCATGTAGATGTTCCTGCCCGAGCGGTTGTCGTGCGCCACGCCCGAGCCGCCGCCGGCGGAGAGCAGGATCAGGTTGACGCCGATGTTGCTGAACACGGCATAGCCGACCGCCTTGCGGATCTCGGCGCGGGCCGCCGGATGGATCTTGTACAGCTTCGCCAGCGTTTCGTTGCGCATGTGGATGATGTCCTTGCGCTTCGCCGCCGCGGATTCCGCATGCGCCTGCATGGGAAGGCCCGAAAGCAGCAGGCCGATGGCGACGGCGAGGGTGGAAACACGGGCAAGGGTGGCTGTCATGGCATACTCCTGGATCGGGCGACGTGCATGCGACGAATCGGGACGCCGAATGTTCATTCGATCATAGCACGATATGGTGAGCGGGCCGGAAGGCCGATGCCGGAGGGGTGTCCGGGCGCTCCGGGTCAGATGTCCCTGGCCTGCTGCTCGGCGTTGCCGGTGTAGGTCGCCGGCGTCAGGGCCAGCAGCTGTGTCTTGGCGTCGCCCGGGATGTCGAGGTTCTCGATGAAGGCATACAGGCTTTCCGGCGTGATGCCCTTGCCGCGCGTCAGCGCCTTCATCTGCTCGTACGGGTTCGCCAGGCCGTAGCGGCGCATCACCGTCTGCACGGCCTCGCCCAGCACCTCCCAGGTGGCGTCCAGGTCCTCGGCCAGGCGCACCGGGTTCAGTTCCAGCTTGCCCAGGCCCTTCAGGGCCGACTCGTAGGCCAGCAGGGCATAGCCGAAGCCGACGCCGAGATTGCGCAGCACCGTGGAGTCGGTGAGGTCGCGCTGCCAACGCGAGACCGGCAGCTTCTCGGCCAGGTGCCGCAGCACGGCGTTGGCCAGCCCCAGGTTGCCCTCGGCGTTCTCGAAATCGATCGGGTTGACCTTGTGCGGCATCGTCGAGGAACCGACCTCGCCGGCGATCACCTTCTGTTTGAAGTAGCCCAGCGACACGTAGCCCCAGACATCGCGGCAGAAGTCGATCAGCACCGTATCGAAGCGGGCCAGTGCATCGCCCAGCTCGGCGATGTAGTCGTGGGGCTCGATCTGCGTCGTGTACGGGTTCCACGCCAGCCCCAGCTCCTCGACGAAGGCCTTGGCCAGTGTCGGCCACTCGACATCCGGATAGCTGACGAGATGGGCGTTGTAGTTGCCGACGGCGCCGTTGATCTTGCCGAGGATCGATACATCAGCGACCTGCTGGCGCTGGCGGCGCAGGCGGAACACGACATTGGCCCATTCCTTGCCCATCGTCGTCGGGCTGGCCGGCTGTCCGTGCGTGCGCGACAGCATGGCGGCACCCGCCATGTCCTGTGCCATGGCGGTGGCGGCAGCGATCAGCCGGTCCATGGCCGGCAGCAACACCGAATCGCGCGCCTCCGACAGCATCAGGCCGTAGGAAAGGTTGTTGATGTCCTCGCTGGTGCAGGCGAAATGCAGGAACTCGGAGACGGCGGCCAGTTCCTCGTTGCCGGCGACCTTCTCCTTCAGGAAGTACTCGACGGCCTTGACGTCATGATTGGTGGTGGCCTCGATGGATTTGACGCGCGCGGCATCCGCCTCGTCGAAACCGGCGACGATGCCCTCGAGCACGGCGTTGGCAGCCACGGACAGCGCCGGTACCTCGGCGATGCGCGGCTGGCGGGACAGCGCCTGCAGCCAGCGGATCTCGACCGTGGCCCGGGCGCGGATCAGGCCGTATTCGCTGAAGATCGGGCGCAGTTCCTGTACCTTGCCGGCATAGCGGCCGTCCAGCGGCGAAAGGGCGGTCAGGTGCGTCAGGTCCATGCGTGCGGCTCCCATCGGGTATGATCGAGGGCGAAAGGTACACCGGCGACCGCTTCGAGACAAAGACGCGGGGGCAGGGCGGCCGGGCTTTGGCGGGTTCGGGCTTGCAGGGGGCGCGGGCTGACCATAAAGTGTGTGCGGGAGGTGGGCATGCGTAAGGGGCTCCTGCTATCGGCAATGATGATCGGTCTGATGGTCCTGCCATCGGGCGCGGCTCAGGCTGCGGCCAAGGCCGCGGCCAAGGCTGAGCCTGCGAAGGCCGCAGCGTCTGCAAAGGCGGAGCCGGCCCCCGACGAGGCCCAGCAGGCCGCCGAGGCGCCCATCGTCGGCAACGCCGAGGCCGGGCGCAAGATCTACGAGAGCATCTGCTTCCACTGCCACCGCCTGGACTACGATGCCAGCGAGGTCGGAGCACCGGGCCTGCGCGACGTGACCCATCGCCACGACGTGGCGTGGATCGAGCAGTGGATCACCAGCCCGCGGGCGTTTGCGAAGATCGACCCGTCGGCCAAGGCCCTGGTCGCCTCCAATCCTTACGGACTGACGATGCCGACACTGCCCGAGATGCAGAATCCCCAGAACCGGGCGGATATCATCGCGTTCCTGAAAACCCTCGAGGACAAGGACACCAAGAAGCAGTAGCGGCGCTCAGGGCGCCGCGGGCGCCGCTGCCGCCGTCCATCCGATATGGGGCCAGGTGCCGCCGAGCGTGGCGCCTGCGCCATTGCCGCGGCTGGTCAGCGTGCCCTGCAGCCGGCCGCCGGCATCCAGCCTGGCAGTGCCGCTGTAACGGCCGCCGGCATTCTCGATCTGGATGTTCTGGATCGAGACATGATCCTTGAAGCTTCGGAAGTGCAGGCCGAACAGGTCGAAATGGTGGACGGCCTGCATCACCCCGTTCAGCGGCTGCGGCCGCCAGTGCCCGCCGTAGATCATGATGTCGCCGTTGGCGCGCCAGTCCTGCCAGTGCTGGAAGGGCAGGGTGCCGTCGAACTTGACGGTGGCGAAGGTCTTTCCGGTCAGGTCGCCCTGCAGCAGGCCGGCCAGCCCGGGCAGCTTCTGGACATGCACGGCCCCGATCTGGGCGATACCGCGCAGCCTCATGGATCCCGGGGCGAAATCGATGGCCAGATTCCTGGCGCTGATGTTGCCATCGGCGAGGCCGGCCTTCAGCTCCGGCATGTCCAGACGGGCGCCGTCCAGCCGGTAGCGGGCGTCGATCCCTTTCCAGGCCTGCCCGAGCCAGGACAGGTTCAGGCCCTTGATGCGGCCGCGCAGGTGCATCGACCCCAGCCAGGCCGGCACGCTGTCATCGCTTTTCCAGTTCAGGTTGCCCTGGTGGATGTCGATGGTCCCCGTTCGACCGGCGAACGACAGCATGCCGTTGAGATCACCGCTGCCGTGGCTCCCCGTCACGTGCAGCTGATGCAATACGGTGCTTCCGTGATCGAGGGACACGTGACCCTGCAGTTGCCAGCCCTGCGTGCCGAAGTTCCCGAGATCGAGCTCGGCACTGAGTCCGGGCATGCCGGGCCAGACGCCCGGCAGCTGGCCGGCCGGGACCGGGATGTCCCAGGCGGTCGACAGCTTGCCGGCGATGCTGCCCTGGAGGCCCGCCAGCAGGTCCGGAAAGCGCACCCCCTGTGTTCTCAGCAGCTGCATGTCGAACCGGAAATCGTCGATGGCCAGGCTGCGCCGGGTCCGTGCATCCTGCCAGCGCAGTCCCTTGAACGTGGATGCGCCGAGGGTGGCCGTCGTGAGCGCCAGCTGCATCCCATCGCGCCCGGGTCGCCAGTCGCCCGTGGCGGTGGCGGGGATGCCCGCGGGTTTGACGCCCCCGCCGACATGGAGCTCGGCGCCGGTCGCATCCAGCGAGAAGCGGACGTCCGGCTGTCCGTCGGCGACCGCCATCCTGGCATCGCCCTGCAGCACACCCTTGCCGCCGATGGGCATCGCCCCCGCGGGATCGATCATCGAGGTCAGGCGCAGCACGGGGACCCAGGTATCCTGCAGGGCATTCAGGCGCAGGTGCAGCTCGCCGGCATGCTGGCGCCCGTCGTAGCGGCCATCCGCCAGCAGGCTGCCGGCATGCTTGATGAAACCGATGCGGGCGGATTTCAGGGCGATGCCGCCCTTCTTTCCCGATGCCAGCAGGTTGTCGAGACGGAAGCCGGGCAGGTTGAACGTGCCGGCGGCATCCCTCCAGGTGAGGCCTTGTATCTCGGCCTGCCCGCTCAGGCTCCAGTCGTGGCGGCGCCAGTGCAGGTCGGCCTGGACGTTCATGTTGCCGGCGATGGGTTGCCAGGCCGGTGTGGAGGGGGCGCTGATGGCCGCGAAGGGGGCCAGGTCGATGGACTTGCCGCGGATGGCCGAGATGCAGTTGCCGGCCATGTCACATCCGCCGTCGGCCGCGAAGGGGGCCCCGGCACCGAACTGGATGAAGGCATCCTTCCACCCCAGCATGTGGCTGGCATCGCGGTACAGCTTGCCGCGCAGCTTGATGTCGGGCCGGTCCTTGTCCCCGGACAGCGTGGTTTCGCTGAAGGCCGTCCATTGGTCGCCGCGGCTGATGTTCAGCGTGATCACCGTGCTCAGCTGCTGGTAGCCATGCCCGGAAAGGCGGTCGGTCGGACCGGAAAGCCACGGGATGTCGTGCAGTGCCTGCAACGGGATGCGCTGCAGCGACAGCTTGCCGAAGCCGTTGTCGATGCCGCCGAACCTGAAAGCGAGCTGGCCGTGGCCGCTGGCCATCTGCTCGCCGGTGCGGGCCTGCAGCTCCCAGCGCATCATGCGGCTCGGCCCGATGTCCTGCAGATCCATGTCCAGGCCCGAAATCAGGGTCTGGCCGGTATCGTTGATGATGGTGGCGTCGGAAACGGACAGCTGGTCGAGCATCAGTTCCCGGGGCAGGCCATGGGTCGTCGTGGTCGGGGTATCCTGTTTCCCCGGCGGGCCGATGTGGATCACCGGCGAACGCAGATAGATGCCCTGCAGCTCGATCTTGCCGAGCAGCAGCGGGATCACGCGCAGCTCGAGCAGCACGGTCGGGGCGTCGATCGTCCAGGCGGTCTGGTGCAGGTGCACGGTGTCCAGGCGCACGTCCAGGCCGTGCACGAAGCTGAAGCTCAGGCGGCCGTAGTCGAGGCTGGCGTGGGTCAGGGCGGCGACCCGCGGCGGCAGGACCTGGCGCATATGTCCGGCGTCCATCCGGACGTGCAGCAGGGCCGCGACGAGCAGCACCGAGACGGCTGCGATCGCCCAGCGCCAGCGTGAATTCACATCATGCCTTCAACAATTCGCGCAGGCGGGCGTTGACCAGCTCCGGATTGGCCTTGCCCCGCGAGGCCTTCATGACCTGGCCGACGAAGAAGCCGAGCAGCCTGTCCTTGCCGGCACGGTATTCGGCGACCTGTGCCTCGTTGGCGGCCATGACCTCGCGGATCACCGCATCGATGGCCCCGGTATCGGTGACCTGGCGCATGCCCTTCTCGTCGATCACGGCATCCGCGTCCCTGCCGGAATCGAGCATGGCATCGAGCACGTCCTTGGCCAGCTTGCCGGACACCGTGTTGTCGGCGATGCGGTCGAGCAGGCCGGCCAGCAGCTGCGGGGTGACGACGGACTCGCTGATGTCGATGCCGCGCTCCTTCAGCCGTCCCAGCAGCTCGTTGGCCAGCCAGTTGGCGCAGCGTTTCGGATCGGACGCGTGGGCGCCGACCAGCGCCTCGTAATAGCCGGCCAGCTCGCGCGTCGTCGACAGCACGTCGGCATCGTACGGCGACAGGCCGTATTCGTCCTCGAAACGGCGGCGCATCTGCCCCGGCAGTTCGGGCATGCCGTCGCGGATGGCCTCGACCTCGGATTGGGACAGGCGCAGCGGCGGCAGGTCCGGGTCGGGGAAGTAGCGGTAGTCGTGCGCCTCCTCCTTGCTGCGCATCGGCCGCGATTCGCCCTTGGCCGAATCGAACAGGCGGGTTTCCTGCACGATCTCGCCGCCGTCCTCGATGCATTCGACCTGGCGGGCCGCCTCGTACTCGATGGCCTGCTTGATGAAGCGGAAGGAGTTCAGGTTCTTCAGCTCCACGCGCGTGCCGAAGGGCTCGCCCGCGCGGCGCACCGATACGTTGGCATCGCAGCGGAACTGGCCCTTCTCCATGTCGGCGTCGGAGACGCCGAGGAAGCGCACCAGCTGGTGCAGCTGCTTCAGGTAGGCCACGGCCTCGTCGGCCGAGCGCATGTCCGGCTCCGAGACGATCTCCATCAGCGGCACGCCGGAGCGGTTCAGGTCGATGTGCGACACGCCGTCCAGGCCCTCGTGCAGGCTCTTGCCGGCATCCTCCTCCATGTGGATGCGCGTGATGCCGATGCGCTTCTCGCCGTCGGGCGTCGGGATGTCCAGGTGCCCGCGCTCGACCACCGGGATCGCGAACTGGCTGATCTGGTAGCCCTTCGGCAGGTCCGGGTAGAAGTAGTTCTTGCGGTCGAAGCGCGATTCCAGGTTGATCGTGGCGTCGATGGCGAGCCCCGTCAGCACCGTCTTGTCGACCGCCTCCTTGTTCAGCACCGGCAGCTGCCCCGGCATGCCGAGGCAGACCGGGCAGGTCTGGCTGTTCGGTTCGGCGCCGAAATCGGTGGCGCAGCCGCAGAAGGCCTTCGAACGGGTATTGACCTGGACGTGCACCTCCAGGCCGATCACGGTTTCCCAGCTCATGCCCAGCCCTCCGGTCTCTTCGCATGCCAGTCGGTGGCGGCCTCGAACGCGGCGGCGGCGGACAGCAGTGCATCCTCGCGCCAGGCGGGGGCGATCCACTGCAGGCCCACGGGCAGATCGTCGGCGAAGCCGCAGGGCTGGCTCAGGCCCGGCAGGCCCGCGAGGTTCAGGGCGATCGTGAAGATGTCCGACAGGTACATGGTCAACGGATCGTCCGTCTTTTCGCCCAGGCGGAAGGCCGGCACCGGGCTGGTCGGCGTGGCGATGACGTCCACGGTCTCGAAGGCGGTCAGGAAATCCTGGCGGATCAGCGTGCGCACCTGCTGCGCCTTCCTGTAGTAGGCGTCGTAATAGCCCGAGGACAGCGCGAAGGTGCCGGTCAGGATGCGGCGCTTGACCTCGGCCCCGAAGCCCTCGTCACGCGAGCGGGTGTACAGGTCGAACAGGTCGGCGGGATTCTCGCTGCGGTGGCCGAAGCGCACGCCGTCGTAGCGGGCGAGGTTGGCCGAGGCCTCGGACGGGGCGATGACGTAGTAGGCGGCCACCGCGTATTCGGTGTGCGGCAGCGAGATGTCGACGATGGTGGCGCCGAGCTTCTCGCATTCGGCCAGCGCCGCATCGATGGCGGCGCGCACGCCCGGGTGCATGCCGTCGACGAAATATTCCCTGGGGCGGCCGATGCGCAGGCCCTTCATGTCGCGCCGGTCGCAGGCAGCGAGCCAGTCGACGGCCGGGGCTCCGGCCACCGAGGTCGCATCCATCGGATCGTGTCCGCTGATGGCCGCGGCGAGCATGGCCGCGTCGCGCACGCAGGCCGTCATCGGGCCGGCCTGGTCCAGCGAGGAGGCGAAGGCGACGATGCCGCGGCGCGACACCCGGCCGTAGGTCGGCTTCATGCCGACGATGCCGGTCAGGGCCGCCGGCTGGCGGATGGAGCCGCCGGTGTCGGTGCCGAGTGCGGCCGGGGCCAGGGCCGCCGCCACGGCCGAAGCCGAGCCGCCGGAGGAACCGCCCGGCGTGCATGCCTCATCCCACGGATTGCGGGCCGGACCGAACATGGAGGTCTCGTTGGACGAGCCCATCGCGAACTCGTCCATGTTGGTCTTGCCGACCAGCACGGCGCCGGCCTGTTTCAGCAGCGTGATGACGTGGGCGTCGTACGGGGCGTGGAAGCCCTTCAGGATCGGCGAGCAGCACTGCGTGGGGCCGTCCTGGGTGCAGAAGATGTCCTTGATGGCGATCGGCAGGCCCTCCAGCGGCCGGGGGCCGTGCTTGGCACGGTGGCTATCCGAGGCCGCCGCCTGGTCCAGCACGTGCGCGGCATCGAGGTGCACGAAGGCATTGAGGCGATCGTTGTAGGCCCCGATACGGTCCAGATACAGCCTGGCCACGTCGGCGGCCGAGACGGCGCCGGAATCCAGTTGGTCCTTCCATGCATGCAGCGGCGTAAACGGCATCATTCGATCACCTTGGGCACGACGTAGAGGCCGGATTCGGTGGCGGGAGCCGGCTGTTGCAGCGCCTCCCGGCGGTTGGGATTGGCGGCGATGTCGGCGCGCAGCGGCATGGCCGCATCGTGCGGGTGGGCGGTGGGCGGCACGTCGCTGGTATCCAGTTTCCGCAGCGAATCGACGTATTCGAGGATGTGGTTCAGCTGTGGGCCGAGCGCCTCGGCCTCGTCATCCGTCAGGCGGATCCGCGCCAGGCTGGCGACTTTGCGTACATCGATCTGCATCGCAGGCCTCCCTGTGTAGAGCGGGGCGAAGCATAGCGGCATTGGCGCCCGGACTCCACCGTTCAGGGGCCGGTATCGGTGACGGATTCGAAGGTCTCCAGCTTGCCCGGTCCCTTGAAGGCCTCCCCGGCCTTCCCGGTGTCCTGCCCGGCGCGATAATGCGCCTGCAGGAAGGCATCGCTCTTCGTCCATGTCTGGAAGTCCTCGCGGGTTTCCCACATCGTCAGCACCACATGGGCGTCGCCGGTGCCGTCGGCCGGGCGCAGCACCATGTTGCGGATGAATCCCGGGGCCTGGTCGACCAGGCCGATGCGGTTCTTGAAGCGTTCCTCGAAATCGGGCCAGTGTTCCTCATGGACGGGGATGCGATTCATGGTGATGAACATCGGGAACCTCCTCGTGGCCGCCACCGCCGGGCGAGGGCCGTACCTAGCGGCCGGCCGCCTTGCCTGTGGCCGGCGCCTGCTTTGCGCTGGTCTTCTTGATGTAATCGATGATCTCATCTTCCGGGTTGCCGGTCATGAACTGGGAGGGCATGCGCGTGTAGGCCTTCGGGTTGCCCGTGAATTTCTTGACGGCCTCGGCGGTATTGTAATCCCACTCCCGGATCCGCTTCTCGGTCCAGATCCACGGCTTGCCCTTGATATAGGTCTTGAACACGTAGTGATATCCGGGGTAGGTGCCCGCCGGTCGGCCCAGCACGCCCTTCAGGCTGGGGCCGATCTTGTTCTTGCCGGTGGTGAAGTCGTGACAGACCTTGCACTTGTTTTCGGCCCCGGCCCGGGCCGTACCGGGAGCGAGGCCGGCCACGGCCATGGTGATGATGCATGCTGCAATTCGCTTCCTGATCATAGGCTCACCGTCCGTTATCACATTCTATCCGAAATCGTCCGGTCCATCATGCCCCGGGGGGCGTTACCCGTTGCCGGGATCGAGGGGGTTGTTGGGCGGCGGCGGCGGATTGGCGCCGGTCAGATACGCCGCCACGTCGTCGATATCCCGATCGCTGAGCTTGCCGGCCACGGCACGCATCAGGCCCATGTAATCGTTGGCACGTCCGTAGCCGGGCTTGCCCAGGGCAGCGTGACGGAACGACTTCAGCTCATGCCGCAGGTACACGTAGTTCTGGCCGCTGATGGCGGGGAACAGCATGCCGGCACTGTGGCCGCGGTAGCCATGGCAGCTCTGGCAGGCAGGGACGTTTTCTTCCGGGATGCCTTCGGTGACGATCATCTGCCCCCGGGCGGCATCGCCGATATGCACGCCTTCCTCGCGCAGCTTGTCCATGTTCGATCCGGTGTACGGCGCTTGCAGGGTATGCAGATAGGCGGCCACATCCTTGCGCTGCTGATCGGTCAGGGCCTTGGCGATGGCGTTCATCTTGTGCATGACATCGTCGGTGCGCCGGTCGGTGGCGAAATCGACCATCTGCTTGTACAGGTAGGCATAGACCTGGGATGCCAGCCGGGGCGTGCCGATATCATCGTTGCCCATGGCGTCGGCACCGTGGCATTTCTGGCAGGCCGGGATCTTCTTGCCGCCGACATCGGCCATGTAGAAGGACGTGTAGATCTTTTCTCCGGCACCGATGTCGACGACGTCCGGCGATGCGGCGGCGAGGGCCGGCAGCATCAGCCCTGCCAGCAGTGCGACCCATGCCGTGTGCCGCCTGATGTTGATGAATGAACTGCTGAACCGTTGAAAGCCCATGGATCACCGCCCTTTTGTGGAACATCCGTTTCCGGCCGAAGCCGCGATCAATCGCATCGAGGGTCGGCGTACTCTAGGGGCAATTGGCTTCCTGTAAAAGGGCCGGTGCCCCTGTGAAGGGGCACCGGGGTCAGCCGAGACGGTGGAGGGGAACCGTCAGCTGATACGTTGGCGCGGCTCAGTCCTCGCGGCGGTCGCCGTGTTCCTCTCCGCGCGCAGGCCGGTGGTAACGCGGCGCCGGGTAATAGACCGGCTGCGGCTGGACGTCGGCGGCACCGATGGCGGCCCCGGCCGCGGCCCCGAGGATGCCGCCGATCACCGCGCCGTTGGCGGTGTTGTCGGTCTGCGAGCCGATGACGGCGCCGGCGGTGGCGCCGACGAGGGCGCCGGTGGTGGCGGTGCGCTCCTGGTGCTGGGTGGCGCAGGCACCGAGGGCCAGGGCGGTCAAAACGATGGCAATGCGTCGCATACAGAGTCCTCCTTTGCTAGGCATGGGAGGCACTGTGCATACGCAGGCTGAAACGAAGCTGAACGCGTTCGTCAGTCGGACTGGTCGAGGACCCATTCGCCGATGCGGCGGTAGACGGGCAGGTGCGCGAAGCGTTCGCGGCGGCGGAACGGGTTCAGCCAGACGTTCTGGCCGACCAGTTCGTAGTGGTCGGCGTGCAGGGTGCCGAGATGCTCGCCCCAGCGCGAGGAGTGGATGGAGACCTGGCTGTCGTTCGCGCCTTCGGCCGCCTCGAGCCGGCGCCCGAAATAGCGGACCAGCCACGGCTGCTCCGGCACGGGCCGGGCCGAGGAGTAGCTGCGATAGGCGATGCCCGGCCGGTCCGGCGTTTCGTCGTTGAAGCGCGCCATCGCCGCCGGTGTCAGGTCGTGCACGCCCGCCAGCCAGCGGAACGGCCACAGCCCGTGCTGCACCAGCTCGGCCAGCATCGAGCCGCGGTGCGGCGTGCCGAGCGTGGTCAGGCTGGCCACCCTGGCATGGCCGCCCAGATGCGCGATATAGCGCCGGGCATCGATGCCGCCCATCGAATGGGCGATCAGGTGCAGCGGCCCCGGTTCATCGGCAAGCTGGTCGGCAAGGCTGGTGCTCCGTTGTTTGGTGGTGCCGCCCCAGGGCAGGTCCGGCACCAGGGTGCGCATGCCCATCTCGGCATACATCGCGGGCACGCCGCGGAAATAATCCCAGAACAGAATGCGGCGAAACCCCAACCAGCCATACACCAGGACGACGGTCGGCGCGGGCATGCTCAGCGTCGCTGGGTGAAGCGCAGCAGGGAAAGCTGGGGCGAACGCGGGCCTTCGATCGGCACCGGGTAATCGCCGGAGAAGCAGGCGTCGCAGTGACACTCGCGGGGCTTGCCGACGGCCTTGTACATGCCGTCGAAGGATACGAAGCCGAGGGAATCGGCGCTGATGGCCCTGCACATCTCGTCCACGCTCATCTTGTTGGCCATCAGCTCCTCGGGGTTCGGCGTGTCGATGCCGTAGAAGCAGGAATGCTTGGTCGGGGGGCTGGAGATGCGCATGTGCACCTCGGTGGCGCCGGCGGCACGCACCATCTCGACGATCTTGCGGCTGGTGGTGCCGCGCACGATGGAGTCGTCCACCAGTACGACGCGCTTGCCGGCGATGATGCTGCGGTTGGCGTTGAGCTTCAGTTTGACGCCGAAATTGCGGATCGACTGCTGCGGCTCGATGAAGGTGCGGCCGACGTAATGGTTGCGGATCAGGCCCATCTGGAACGGGATGCCGGAGCGCTTGGCGTAGCCCATGGCCGGCGGTACGCCCGAGTCCGGGACCGGCACGATGATGTCCGCGTTGGCCGGGGACTCCGCGGCCAGCTGCTCGCCGATGCGGTAGCGCGCCTCGTAGACGTTGACGCCTTCCAGCGTGGAGTCCGGGCGGGCGAAATAGACGTATTCGAAGACGCAGAACTTCGGCGAGGTCGACTGGAACAGCGACTGGCTGCGTATGCCGTTCTCGGTGATGACGACCATCTCCCCGGGTTCGACGTCGCGCACGAACCGGGCGCCGATCAGGTCGAAGGCGCAGGTCTCGGAGGCCAGCACCCAGGAATCGCCCAATTGCCCCAGCACCATCGGACGGATGCCGTTCGGGTCGCGCACGCCGATCAGCTTGGTCTCGGTCAGCACCAGGAGCGAGAAGCCGCCGGCCAGCTGGCGCACGGCATCGGTCAGCCTGGACTCGGTGGTGTCGCCCTCGCTGCGCGCCACCAGGTGGATCAGCACCTCGGTGTCCGAGGTGGACTGGAAGATCGACCCCTTGCGCTCCAGCTCGCGGCGCAGCTCCGGGGCGTTGACGATGTTGCCGTTGTGGCACATGGCGATGCCGCCGTGCGCGTACTCGTAGCTGAACGGCTGGCAGTTACGGAGGCCGCTGTCGCCCGAGGTCGAGTAGCGGACGTGGCCGATGCTGTGGGAGCCGGCCAGCTGGGCGATGTCCTGCTTGCGGAAGATGTCGGCGACGAGGCCGATGCCGCGGTGGGCATGGAAGTTGTGGCCGTCGGTGGACACGATGCCGGCCGATTCCTGGCCCCGGTGCTGCTGCGCGTACAGGCCGAGGTAGGTCAGGTTGGCGGCCTCCTGGTGGTTGAATACGCCGAAGACGCCGCATTCGTCGTGGAAATGATCGTCGAGCGGCTCGGTGTGGCGGTCAGTGCAGGCTGGGGCGGACATGGCGGCTCACTTCATCGATTTCTGGATAATGGACTTCAACATCTCGCGATCGTGGGCCGAGATGTCGGACTGATCATCCGGCTGCTCCTTGCCCGGTTGCGCAGCCTTGGCGTCTTTCCGCGGCACAGGGACCTTAGCAGACGGCCCCTGGCGTGAGAAGGGATAGCCCTTCGGGATCGCCTTCCCGAGCAGGTCGCCCAGATCGATGGCATAGGGGCTCAGCACGCTTTCCCTGAGCCAGGGCTGACGGTGTTGGGGGTCGTAGGTGGTGAAGATCAGGAAGCTCAGGGCGATCAGCAGCAGGCCGCGGGCAAAACCGAAGAAGACGCCGAGCGTGCGGTCGGTGGCGGTCAGCTGGGCCATGTCCACCAGTTTGCGGATGATGACGCCGCTCAGGCCGATGACGACCATGATGGCGACGAAGATCAGGACGAAGCCGGCGATATCGGACACGGTGCCCTTCGGCAGCCAGCGTCCGAGGAAGTCGCCGGTCATGGCCGAGGTGCGGCTGGCGATCATGAAGGCGGCGACCAGCCCGATCAGGGAGATGATCTCCCGCACGAAGCCGCGCCATAGCGACAGCACCATGGACAGCCCGACGATGGCAATCAGCACATAATCGAAAAAGTTCACGCCAGCCCTGCCTGTACCGCATCGGCCAGCCGGTGCACCGGGATGCAGTCGACCACCGTTTTCGAGGACCGGCGCATCTTAGCAACAAGATCGGCATCCTGCACCCTCGCCTGGTTGTCCCGGGACATCATCACGCGCGAGAAGCCGAGGCTGGCGGCCTCCCGGACCCGCGCCTCGGGCTGGCCGACCGGACGGACCTCGCCGGTCAGGCCGACCTCGCCGAACACGGCGATATCGGAGGCCAGGGGCTTGTCCCGGTAGGCGGAGATCACCGCCAGCAGCACCGCCAGGTCCGCCGCCGGCTCCTGGATGCGGGCGCCGCCGGCCACGTTCACGTAGATGTCCTGGCTGGACAGCGGGATGCCGATGCGCCGCTCCAGCACCGCCGTCAGCATGGCCACGCGCGCCGGGTCCAGGCCGACGGCCGAGCGCTTCGGCGTGGCGTAGACGGTCGGGGCGACCAGCGCCTGCACCTCGACCAGCAGCGGCCGGGTGCCCTCGAGGCAGGCCAGCACCACCGAGCCGGGCGTGTCCTTGGCGCGTTCGGCCAGGAAGATGCGCGAGGCGTCCCGGATGCCGATCAGGCCGGCATCCGACATCTCGAACACGCCGATCTCGCCGGCCGGGCCGAAGCGGTTCTTCACGGCGCGCAGGATGCGGTGGGCGTAGCCGTGGTCGCCCTCGAAATACAGCACGGCATCGACCATGTGCTCGAGCACGCGCGGGCCGGCGATGCTGCCGTCCTTGGTCACGTGGCCGATCAGGATCAGCGCGTGCCCCATCTTCTTGGCCTGCCGGATCAGGGCGCTGGCGCAGTCGCGCACCTGGGCCACGGTGCCGGGGGCGGAGGTCAGGCGGTTGGTGGTCGTGGTCTGGATCGAATCGACGATCAGCAATCCCGGCTTCAGTTTGGCCGCGGTCGCCAGGATGCCCTCCAGTTCGGTGCCGGCGGCCAGCTGCAGGCCCGCATGCAGGGCGTCGATGCGCTCGCCGCGCATGCGCACCTGCTGGGCCGATTCCTCGCCGGTGACGTACAGCACGGGCCCGTGGGCCGCGAAGCGGGCCGCGGCCTGCAGCAGCAGCGTCGACTTGCCGATGCCCGGCTCGCCGCCCAGCAGCACGGCCGATCCCGGCACGATGCCGCCGCCCAGCACGCGGTCGAGTTCGTCGATGCCGGAGGACTGGCGCGGGGCGGCCTGGCTGTCGATGGCGGTGATGGCGTCGGGGGCGAGCGGCTCGGCCTTGCCGCCGGCGCCGTGCGGCATTTCCGCCGGCACCTCCTCGGCGATGCTGTTCCATGCCAGGCAGTCGGGGCATTGGCCCATCCATTTGCGGTGCTCGGCCCCGCAGTTCTGGCACACGAACAGGGTTTTCGACATGCGGCGCATTGTAGGCGCCGGGTCCGGCAAAGGCCATGGCCGTCGTCGTGCCGTACAGCCGCATCCCGGGCACGCGAATGCGTCTACAATAGTGGAGCGGCGATGCCCGTATCGCGGGCGCATCGCCAGGGGAGAGGCCGGCGGTATCGTCCTGGCCGCCATGGATGGCCAGGCGGGGAAAGGGGGCACGATGAACCATTACCCATACCTGATCGTCGGCGGCGGCCTGGCATGTGCCGCGGCCATCCGGGGCATCCGCAAGGTGGATGCCGTCGGCCGCATCGGCGTCGTCGCCCGCGAATCGCATCCGCCCTACATCCGGCCCTATCTGTCCAAGGCGCTGTGGAAGGGCAAGCCGTATGACGACGTATGGCTGAAGCTGGATGCGGGCCACCTCGACCTGAACCTCGGCGCGTCCGTCGTCGGCATCGACCGCAACAACAGGCAGGTGACGGACGACCATGGCCGGGTCTACGGCTACGACAAGCTGCTGCTGGCCACCGGCGGCACGGCCCGCCGCCTGCCGTGGGAGGTGGAAGGGCTCGTCTATTTCCGCGATCTCGACGATTACCTGGATCTGAAGGCACTGGCCGAGCGCGGGCAGAGTCTCGCCGTGATCGGCGGCGGCTTCATCGGTTCCGAGATCGCCGCCTCGCTGTGCATGAACGGCAACCGGGTGACGATGATCTTCCCCGAAGCGGGCATCGGCGCCCGCATCTATCCCGGGCCGTTGTCGGATTTCATCACCGCCTATTACCGGGACAAGGGCATCGGGATGCTCGCCGGCCACACCGTGGATGCCATCGCCCGCCATGGCGAGGGCTACGAGATCCGCACCCGGGGCGGCGAGGTGCTGCACGTGGACGGCGTGGTCGTCGGCGTCGGCATCCAGGTCAACGCCGAGCTGGCGCAGGCGGCGGGGCTCAAGGTGGACAACGGCATCGTCGTCGACGCGTTCCTGCGCACCAGCGATCACGCCATCTACGCGGCGGGCGACGTGGCCAATTTCTTCAATCCGGTGCTGGGCAAGCGCATGCGGGTCGAGCACGAGGACAACGCCAATACCATGGGTGAGGCCGCCGGGCGGAACATGGCGGGCGAGTCCGAGGCCTACCACCATCTGCCGTTCTTCTATTCCGATCTGTTCGATCTGGGCTACGAGGCCGTGGGCGAGCTCGATGCCGGCATGGATCTGGTCGAGGACTGGCAGGAGCCCTTCCGCAAAGGGGTGGTGTACTACCTGAAGGAGGGGCGCGTGCGCGGGGTCCTGCTATGGAACACCTGGGACAAGATGGACGCAGCGCGCGCGCTCATCGACGAGCCGGGTCCTTTCGACGCCCAAAGCCTCAAGGGCCGCATCGCATAGCTCTAAAAGGGGAGCGCTAGATGTCGTGAATGACCGACATCGGCCAAAAGCGGTCGTTTACCATGCATGAATTCAGATGGGGTTTAAGCATAAATGTTGTGATTGAGGAATAAAAAAAAAGCCCACCAGAGGCGGGCTTTTAGTTCTACAAGAAAAAAATTTCTTTAAAAGCGGTCCTTACGAGGGGTGGCTTCATTCACTCGCAGATTGCGTCCATCAAGCTCCGCACCATCAAGCGCTTTAATTGCAGCCTTTGCTTCGTCACTATTATCCATTTCAACAAAGCCAAAGCCACGGCTGCGGCCTGTTTCGCGATCCATGACCACTTTTGCACTACCAACATCGCCAAACTCTGCGAAAACTTTGTGCAGTCCTTCATCATTACTACTAAAAGAAAGGTTTCCAACATAAATATTCATCTAAATTATCCTAAAAATATCAAAATCGAATCCGAAGGATTCGGACTTCACCACTAGGCGTCGGTTATAGGCCCATAGTAAAAATCAATTGATAATCAAGAGATGAAACAAAGGGAAAAAACGTGTGCAACTGACAAAGTCTTGTTCAGAATATATATAAAATATTTTCTGACAAGTGTTTTTTGGCATGGACTCATTGAACTCTAACGAAGTGGAATGTCCGCTTCTGGCCGGATCTGGACGGTTGCCTATCCGCTCAGGCGATGCGCCACTCGGCGAGGGAGGCGCGGGCGTTGCCGCCGCTGATGTTTGGGGTGATGTTCAGTTCCAGCGTGGTGACGCCCTCCAGATCGACGTGGTAGTCCTCGACCTCCCAGGTCGAATCCGGTGAGCTGAAATTGTACTGCTGGCGGGCGATGTCGTGGAAGGTCCGCCCATCGTCCGCGGACCAGCGCAATACGAATTCCTGGGTGCGTTCCCCGGCTTCCTCCAGGAATGCCAGATGGATCAGCCCGATTTTTTGGGGGGCATCGAACAGCAGGCGCAGCGTCTGCCTGCCGGATTCCGCCGCCCGCCAGCCCGAGCCGAAGCCCGGCATCAAGGCCGATTCGATCGGGTGCGCCTCGTCCTCGGAGGTGATCTCCGCCCGGGCCAGGCCCTCGATATCCAGCCAGCGGTGCGCCGCCTCCGGGGCTTTTTCGACACCCTGCGTGATCATGTGTTTGCGCATCGGATTCCCCCTTGCCGCATCTGCCGGCGCTACAAAGACTATAGACCGTTCCCCGTGCCTGCCTCCGTCTGATGCCGGTGTAATCCGTTCCGGGCGTTCCGGTCCTTGCCCGATCTAGCCGAAGTGGCCGGTGGTCAGGAAGACCAGCATGCTCATGATCGCCCACGAACCGATGGCGAAGATCCATGAGATCGATTTCGTGCGCGGCCGGTTGAAGCCGTTTTGCAGGAAGGTGAATATCAAGGCGCAGACGATGCCGAAGCCGGCGCCGAACAGGGCCTGGTGGGCCTTGGCGGTCCAGAAGGCGTGGACCTGCCTGTGATTCGCCGCCACCGGCTGGACGAGCGAGGCCAGCGTGCCCCAGAACATGAACCAGCCGGCATAGACATCGAGATCCCTGAACCAGTTCCGGGTCGCCTTGTGTGTCGGTTCCGTCGTCATGCGCTCCTCCTGCCGACAGAGGATATCCACATGCCTATTATACACGGCCCGTCGCGGATGCTTGCCAAGGCCCGGGCGCGGGGGTATAAATCGCCCCACAATTTGTTGATCCGGCTTTATCAAGAGCAGTGGAGGGTTACAGGCCCTGTGAAACTGCGGCAACCGGCCAAAGCGGAGTGATCCGATCGGCGTCTGGTGCCAATGCCTGCCCCAAGGGGAGCGATGAAGCGCGGGTTGTCTCGAAGGCGCCCCGGTGCGCCCCGGTTTCAACCCCCGCTTTCCCAAGCGGGGGTTTTTCTTTTTCGGTCGGGTCGAAAGCCGCCCAGGCGGTGCATATCACGGGCGGGGACAGGACGGCCCCGCGTGACGAAGGAGTGACGAGATGAGCCAGAGTATTGTGCGAGCCCTGAAATGCCGGGAATGCGGACAGGAGTACGAGATCGCGCCGACGCATGTCTGCGAGTTCTGCTTCGGGCCGCTGGAGGTCGTCTACGACTACGACAAGGTGCAGGGGGTGCTGACGCGCGAGCTCATCGAGTCCCGTCCGCAGACCATGTGGCGCTACCGCGAGCTGCTGCCGATCGACGGCGATCCCAAGGTGGGCGCCCAGGTCGGCTTCACGCCGCTGGTGCGTGCGCACAACCTCGAGAAGGTGCTCGGCGTGTCCGAGCTGTACATCAAGAACGACGCGGTCTGCTATCCGACGCTGTCGTTCAAGGACCGTGTGGTGTCGGTGGCCCTGTCCAAGGCCGTGGAGTTCGGCTTCACCACCGTGGCCTGCGCCTCGACCGGCAACCTGGCCGGTTCGGTGGCGGCCAATGCGGCGGCGGCGGGGCTCGAGTCCTACGTGTTCATCCCGCACGACCTGGAGCAGGGCAAGGTGCTCGGCGCCGGCATCTACGGCACGCGCATCGTCGGCATCGAGGGCACCTACGACGACGTGAACCGCCTGTGCTCGGAGATCGCCGGCAACTACGGCTGGGCCTTCGTCAACGTCAACGTGCGCCCGTTCTACGCCGAGGGCTCGAAGTCCTACGGCTACGAGATCATGGAGCAGCTGGGCTGGCGCGCGCCGAAGCACGTGGTGGTGCCGATGGCCTCCGGCTCGCTGTGCACCAAGATCGACAAGTCGATCAAGGAATTCGTCAAGCTGGGCCTGGTCGAGGATGCCGGCACGGCCGTGTACGGCGCCCAGGCGACGGGCTGCTCGCCGATCGCCAAATCCGTCAAGGACGATACCGACCTGATTCATCCGGTGCGCCCGGACACCATCGCCAAGTCGCTGGCCATCGGCAACCCGGCCGACGGCTATTACGCCAACCGCGTGATCAAGGAATCCGGCGGCTGGTCCGAGGACGTCTCGGATGCCGAGATCGTCGAGGCGATCAAGCTGCTGGGCGAGACCGAGGGCATCTTCGCGGAGACGGCCGGCGGCGTGACGCTGGGCGTGGCCAGGAAGCTGATCGAACAGGGCCGCATCCCGCGCGACGAATCCATCGTCATCTGCGTCACCGGCAACGGCCTGAAGACCCAGGAGGCGGTCATCGATGCCGTGACCAAGCCCCGCATCATCGGCCCCAGCCTGCGCGAGTTCGACGAACTGGCCGAGGCCGACCAGGTCAAGCGCAAGGCCGCCTGAACGACTGTTGAAGCAACACAAAGGAGAGTGACATGACCGTGAAAGTGAGAATCCCCACCCCGCTGCGCAAGCTGACCGGAGGTGCCGACGAGGTCAGTGCCGAGGGCGCCAACGTCGGCGAGCTGATCGACAACCTGGAAGGCGCGCATGCCGGCCTGAAGGCCCGGCTGTGCGACGATGCCGGCGAGATCCGCCGTTTCGTCAATATCTACGTCAACGACGAGGATGTCCGTTTCCTGGACGGCCGCAACACCGCCCTGAAGGACGGCGACGAGGTGTCCATCGTGCCGGCCATCGCCGGAGGCCGGGCTTGAGGCTCCGCGTCTACCTGACCTTCTCGGCCGAGAACGTGCGCGAGCCCATCATCTGGAAGCTCGGGCGCGAATTCGAGGTGGTCACGAACATCCGCACGGCGGAGGTGCGCGACGATATGGGCCTGGTCGGCCTGGAACTGGACGGCGAGCGCGAAGTGGTCGAACAGGCCGTGCGCTGGCTGGAGGCCCAGGGGGTGCACGTCGAGCCGATCGAGCAGAGCGTGCTCGAGGGTTGAATTAACAGTTGATGTGTGTCATTATATTCCAATAGACACTATATATGCTGTGAATAGGTGGTGAGCCATGAGCATTTTTTCCAACGTGACAGAAACGGTCGGGCACACGCCGCTGGTGCGCCCGCAGCGCCTCGGCGCCGATCTTCCGGGCGAGATCCTGCTGAAGCTGGAGTTCTTCAATCCGCTGAATTCGGTCAAGGACCGCATCGGCAAGGCGATGATCCTGGCGGCCGAACGGGACGGCAGGCTGAAGGCGGGCGGTACCATCGTGGAGCCGACCTCCGGCAACACCGGCATCGCGCTGGCCTTCGTGGCGCGTGCCAAGGGCTATCGCTGCGTGCTGACCATGCCGGAATCGATGAGCCTGGAGCGCCGCAAGCTGCTGAAGCTGCTCGGCGCCGAACTGGTGCTGACCCCGGCCGAGAAGGGCATGAAGGGTGCGATCGAGAAGGCGAAGGAGCTGGTGACCACCGTCGACGGCGCCTTCATGCCGCAGCAGTTCGAGAACCCGGCCAACCCGCAGATCCATCGTGAAACGACGGCCGAGGAGATCTGGAGCGATACCGAGGGCCGGGTCGATGCCATCGTGGCCGGCGTCGGTACCGGCGGCACCATCACCGGTGTGGCCGAGGTCATCAAGTCGCGCAACCCGGACTTCAAGGCCTTCGCCGTCGAGCCGGCCGATTCCCCCGTGATCTCCGGCGGACAGCCCGGTCCGCACAAGATCCAGGGCATCGGTGCCGGCTTCATCCCGAAGAACCTGAACATGGACATCGTCGACGGGGTCGAGCAGGTCTCGAACGAGGAGGCCTTCGCGATGGCGCGGCGGCTGGCCGACGAGGAAGGCATCCCGGGCGGCATCTCCTCGGGCGCCGCGATGACGGCCGCGCTGCGCGTGGCGGCCCGCGAGGACATGGCCGGCAAGCGCATCGTCGCCATCATCCCGTCGATGGCCGAGCGCTACATGTCGACCGACCTGTTCAAGGGCATCGAGATCTAAATAAGTCTGCACCGCGAAGTGCACGAAGTGGCGCAAGGGATATCCCTGAATTTCCTTGCGAACCTTTCGCCCTCTGCGGTGGATAAAGGTGTGATTCTGACATGATCGATTTCAGTGAAGAACAAATCGAGCGCTATTCGCGCCACATCATCCTGCCCGAGGTCGGGGTCGAGGGGCAGAGCAAGCTGCTCGAGTCCAAGGTGTTCATGATCGGAGCCGGCGGCCTGGGCTCGCCGGTGGCCTATTACCTGGCCGCCGCCGGCGTGGGCACCATCGGCATCGCCGATGCCGATGTCGTCGACATGTCCAACCTGCAGCGCCAGATCATCCACAACCAGGGGCGCGTCGGCATGCCCAAGGTCGAGAGCGCGCGCGAGACGATCCGCGCCCTGAACCCGGACGTCGAGGTCAAGACCTACAACTACCGCGTCGATGCCGACAACATCCGCGACATCATCCGTGAATACGACCTGGTCGTCGACGGCTGCGACAATTTCCCGACGCGTTTCCTGGTCAACGATGCCTGCTATTTCGAGGACAAGCCGCTGGTGTCCGGCGCCATGTTCCGCTTCGACGGCCAGGTCGCGACCTTCAAGCCGACGCGGGACAAGGAAGGCCCGTGCTACCGCTGCCTGTATCCGGAGCCGCCGCCGGCGGGGCTGGTGCCGTCGTGCTCCGAGGCCGGCATCCTGGGGGCGCTGGCCGGTGCGGTCGGCACCATCCAGGCGGTGGAGGCCGTCAAGGAGCTGCTGGGCATCGGCGAGTCGCTGTCCGGCCGCCTGATGACCTTCGATGCACTGCGCATGGAATGGAAGAAGCTGCGCCTGCGCAAGGATCCGGGCTGCCCGCTGTGCGGCCCGAATCCGACGGTCACGGAGCTCGTGACCTACGAGCAGGCCTGCGATCTCCAGTTCGGCCATTCTTGATCGGAGCGTAAAATGGCGTCCCTGTCATTTTACTTTGTCGGTGCGTAAAAGCGCGGTTTCACGCACCTCGCAAAATCGGAAACCGGTTTCCGATTTTGATGGCACGTCCGTGTGCCATGGGTGTTTCTTCCGCGGACAGGAGTTGAGTTAAATGGCGGAATTTGATTTTGCACGCACAGCCGATGTCGACGAGTACGAGGCGGGCCTCAAGGCTTTCCTGGCCGGCCGCATGCCGGAGGAGCGGTTCACGCCGTTCCGCCTGCAGATGGGCGTGTACGGGCAGCGGCAGGAGGGTGTGCAGATGGTGCGCATCAAGCTGCCGGGCGGCAACCTGA